>NZ_LSUQ01000001.1 GCF_001642725.1 Ferroacidibacillus organovorans
ATGTGGTGCGCGAAGTGCCTCTAAGCGAGTTTCCAAGTTATGTCGCGCGTGAAGAGCGCGCCGTATGGGTCGAGCGAATCGACCTCTACTTCGATTCGCCGCTTGCTCGCGTAGGCGTGACACTCGTGGACACCCCTGGCTCAAACTCGATTCACGCGCGCCATACCGACCTCGCGTTTCAATTTATGCGGGACGCAGATGCGACCGTGTTTGTCACGTATTACAACCACGCATTTGCAAAACCTGACCGCACCTTTTTGCGACAACTCGGGATGGTGAAAGACGCGCTTGACACGGATGCGATGATTTTTGTCATCAACGCGGCTGACCTTGCGGCGACATCTGATGAAACGGAGCACGTCGCGTCCTATGTGCGCCAAGAACTGAAGAAACTCGGCGTGCGCGAGCCTCACATCTACCCACTTTCAAGCCAACTCGCCATGTTTGCGTCCATGATCCGCAGCAACACGTTTCCAGAAGAAGCGGTCGTGGCGCTTCGTCAGCGGCTTCATTTGGCGGAGGATGAAGCCCTCCCGGCGGTTGAACAGATAGAGGCGCGCTCTGGCATGGGGCCGTTTTACGAGGCGCTCGAAGCGCTGGCGGTGCTGCGTTTGCGCGATGAGTCACGGGCGCGCGCACGGTCTGAACTCACGCGCGCTATGCAGCGTCTCACAGCGGGGGTTGCGGCACTGGAAGAGCAAATTCAGAAGGGTGACGCGTATCAGCGCATGCGCATGGACGAGAGTCGGGAATTTGTCGCGCAGATGGATGACGATCTGGCGATTGAGGCGCAACGCCTAAAGGCAGAAGGTGACGAGCTTTTTCATCACGCTTTGCAGCGCATCCGTTTTGCGCTGCCGGAACTGGGGGCAGTGGCGTTTCACGCCTCAACGCGGTGAAACGGTTCGCGCGATGAGGCTGATCGGGCGTACCGCGAATGGCGCAGTGACGTGGCGGAGCGCGCGACTCAAGAGGCGCGCGCGACTTCCATTCGGCTTTTGCGCATGGTAGAGCAGGGGAGGTTGCGGCGGATTCAGGCAAACCTTGATTTCTGCGCGCGCGTAGGTCTTGTGGAGCAGAGTCCGCGCAGCGAAGCGCTTGCCTACCCTACGCCGGCGGCGCTTACGCTCTTTCGCTCTCCTGACATCGAGCGGGCAGTGCAGCGCGCGGTACGCGATGTGCAGGCATTTGTTGAAGGGCAAGGGAGAGACCAACTAGCGCCAATTCTTGAGGCGCACGCGACAGAATCTGTCGATAGGTACTTTCAGTCGATCTTACGCGCCTTCATCGATACGTACAACGAGCATGCGTTGGCGCAACTTGACACCTATCGCCAAGTTGTGAAACAAGCCGAAGCGCCCGTTCGCCATGACGAGTTGAGACAGCGGCTCGCGCTTTTGCTCGCGGCGCGCGCGGCGTGGCCGGATGAATAAGAATTTTTGGAGGAGTTAGTATGAATGAATCGCGCATCACGCTCGTTGTTCGCTCGACGGAGATTGATATCAATGGCCACGTCAACAATGCGAAGTATCTGGAATACCTCGAATGGGGGCGGGAAGACTTTTACGAGCGCGCCAAGCTTGATTACGACACGCTTATAAAGCTTGGCGTGTTTACCGTTTCGGCCAACATCTCAATTAATTATCGACGCGAGGCAAAACAAAATGATGTACTCACCGTGATTACCAGACCCGGACAACCGGGGAACAAAAGTTTCGTTTTTCATCAGACCATCTTGCGCGAAGCGGATGACACGCTGATTGCGGATGCGTCTGTGACGCTTGTGACGGTGGATGCAAAGACGCGTAAAAGCACACCGCTTCCGGCGAAACTGCGCAGTGTGCTCCAGAGTGAATAAAAACGAAAAGAGCAGAGGGAAGGCGTTTTTGATGATTGATTCACCCTATGAGAAGATCGGCGGGGAAGAGACGATCGGGCGATTGGTGGACGCTTTTTATGCGCGCGTCATGAAGCACGAGGACTTGATTCCCATTTTCCCGAGTGACATTTTGCCAGTACGCGACAAACAGTTCCTCTTTTTAACGCAATTCTTGGGCGGACCGCCTCTCTATTCAAACGCGTACGGTCACCCGATGCTGCGTGCGCGCCACATGCCGCATGAGATCACGCCAAAACGCGCCGCCGCGTGGCTGTCATGTATGAGAGAGGCAATGGATGAGATTGGTCTGGCGGGCGAGATGCGCAGCTTCATTGAGGAGCGCTTGACCATGACGGCGCAGCACATGGTCAACCGATCGGATGATGAGGCCAAAAGGACAGTCTAGCGTACGGCGTTTGGCGTTTACAACCGTGAGGAGTGAGTGACGATTCTTGAACAAGTAACGTTTGATTTGGACGGAACGCTTGCCGATGCGCCGTTTGAGCGGTTGGTTCTTCCACATGTCTATCGGGAGATGGAGCGACTGGGTATCGCGACGCCGCAAGAGCGGCTCTTTCAGGAGCAATTGCGGCGTTTTGATGAAGAGCGGCGGGTCGACGCGTTTCACTGGGACGATCTCGTGCTACAGGTTTTGCGCGCAGAGGGGGTACAAGCGTCGATTGTGATGGCCGATCTTATAGAGCGTGAAGATGTCGCCAAAGCGCTGCGCGAAGAAAAATTGTTTCCAGACGTGATCGCGGGACTGCGCGCGATTCGCGCACTCGGGTTTGGCATCTCTGTATTGACGAATGGGCATGCACGCTACCAGCGTGCGGTTTTTGCCAAAATGGGCGTTGACACACTGTTTGATGTCATTGTCGGCCCAGATGTTTTAGGCATCTCGAAGCCAAACCCTGCGGTTTTTACGCACGAGAGCCTGAAACTGCCCGTGCGCATGCACGTCGGGGATTTGTTGACGCAAGATGTGGCGGTAGCGAAGGGTGCAGGAATACGCGGTGTCATGGTGGCGCGACCGCGGCAAACGGTGGATGGGTTTGAGCGTTTGCGCGCGTACTCGCCTGCAGAGCGCCCACGCGCGGCGCTTGCGTCAGGTTTGCTTTTGCAGCAATACGAAAAGGAGCATCGCTATCTTGCCCGCCCGCTGCCGCCTGCTCCGCTCACGTCAGAGAGCGATGCGTTTCCAGACGCGATCGTATTTTCAATCGAAGAATTGCCCGACCTTTTGCGCACACCATGAGCAAAGAGATGAAAGCGCGCCAGGCGTACCCGGTCGTACTGTTCATTTTTTTTACGACATCCCTTGTCGAGTCGTTGGTGGTTTCTCATTTAAACGCATTTCTTCCGGTCTATCTCCATCAGGATCTTTCCGTTTCGCAAAAAAACGTCCCGATTTTTCTGGCGCTCTCGACTGCCATCGAGTTTGTACTCGGGCTTCCGCTCGTTCCCTTCTGGGGTGTGTGGGCAGACAAATTCAGCCGCAAGTGGGTGATTGCGCGCAGTGCCTACGTCGAGGCGCTCGTGTTTTTTATGATCGGTGCCTCACACTCGGTTGTGATGTTTGTCATCTCACTGCTTTTTGTCGGGTTCCAACTGGGGAACACAGGCGTCATGCTCTCATCGATTCGCGATGTGGCGCCCGCCAAGCGCACAGGATTCGCCATCGCGATTTTCGGCTTGGCAAGTCCGCTCGGCTTCGCGCTCGGACCACTCATGGGGAGCTTTCTCGTAGAGCATACGGGACTTGGGTTGCACGGCTTATTCCTGCTTGACGGCGTCTTGTCTGCTGGCAGTGGCGTTCTCGTCTCTGTGTTGTTTCGCGAAGTGCGACCCGCAGCGCCGCCCGAAGGGCGCACACTTGATCTCGCGCTGCGCGCTGTTCGCCGCGTCTTTACGTCGCCGCGGATAGGGAAATTGTTCCTCATTTTTGGCTTGGTCATCCTGGGGCGGCAGATGGTCTCACCGTTCATTCCACTATTAGTCATTCACCTGCACCCGCTCAGTTACGGACAACTCAGCGCCATCGGACTCGTGACCGGAACCTCCGCGCTCGCGGGCGCCGCGATCTCGCCTCTGGCTGGCATCCTCGGTGATCGCATCGGGTTTCGCCGCGTCTTGTTTGTCTCCGTAATCGTCATGGCTGCGAGTTTTTTTGCGATGGCGATCGCCCCAAGTGTTCTCGCGCTAGCCGGTTTAAGTCTGCTCTTTTCTGCCGCCAACAGCATCAACTTTGCGATGATCTTTTCCATGTTGGCAACGACACTGCGCGATGACGAGCGAACGCCTGCGCTCAATCTGGTGTACGTCCCGCTCTACATCTCCGGGATCATCGGTCCCATCATCGCGGGCGGCTTCGCGCGCGTCGATTTCCCGCTGGTGTTCATCGCAGCCGGTGTCATGGCGCTGATCGGGGCATGGGTGGTCTACCAAACGCGCGCTCGCACAGCGGTTACGACTCTCTAGTCTCGCGCGACAGCGCGTCGCCGAGTTCTGCCGAGCGCTCTGTCGCGCGTTTGATCGCGCTGCGCACGGCGTCTGTAAAGGAGTACGCGTCGAGCACTGCGAGACCGGCCATCGTCGTGCCGTTGGGCGATGTCACTTGTTTTCGCAGCGTCGCCGGCGGCGCCACGCGTTCACGCAGCATCTGGGCTGCGCCAAACAGTGTCTCGACGACGAGTTCTGTCGCCGTGTGCGGGTCGAGTCCGACGTCAATGCCGCCTTGTGTCATCGCCTCGGCAAGATAGTATACATACGCAGGGCCGCTGCCAGACAGGCCAGTCACCGCGTTAAGAAGCGACTCTTCGAGCGGATACGCGCGCCCCAAAGCGCCGAGCAGTGTGCGCACCACCGCCTCATCTTCTGGCGTGCACGCGTGGTTCAGCGCGTAGCCGGTCGCTGAACACAAGACGATGCTCGACGTGTTTGGCATCGCGCGCACGATGCGCTTGCGGGGCTCCTCATAACCGCTTTTCGATTGCGAAAGCGCCCCCTCGATCGTTGCGATATCGATGCCCGCAGCGATGGAGACGTACAGCGCGTCGCGCGGCGCAAACGGTGCGATGTAAGCGAGTGCGGTTGGCACATCGCGCGGTTTGGTGCAGATCAAAATGACGTCGACATGCGCAAACGCATCTGTTGCGAGCGCGTACGTATTTACGCCATAGCGTGTCTGAAGCTCCGCAAGGCGAACGTGATTTCCGCGGTTTGTCACGTGGATTTGCTCAGGTTTGGCGACGCCTGTGGAGGTGAGCCCGCGGATCAGCGCCTCTGCGATGGCTCCTGCGCCGAGAAACCCGAGGTGCAGCGTCCCTAGCGCTTTCATATGGTTCACCCCTCATAGAAAATTTTGAATCAGCGCGCCCCGTGCGGTGTACGCTGCGCCTTCATATGCACATGCGCACCCATCGTCGTCGGTGGAAGAATGCGCGCAACGGCGGTACTGCCTGTCTGTTCAAACGCATTCACCATCGCCTGCGCAACGGCTTGGGCAGGGGCGCCTGCCTCGACGACTGCGAGCAGCGTGGGACCGGCACCACTCAACACCGTGCCGATCGCGCCTGCGCGCTGTGACGCAGCGTACACCGCGTCAAACCCGGGAATCAGGTGTTTGCGCGCGTCCTGGTGCAGGCGATCGGCGAGTGATCGCCGCAAGAGTGGCAGATTACCTGTGGTGAGTGCCGCTGTCAGGAAACTCGCGTGTGCTACGTTAAAGATGGCGTCGGCGCGCGCGACGTGATCGCCAAGTACGCCCCGCGCGGTCTCGGTGAGCAGTGGGAATTTCGGCGTTACGGCGACAAACGTGAGATTGTCGCGAATCGGCAGGTTGACGTGTGTCACGACATGATCTTCGAGATACGCAAGCACCGCACCACCTAAAAAGGCGGGAGCGACGTTGTCTGGGTGGCCCTCATCCTCGACGGCGATGCGCAGAATTTGCGCGCTTGTAAAAGGGGAATCAAGAAAGTGATTCGCGGCGAGCAAGCCACCGACGAGTGCCGCTGCGCTTGAACCAAGCCCTGCTGCGACGGGAATGTGATTGACCATGCGCAGGTGAACGCCGTGAAACGGCTCCCCCGCGCGTTCGTACATCATCTTCATGCAGCGAATGACCAGATTCGTGTCATCGCGCGGCAGCGTGTCGGCGCCAACGCCGTCAATCTCAATCTGCAGATCGTCGGCGGGTGTCGCGTGAATCTCATTCCACAGATCGAGTGCGATGCCCATACAGTCAAATCCGGGACCGAGGTTTGCGCTCGTCGCAGGCACATAGATGCTGACGTTCACGATTTTCCCTCCGCAATGGCACGCCATACGGCAGCGCGTGACGCTTCCACCGCGCGCGCACTCACACTGTGAGAGGAGACGGCCGTGTCGGGGTCTTTTAGGCCATTGCCAGTGAGGACACAGACGATCTTGTCATCAGGTGAAAATGGGTGTTGTGCGGCATGCTTGAGAATCCCTGCGATCGGCGCTGCAGAGGCGGGTTCTGCAAACACACCCTCGCGCTGTGCAAGCAGTTTGTACGCTTCAAGAATTTCTTCATCTGTTACGGCCGCAATCGCGCCGCGACTTTCGGAAAGTGCATTTTTAGCGAGTTGCCAACTGGCCGGATTGCCGATGCGAATCGCAGTCGCAATCGTATCGGGCTTTGCGACGATCTGTCCATTTACAATCGGTGCCGCGCCCGCCGCCTGAAAGCCGAGCATGCGCGGCACCCCAGACTGCCGCGTTTGATTCCACTCTGCGAAGCCCATGTGATACGCCGAGATGTTGCCCGCGTTGCCGACTGGAATCGCCAGGTATTCAGGCGCCTGCCCGAGCGCTTCGACAATCTCGAAAGCGGCTGTTTTTTGCCCTTGCAAGCGGTATGGATTGACAGAGTTGACGAGGGTAATCGGCTCGTGCGCCGCGACGTCGCGCACAATGGTGAGCGCCTCGTCAAAGTTTCCCTCGATGCTGATCACCTCGGCGCCATAGGCGAGCGCTTGTGCGAGTTTGCCGAGCGCCACATAGCCGGCGGGGATGATCACGACACAGCGCAGGCCTGCGCGCGCCGCGTATGCCGCCGCCGCCGCCGACGTGTTGCCAGTGGATGCGCAGATGATCGCGTGACTGCCTTCTTCGACCGCCTTGGCAACCGCCATGACCATGCCGCGGTCTTTAAACGAGCCTGTTGGATTTGCACCTTCATATTTGAGATAGACATGCGCCTGTACGCGCTGTGAAAGATAAGGCGCCGGGATGAGCGGCGTGTCGCCTTCGCAAAGACTTAGCGGGGGTGTCTTTTCAGTCACAGGAAGATCCTTTTTAAAGCGGGCGAGAATGCCAGTGCGATGGTGAGTCTTTGCGATCAGATTCACGCTTCGGCACTCCTTTCAACAGGCATGATGCAGTGCAGGGTTGAAACTGCGGGGTGCGCTTCGAGCTGTCTTAATGCAGCGTGTAGATGCTTTGCGTGGACATCATGTGTGACAATGACGATCTCCGCGTTGTGTGCTGCGACACGTTTTTGAAGAACGGTCTCCATGCTGACGCCGTGATCGCCAAAAATGCCCGCAATTTTTGCAAATACGCCAGGTTGGTCGTTTGCTGAGAGGCGAATGTAGTGGCTCGCCGCCTCTGCACGTTGTTGGTCGACCGGTTTGTGTGGTCGAGGATGCGGCACGTAGCCGCCGTTTTGCGGCTGGCGCATCGCTTTGAGTACTTCGATGGCATCGCCGACGACGGCGCTCGCTGTGGGCAGCGCGCCAGCTCCCCTCCCGAAAAACATCAGGTCACCTGCCGCGTCGCCACGCACAAACAGCGCATTGTACGAACCGGAGACGTGCGCCAATGGGTGACTTTTCGGGATCAGTGTCGGTCGCACATGCAGGGTTAGCGCTCCGTCGCGCTCTGTGCCAACGGCGAGCAGTTTGATCACGGCACCCAATTCATGCGCGTAAGCGATGTCGCGCGCGGTGATCTTGCGAATCCCCGTGACTTCGACATCGCTCAAGCTGACCCGGGTATAAAACGCAATCGATGCGAGAATGGTCAGTTTGCGCGCTGCGTCCAGCCCATCGACATCGCTGCTCGGATCGCTTTCTGCATAGCCGAGGTCTTGCGCCTCTTGCAGCACATCCGAAAAATCGGCACCCGTCTCTGTCATTTGAGAGAGAATGTAGTTAGTCGTCCCATTGACGATCCCTTTGAGATCGGAGATCGCGTTTGCCGTCAAGCTTTCCTGGAGCGGTCGAATCAGCGGAATTGCACCGCCAACGGCTGCCTCATAGAGCACCGTGACGCCTGCCGCGTCGGCCGCCGCCAGAATTTCCTCACCACAGAGTGCGATCAAATCTTTATTGGCTGTGATGACGTGTTTTCCGCGCGCAATCGCCGCCAGAATAAACGTACGCGCAGGTTCGATGCCGCCGATGGTTTCGATGATGATGCGAATCGATTCATCGCCGAGCACGGTGTCGGGATCGTCCGTCAGCACATCCTCTGCAAAGGAGACGGTGCGCTCTTTGAGCACATCGCGCACAAGCACGCGCGCAATCACAGGTTCCCAACCGGTCAGACTCTGAAGGCGTTGTTTTCTCCTGCGCATCAGTTCGATAACGCCGCCGCCGACGGTTCCACACCCTAACAAGCCGATTCGCTGTTCCATGACTCGTCTTCCTTTCACGCGCTCAATGTTGGTAGTCGTTGTGTAGTGTTATTTCTGTTACGAGCCCTGCCCGACCATGACGACCTGGTTTACGCCTTCGACTTCGCGAAGGATCTGCAGGAGGTCGTCGAGCGTTGCATCGAGCGTGTGTGTATCCACGGAGAGAATGACTGTTGCAATGCCCTGGAGTGGCAGGGACTGATTGATCGTCAAAATGTTGCCGTGACTCGATGCGACCGTGTTGAGGACCGTCGAGAGTACGCCTGGCTTGTGTTCAAGCGTCAGGGCAATTGTGACAATCTGTCCACTCATCGCTTCGGAAAACGGTCGCACCGCATCTTTGTATTTGTAGTATGCGCTGCGCGAGAGCCCGATCGCGCGCACCGCTTCGAGGACGCTCATGTCGCGCCGCCGCGTCAAGAGTTCGGTCACCAGCGTCGTTTTTTGAATAACTTCTGGCAAGTTTGAGCGGCGAATTAAAAAATAGGGATCTTCTGACATGGTGACCCTCCTGCGTCCACAATTCATGAACAAATGTCCTATATGTACGGACAATATACGATAAATCGTGAGTGTTCCGCAAGTCTGTTCACATTGTGCACACAAAGATCCGCGAAATTGAGCAGAAAAAGGTGTTTTGCCAGGCGTTCTTACCTTGACCGTTGCCGCCTCTGTACCGTACAATAAGTTAAATTTTTAACATTGTGCGTCAGGAGGATGTCTAGGGTTCCGCCTTTGGGGTCAGGACCGAGCGACATCGCACTCATTTTAATTAGGGTGTACACCTTGGGGATAAAAACCCCGCGGCAGGTTCTGACTCGCGATCGTCTCTTTGACGTTCGCGGGTTCCTGTCGCGGGGTTTTTCGTTCTTAATTAGGGACGCAACATTCATAAGTAAG
This sequence comes from Ferroacidibacillus organovorans, assembly GCF_001642725.1. GTDB lineage: Bacteria > Bacillota > Bacilli > Alicyclobacillales > SLC66 > Ferroacidibacillus > Ferroacidibacillus organovorans. The sequence goes on from NZ_LSUQ01000001.1 coordinate 9,447, forward strand.
GGATGGGACCGGATGGATGCCGATCGAAAAATCTACCTAAACGGCCAACTCGTGCCAAAAGAACAGGCGGTCGTTTCCGTCTATGATCACGGTTTTCTTTATGGAGACGGGATCTTTGAGGGGATTCGCATTTATGACGGTGTCATTTTTCGACTGGATGAACACCTGGAAAGACTCTATGATTCGGCGAAGTCGATCCTCCTTGACGTCCCCTTAACGTTTGAAGAAATGGCGAGCGCAGTGCTAGACACGGTGCGCGCAAATGGCCTGCAAAACGGCTACATTCGATTGGTCATCTCGCGCGGACCAGGAGACCTCGGGCTTGACCCGCGGAGCTGCCCGCGCGCAAACATCGTCATCATTGCGGATACGATTCAACTCTTCCCGCAAAAATATTATGAAGAAGGTCTGAAAATTGTTACGGTGCCGACGCGCCGGAACCCGGTTGGAGCGCTCAACCCACAGATTAAGTCGCTGAACTATCTCAACAGCGTTCTCGTCAAGATTGAGGCGGCAAACGCTGGATGTCTCGAGGCGCTCACGGTCAATGCGGAAGGGTATGTTTGTGAAGGGTCGGGCGACAACGTGTTTATCGTAAAGAAAGGGCGCGTCTACACGCCCCCAATCTATCTGGGCGCGCTCGACGGCATCACGCGTCGCTCGATCATCGATCTGTGCGCAAAGCTGTCTATTCCATTGCAAGAGACGCCGTTTACGCGTCACGATGTGTTTGTGGCGGATGAGGTGTTCTTGACAGGGACGGCTGCGGAATTGATTCCGGTCGTCGAAGTGGATCGCCGGACGATTGGAAGCGGCGTGCCGGGTGAAGTCACAAAGCGACTGCACCGCGCGTTTCACGAGTTAGTCCGCATAGACGGTCGACGACTTTAAGTGTGCGATCTTTCATATGCATCAGGCGTAGAGAAAAAGAGATTGTGTCAAGAGAGAGTGTAACGTGAGAGGAAAGGGAGGAAACCCAGTGAGCGCGAGCCAGACGTTTGAGACGATTCAAGCGCATCCGGAAAAACGGAAAATGCCTAAAGTCTCACTCGGCGCTGAACTGTTGTGCGACCTGCTGATTCAAGCGGGTGTCGACACAATCTTTGGCTATCCGGGTGGTGCAGTGTTACCGATCTACGACGCACTTTTTGACGCACCGCTCCGACATATTCTGACGCGCCACGAACAGGGCGCCATCCACGCGGCGCAAGGGTTTTCTCGCGCGACCGGGCGACCGGGCGTAGTGCTTGCGACGTCGGGGCCGGGCGCCACTAACCTTGTCACCGGGATCACCGACGCGTTTATGGATTCGACGCCGGTGATCATTTTGACAGGCCAAGTGGCCTCGGAGAAAATTGGCAGCGACGCGTTTCAAGAGGCAGATATCATCGGAATCACCTTGCCGATTACGAAACACAATTATCAGGTGAGAAACATCGCAGACCTCCCGCAGGTCATCGCTGACGCGTTTCACATCGCGACTACCGGGCGACCGGGTCCGGTCTTGATCGATCTCCCAAAGGACATGATGTCAGGTCCCGCGCAGCGATGCCAAATGCCAGAGCCAGCGCCGCGCGGCTATCGTGTCCCAAAGGCGCCAGATCCTGTGGTGCTCGAGCAAGTTGCGGCAGAGATCAAGCGGGCAAAACGTCCGCTGCTTTATATCGGCGGCGGGATTATCAGTTCGAAGTCCTCGGAAGATCTGCGCGAATTCGCACGGAGGAATCAAATCCCGGTAACGTCGACGCTCCTCGGGCTTGGCGCTTATCCGGCAGGGGATGACCTGTTCGTTGGAATGCTTGGCATGCACGGCATCTATGCCGCGAATCGGGCGATCACAGAGTGCGATGTTTTGATCGCGCTCGGGGTGCGCTTTGACGATCGCGTGACGGGTAAGCTTGAACGCTTTTCTCCCCACTCAAAGAAGATTCACGTTGACATCGACCCAGCAGAAATCAATAAGAATGTACCTGTCATGTGGCCAGTGGTGGCGGATGTCGGCATGACGCTGCGCGGGCTCTTGGCGCTTGACTGCGTCCCGGATGCTGAGGCGTGGCGGCGGCAGATTGCCGGATGGCATGAGGAGTGGCCGCTGTCCTATCGCCCGGCGCAGGATGGACTAAAACCTCAGCGTGTCGTTGAGTTATTGGCAGAAGCGACAAAAGGGCAAGCCATCGTGACGACAGAAGTTGGGCAGCACCAAATGTGGGCGGCGCTTTTTTACCCATTCACGCGACCGCGCCAATGGATCACGTCAGGCGGTCTCGGCACGATGGGCTTTGGATTTCCCGCGGCGATGGGTGCGCAAGTTGCAATGCCGGAGCAAACGGTCGTATGTATCGCCGGCGATGCGAGTTTCCAAATGAACGTGCAAGAATTGCAAACGATCGTTGAGAACAAGTTGCCGGTTAAAGTGGCAATTCTAAACAACGGATTTCTCGGCATGGTGCGCCAGTGGCAGCAGTTTTTTCACGAGCGTCGCTATGCAGAGAGTCGCATTGGGTCTCCTGATTATGTGAAACTCGCTGATGCGTATGGCGCACTCGGATTGCGCGCGGCAAACGCGCACGAGGCTGAGGCAATCATTGAACAGGCGTTACGCCACGATGGGCCGGTGATCATGGAGTTTCTCGTTCACGAAGAGGAGAACGTGTTCCCGATGGTTCCTCCTGGTGCAGGGACGGATCAGATGACACTGGAATGGGAGGAGGCGTGATGATGGAGCGAATCCTCAGTGTGATTGTCAATGATCGCCCCGGTGTCCTCGCGCGCGTTGCCGGCCTTTTTTCCAGACGCGGTTTTAACATTGAAAGCATCACCGTCGGGTCGGCTGAAGAGCCGACCTATAGTCGCATGACGATTGTAAGCCACGGCGATGACGCGATGGCTCAGCAGATGGTCGTTCAATTGATGAAACTGGTGGATGTGATCGATGTGCACGACATCTCGCGCGAGAAGGTAGTTTCACGCGAACTCGCGCTCATCAAGGTGCGAATCGCCAAGGAGACGCGCATGGAAATTTCTCATATCCTCGAACCGTTTCGCGTTTCGATTGTCGATGTGGGTCACACGTCCATGAGCGTTGAAGTGACAGGAGACACGGAGAAGGTAGATGCGCTTATTGGTCTCCTTTCACCCTATGGCGTGCTTGCAATCGCGCGCACAGGTGTGACGGCGCTCGTGCGTTCAGGGATCTCCGAGGCGGACTCTTATGACGAACGGCAAACGGCATGGCCGATGTAGTGATGCAGAGAAAAATGAAATTATGGGAGAGATCATTTATGCAAATGTTTTATGAAAATGACGCAAACCTTCACATCCTCGCGGAAAAAACGGTCGCCGTGGTCGGCTATGGAAGTCAGGGCCACGCGCAAGCGCAAAATTTGCGCGATAGCGGTGTGCGCGTGATCATTGCGCAGCGCAACGGCAAGTCGGCGGATAAAGCGCGTGAAGACGGCTTCACGGTTGTCAGCGTGGCAGAAGCTGCACAGACTGCCGATATTTTGCAAATCCTTCTGCCAGACGAATCGCAGGCGCGCGTATATAAGGAAGAAATTGAGCCGTATCTGCGCAGCGGGCAGACACTTATGTTTTCACACGGTTTTAATATCCACTTTCAACAAATTAAACCACCCACCTTTGTCGATGTCGTGCTAGCGGCGCCTAAAGGGCCGGGACATCTCGTTCGCCGCGTCTATGAGGGCGGCGCGGGCGTTCCAGCATTGATCGCAGTGGCTCAGGATGCATCGGGACACGCGCGGGAAACGGCGCTCGCCTATGCGAAAGGGATCGGCGCGACGCGCGCGGGCGTTCTTGAAACTACCTTTAAAGAAGAGACGGAGACCGATCTGTTCGGCGAGCAGGCCGTGCTTTGCGGCGGTGTGAGCGCGCTTGTCAAAGCAGGCTTTGAGACGCTTGTCGATGCGGGGTATCAACCGGAAATTGCATTTTTTGAATGCTGCCACGAACTCAAGCTCATTGTCGATCTCATCTATGAAGGTGGGCTTGAGCGCATGCACGACTCGATTAGCGACACGGCAGAGTATGGCGATTATACCGCAGGACCAAAAATTGTCACAGATGAGACAAGGCGCGCGATGAAAGCGATTCTAAAAGACATACAGACGGGTGTCTTCGCACGCAACTGGATTCTTGAAAACCAAGCTGGACGACCCTCCTTCTCAGCGATGCGCCGCATCGACGCGGAACATCCCTTGGAGCAGGTTGGAAAAGAACTCCGCGGCATGATGAGTTTTATTGCGAAATAAACAAATAAAATGTGTAGCTGTGTAGAATCGACAAGCGCGTGTCACCCGCACGGTGTGGGTACGCGCGCTTGCGAACCATATGAAAGGAGTGAGTCACGATGAGGCGGATCCGCATTTTTGACACCACATTGCGCGATGGAGAGCAATCCCCGGGTGTGACGCTGACCCCGGCAGAAAAGTTGGAGATTGCGAGGCAACTGGTTCGACTTCGAGTCGACGTGATCGAAGCGGGCTATCCGGCCGCATCACCTGGTGACTTTTCCTCCGTTGAAGCGATTTCTCGCGTCGCCAAAGGGGTTACTGTCTGTGGACTTGCGCGCGCGGTGCAAAGCGATATTCAAACAGCCTATGACGCGATTAAAGAGGCAGATGACCCGCGCATTCACTTGTTTTTAGCTACATCGAATATACACATGGAAAAAAAATTGCGCTTGACGCGCGCACAAGTTGAAGAGCAAGTGGATCGTATGGTTCGCTTCGCGGCAACGCTTACGCCAAACGTACAGTTTTCACCGGAAGACGGCGGCCGTACAGATCTTGATTTTCTTGTGCGCATCGTCGAGATTGCCATTCGCGCCGGCGCCAAGGTGATCAACATCCCCGACACGGTTGGCTTCTTGTTGCCATCGGAGTATGCCATGCGCATGAAGCATGTGCGCGATCACGTGGAGTTTGGTGATGTGCAGCTCTCCGCGCACTGTCACGACGATCTTGGACTCGCAGTCGCCAATTCTCTCGCTGCCATCTCAGCGGGTGTCGATCAAGTGGAGGGAACGATCAACGGAATCGGGGAGCGCGCTGGCAATGCATCTTTGGAAGAGATTGCAGTCGCTCTGTCGCTTCGCGCAGAGCAGTTTGGCGCGTCGACAAATATCGATCTCTCGCAAATCGTTCGCACATCGCGTCTTGTCAGTCGCTTGACTGGGATGGTTGTCCCGCCTAACAAAGCCGTGGTGGGCGCAAACGCGTTTGCACACGAATCGGGTATTCATCAAGACGGGGTCATCAAAGAGCGTACGACGTATGAAATTATTGATCCATCCTCCGTGGGTCTCACGGAGAATCGTTCGCTCGTTCTCGGGAAGCATTCTGGGCGTCACGCATTTCGCAAGAACCTCGAAGAAATGGGATATGTGCTCGCCGATGGAGACCTCGCAGAAGTCTTTAAGCGTTTCAAGGCGTTGTGTGACCGCAAAAAAATTGTGACAGAAGAGGACATTCTTGCGCTCGTTGATGAGCGTTACCACGAGGATGTCGTAGGGCCGTACGCGCTTGACTATCTTCACGTTTCTACGGGCAATTTTGCGCTCGCGACAGCGACGGTTCGCGTGACGGGACCAGACGGCGTGAAGGAGGAGGCAGCGGTCGGGAACGGTGGCGTCGAGGCGATTTACAATGCGCTTGATCGCGTGACCGGTGAGCAACTGGAACTCAAGTCGTATCAGATTCTATCGGTGACACCAGGACAGGATGCGCTCGGTGAGGTGCGCGTGCAGATTGCGGCGGGCGTCCATCGCGTCGCTGGTCGCTATGTGGCGAGCGACGTGTTAGAGGCATCCGCGCGCGCGTATCTGGATGCGATCAATCGTTTGATTTATGTGCGCGGCGCTAAAATGACTGTGCAGAACTGATTCTTTATCGTTTTACAGGTTGAAATGGAGGGTTTTCCTTGGCAAAACGTGTGGCACTCTTGCCGGGCGATGGGATCGGACCGGACGTTGTCGCATCGGCAGTCCGGGTGCTTCGGCAGGTCTTTTCTGACCGCCCAGAGGCACTCTCGTTTCAGTACCATCTCCTTGGCGGTTCGGCGATCGATGAGACGGGCCAGCCTTTTCCAGAAGAGACGCGCGCGGCGGTGCTCGCCTCTGACGCGGTTTTGTTGGGAGCTGTCGGCGGACCAAAGTGGGACAAAGGGCCAGGTCACTTGCGCCCTGAAGCGGGACTTCTCGCGCTGCGCAAGACGCTTGGCGTCTACGCGAATATGCGCCCTGTGCGCGCGTACGAAAGACTGCTCGACGCGTCACCTCTACGCCTTGATGTGGCAAAAGGGGTTGATCTCCTCATCATCAGAGAGTTGACTGGCGGAATCTATTTTGGCGAACGGGAGCGCGGGGATACGGCGCTCGAGGGGCGTTTTGCCAAAGACACGATGTATTACACAGAGATGGAGATTCGGCGTGTTGTAAAAAAGGGGTTTGAGGCGGCGCGCGATCGCAAAGGCCATCTCACCTCGGTAGACAAGGCGAATGTGCTCGACAGCTCGCGCCTCTGGCGCGAGGTGGTCGATGACATGAAAAAGGATTTCCCAGATGTTACGGTGGAGCACGTGCTCGTTGATTCCTGCGCGATGCACCTTGTCACAAGGCCGGAGCGTTTTGATGTCATTGTCACAGAGAACCTGTTTGGGGATATCCTGAGTGACGAAGCGGCCGTTTTGACTGGATCGATTGGTGTGCTTCCGTCTGCAAGCCTCGGCGATGGGCCAGGGCTGTACGAGCCAATTCACGGTTCAGCGCCTGACATCGCGGGAAAGGGGATCGCGAACCCACTCGGCACGATTCTTTCGGCTGCAATGATGCTGCGTCATTCGCTCGCAGAGCCTGAGCGCGCGGAGCGCATGGAGGCGGCGGTTTCGCGTGTCATCGATGCGGGACTGCGCACGGCCGATCTGGCGCGCGGGCAAGCATCCGTTTCAACGAATGCAATGACCGATGCGGTGATTGCGGCGCTGCTTTAGGAATGATGAGTTAAAACGAGTAAAGTGGATGAATTCTGTCAAGCCTATGAATCAGGCGTGGTATACTGATTCGTAGGCTTACGTTCTGTTTTTATGCGCGTGCGACGTGGCTCGAGGAGGAAGATTTACGATGGACAAGCCAGTCATCGTTCAGATGGATGGATCAATCTTATTGGATGTGCATCATTCTGACGCAGATGCGGCGAGGCAATGTCTCGTTCCTTTTGCAGAGCTAGAAAAGAGCCCAGATCATTTTCACACGTATCGCGTTACTGCGCTATCTCTCTGGAATGCGGCGTCGGCGGGCCACCGCTCAGCAGAAATTGTGGAGAATCTGCGCTCGATCAGCCGCTACGATGTACCGCCGCCGATTATTCGTTTCATCACAGAGACAATGGATCGCTACGGCATCCTCGAACTTCATCGCGGTGAAAACGGATTGACCCTCTTCAGCCATGACCCGCTTGCGCTTCTCGAAGTGACTCAACATCGCTCCATCGCGCCGTTTGTGCGCCGAAATGTCTCCGCTTCTGCGGTTGAGATTCCACTGCTCGCGCGTGGAACAATTAAGGTGGCGCTGACGAAACTCGGCTATCCTGTTCGGGATCTGGCTGGCTATGCCGAAGGGCAACCTCTGCAATTCTCGCTGCGCGAGTTTTTGGGTGAGGGAGTTCCGTTTACGCTGCGCGACTATCAGGAACAGGCGGCAGAGTCGTTTCACGAAGGCGGCAATCTGTCAGGCGGATCGGGCGTTCTGACGCTGCCGTGCGGCGCTGGAAAAACGATTATTGGCCTGCGCGCAATGGAACTTCTGCAAACTTCGACGCTCATTCTTGCGGCGAACGTGACGGCAGCCAGGCAGTGGATTCACGAGTGTATCGACAAGACGACGCTCACGCCAGACCAAGTCGCCGAGTACAGTGGAGAGAGTAAAATGACGGCGCCTGTCACCGTGGCAACCTATCAGATTCTCAGCTACCGTCCTCGTGGGAAGGATGATTTTCCCCATTTATCACTTTTATCCTCACATAACTGGGGTCTCATTATTTACGATGAGGTCCATCTTCTTCCGGCGCCCGTATTTCGCATTACAGCAGAGATTCAGGCGCGCCGCCGACTGGGACTCACCGCGACACTTGTGCGCGAAGATGGGAAGGAAGAAGAGGTCTTCTCGCTTATCGGCCCCAAAAAGTTTGACGCACCGTGGAAAGAGCTCGAGGCGCAGGGGTATATCGCGACGGCGATGTGCACGGAGGTGCGTGTCGGGTTGAACGATGAGGAGCGCCGTCACTACGCGGTCTCTGAACTCCGCGAGAAGGCGCGAATTGCGGCTGAGGCGAAGGAGAAGGAAGACGCGGTGCTGCGGCTTGTCGCGCGACATCCACAAGACATGATTCTCATCATCGGACAGTACATTGATCAACTCAAGCGGATCGCGGAGAAACTAAGCGCTCCTTTGATTACAGGAAGTACAAAATCGCGTGAGCGGGATGAACTCTACCAGGCGTTTCGCATTGGCGAATTGCGCGTTCTTGTCGTCTCGAAGGTTGCCAATTTCTCAATTGACCTCCCCGACGCTTCTGTCGCGATTCAGATTTCCGGCGCGTTTGGGTCACGCCAGGAAGAGGCGCAACGCCTTGGACGGATTATGCGCCCAAAGGCGGACGGAATGACCGCCCACTTTTATTCGGTGGTGACACGGGAAACGAAGGATCAGGAGTTTGCGCTCGGTCGTCAGCGTTTCTTAACAGAGCAAGGCTATCAGTATGACATTGTCGATCTCGCGGATCTTGAAGAGGTGTACGCATAAGTGAGACTTGATTACTATCTGGCGAATTTGACCAAGCAAAAGCTCCTCGTCATTGCTGAATATCTCGGGCAAGTGGTTGACGGGCCCAAAGAGAAAGTGGCTCAAAGTGTCATTCAGTCGCTCGTTCATGGATCGGGGTATACGCAACTTTTCCATATGCTTACAGATCACGACAAACGAATCTTGCGGATCGCATTTGTCGAAATGATCGGGGACGGATTTGTCGTGTCCATCTCGAAATCGAGGCTACTTCACTTAATTGAAGAGTCGTACGATGGAATGCCGGATGTAATCCCATCGATCAATCACCTCGCAGATCTAACCATGCTGATTCCTACACAGATTTGGTATCTCGGTGATGGATTTGAAATGCCGAGGGAGTGCTTCGATCTTTTAAAAATGATCTATAAAGATGAAGTGGCGCGGCTGATTCCGTGTGTGCCAAAAGAGCATGTTACGGTGGAGCGCTCGCTCGGCTCGATGTTTGCAAACGACATGATCAGACTGATGACATACATAAGCACACACAGCGTATCCGCAACCAAAAATGATGTGGTTTATAAGCGTGAATTGCAGCGAATCAAACTGCTCTTTCGCACACTACACTATCAAAAAGAAGAAGTTGAGGAGGGCCCTTGGGCGGGCTTCCCTGAAGTCGTATACCTTGCGTTTCAGATCCTGAAGGATCTGTCTGTGATCACCATTGGAAACGGTTCGGTGCATCCTCAAGGAAAATTGATGCGCGAGGTATTGACGCAGCCGTTTGATGAATTGCAACAGCAAATCGGAGAGACACTTTTTTCCAACCTATTATCTCCCCGTATGCAATCCCATTTTCACGTCCTGTTATTTGAGATGATCATGTCAGCGAATGAAGAATCATGGTATGCCATCTATCACGGTATCTCGTCATGGCTCGAATTGCCTGACGGAAAGCGTTGCGCTGCGCACAATACAGCCGCGCGCCTGATCAGTGTGCTGGCGCTGATTGGACAGGTGGATTTTGGTTTCGATCGGAAGTATGGCCTGGTGTATAAGCGATGCCGCCCAATCACCGCGCGCCAAGGCAGAATCTCTGTGCAACCGAATCTCGACATCCTCGTTCCTGATGATGTTCATCCGATGCTGCACTTTTTTGTTGGTCAGTTTGCAACGCTTAAACGCGCGGATGAGATGTCTCTTTATACGATGGATCGTGAGTCGGTTTTGCAACTCTGCGATCACGGCTGGCGTGAGGCGGATTTGAATGATGCGCTTGATAAGTACTCTTCTGTTGCCATCGGGTCGTCGATTAAAAGATCGATTCGCGATTGGATGATTGCGTATAGTCGCGCGGTGATCTGGGATGCGATGTTTGTGCGCTTCGAGCAGGAAGAGGTGTATCAGGCGTTTCTCGCAGACCCGCGAAGCAAAAAGTGTACGGTTGAGGCATTCGACCAGGTGGTTGTCACGATGCGCAGTGCAGAAAAAGTGGTGCGCGAGATCTTGAGTGACCTTGGAGCGCCTGCTCCGCTTGAGGTGCGTAGTGTAACAGAGGATGTTCCGACGACGAAGGCGAAGCGGGGGGCGCCGAATAAAGCGAATACGCAGGCGCTGCGCATTCTGCAAAGTCGGGAGCTTATTCACTTGATCGACGATGCCCTTAGCATACACTCCACATTGTGACACTTTGACGGATTGACGAGAGGGACGAAGAAAAACCGTACCATTCGCCCTATTTCCTTTTCCGTGTAAAAACGACCGTTCTCTCACATAGTAAGGATGTCCCTTCTGGTTCAACCACGTCCAGGGAACATGAGTGGAGAGAAGATGTGATAGAGTGCAGATGAAAAAGAGAATTCTTCCAATGGTTATAAGGCTTGGTATTGTGGGAATGTTGATTGCACTATGTGACGCGCCACTCGGTCAAACGGCAGAGGCGTTTCAGTGGTTTCCGAAGAAACAGGTAGCCAAACCCAATCTGCTGCCAACTCGACTTCATAAAACGGTTGTGGTTGATCCTGGTCACGGTGGCATTGATGGAGGTACGTCGCGAGGGGGATTGCTTGAGAAGACCATTACGTTGGAAATTGCCAAAAACCTCGCGCTTGAGCTTGATCGCGCCGGGTTTGACGTGACAATGACGCGCAGGACGGATATCGATTGTTCCGGTCTGTTTCCATCCCCGCTGTCAGGCAGGCACCGCAGAGATCTGCAAAACCGTCTGGATTTGCTGCGCAAGGCGCGCGCAGTGGGCTTTTTAAGCATCCATGTGAACAGCTCAGCCAACCCGAGTGATCGCGGACCGCTTGTTTTCTACACGGTCCACTCAGAGGCGAGTCAACAGCTTGCGAGTCTTGTTCAGGCGAAACTAAACGCGTTGGCAGATACGACACAGCGACCGATTGGGCGCAAAAACCTGTTCGTGATTCGGCATGCGCCGTGTCCTGCCATTCTCGCAGAGGTGGGTTATGTGACGAACGACCGCGATGCGATCAAATTGCGGCAACCCATGTATCTAAAACAAGTGGCGCATGCGATTGCCGTTGGCGCAATTCCATTTTTACGTCAACAGTCGACACCAAACGCAGTTGTTGGCAATCCGAATGATGATTGGGTACCGCCTGCACTGTCTCCCGCTGTGGTACAATCAGGAAGTTCAAACATGGCACAATCACGGTGAGATGCAGGGGGCTGGCATGAGAGAGACTGAATGGAATGAGACACAATTAGAGGAAGCGCTTGAGTCGGCCGTAAATCACATCGTACGACTCGTATCGATTCCGAGCCCGACGGGATTCACGGACCAGGCCATTCACTACTGCGCAGAGCGCTTCGGGATGCTCGGTGTGTCCTATAAGCGCACCTATAAAGGCGGCTTGCAGATTTTAATTCCGGGAAAATCACAAAAAACGCGCGTGTTGGCGGCTCACGTGGATACGCTAGGAGGCATGGTCAGAGAAATTACTGACCAGGGATATTTGCGTCTCTCCGCGCTTGGTGGATATGCGTTTCAAACGGTGGAGGGCGTCTATTGCAAAATTCACACCTTGGACGGTGCCGTTTACACAGGTACGCTCGTGGCGCGACACGCGTCAACGCATGTGTATAAAGAGGTGGAAGAGCGCACACCAGACACGGTCGTGCTTCGCCTAGATGAAAAGGTTCAATCAAAAGTGGATGTGGAAGCGCTCGGCATTGCGGTGGGTGATTTTGTTTCGTACGATCCGCGTGTCGTTGTCACGACGTCCGGCTATCTCAAATCACGTCACCTCGACGACAAGGCTTCGGTCGGCATCCTCCTTTCCCTTGTAGAACGTACTCTGGCAAATTCGATAGAATTGCCTTATTCGTTGTGTCTCCTGATCAGCACGGACGAAGAGATCGGTTACGGCGGAAATTCAAACATCCCTGAAGAGGCGTTTGAGTACGTGGCGGTTGACATGGGCGCCATTGGAGAAGGATTAACGACCACGGAACACGTCGTTTCGATCTGTGCAAAGGATTCGAGCGGTCCATACGATTACCAACTGCGTAAAAAATTGACACACCTCGCAAAAACGCATCAGATTCCTCACGCAGTGGATCTTTATCCGTACTATAGTTCGGATGCGAGTGCGGCACGCCGCGCTGGGTATGATCTCGCAACGGGTCTCATTGGTCCTGGAATTGACAGTTCGCACGCCTATGAACGAACACATCGCGACGCGATCTCCGCAACACTTCGACTTTTATGGCAATACATACAGAGCGTATAAGATCATCGCAATGTGCAGGAGAGTTCTGGTTAGAATGTACGGTTAAATAAAATAAGCGAGACGCTGTCGCAAGCGACAGCGTCAGGGTTATATGAGCACCAATAGAACAGGAAAAGATAAGAGCGAAAATCATGAGTGCACTCATAAGAACGAGATCAATGTAACAAAATCTACATCGTTAGTCAAGGTTCGACACAGCTTGTCCAAAAAAAACTGCGGAGCTGAGTCCTCTCCGCAAAGCGACAATCAAGGGCGCGGAATGGAGTACTCATCGTGATCAAGCGACGCATTCTCATCGCGCTCGGGCGTTTCAATGCTCAATACGATATTTTTATGGGTGCCATACTCGTTTGTACGCAGTTCTTCACGGATGAAGTTTCCGCGGTGAAGGAGATCGATCACTTGGCTCGCCGTATTGCTTGGAATGCTTAAATAGTCAGCGAGTCCATCGCGCAACCATTTCGGTCCGAGATTTTTGGTGCGGTTTGCCGGTTGTGCATGCCACTCTGAAATATATTGAATCGCATCTTGAATAAAATCAGACGGATTTTTGGGACTGACATCCACGTGAAGAAATTCCAACAGATCGTAACTCTGATGCGCAAATTTGCGAATGTCCGTATGCTTTGCAATCGCGTCTTCCACGTAAAACAATTCAACGTGCTTACCGCGATATAGCATTCTGCTCATAATCGGGATCATGTCACTATCCGCTGTTACAAAGACATAACAGGAAATATTTGAATCCGAATACGAAGTTTCCATTGCATCAATCGACAATTCGATATCGGACGCATTCTTTGCTTTGTCTTCATTTTTCCCGTTCGCGTAAACGTGTCGTATCTGCACACGCTTCTTTTGCAGACTCGTCAGGTTGGCCGCGACCTGTTCAAAGTCTGCGTACGCTTTGAACATGCGAATGTTGTTTTTGTCGTATTTTTCCCAGAGTCGGTCAAACAAGTTGCGCTGGGGGTCCTCGTGATCAGGGTCGTGACGATAGCGATTCATCAGTGTCCAATAAACGTTATCGTAATCGACGAATACGGCGACATTCTGCATCGCATGGTCATCTGAACGGGTTTGTATGGCGCGCTCTACCGCACCCGCAATTGCAATTCCCAATTTGTTCATTACGGTGTCTTCCGAAAAAGAGATTGGGTCAGTCTCCAATTTCTTTCGGTGTGGCACCTGTGCCGCACGTGACTCACTCATGTGTTGCCTCCTATCGATAACACGCACGATCTCCATCGCACTGTATCTACATGTTCTCCTCGAGAGCCGAATTTCCTTCCGAGGGCCAGTGAAAATTACCTATTTTCGTGGATCCATCTACTCTTATGATATGCGCAAGATGCTGGCGAAAGGTTACAGCTGTTATACTGGTTTTTTCAAAAATCGCTGCAAAAAGACGAGTGAGAGAGCACCGACGGGAATCGGTAAATAAAAAGAGATGAAGCGATACATCAGAGTGCCTGCAATCGCCATCGATAAAGGGACGCCGTAGCTGTGAACGACAGTTGCGAGCACAGCCTCCACGACGCCAATTGTCGTCGGCGCCAGTGACACGAGTACCAAAAGGGACGTGATCGAGTACGAGAGCACAGCGAGCCAAAGTGAAATTGGGACGTGAATCGCCTGAAATGCGGTGTACACCATGACCATCCGAACGACATAAACGAGAAAAAGGTATACACAGGCGAACAAAAATGGGATGGGATGGTGCTGCATCCGTTTCCATTCTTCTCGAAGAATCGTTAAAGTATGCGAAGCCCGCTTGCTTTTCTGCCCAAAACGCGAAATCAGAAAGTAAAGAAGCAAAACGCCAAGACTCACAGCTACCGCGATAAGCAGTCCCACTCTAATGAGGTTTGCTTCCTGCCCGTTCGTTGCAAACGCGGCAAACAGACAAAGAAGCAGCAATGGGACGAGTGAAACGTAGCTGAGCGCGAGTGACCACAGATTGGTCGCCGTCGTTTCTTTTAAGCCATACCCTAAACGATTTCCCCAGAAAATGAAAGCGGCAGTCCCTGATGCGCCAGACAAAGGCAAGACAGCGTTATACATGGTTTGCAATGTATAGAGCACAGTGAGCAAAAGGAGCGGAACCTTTCGCTGCATGGTTGCAAAAAGCACGCGGCCGGATGCCCCTTGTAGCAGAAAGAACAGCAGTTGAAGGGCGAGTAGCGCTGCGACCCCCCAGGCGTTTGCGTGAAGCAGATAGGGCCAAGAACGCGCCAACTCTCCGCGCTCTTTGTCGATCAGGTAGACGATCAGACCAGCCGTCGCGAAAAGCAAAAAAATCGACCATGCGCGTGAGAAACGCTTTCTCAATCCTCATGCAACCTTTCTCACGTTCCGTGCGCTGCGTCTTTCATCGTTTCTGCCAGATATTGTACCACATACCTTGGCATTACAGTGTGATACTACAGCAAATAGAGACGTGTTTGTCCATCATAAATCGGAAGAGGGCATTTGCACTTGTCTGAAACAGCAACCGTCATCCACGAATTGCCAGGACGCATTCGGGTGCGCGTCAAATGGATTCACGTTCGGCAAAATGAGCAGGCGACCGTATTGCGTGCGCTGCGCGAATTGCCAGGCATGGTGCGCTTGGAATTAAACACGTTGACAGGAAACCTGTTGATCTTGTTTCAGCAAGGGGAAAATCGTCAAGATCACGTTGTGAAGTCGATACTGTCAACCATCGAAGACACCTTGCGCACAACAGAAAATTCGCACGCCGACACTTCGAAAGAAATGTCTGGCGGGACGGTGACCTTACCCTTTAAATATGCGCAAACGGCTGCTGCACATCTGAGCGTGGACAGGGGTTGCGCAGAGCGAGGATGTGGACTGTCTACTCAAGAGGCGAAAGAGCGTTTGCGCCAGTATGGGGAAAATCGCTTGCCACTTTTGCGTGATACACCGTGGTGGAAGCATGTCCTAAAGCAAGGTCAGGATGGCATGACGCTTTTGCTGCTCGGGTTGGCGGGTCTATCCTTTGTCTCAAAGCGTACCGCAGAGGGTAGCGCCCTTCTCATTGTCATCATGGTCAACAGCGTCGTCACAGTCCTTCAGCAACATCGTTCAGGGCGCGACAAGCGAACGCTTGCCGCAATGACAGACGGAGATGCAATCGTGTTTCGCGATGGACGACGCGAGCATCTTGCTAAAGAACTGCTCGTACCAGGGGATCTCGTTTGGCTGGAAGAAGGGATACAGGTGCCTGCGGATGGCGAACTGATCGAATCGCATCACCTCGCGTGTGATGAATCCCTTTTAACAGGGGAGCCCCTTGCGATCGAAAAAAATGCTGCCGCGCTCAGTGCTAAAACGACGGTGCGTGAACAAAATCCTGACGGCGTGACGTCTGCGTCAGGCGTTGTGATGGGCAGCTTTGTCGTGCGCGGAAACGGTGTCATGCTCGTCACACAGACTGGTTCTGAGACGGTCATGGGAAAGATTGCAAAAGGACTTGTAGAGCCAACGCTGGTTGAAACGCCGCTTCAGCGCAGTGTGTCCCGGTTTTCGCGCGCGGTGGTCACTACGATAGGGCTTTCCACTGCGCTTTTGATTCTCGTTGGGATCTTGCGCAAAGAGCGTGTGGGACCACTGCTCCTCTCAGCGCTAAGCATCGGGGCGTCCGCGATTCCGGAGGGTCTTCCTGTGTTGATTGGCATCGCCTTGACGGCGGGCGTTCGCCGCATGCAGGCGCGCAAGGCGCTTGTACAAAAGCCGTCGGCGCTCGAAACACTCGGGCGCAGCACGGTGATCTGCTCTGACAAAACGGGAACACTAACCAAAAATGAGATGACCGTGCGCGTGCTGTTTGACGGCACGCATGTCAGGGTGCTTCCTGATTTGGATGTTCTGTCGACAAGCGATATGGATCAACCGCTTCGCGCGTCAGGCCACGTGGTCAATCTGCTCACAAAGGCGGTTTTATGCAGTAACGCAGAGTGGGTGGAGGCCGAGCGCGATGGAAAGACAGAGTGGACACTGCGCGGCGATGCCACCGAAGGGGCGCTTCTTGCGGCCGCCTGCAGAGCGGGAATCGCTCTGCGGGAAATTCGCGCAAAGTATGCGCGCCTAGATGAGCGCCCCTTTGAGTCGGAGCGCCAGCGTATGAGTGTCATCTGCCAAGGCTTCTCAGGTAGTGAACTGATCGTAAAGGGAGCGATCGAACCCATATTTGCGCGTTGTGCGTTCTATCAGTCAGAAGACGGGCTCTGTGAATTGGATGACGCGAATCGCGCGCGCATTCTTGCCATCGCGAACGATTTTTCTCGGGAGGCATACCGAGTGATCTGCCTTGCGTATCGCCCGCTCCCGCACGACGTTCCGGCGCGCGCGGTGGATGAGAACGAAGAGAATCTCATCTTTCTCGGGCTCGTAGGCATGGAAGATCCGCCGCGTGAACATGTAGAACAAGGCATCCGCGCATGTCGCGATGCAGGGATTCGCGTCTTAATGATGACCGGGGATCACCCGGAAACGGCGCGCGCGACCGCGCGCAAAATCGGACTTTCGACGTCACAAGCGGAGCGTGTGCTTGTGGGGAGTGAACTCACGGAATACTCGGATGAGGCGTTGCAGCGCGTGTGCCTTGATGTATCGATTTTTGCGCGCGTCACACCACAAGATAAACTGCGCATCGTCGCGGCGCTCAAAGCGACCGGCCATGTCGTCGTGATGACCGGGGATGGGGTCAATGACGCGCTGGCGATTCGTCACGCAGACGTCGGTATTGCCATGGGACAGAGTGGGACGGCGCTTGCGCGCGAGGCGAGTTCGATCACCTTGGTCGACGACGATTTTAACGCGATCATTCGCGCGGTCGATGAGGGACGGGGGATTCTCGGTAATATCCGCCGGGCGCTTGGATACCTGCTCTCTGGAAATCTGGGAGAAATCTTGTTCAGTCTACTCTCCGTTCTCTTCGGGTTACCGCTTCCCTTTGTTCCGATTCAGATTTTGCTGATCAATCTGCTGACCGACGCGGCGCCGACACTCACGCTGCTTGTGCGCCCCAAACGACACGCGGGCATGTTGCGCGTTCGCGAGGCGGATTTGAATGACCGCAACTTTCTCACGCAACTCGTTGTACGCGCACTCTCAATCGGTTTCTCAACGTTTTTGCTCTATCGCTCGCTGCTACTGCGTGTCGCACCGCGCATTGCGCAATCGGCTTCGCTCACTACGCTGGTGCTTGTCCAGTGGTTTCAAGTCGAAAGTTGGCACCACGACGGCGCCGCACCGCAGCGCATCCTTCCACGTCAACGATCCATGCAAGGTGTTCTTGCTGTCAGCTTTGCCGCGCTCATCGGAGCGCTTTATATTCCGCCGCTTGCAGCGCTTACCGGGCTTCAGCCGCTTTCGCTCGGCATCTTCTTTGCGGCTGTTACAACAGCGTACGCCGCCCAACTACTTCATGGAGGGATCATGCAATGCCTGAGACACTTGAAAATAAGCTCCACGCCATCTCTGCAGCACTAAAGGATGCGATTGAAACGAGCGTTGATGCGTTTCAAAGCGGTGTCGATAAAAAGGAAATAGGTCAGTTGTGGAGTGGCATGCTCAGTCAGTTCATGGAGGATATGCGCAATAAAAGTCGGAGTACCGGGGAAAACTTGCTGGCATGGGTTCGCATGCCGCGCATCTAGCGGATTGCCTCTGAAAGGTTGAGAGAAATGAACAGACTGCTGTGGGTGGGGCTTTTAAGTTTGGTGATCGCCTCGCGAGCAAAGGACGAGCGCAATTTTCGTTCGCAGGTGGTGCGCACCGTCGTGAATGGCATGCGCGCTGCAGATCTCGCCAAAGTGTCTGTCGCACGCTTTAAAGAGGTGGGCGAAGACCTATTAGCGGACGTTCGCTATCAGTATGAACAGCGCACGCGAAAAGCGGCTGATTCTTTACAAGAGTTGCCAAGCCCATCTGACTTTCGTATGATGGACGCGACAATCGAGAGACAGGAGAGCCGCCGACATGCGAATACGAATGTGGATGCCAGCGACTGGAATTCTGTTGCTCTCCCTCGCGTCTTGGTACGCGAGTGTAAAGGCGTGGAGTCCGCCACTGACGTTTCTACTTTGCGCGCTTACGATCATCGCACTCGCGCGACGCATCGGGTCATCCACTGAGCATCTCGCGCGGCACCTTGGCTCGACGCTTGGAGCGTTGCTGTCCGCCACATTTGGAAACAGCGTTGAACTGATTCTGTCTATCGCGGCGCTGCGTGCAGGACTCTATCGCGTCGTTCAGGCGAGCATCGTGGGCAGTGTCCTCGCTAATCTTCTGCTGACACTCGGTGTCTGCATGATGATCGGCGGCGTCACACAGAAGGTGCAGGTGTTCAGCCGCGCTCGCGCAGGGTTGAACAGTGTGATGCTTTTTATTGCCGTATTCGGTCTCTCCATGACGAGTCTATACCAATATTCAGGTACGCACGCAGGCCACGCCAAAGCGCTTGGCGTCAGCATTTCCATCGTGTTTTTACTGATCTATGCGCTCGGATTTGTGTTTTCCTTCTTCACACATCGGAGTTTCCTGGTGCCCGCCGAGTCACTCGGTGGGCAAGAGCGTCAACCGGGGTCACTCTTTCCACACATGGTTGAATTGATTGTCGCTACGATCCTAGTTTCGATTGTCAGTGAGGGGATTGTCGGTTCAATCGTACCGCTCTCCGCGCGGTTTGGGATCTCGGAGCCGTTTGTTGGCATGATCCTCTTACCACTGATCGGAATCGCACCTGAATTTTTCTCCGCAATATTACTTGCACGGCGTGGGAATTTGGATGGAAGCATGGAGATTGGACTCGGATCAAGTTTGCAAATCGCGCTCTTTGTGGCACCCGCACTCGTGCTTACGGATACGGCGATGCGCGGGAAATTTACACTTGTTTTTACGCCTGTGGAGGTACTCGTACTCTTTTTGTCGACCCTTTTGGTGAGTCTTGTCTCACTTGACGGGGAGACCCACTGGTACGAGGGAATGATGGTGACGGCCGCTTACGTCATGCTGGGATTGCTCTTTTTCTTTCAGTGAAATGGACAGCGTGGATCAACAGGGGGTGTGGGTGTGTACAAAAAAATCACTCGCCACACGGTGTGGATGCTACTATTTGCCCCGCTCGCGCTTCTTCTCATGATTCTTTTTTATCGCTCTGGAAGCTGGACAATCCTTCCTACATACCTGGAAAAATTGGGACATGCCGGAATCGTTTTAAGCTACCTGTTGGTGGTGCTTCAGACGGTGGTCCCGTTTGTCCCCTTTGCCATTCTAGCGGGTATGAATGCGACTGCGCACGGATTCTTCACAGGCTATCTGGCGACACTTTTCGGGAGTTTCACAGGCGCACTCCTTCTTTATGGCTTGAGCAAAAGTGTGCTGAGACCGCTTTTCAGCCGCTATTTAAGACGTTTTTTTGCGCGCCACCAAAAATTGCAAACTGCCGTATCCCGGATCGAACAGGCAACGCCGTGGTCCACCTTTTTTACCGTTTTGGGTTTGCGCTTACAGTTCTGGCTTCCGGCATCGCTCATCGATGTTTCTGCAGGGATTTCTTCCGTGTCCTTTGTACCCTTTCTTTTTGGTACACTCATCGGACAGGCGATCATGGTTCTACTCGAGAGTTATGTGGGGCATCGCGTGCTACATTTCCAAGCTCACATGGCTGAACTCGCAGGAATCTGCGTGATAGGGGGGGCCATTTTGGCGACAAATTTCATTTTGGCAAAACGGAGAAGGCGAAAGCTGAACTCATGATGCACGCGCTGTATTCCTTTTTTGCCATCCTTCTCACCGATTTGGTTCTTTCGGGAGACAATGCGTTTGTGATCGCGATGGCGACACTCCATCTCGCCCCAAGCGCGCGAAAGCGCGCGATGCTTTACGGTGCGGCAGTCACGATTTTGCTCAGGGTGTTACTCACGCTCGTCCTCGGACGCGCGCTCACGTGGCCGTACTTACAGACGATTGGTGGCTTGCTTTTGCTCTACGTCGCCTATTCCGTCTTGTTTCATAAGGATTTAAAAGTAGCGTCTGACGAGCAAACAAAGCGCGGCGTTCTGTCAACGGTCGCAACCATTCTAATCGCCGATCTCACAATGAGTGCAGATAATGTGGTGGCGGTGGCGGGAATTGCGCAGGGCAATGCAGTGATGACGGCGCTCGGTCTTTTAGTGAGTATTTCTCTTTTGATGTTTGCCAGTTCTTTGATTGCCAGGCTGATGGCGCGTTTGGCGATTCTGCGATGGATTGGGGCAGGCGTTCTCGCGTGCACGGCGGGCGTGATGTTTCACAGTGATCCAGGGATCGCTCACTTTTTTGGGGCGCGGTCGATCTACGCGCCGATTTTCGGATTTGTACTTGGATCTGTACTCTATGTCGCGTCGCGCAAATGCAACGTCAGCTTTTGAGCAAACGCGATCTGCCAAAAATCCGCTTTCTTTTTTAACAGATGATCTACATCGTCAGGTGAGAGTCCGCTCACAACGAGTGTGACCTCGCGGGAGGTGCGCTTGATCTCGTGAAGGACGGCCGTCCCGAGATGTGATCTGTCGAGACCGTCGGCGACGCGCAGGCATGCGCAACAGGCGAGCAGGTCGCGCGCTCTGCCAATTTTGTCGATCCAAGAAGGTTTAACGCTGCGCCTGTGATAGAAACACAATGTTGCGACATCCTCTTTGAGTGTCGCATCCCACGTGGCCGTCTCGCGCGCGTGTCGGACGATGTAGCGGGAGTGCTTGTGATGGTTTCGCGAATTTATGGAATGCCCCACATCATGGAGATAGCCAGCCAATTCGAGTGTTAATTGGGCGGCTTGCTGCGCCGCTTCGCCACGCATGCCGAGATAGAGCGTTTGCGCGAACGAGGCGACGCGCATGCAGTGCGCGCGATCGGTTTGAAAATGGTTCATCGCGCGCAGCGCGTCATGTTTGTATTTTGCGAGTGACAGAGCGACCGAAGTGGGATCTTTCATTTGCGAATCAGGCGTGAGACGTGCGTGCGCAGGGTCTCCTGCACCTCTTCAATCGCGCGTGTGCCGTCAAGTGTAACAAAATGATAGTCTTCTGCCAGTTCTTCAAACTGCTGTGCGCAAAGAGACTGATAGCGATGAAAGCTTTCAAACATGTCCGTCGACAAAGAGAGGTCCATGCCAGATTCCCAGTAATCGAGAACGCCGCGTTTTTGAAAATGGCGATGCAGCAACACTTCGGGTGTCATATGCAAATAAAACGTGAGATCCGGAATGCGCGCAAAGCCAAACAGCTCTTCTAGCCAGTCAGGATCGGCGCCACGCACGGCGTCGCGAACCATCAGCGTAAATATGTAACGATCCGCAAGCACGATAAATCCTGCCCGAAGCGCCGGAATGATCTTGTTTTCCAATTGATCTGCAAAATCGGTCGCGTAAAGCAGGCTGAGTGTCGTCTTGCCAAGGACATTGCCCTCTTTTGCTTGATCGATAACACCGCTGACGAGGGTGGAACGCTTGATCCCTGTGTCCATGACCGCGTGTCCTTCATACTCGAGCCACTGTTTTAATAAAAATGCCTGGGTCGATCGCCCTGAACAGTCGGCGCCTTCGATCACAATCAGCTTTCCGGCGTACGTCTCATCCTTCAGATAGGGGAGACCTGCGCCGTAGTAGGTTTTCTTCGACTCATCCATCACCGTAGCGCTCCTCTCGTCTTTGCTTATCGCGTGGTTAAATGATAGGGAAGTTCATAATCCGTCAGATGCTTCTCGACGATCTCGCGCACGATGCGCTGTTGTTCTTCAATCGGTTTTGTCGCGTCGACGACCGTAAAATGCTCCTCATCGATCATCGCGTCATAGTGATCCTTGATTTTTCCCTGAAACAACTTGAAGCTCTCGATGGGGTCGGTCGAGAGACCGAGATCGAGACCCGCCTCATGGTATTTTAACTGTGGACGCCCACTCAAGATGCGATCGAGCGAAACGGCGAGCGGTGTCTGGAAATAAAAGCTGACCGTTGGTTTGACCGCGAATCCATACATGTTCTTTACCCAGTCCGGGTCACACCCGCGCGCCATGTCACGCGCATACGCGGTGTATACATAGCGGTCAGCAAGGACGATGTAACCTGCGCGCAAATAGGGTAGCATCATCTTTTCATAACGGTCGGCAAAATCGCACGCGTGAATCAGACTGAACGTCGTTGGCGTCAACAAATTCTTTTTCTTCGCCTTTTTATTCGCCGATTTGATGAGTTCACTGGAATTCCACTCTGTAAAAAAGACAGGGTATCCGCGGTCTTCGAGCCAACGTTTCAACAAGTAAATTTGCGTGCTTTTTCCTGAGCCGTCGTTTCCTTCTACAATAAAAAGTCTCCCCGGATAATGCATGCTGCGGCCGAGTCCACGTGCTTTTTTTAGTCGCATATCGTTACGGTGCTCCTTTTTCTGATGAGATGGAAAGCGGGAATCCAAACGCTTTGCGAAAGAGTGGAAGCAAATCATTTGCCGCCTGATACTCAAGATCGCCTTCGTCCGCGTGCACGTAAAGGACAGCCTGTTTCTTTTCGGTCTTCAGTCGAACCGCCGAAACGCGCTTTTCGTGGCGGCGATCAAGCGCTTCGGCAAGGCGGACAATCACGCCGATTTTTGTGATTTCTGTAAGATCGTCTTCACTGAGCAAAGTGCGAAACGGCGCACACTGCTTCCGTGTCCTGTTGCGTCCCTTGTAGGAGGCGGCTGCCGCGACCATCAACAGTTCGCGATGCGTAAGTCCATAAAGGGTGCCGTTTAAGATCAAATAAAAGGTGTGGCGGTCAAAATCATAATAGTGAATGTGAATCCCGACACGATGGAGCATAGCGGCCGCATAGAGCAGGTGGAGCCGCGCAGGATCAAGATCACCTCGCTCGCAAAGCGGCGTTGCAATGGCGAGTGCCAAGTGTGTCACGGTTTTTGCGTGATCGATTGGAACGCGACAGCGTTCGAGCAGATTGTGGACGCTTGTCTCAAGAACGCCTTCGGTAAGCAGACCGTTGTCAGTGCCTAAGACGCGTGTAAAAAATGTCCCGTCGCGCAGCCCGCGGCCGCTGATGCGCAGCACGGAGGACGCGGTATAGCGCATGAGGCTGAGGAGAATCATACCGCCGGGAACGATCAGATCGGCGCGGTCTTTAGAGAGTCCCTCCACCTTTTTGCGCCGGGCGAGCGGTATGTCACCCAGGTAGGCAACCGTTTCCTCGACATCTGTTTGCTGCATGAAATAATTATGCGTAAGCGCGAGGGGGTAGCCGCTGAGTCCTTGGTGGACGCGCGCAATCGTGCGGATGGTGCCGCCGATCCCGATCAGTTCCATGTTCTTCGCCTGCGTGAGTAGTTCCACCTGCGGGAAAAGGGTTTGGATGCGCTGCATCATTTGCTCGCGAGACAGTTGACCTAGATCGCGATTCGCGGTGACTGCGCCAATGGGAAAGGAGTGTGACGCGATAGCCGCTCCGCTCCTGACAAGGGTGACTTCGGTGCTGCCGCCGCCAATGTCGACGAGCAGCGCATCACAAAGCTTCATGGTGTTGGCCACCGCGCTAAAACCGAGCGCGGCTTCTTCGACGCCAGGGATGACTTCGACGTGAATCCCGGTCTCGCGCTCAATGCGCTCGACGATCTCTGCGCGGTTCTTGGCTGCACGTAAAGCGGCGGTTCCCACGGCTTCGATGCGTGTGGCGTGGTGGGCGCGGCAAAGTCCGATGAAACCTTGTAGTTTCTCGATCAGGTCGCGAATGGCATCCTCTGCGATCGCTCCATCACGCTTGATCTGTTGGCTGAGTCGCGGAGATGCCTTCTGTTCATCAAGCACGTAATAGGCGCCACTTTGCAAGGAAGCAATGATCGAGAGACGCATGGAGTTTGAACCGATATCAATGATCCCGGTAACGTTCACAGATGCACTCCTTGCATAGAGAGATTTCAAAGGGATTTCACGGATCAACCCGTGCGTGCGCGCGAGGCGCACATGGCGGTTCGTGTAACGCAGAGCGTTCGTGTAACGCAGAGCGTTCGTGTAACGCAGAGCGTTCGTGTAACGCAGAGCGTTCGTGTAACGCAGAGCGTTCGTGACACGCGGCACACGTTTTCTGTAGTATAGAGTTTGTCCTCGTGAAGAGCAAAACGGGTGACGATTGGGAAAGAAAAAAAGCAGGTGAGATTGTGACGAAACGGTTTACCATCGATGATGTTGCGGGGATGTTTCAGGTGCGCAAAGAAGACGTGCGGGTGGCACTCGTTCGTCTCCAAGAAATGCGTTCGCTGTCCGCTGAAACCTTTTTTTATGCGGGAGAGGCTGCGCGGATTGCGCCGTCTGATCTTGATCGCATTCGGCGAGAACTCGGTGCATTAAAAGAGGCGCCCATAAAAGACGAAACCGCGTCCCAGCGGGGGACGCGGCGTATCATTCGAAAAACCGTGCGGCTTGCCGCAGAGGAAGATTCACCCCCCGACGCCTGAGAGAATTGCGGAGACGTCGCTCGCATTGCCGAGCCCCAATTGCCAGATTGCGACACCGCCGTATCCGGCAGCGGTTGTCATGGCGGCGCGTTCGCGCAGAGAGCTTGTCGTCTCAAGCCACATCCACTGGGTTTGCGCGCCGACGTGAAACGTGTCGACGGTAAGCCCTGATGTCGGGTCATTTCGCAGCGATGCGGGGTGACTGTTTTTTATGCTCGCTTCCTGCGACAGGGAGAGCGCTGTGGAAGAAAAATTGCCAGGACTGCCAGACCACAGCCTCGTATAAAACGGGATGCCCGCGAGAATCTTTGCCTTTGGCACACCCCCTTGTGCGGTTTTTTGAAGTTCTTGCATCATCCAGGGGATGCCTGCCACTGGTCCTGAAAATGGGTCACCCGCGTAGTATTGATCGTAGGTCATCACGACCAAGTTGTCGGCGATGGCGGCGAGGGCTGGACGGTTGTAGACGAGGCCCCAGTTCGGGTCGCTTGAAGGAACGGACACGTCAACACTGATCGTTTTTCCCATGGCGTGAAGGAGTGTCGCCAGATTTTTTGTCAATTGGGTGAGGCGTGGCGAATCAGATGGAATCATATCCTCAAAGTCGAGGTTGATGCCATCCACGTGGTCTCGGGCGACGTCAGCGAGGATGGTCGAGAGGAAATTCGCCTGTGCGGTCGGACTCTCAAGAAGTGCTGTGGTACGCGCCGGATTGAAACCTGAATCGACAATTGGCCATACCTGTTCTCCGTGCGCGTGCGCAATCTGCACCGCTTGGGCCGAGAGTTGGTCAGAGACTGTGCCGTTTTGTGAAGTTACATTATAAACCATCGGCGCATAGACGGAGATCGGATAACCGGCGCTTCCGGTGTCTGTCAGTGCATACGGATCGTCGAAACCGAGCACAATTTCTCCATTGATTTTATTCACAGGCTGTATGATTCCGGTTTTGACGGTAAATAAACGGGCGTCAGAAAGCGGAGCCGTGACCGTCTGACCCGCGTTTTGAAACGAAAAGGTTTGCGCGGTCGTCGCTGTGACACTCACGAGCGTATTGGTTTGTATGGCCGGCGCGTTTTGTAAACGACTCGTGATGAGCGCGTATGTAACGTTTGGCGGCGCATCTGGCGCGACGGTTGCTTTTTGCATCTGGCGGGCTGTCGTGTCAATCGTGCGCGTGGGAAGCGCACGGGCGCTTTCAATGAATGAATACGCGCGTGTAGAGGTAGAGACGGCGAGCAGCAGAGTAAGGGTGATCACACCCGATAGGCGATAGATGAGCTTATCGTTCATAGTGTCTCCCTTTTTCGTCTATGAAGGAATGCGCATAATCTCGCAGAAATCCTTTCGTTGCTAGTGTACGAGCCAATGGAAGACGTGCCAACACGCAAGATCTGGAAACGGTGCGCTAGACATGGCGGATCGCGAGCGTGTACGATAGACGCATGGCGATAAAGGGGTGATGATCGATGGTGACCGAAGAAGCGATCTATGAGCAATTAAAAGATGTGCTCGACCCGGAGATCCAGATCGATGTGGTCAATCTGGGCATGATCTATGGCGTAAAGATTGAAGAAGAGAAGGTCACAGTAAGAATGACCCTGACGACGATGGGGTGTCCTGCAATGGAAGAACTGCAGGGGGATGTCGTGCGTAAAGTAAAGGAGCTCGGTGTTCCTGAAGTTGAGATCGATTTGACGTTTGATCCACCGTGGAACAAGGACATGATGTCGGATGAAGCGAAAACGGTGATGCGGTACCTTTTCTAGACGCACCGCTCAAAAGCCCTGCCACACGGATTGCGTGGCAGGGCTTTTTGACAATTTCTAGACATTCGATGCAGGTGTGCGTTTGCCAGCTTTCAGAGGAGACTGTGATCTTGCAATTTTGTGTGGGTGTGATAGCATAAACATGACTAAATTAGTCGACTTTAAACAAGATATCGCGTCGCAATGGTTGCGTGTACAGGGGGATGGTTACATGGCTTCAGTGCCTGAGTTGAAAATTAATGAATTGCGCGCCTCAGTAGAGGGCAAAGAGATTTTGAAAGGGGTCAATCTCACGGTGCGCGGTGGCGAAGTCCACGCGATCATGGGCCCAAACGGTACGGGAAAAAGTACGCTTGCTTCTTCTTTGATGGGGCATCCAAAATACGAAGTGACGAGCGGCACGGTCTCATTAGATGGCGAAGATCTGCTTGAGATGAGCGTTGATGAGCGCGCGCGAAATGGCCTGTTTCTCGCGATGCAGTATCCCAGCGAGATTGCGGGTGTGAGCAACGCAAACTTTATGCGCATGGCGCTAAATGCCAAACGTGGAGAGGGTAACGAGATACCCGTTCTCAAGTTTCATCGCGAACTGCAAAATAAAATGAAATCGCTCAGCATCGATACAGCATTTGCCGAACGCTATCTCAATGAAGGTTTCTCAGGCGGCGAGAAAAAGCGCAATGAGATTCTTCAGATGTCCGTTCTTGAACCGCGGATCGCGATTCTTGACGAGATCGACTCAGGGCTTGACATCGATGCACTGCGCATCGTCGCAGACGGTGTAAACGCCTTGCGCGGACCTGCATTTGGCCTTTTGATCATCACGCACTACCAACGTCTTTTACAGTACATCGTGCCGGATCACGTGCATGTCATGATGCAGGGGCGCATTGTTCGCTCCGGAACGCGCGAACTTGCGGAAGAACTCGAGGCGCGCGGCTACGACTGGCTTAAAGATGAACTGGGCATCGAAGATGAGACCGAATCGGTGAATGTGTAAGGGGTGAGCGAGATGAAGGATACGTTATCGCAGAGCGCACGCGCAGAGGCGATTTTTCAGACGGCGCGGGATGCGTCTGAGTCGGAAGGAATCGCTCGCTTTCGCGCAAACGCTTTTGCGCAGTACGAGACGCTCCCGGTACCAACGTTTGAGCGAAGCAATTTGGTACACCGTTCACTTAGCGCATTTCGCGTCGAGTCAGCGCCTGCGCCAGGTGCGTGGGAAGCGCTCGTCGCAGAGATGATCGGCGCGGGTGACGAACACCCACTGATCGTGTTGGTGGATGGGCATGTCGCAAAAACGCGCGGCCTCACGTCCTCTGGTGTGATTGTGACCGATTTGAAGACGGCGCTTATGGAGCATACGGCGCTTGTCGAGCGGTATCTCGGAACGGTCGTTTCCATGGATGAGAATCAGTTGATCGCATTGAACACAGCGCTTTTTCGAAACGGCGCGTTCGTTTATCTCCCGAGAAACGCAGTGCTAGCTCAACCGATTCAGTTGATCGCGGTGACGACGCAAGGGGGATACGGCACCTTTCCTCGAAACTTGATCATTGCGGAAGAGCAGAGTCAGGTGACGTTTCTAGACGCATATCTGACGGAGGCGGACATTTCAGAAGACCTTCACGTCGGTGTCACTGAAGTGGTGGCAAAACAAGGCGCCTCGGTGCGCGTGGGTACGATTCACGAGTTTTCAAAGGATACAACAGGGATCGTGTTGCGGCGCGCGAGTGTTGCGCGAAGCGCAAATGTCCAGTGGGTGCTCGGCGAGATTGGCGACGGGTACTCAGTCGTCGAATTTGGTTCGCGCCTGGTTGGTGAAGGAAGTTCGAGCACGAGCCACGCGATTGCGCTTGGCAGCGGTCGCTCACACATGGACATCACATCGAAAATGGTGCATATCGGGAAGTTTAGTGAGAGCGATACGACAGCGCGCGGTGTGATGCAAGATCAGGCGAATGCGGTATATCGGGGCGTTACACAAATTCTCAAAGGGGCGAGCGGAGCAAACGGACAGCAGGCAGAAAAACTGTTGATGCTTTCGCCAGAGAGCCGAGCGGACGCGATTCCTATGCTCCTGATTGACGAGAACGATGTGAAGTGTGGGCATGCCGCGTCCGTCGGGCAAATCAATGAAGATCAACTGTTCTACTTGATGTCGCGCGGACTGAGTGAAGCGACCGCCAAGCGCATGATTGTGTGGGGGTTTATTGATCCGGTTCTTGCCGAACTTCCGCTGGACGGTGTGCGGCGCGCGGTCGAATCTGTCCTGGAGAGGAAGCTTGTCTGAGATGGATCTTTCGATGATTCGCAAGGATTTTCCAATCTTGAAGGAGTCCATCAACGGGAAACCGCTGGTGTATCTGGACAGCGCGGCGACTTCACAAAAACCGCGTCAGGTGATCGACGCGATGAAAACGTATTACGAGACAAGCAACGCGAATGTGCACCGCGGCGTGCATACGCTTGGCTCGCGCGCAACGGATGCGTATGAGGCCGCGCGCAGCAATGTGGCAAAGTTTATAAATGCGAAGCGCGACGAGCAGATCGTGTTTACGCGCGGCACGACGGAGAGCCTGAACATGGTGGCGCACGGTTACGCTAGACCGCGCCTGAAGCCGGGTGACGAGATTATCATCACGCCGATGGAACATCACAGCAACTTGATCCCTTGGCAACAGGTGGCCAAGGCGACCGGGGCGACGCTCACGTATCTTCCGCTTCAGACGGATGGCACGATTGAACTTGGCGATGTGGAAAAGGCGATCACGGCGCGCACAAAGATCGTCGCGATGGTGCACGTGTCAAACGTGCTTGGCACGATCAATCCGATCGGAGAGATCGCAAAAATTGCCCATCGCCACGGCGCGATTCTCGTCGTGGACGGCGCACAAAGCGTACCGCACATGCCGGTCGACGTACAGGCGCTCGACTGTGATTTTCTCGCGTTTTCAGGTCACAAGATGATGGGGCCGACAGGAATTGGCGTGCTCTATGGAAAACGCGAAGTGTTAGAGCAGATGGAGCCGATTCACTTTGGCGGTGAAATGATTGAGGTCGTCGAATTGTACGAGTCGACCTTTAAGGAAGTGCCCTATCGCTTTGAAGGGGGGACGCCGATCATCGCGGGTGCGGTGGGGCTCTCTGCGGCGATTGATTATTTGAAGGAGATCGGGCTTTCGGCCATCCATGAGCGGGATGTCGCGCTCACGTCGTATGCATACGATCGGTTACGGGAGATGGAAGAGATCGAGGTGTATGGCCCGGCGGGTGAGCGGGGGGCGCTCGTCACGTTCAATCTGCGGGGTGTGCATCCGCACGATCTTTCGACGGCGCTTGACGCGGAGGGCGTCGCGATCCGCGCTGGTCACCACTGTGCGCAACCACTCATGCGCTGGCTCAAACAGTCGGCGACAGCGAGGGTAAGCTTTTACGTGTATAACACAGAGCAGGATATCGACGTATTGATGAGCGCCCTAACGATGGCAAAGGAGTTTTTCAGTCATGCAATTGGATGAACTGTATCGGCAGGTCATCATGGACCACTACATGCATCCGCGCAATAAGGGTTCGATGGAAGGTGACGTCATCTCGATCGATCTAAAAAATCCAACCTGTGGCGACGAGATTACGCTTCAGCTTCAAGTGAAGGATGGCGTCGTTGAAGACGTGCGTTTCTCGGGTACGGGGTGCTCGATCAGCATGGCGTCCGCATCGATGATGACAGAGGCTGTCAAAGGTAAATCGCTTCCTGAGGCACTCGCCCTTTCAACTGAGTTTCGCAAGTTAATGAAGGGCCAGGAAGTTGACGAGGATTTGCTCGGCGATTTGGAATCCCTCGGCGGCGTCTCTAAGTTTCCGGCGCGCATCAAATGTGCCACGCTTTCCTGGAATGCGCTTGAGCGCAGTGCGTCCTCTCTCGCAGAATAAGCGAAAATCCGAATACGTGACGAACTAACTGATGAAGTGCAAGTAAGGAGTTTCACACTAGGAGGGGTTACGATGAGTCAGAAGGTGCCGGAGCTCTCTGAGTACCAATACGGTTTTATCGATAAGGATGTTTCGGTCGTCCGTTTTAACAAGGGGCTTAGCAAGAAAGTGGTCGAAGAAATTTCGTCGATGAAGAACGAACCGGGGTGGATGACCGATTTTCGGTTGCGTTCTCTTGAGATTTTTAACAATAAGCCGATGCCCAACTGGGGTGGAGATCTCGGGTCGCTTGATTTTGACGAGATCACGTACTATGTGAAGCCGTCCGAACGTCAAGGAAAAACGTGGGAGGAAGTCCCTGAAGAGATCAAGAACACGTTTGATCGCTTGGGAATTCCTGAGGCGGAGCGCAAGTTTTTAGCGGGCGTCTCAGCGCAGTACGAGTCAGAAGTTGTGTATCACTCGATGCAAAAGGAACTCTCTGATCTGGGAGTCATTTTCACGGATACCGACTCGGCGCTGCGCGATCATCCGGAAATTTTCAAATCCTACTTCGGCACGATCATCCCACCGGAGGATAACAAGTTTGCGGCGCTCAACTCGGCGGTCTGGAGTGGTGGTAGTTTCATCTATATTCCAAAAGGTGTGCGCTGTGAGGTTCCACTTCAAGCGTATTTCCGCATCAACTCCGAGAATATGGGACAGTTTGAGCGGACGTTGATCATTGCGGATGACGACAGTTTTGTGCACTACGTCGAGGGGTGCACCGCGCCGATTTACAGCACGAACTCGTTGCATAGCGCAGTCGTTGAAATTATTGTGAAAGATCGCGCGCGGGCGCGCTACACGACGATTCAAAACTGGGCGCCGAACATCTACAATCTCGTCACGAAGCGGGCGGTCGCGTATGAAGACGCGACGATGGAGTGGATTGACGGAAATATCGGATCGAAACTGACGATGAAGTACCCGGCAATCTACATGCTCGGGCCGCGCGCCAAAGGGACGGTGCTCTCGATTGCGGTGGCAGGCGCCGGGCAGCATCAGGATGCAGGGGCGAAGGTTGTTCACGCCGCGCCTGACTGCACGTCGACAATCATCTCAAAATCGATCAGCAAGCACGGTGGAAAGACAACGTACCGCGGTTTGGCACACTTTTCTCCGGATGCTGACCGATCCAAATCAAATATTAAGTGTGATACGCTGATTCTTGACAAGGAGTCGACGTCTGACACGATTCCATACAACGAGATTTTGAATGAGTCAGTAACGCTTGAACATGAAGCAACCGTCTCCCGTGTC
This sequence comes from Ferroacidibacillus organovorans, assembly GCF_001642725.1. GTDB lineage: Bacteria > Bacillota > Bacilli > Alicyclobacillales > SLC66 > Ferroacidibacillus > Ferroacidibacillus organovorans. The sequence continues at coordinate 41,482 of NZ_LSUQ01000001.1, forward strand.
AGTGAGGAACAACTCTTTTATTTGAGAAGTCGGGGAATTCCAGAAGAAGAGGCAACGCGGATGATCGTCATGGGCTTTATTGAACCGTTTACGAAGGAACTGCCGATGGAGTACGCGGTGGAGATGAATCGTCTCATTAAATTTGAGATGGAAGGTTCGATCGGTTAATGCGTACAGTGACAGTCAAACCGCTTGAAGAGCTTGAGGTAGGAACGTTCTGCAAAGTGACGGTGGATCAAAAGGATATCCTTTTGGTGCGTCTTGAGGATGGCGTATTCGCAACGAGTGACGTGTGCACACATGCGCTTGTCAATTTGAGTGGCGGATGGCTTGAGGGAAACGTCATCTGTTGCCCAAAACACGGAGGGAAGTTCGATGCAAGGACGGGAAAGGCGCTCGCTTTCCCTGCAATTACGGGACTCAAGACGTATCGGACATCCGTCGTGGACGGACAGATTGTGCTTGAGGTTTAATGGGTTGTCCGTTTTTTGATTGACGACATCTCTGGTCATGCAGAAACACACCCATGGAGCGAGGAGTGAACGGTGTGAAAGTGTCCATGAGAACAGAATACGGATTGCGCGCGATCGTGACACTTTGCGATATGTCGGACCGTTCGGGGCGCGCTGTGCCGCTTCGCGAGATTGCATCGTTTGAAGAGATTCCCGAGGCGTTTCTTGATCAGATATTCGGAACGCTTCGTAAGGAAGGCATCGTTCAAAGCGTGCGTGGTGCGTCAGGCGGTTATCGATTGGCAAAGCCGGCAGAGGAGATCTCGATGGGGCAGCTCATCCAAATTCTTGAAGGCAACCTTGCCCCTATGGCGTGTGTGGGAGATGTCGATGCAGTCGCAGAAGAGTTCTGCGTGAAAGCGTCGCGCTGCCATACGCGAAGCGTGTGGCTTCGTCTCTACGAGTCGATTTCTATGGCGTTAAACAAGATCTCACTTGCTGAAATCGTGCGGCTTGAGTCGGTTCCGGCCGAGTATTCAAATCGGATGAGTGTCGAAAGCCCCGCCGCCACAGACGCGTTATCGGCGTCGCATTGATTCACGTATCCCAAACTCGCCAATGTTCCCTCGTAGTACAGTTCACACGCGCGCGCTGATACACACTGGGACACCTGTGCAGATCTGTATAAACCGCCCTAAAGGGCGGTTTATTATACGATTGTGTGTGCGTGTATTACGGACACATGGATAACCCTCGTATACAGTTACAATCTTTTTACATATATTTTTCATTCGCTTTAAGTCAAGGGTGTGTTAGCGTAATATTCAAGAAGCGACATGATATTCACGGTCATTCGTACATTTAGCGCTGTTTTTCACGAAGGCATTGACTTTTTGAGGCAAGTCTCCTATATGTATCTTGTAGTGTTTGTTAAGTCTTTGTGTCTTTGGTGTGGAGAATTTGTAAGGATATTGGCCGAATTTTCCAAGTGTTCCTTGCTCGCCTCTCTGCCAGTATGTATGCACCATAAATGTCAAATTGCAGGGGGTGCCCCGTGTCGACGCCATTGCTTGAAGTTCGCAATCTGAAAACACATTTTATCAGTCGAACGAGTCGCGTCCGAGCGGTCGACGGTGTCGACTTTTCGGTCGAGCGAGGCAAGGTCTTGGGAATTGTTGGAGAGTCAGGCAGCGGTAAAAGCATGACTTCCTTATCGATCATGCGCCTCGTGCCTGGACCTCAAGGGCAAATTGTCGACGGAGAAATTCTCTTAGACGGGAAAAACCTTTTAAAACTCACTGAACGGGAAATGACGAATATTCGCGGCAATCAAATCGGAATGATCTTCCAAGAACCGATGACAGCACTCAACCCCGTGTTAAAAATCGGCGAACAAATTGGAGAGGTCTTGACGCGGCATCGCGGGATGAATAAAGCCGAAGCGAAAAAGCATGCGGTGGAGCTTTTGAAAAATGTCGGATTCCCGCGCGCCGAACAGATTGTCAATGAGTATCCTCACCAGTTATCGGGCGGAATGAGACAACGCGCGATGATCGCGATGGCGATGGCGTGCCAGCCGACGCTGTTGATCGCCGACGAACCGACGACAGCGCTTGATGTGACGATTCAGGCGCAGGTGCTCGACCTGATGCGCGAACTTAAAAATCGCACAGGCACGGCAATTATCTTGATTACGCACGATCTCGGCGTCATCGCTGAGATGGCGGACGATATGGTTGTGATGTATGGCGGTCAGGTTGTGGAGTCGGGATCTGCGGATTCTGTGTTTGAAGAGCCACTGCACCCCTATACGCGCGCGCTGCTTGAGTCAATCCCTGTAATTGACGAAGAGCGGGAGCGGTTGACGGCGATTCCGGGAACCGTGCCGAGTGCGGCGAACTTCCCCGAGGGCTGTCGCTTCGCAGATCGCTGTTCGCTCGTAGAGTCGTCGTGTCGCGAGAAGATGCCAGAGCTGCGCGAGTTGCGCAAAGGGCACAGCGTGCGTTGCACGCTCGCGGTATAGCGCGGCCTGTGGTGGTGCGCGAGTGAGACGATTGTGTGGAAAGCCATGTCGCCTTGCGATACGCGCATAGCGGCAGGAAATTAGGGGAGAGGGGGAATCCGTGTGAGTGTTGCAGAACGGCAGATGGACGCGAACCACACACCTCAGAGCGACATTCTTTTAGAACTCACAGGTGTGAAAAAGTATTTTCCGATTACGGGTGGCGTGCTGCGCCGAACGATTGGCGCGGTCAAAGCGGTTGACGATATTTCATTTACGCTGCGCAAGGGTGAAACGTTGGGTCTTGTCGGTGAGTCTGGTTGCGGCAAATCAACGACAGGCCGTGTGATCATGAAGATCTTGGATCCTACGGCGGGTACCATTCGTTTTGACGGCCGCGATATCACGAAATTGTCTGGGCGCGCTTTGCGCGAAATGCGCCAGGATTTCCAGATGGTGTTTCAGGATCCTTATTCATCACTCAATCCGCGGATGAGCGTCGGCGCGCTGGTTGCTGAACCGCTGATTGTCAACAAGAAGGGGACGCGCGAACAGATTCGCGATGAAGTGGAGCGATTGCTTCAAGTTGTCGGACTTTCTCCGGAGGCGCGATTGCGTTTTCCTCACGAATTTTCTGGTGGTCAACGGCAACGGATTGCGATCGCGAGAGCGCTCGCCCTGAAGCCCAAGTTGATTGTCGCTGATGAAGCTGTTTCTGCACTTGACGTTTCGATTCAAGCGCAGATCTTAAACCTGTTGGCTGACCTCCGCAAGGAGTTTGGACTCTCTTATGTGTTTATCTCTCACAACCTCGCTGTCGTGAAACACGTCAGCGATCGCGTGGGGGTGATGTACCTCGGACGGATGGTGGAACTCGCTGACAAGGCGAAACTCTACAGTCAACCGCTCCACCCGTACACGCAGGCGCTGCTCTCTGCGGCGCCCGAACCGAAGCGAAACGTAACCCGTGATCGCATCGTGCTCGCAGGAGATGTTCCGAGTCCTGCCAATCCACCCTCGGGTTGCGCGTTTCACACGCGCTGTCCCAAGGTGATGGATGTGTGCAAGAGTCAGCGACCTGAGCTTACCGCATACGGAGATGGCCAGCTTGTGGCGTGCCACCTCTACGCGTAAGACGCAGGGCAAAATGCTTCACGCCGCAGAGGCGCATATGAAAAGGGGGTAACACAAATGAATAAACGCACAGCCATGTTTTCGGCTGCAGCAGTTGTAACACTTTCCGGACTCTTGGCAGGGCTCGCAGGTACCGGCGCATTCGCCGCGACAAAACCTGTCGCAAAACACGCAGCGAAGCATGCAGCAATCCCGAACGGCGGAACGCTCGTGCAGACCGTGCCTTCTTCGTTTGGCGTAAACTTTATCCCACTTTTGGACTCTTCCGCGTATAACCAGAATGTGACAGGACTCATGTTCGATCCGATCTTGACGATCAATGCGAACAACCAATTGATCGGCGATATTGTGCAAAAATGGTGGTTCTCGAAGAACTTAAAGACCACGTACTTTAAGATTAATCCTAACGCCAAATGGTCAAACGGAATCCACGTCACATCAAAAGACGTCGAACTTGGCGTTGACTGGCTCGCCTCGCAGTCTTACAACAATAAAGACAACGGCGCTTATAACTACATCGTGAGCAGCATCGTTGGCGCACAAAAACCGCTGCCTGACGGCACGACGCCTAGTGGATTCAAGATCATCAGTCCGACGGAGTTTTCAATCACACAAACGACGGTCGATCCGACAAACTTGGGCTCCAATCTCCAATTCATCACACCACTCCCGACATTTATTCTCGGCAAGATACCGATGTCGAAATGGTCGACGTCTGCATTCAACAAGCAGCCGACGATTGGCGATGGACCGTTTACGATCACGCAGATCGTGCCAAACCAATCGGTGACGATGAAGGCCAACCCTTACTACGTGTTTGGCAAACCGCATATCGCCTTCAACATTTGGAAAGTCGTTTCTCCTGACGTTGTGAGCGGCGACCTCGTATCTGGTCAAGTATCGATTGCAGCAGTCCATGCAACAGACTTTAATAAATTGAAGAATGCACCTGGGCTCGCGACGAACGTGACGCCGCAAAACAGCTATGACTTCCTTGGCTGGCGCTTGAACAACGCGGTGTATGGAAAAGAGTTCAGCAATGTGAAATTCCGTCAGGCTGTCGAGTATGCGCTGAACCGTCCGGCACTCGTTCAGGCGCTCGACAAGGGTTACGCTACCGTTGTCAACGGTCCTTTCCCATCCGCGAACAGCTATGCGGATAAAGCACTCGCAAACTCCTATAAGTACAACCCAACGCTTGCAAACAAACTCCTGAATGAGGCAGGCTTCAAGATCGGCAAGAACGGTTGGAGAACGACCCCGGGCGGCCGCCCATTTACGCCGACGCTGACGTACGCGTCTGGAGATTCGTTGCTTCAAACGCAGGCAGAGTTCATGAAGCAATTCATGAATGCGGTGCACATCAACCTGAAGCTGAATGCGCCGATCTCCTTTGAGCAACAGCTTAACGAATTGAATAACGATACAAATGGCAAGCAGCCGATTCAAGGCTTCCTTGAAGCCTGGAACTTGGGAAGCGGTCCCCAAGATCCGCGTGGTTTGTGGCTCTCAAACGCCACGTTTAACACGACGACCCAAGACTGGACACAGCCGGTGAGCGTGCTAAAACAAAACGACAAGCTTCTCGCAGAGCAGGCGAGTGCCGCCGCGTACAATCCGGCGTATCGCCAACGCGTGCTCAACCAATGGCAACAGCTTTGGAACACGCAGTTGCCGACAAATAACACGATCTCTGACGACCTGCTGACAGTGTATAGCAACAAATTGCACGGCGTTGTCTTCTCGCCATACGGCACACTCTTCATCTACAAGTGGTATCTGACGAAGTAAACACCTAGAGAATCCACGATGAAAGGGGTAGCCCAGGCTGCCCCTTTCGCTAAATGAGGAGGTTGAAAAGCCGTCATGGCGTCTTACATTGTACGGCGGTTGTTAGGTCTTATTCCGACACTCTTCGTCATCACGGTGATTGTCTTTTTGCTTATGCACGCGATGCCTGGCAACGCGTTTATGGCGCTCGTCTACAATCCAAAGGTGAAAGACCCGGCTGCGCTAATCGCTAGATTGGAAGCGCAAAACGGATTGAATCAACCGCTCTATATTCAGTACTTTGACTGGTTGCGTAACGTTTTTCAAGGAAACCTTGGCATGTCACAGAGTCTGAATGAACCGGTATCGCAAGCGATTGGTCAAGCACTTCCGAATACATTGCTACTCGCTGTCACTGCGGAGGTTATTATCCTTCTTGTTTCGATTCCAATTGGTGTTCTTCAGGCTAACCGCGCAAACAAAGGGTTTGATATCACAACCTCGTTTATTGCAGTGCTGTTTTATTCAATTCCTGGATTTGTTTTCGCATTAATCCTCTTGCTCTTTTTTTCTTTTAAATGGAATATACTCCCTTCGACAGGTACGGTGACGCCAGGGGTGTCGTATTCGGGCTCTCTAGGTGATCACATTATTCACTTGGTACTTCCGGCGATGGCGCTCGCCCTTCCTTCGCTCGCCTATTACACACGATTGACGCGCGGGAACACGCTCCAGGTGATCGTCGCAGATTTTGTTCGAACGGCCAAAGCAAAAGGTTTGCGCACGCCGCGCATTCTTTTCCGTCACGTGTTGCGAAACGCAATTATACCTCTTGTCACGCAGTTTGGGTTTGACATTGGGGGGCTGTTTGGCGGGGCGATTATTCTCGAAGAAATTTTTACGTGGCCAGGAATGGGTGAATTATCGATCAATGCGACACTTAGCCATGATTACCCGTTGATTCTTGGTTCCACGCTTGTTTTTGCGGTAACCGTTCTTATTGGGAATCTGATCGCTGATATTCTACTCGCTGTTTCTGACCCGAGAATTCGCTACGATTGAGGAGGTGAGCCAGTGGCTACACAAATTGTGCAACATGCCGTGAAGAAACCAGAGCGAAAGGTAACGGTTGGTAAATCTCCGACAAGGCTTGCGTTTGAGCGATTTTTTCGAAACCCACTCGCAGTCGCGGGAGTAATTGTTCTTTCACTCATCATCTTGGTCACCATCTTTGCGCCGTTTTTGACAAAGTTCTCACCGAGTACGGCGGACATCATGAACACTGACTCGCCTCCTACCGCGCTCCACCCGCTGGGCACGGACGCATCAGGCTTTGACAATTTGGCGAGGGTGCTCTATGGCGGAAGGGTTGATCTCACTGTCGCATTCGCGGCGGCGTTCATGTCCATGTTTTTGGGTACGCTTTATGGAGGAATCTCTGGTTTTTTTGGTGGGTGGGTTGACAACATCATGATGCGTTTCGTCGACATCATGCTTAATTTTCCGTTTTTGATACTCGTTCTTGCGCTCGAATCGATCTTCAGCGTGCAAGGTGTATGGATTCTTGTCTTTGTTGTCGGAGTGACGGCGTGGCCGGGGCCAGCCCGTTTGATGCGTGGTATGTTTCTTCAATTGCGCGAACAGGACTATGTGATCGGTGCGCGGACGATTGGTTGCAGTTCTTGGCGGATCATTTTTCGGCACATGCTGCCAAACACACTCAGCTTTTTGATCGTCCTCGTCAGTTTTTCCGTCGCGAGCTACGTCGGTCTTGAAGCTGCTCTCTCCTTTCTTGGGTTAGGCGTTCCTTTATCTGTTCCTTCTTGGGGAGGTATGCTTAACGCCTCGACTGGATACATTCAGTTGACAACGGAGCCGTATGCTTGGGGTCCTCCAATGGCAATGATTGTACTGACGATCTTGTCGGTTAACTTTATCGGAGACGGTTTGCGTGACGCGTTTGATCCACAGTCAAAAGCGTGATTGATTCACCGTCGTTACGTAATGATCTTTGAACATGACCCTGTGATCTTTGTTGATCGCCGGGTTTTTACTATGGATGCGGTGAGATCCTCTAAACCCGCCATGAACCCGTTGACAAGAGGGGAACGCCTATCTACAATAATGAATGAATACTCATTCGAAATGAGCTGGCTGAATGCGGGGTGGAAGGGATCGCGCAACGGAAAGATGGAGCGAAGTATCAGACCATCCTTGCGGCTGCTGTGGAAGTGATGTCGGAATCCGGTTATCACGGTGCACAAGTGGCGCGCATCGCGCGCGTGGCGGGGGTTGCGGATGGAACGGTCTATCTCTATTTTAAGAACAAAGAGGACATTCTCGTCTCCATCTTGCGTGAGACGATTGGGGAGATTGTCACGCTCTCCACACTTCTTGAAGGTGACCATCCGGAGCCGCTTAAGGCGCTGCATAAGCTGATCGAGGCGCACTTTCAAACGCTCGGGCAAAACCCGGCGCTCGCGTCTGTGCTGCAGGTCCACATCCGCCAGGCAGACCCGGCAATTCGTGCCCAGGTCGCGGAGATCATGAGACCGTATCAGCAAACAGTCGCGCGCATTGTTGAGATGGGTGTTGTACGCGGTGAAATGCGCAGTAAGCTCGATCTGCGAATTGCGCGGCGCATGATCTTTGGAACGATTGACGAGACCGTCAATGCATGGATTTTTACTGGTGCAAAGTATGATTTGACAGCGTTGATTGATCCTGTTTTTGATGTTCTCATGACTGGACTTACGGGTAGGAATGATTACGATCGAGAAGGTAAGGAGTGATCGCTTGTGAATGTGATCGTATGCATGAAACAGACGTTTGACACAGAGGCAAAAATTACCCTCACGGATGGAAAGATTAACGAAGAGGGCGTGCAGTGGATTATCAATCCATATGACGAGTACGCGATCGAGGAAGCGTTAAAAATCAAAGAGGCAACGGAGGGAACGGTAACGGTCGTCACGATCGGTCCCGCGCGCGTTGAAGAGGCGGTGCGGACTGCGCTGGCGATGGGTGCGGATGACGCTGTGATTGTTGATGACCCAGCCGCGTTTGGCGATGAATTTACGGCGGCTGAGGTGTTGGCGGCAGTGATTCGCACGCGCACCTATGATGTCATTCTCGCGGGCAATCAGGCGGTGGACGACGGTTCGTCGCAAGTGGCAGTAAGGCTTGCGCAGCTTCTCGATGTGCCCCATGTCTCGACGATTACCAAACTCACGTTTGATGGCGCAGTCGCCGTCGCAGAGCGCGACGCAGAGGGTGACACAGAAGTTGTAGAGGTCAAACTCCCTGCACTCTTTACGGCACAGCAGGGGCTCAACGAGCCGCGCTATCCGTCGCTCCTGGGAATTCGAAAAGCGAGCAAGAAACCTGTAGAGCACGTGACGGTTGCAGGGATCGGTCTCGCTGAGAATGCGATTGCGAAGCGTGTGGCTGTGACAGAGACGTTTATCCCAGCGCAAAAAGGGGCTGGCCGCATTTTGACGGGTGATACTCCGGAGCGCGTCCGCGAATTGGTGCGAGAGCTTAGACAAACAAGCAAAGTGATTTGATGCGTTGCGCGCTTTGATTTCGCGTGTTTTTTGTAGCGGGACGAAGGACGAAGGACGGAGAGAGGATGACCGTGAATGCAAGACGTATTAGTCGTCGCTGATTTGCGTGGCAGTACATTGCGAAATGTTTCACTAGAGGCGCTCTATGGCGCAGGAGTCATTGCACAAGGCGGGCGCGTCACCGCGCTGCTTGCCGGGCATGGTGTTGTCGATCTTGCTGAAGTGCTCTTATCGCATGGCGCGAATGATGTGCTTGTCGTCGATGATGAACGCCTGCGCACTTATCAACCAGAGTTTTATCGCAAGGCTGTGCAAGCGGCCATCGAAGCGATAAAACCATCAACGGTTCTGTTTGCCCACTCTGCCATCGGTCGCGATCTCGCACCAGCGATCGCTGCGCACTACAAGGCGGGACAGGTGTCTGACGTGATTGGCATTGAGCTTCAGGGCAATCAGGTGATTTACACAAGACCAGTGTATGCGGGAAAAGCGTTTACGAAAAACGGAATTTCCGGCGATTTGGCGATCGTAACCATCCGGCCTAATAACCTACCGGTTTCTGAGGCGACGCAAGCGAGTGGTACCGCGAAAAATCTTGACGTATCCTTTGTCGACGATTTGCGGTCGACGATCAAGGACGTAGTGAAAAAAGTGAGCGGCGGGGTTGATCTGACAGAAGCCAAAATCATCGTTTCGGGAGGACGAGGCGTCAAAAGTGCAGAAGGGTTTGAACCCTTGCGCGAACTGGCGAGTGTTCTCGGCGCGGCGGTTGGCGCATCGCGGGGAGCGTGTGACGCGGGATACTGTGACTATTCCATGCAGATTGGGCAGACCGGAAAAGTGGTGACACCGGATCTCTATATCGCGTGTGGGATCTCTGGCGCGATCCAACATCTCGCTGGCATGTCAAACGCAAAGGTCATCGTCGCAATCAACAAAGATCCGGAGGCGCCGATCTTCAAAGTGGCAGACTACGGAATTGTCGGCGATCTCTTTGATGTGGTGCCGGCACTTACACAGGAGCTTCGAGCATTCCTAGGGTGATTGTTCGCAACCAACTGCAAGACATTCTTCTTCGTACCCTGCATGCATCGCGCGTGCAGGGCTTTTAGATGTGGTGAGAAGGACTTACTGCAGAAAGAAAGACATCGCTTTTTGGGTGGAAATGCGCACAAAAGAGGGGGCGTGCGCCCGTACGCAAGAGATTTGTCCTGCATCTATTAGGAGTGTAGTAAACACCAAACTCCAGGAGGGAATTTACCGTGGGTGTTTTCGGCGGATACACGCGCTGGGCTGTCGTATTTCTCATCATCTTTGTGCTGTTCTTCTTGCTTGTGCCGGGTTATACGACACAGTGCACGACCGTTCCGGTGTATTGATCAAGAGGCAGAGGGTGTCTGCGTTGCACCCTCTGCCATTTTTGTAAGAATCGTCGCATGGCTGTGAAGACTATGATTTTATAGCTTAAAACGATACAATGAGAGGTGAAGATACATTGAGGTGTGGGGGAATTGTGTGTGGGATTTTCATCGTATCTTTATCAACGGCCTGATATGGAGGAAACGAAACACCTTTTTGAGGAGCGCCTGGAGACTTTCAGGGCGTGTAACAGTGTCGTAGAGGCGCGCACTGCAATCGCTGCGATAAACGCAATACGCGATGCATTTGATTCGATGGGAAATCTTGTTTACATACGGCACAGCACAGATACGAACAGCGAGTTCTACCGTGATGAACAACGTTTTTTTGATGAATTCGGCCCTGTCATGCAGTCGCTTACGACCGCCTTTTACGATGCGCTTCTCACATCGCCGCATCGCGCAGAGCTTGAAAAAGAGATTGGTGAACGCGTCTTTAGGCTCGCGGAGCTTCAGCGCAAAACGTTTTCGCCAGAGGTTCTCGAAGATCTGCAAAAAGAGAATGAGCTAACGACAAAATACCAAGAGATCGTGGCTTCTGCCAAAATTGCGTTCGACGGCAAGGAACTAAACCTCGCGCAGTTTGGTCCTTACACCGAATCTCCGGATCGGGATTTGCGCAAAGCGGCGAGTGAGGCGCGGTTTGCGTTCATGGCTTTGCACGAAGAAGAATTCGACAGCATCTATGACCAACTCGTAAAATTGCGACACGGCATTGCAGTAAAACTCGGATTTCCAAGTTTTACGGAGCTGTCCTATGCGCGATTGAATCGCACAGACTATTCACAGGAGGATGTCAAAAGGTTTCGCGATCAAGTTCACCGTGAGATTGTTCCGATTGTTGAGGGGCTCACAGAGCGAAAAAAGGCTCGTTTACATCTCGATAAGCTCTACTATTACGATGGCGCATTTTCGTTTGCGACGGGAAACCCAACGCCAAAGGGATCGCCTGAGGAGTTGGTGGCTTACGCGAAACGGATGTATGCGGAACAATCGGATGTAACTAAATCCTTTTTTGACTTCATGATCGAGAATGACTTGATGGATCTTGTGACAGGCCCTGGTAAAGCGGCTGGCGGATACTGTACATACATTCCGCAGTATGGCTCGCCGTTTATTTTCGCGAATTTCAACGGAACCTCTGGAGATGTAGACGTTTTGACTCATGAAGCGGGGCACGCGCTTCAGGTGTTCCTGAGCCGAGAACAAGTGATGCCTGAGTATTATTGGCCAACGTTTGAAGCGGCCGAGATCTTTTCGATGAGTATGGAATTCTTTGCGTGGCCGTGGATGGATCTTTTCTTTAAGGAGGATACTGACAAGTACAAGTTTGACCATCTGAGTGGGGCACTCTCCTTCTTGCCTTACGGGGTTGCAGTCGATGAGTTTCAACACTTTATCTACGCCAATGTTGACGCCACACCCGCAGAACGCAAGTCGGCGTGGCGGGCGGTTGAACGAAAATACTTGCCATCGCGGGATTATGCGGGAAACGAATACCTGGAGCGAGGCGGATTCTGGCATATCCAGTCACATATTTTTGGAACACCGTTTTACTACATTGACTATACGCTTGCGCAAGTTTGCGCGTTTCAGTATTGGCAACGCTCCCTCGACGAACGGGATGCGGCGTTTGCGGATTATCTCGCGATCGCGCGTAAAGGTGGCAGCGCGTCCTTCACTGAACTTGTGCACGCTGGAAACTTGACGTCGCCGTTTGCGACTGGCTGTCTCGAAGAGGTGTCAGGTGCTGTGCGCGTGTGGCTCGATCGGATTGATGATTCGGCGTTCTAAGCATGGTAAGAGGGCAGGAGGTAGTGTTTTACGTGATGGATCTGAACAAGGTTGTTGCACATCTTGACCCGATGTGCGGTAACCTCGTCTTTTTACATATGGAAGTGAATCCCGGAGCATACATCCGAAATGCGGCTGTAAAACTGGAACGCTATCACGTGCGGGGGGATGGCGTTTATCGTGTGTATTTGGAGTTTGCCGACCGTCAGGGCATACTGCACATGGATGACGTGACGGAGGCGCGCGTGGAGGAAGGTCGCGTTCTTTTTGTGGGGTATGACGAGAGGGAGCGGCTCGCGCGCACACTTGTCATCAGCTTGCAACCGCTCTCTATGGGACAAAACGGCGAGAGGGAGGGCGCGTGACGTGAACCGTGAAAAGGTCATCGCAGTATTTGCTCACCCGGATGATGAGACATTTATCTGTGGCGGGATTCTCGCGCGCTATGCAGCCCTTGGCGCGGATGTCACGCTCGTTTGTGCGACGCTTGGCGAGATGGGGCGGCGCATGGGCGTACCGCCCATCGGTGATCGCGAGTCGATCGGGGCAATTCGTCAGCGTGAACTGGAAGAAGCGGCGCGTGCACTTAACCTGTCGCGTGTAAAACTACTTGGTTATCGCGACAAGACGCTTGAGATCATCCCGCGCACGGAACTCGTCTCAAGGCTTGATGCGATTTTTGAAGAGATAGAGCCGACGGTCGTCCTCACGTTTCACCCGGAACGCGGCGGGCATAATGATCACTGTGCGATTGGGGAAGCGGCGACAGAAGCGGCAGAGCGCTGGTTTCAAAAGAACGCTTCACTTGCACTCTATTACATCACATTTGCAAATGGCGAGAAGCGCCAGGAAACGTTTCGCGCCATGCAGTTAAATCATGAAGCGCACGACGTCAGTGCTTACCTGCAGCAAAAACTGGAAGCGTTTCGCGCACATCGGACACAATCTGGTCTTCATCGCGCACTGTGGGGTTCAGCAAAACAGGCGAAACAATCCCTGTCTGCAACGGAATTTGTGTGGCGGGTGTCGTTTTCGCCACACTCGAAAGTGTGAACGGAGTTTCATTCGCGCGCTGATCGGATTTGCTTTTTGCAGTGCCCTTCTTTGCAAAAACGACCGTGCGCAACAGGAAGAAGGTGACGCTTGACGCGACGAGCATGGCGAATCCTTTGCCAATGTTCGTGGCGAAAAGCGGTTTAAAGCCCATCTGAAGCGCAATCGAAGTCATTTGGTTTAAAACCAGATCGTTTAACGCGATATTGATAAGCGCCTGCAAAATGAACAGTACGCGTTGGCGCACGTGACCAGTGGCTTCGCGGCGAAAGGTGATACGCGTGTTAAAGAGGTAACTGTTTGCGATCGCCGCGATCACGCTAAGCGTGTTGTCAAGCGTGAGCGTCCATCCGCTCGCGTGTGGAGATAACAGCAAGAGCCCGTTGAGAACTGCGATATCGACAAAGACGCTAGAAACGCCTACCAGGAGAAAATTTGCGTACTGGTTTGTCACTCGACGCATACAGGCTCACCCCCCATGCGACGCTCTGGTCGCGCCCGTTTCCATTTGGCGAGCCGGATGGCCGCGTCATACGTACGAATCAATTCATCCGTTGCATGATCCCAGTTCCAGCGTTGTGCCCGCAAAACGCCAAACGCTGTCATCTCGGTGAGACGATCTACGTCCTGTGAAAGCGCGCGCACCTGCGCGATAAAAGTGGATGGATCGGCACCGTCAAACCACGTCCCGTTTCGCTCTCCTTTGAGCAGTTCAAGTGTTGGTTCGCTCTTTACCGCAAGCACCGGTAGACCGCTTGCCATCGCCTCCATCACGACGAGCCCAAGCGTCTCTGTGACCGACGGAAAGACGAACAGATCCGCGCTGGCATACGCTTCTGCAAGATCGCGGCCGTAAAGCGGACCCGCGAACGTCACATTCGCTGACGCGTAATCGACGGTGAGTTCGGCGCGCGCCGGTCCGTCTCCAACGAGAATCAAATGCGCCTCCGGCAAGAGTTTCATCGGCTCAAGGATTGTGCGCAAATCTTTTTCGTGAGCAATTCGTCCGACATAAAGCAGCGTAAATCGGTCATCTCGCAAAGACCATGCACGCTTTTTTTCCGGTGTGTCCTGTGGCTGAAACGCCGCGTGGTCAAGACCGCGCGGCCAGTACCGCATCCGGCGAAAGCCATGTTCACGGAGTTCGCGCACCATCGCATGCGACGTCGCGAGTGAGACGTCCGCGAGGTTGTGCAGATTGCGCAAATAAAACCAACTGACCGGCCCGAGAAACGGCACATTGTAGCGTTTGGCATAGACAGCAAGGTGTGTGTGATAGGACGCGACGAGCGGGATGTGACAGCGCTTGGCGATCAGCACCGCACCCATGCCGAGCACGATCGGACCTGCCGCGTGAATCACGTCAGGCTTTGCGTCGAGCAACGGTTTGACGAGCGCCGGAAGTGGCCAGGCAAAGCGTTTTTCAGGGTAAAAGGGGTAGGGGAAACCGGGCAAACTCGTGACTTCTACTCCGGAGAACGAGGACACACTTCCGGCCGGAGCAAACACGCGCACTTCATGCCCTTTTTGGGTGAGGTTGCGAATGGTGTGCGTGAGACGCGTTACGATTCCGTCTGTAGCCGGAAGAAACGTTTCTGTCACGAGTGCGATTCTCATCGGGATGCCCTCCTCAAAACGTTGCGACACCCGCCCGTTTGCGATTCAATCTCGCGTTAACGCCACGTGATGGTCGGCAATAATGCACTAGCGCGAATTCGGTCTTGATAGCGATATGCCTCTTGTAACATTTCTGTAATCATTGTATCCGATAACAGATGCGGTTCCAAGCCCAAATCGATCAATTTTGTATGTTTTGCATGATAGTAGTGCGACTGTTTTTCAACGCGCGGGTTTTCAAGGTGCGCGATTTTTGTATTAAAACCTAGGGATTGTGCGACTGCTTCCACACGCTTTGCCAATTCGAGCACAGAAAACTGTTCCGTAAATTGGTTAAAAACGCGAAACTCACCCTGATCTGCCGGGTGCAACGCGGCAAGCTCAATACAGCGGACCGTGTCACGGATCTCGAGAAAGCCGCGCGTTTGACCGCCTTCACCGTACACTGTCAGATCGTGGCCAATGACCGCTTGGGCACAAAAACGGTTCAACACGGTGCCAAACACGTGGTCGTAATCAAGCCGATTGACAAAAAGTGGATTTTGCCTTGTCTCATCCGTCTGGTAGCCATAAACGACGCCTTGATTGAGATCCGTTGCGCGCAGCCCCCACGCTTTGCATGCGAACATGATGTTGTGGCTGTCGTGCACCTTGCTCAAGTGGTACATCGAAAACGGCTGCTTTGGATAAGGCAGCACATCCGTGCGACCGTTGTGTTCGACACGCAGATACCCTTCTTCAATGTCGATATTCGGCGTTCCGTATTCCCCCATGGTGCCCAATTTAATCAAATGTGCATCTGGACAGATCGCTTTGATGCCGTAGAGCAGATTCAGTGTGCCAACAACATTGTTGACCTGTGTGTAGACGGCGTGTTCGCGATCCATCATCGAGTAAGGTGCCGAGCGTTGTTCGGCATAGTGAACGATCGCATCAGGTTGAAACGAGCGCAGCGCACCCTCTACGACATCGTAGTCCTGAAGATCCCCGATCAGCGTGTTGATTGACCAAGAGGTTGTTTCGCGAACGCTGCGAACGCGTTCTTCAAGGCTTGCAATCGGTGTGAGCGATTGCGTATTCAACTCGTCGTCATAGGTGCGACGAACGAGATTGTCCACAATTAAAATTTCGTGCCCGCGCGCGGCGAGATGCAGACTCGTGGGCCAGCCGCAAAAGCCATCGCCGCCTGCGATCATGATTTTCACAGTTCCACCTCGTTTTTAAAATAACGGATTAGGATTAAAAAACGCTTAAGATTTCGTGCATCCAGTGTACTATTGTACTTCAAACTTGGGATCGGATGCGAACCTTGTTTTGTGAATGAAGACGAATTCATGCTGGTCGCATAGAATCTGGTTTGCATTAAGGCTATAATGACGTAGTGCCTTTTCAATTATGGACATGACGTAGGTCTCTCAGCAGGACAAGTGGCATGTCGTTTGGAGGAAGATATGGGCGTTACGATGGATCAATTGGTTTCTCTTGCAAAGCGTCGAGGATTTATTTTCCCGGGTTCTGATATTTATGGCGGACTTGCCAACACATGGGACTATGGGCCACTCGGCTCTCTCTTAAAAGGAAATATAAAGCGCGCATGGCAATACTACTTTATTCAGCAAAATTCGTATAACGTCTTGATTGACGCGGCCATTCTGATGAATCGCCAAGTGTGGGTTGCGTCGGGGCATGTGGGGAATTTTAACGATCCGATGATCGACTGCCGCGCGTGCAAAGCGAGGCATCGCGCAGACAAGCTGATTGAAGACGAACTGGCAAAGCGCGGCGAGGATCGCTTGGTTGACGGGCTGCCCTTTGCGGAGATGGAGCGGTTGCTTCAGGCGTATGATATTCGCTGCAAGGATTGCGGCGCAAAAGATTTCACGCCGATTCGCCAGTTCAACATGATGTTCAAAACGCATCAAGGCGTTACGGACGACTCGAGCAGTGAGATTTATTTGCGGCCGGAGACTGCACAAGGCATCTTTGTGAACATGAAGCATGTACAGCGCACCATGCGCAAAAAACTGCCATTTGGCATCGGTCAGATCGGAAAGAGCTTTCGCAATGAGATCACGCCCGGAAACTTTACGTTTCGGACGCGCGAGTTTGAACAGATGGAACTGGAATTTTTTTGTGAACCGGGAACGGATGAACCGTGGTTTGCGCACTGGCGTACCTTCTGCTACCAATTTGTGGAGGCTCTAGGTGTTTCTAAAGAGAATATCCGCTTTCGCGACCATCAAAAAGAGCAACTGTCCCACTACAGCAAAGCGACGACTGACGTTGAGTATCAGTACCCGTTTGGTTGGGGTGAACTCCTAGGCGTGGCGAATCGCACCGACTACGACCTCCGCCAGCATGAGACGTATTCGCACGAAGACTTCACGGTGCGCGAAGAGGGAAAAGAGCCTTTCATACCGTACTGCATTGAGCCATCGATCGGTGCAGACCGTTTAACGCTTGCTGTCTTGCTTGACGCATATGAAGAGCAAACGCTTGAAGACGGGGATGTGCGCACCGTTCTTCATTTTCACCCAGCGCTTGCGCCGTTTCAGGCGGCCGTCTTTCCACTCTCAAAGAAACTTTGCGATCAGGGGCAAGCGGTTTTTGACAAACTTTCTGCCGAATTTATGGTGGATTATGACGATTCAGGCTCTATTGGGAAACGCTATCGCCGTCACGATGAGATCGGGACACCGTATTGTGTCACCGTTGACTTTCAGACGGAAGAAGATGGGTGTGTCACCATTCGCGATCGCGACACCATGACGCAGGAACGGGTTTCGATTGCCGAACTCTCGTCGTGGCTGCGTGCAAAAATCGCCTTCACTCCTTTGCGCTGAAATGGGGCTCACAGGCAGGCTTGGAACTGGCTTGTATGAGGACACACATTGTGGGTGGGGCGTTTGGCAACCTCCGCTTCACCCGAGTAGGAGGGAAATACCGTGCTTCTTGATGCGTATATTGCGCTGCTTATCGCGTCAGCGATTGGCGCCATACTCTTTGTGGGCTATACGTTTCGCGTAAAGATTGTCTACCCGATTCGCATCGTGCAACTGCATGTCCTGACTACGATCATCGCGATGGTTCTCTTCACCATGGCAACGTGGGATAAGGTGACACTCAGTGGATATTTTGCGCACGCAACGTTTGGACTCTGGTTTCTTATCATTTCTTATCTTATTGGGTTGCTTACACTCGTTCTCGGGTTTGCGTTTTATTGGCAGTTTGACGCAAAGCTGCGCGTACTACGCTTGCGATTTATTGCGATTCATCTCACACTTGCCGGGATCAGTTTTATATTTTTTACGTCGGCCGTCATCCTCTATCAATTTCCAGTTCACTACGAATCGAATCAAGTCATCGGCTCGCGCAGCGGTGCGTGGTACATCCTTCACCGCAATGAAATCTTGCGGCAGAAGTACGATCTAACGCATCAAAAGACGTAGTGGGCGACAGGGATGAGGTGCACTCATCCCTGCCAATGCTCGCGTGTCAATCGTTGCTCTGATCAAGCGCGTTCCACTCGATCAAAGTTCGTCATAAAGCGCCTCTTTAAAATCGTTCAGACTTTGCTCGCGATGCGCATTGCGCGTCTCAAGATCCGCGCGAACGTTGCTTGAGAGTGGTTGCGTAGCCAGTACTTCTTCCGTGCGCTTGTGATTTTCTTCCGTATTGTGAATGTGATCGCGTATTTCTTCAACGGCTTGATTGCGTTCTCGATTGGTAGGCATAAAAAGACCCCTCTCATCCGTACCATGATGGTTGCACCGTTAACATGCGTCATGGCATTCGGAGTTATCCACGCGAAAGAACGGAGGGGTGAAGATGTGGTATGTTCGTGAGTCCTTCACAAAACTCGTCTATCCGTTTCTTTTGACATCGTCCGAAGAGAGCGGGTTTCTGGAAATTTGTGACGCGATCAATCGCACGGCGGCGGAGACAGAGTCTCCGTTTTGGCGTGAGGTCGCGATTCGCGATGATGAGCTTGACAACGTCATCCCTTACGTGAAGCGATACGTAAAGAGGCCAGAGAATCAGCGGCGCTTTTCGGTTCGTGAAGCGTGGATGACATCACTTCAGGCGATGCGCACGTCGCGCATGAAAGAGGATGATCCAGCGTTTCGCTTTCGCGCGATTGATCTGCATGTCTTTTTTAATGGTGTCGGTTTTCTCGTCTTTGAGATTGAACCGGTCTACGATGACGCTTTACTGACCATCGAGTGGGTGCAAAACGTCAACGCAGATCTCGCCTCGCTCACGCGCGGACGGCCGCTTTTGCGCGTGAGCACGCCGCACAGTGAGCGTGAAAGTTCCCACGACGATCCGTACGCTGGATCAATCTATGTTCCGCGCACGTTTACGATGCGCACCCTCGTAAGCCGACTGCTCGATCCTCTGATGAGCGCGTGCAGGAGTGTAAAAATTGATCCGATGGTTGACACGTTCCTATTAGCGTATGGTGCGGTGCAACTGACGCTTGAGGATGATGTGCCAGATCCTGACGCGGCGTTTCAGAGTTTTGCCGCACAGCATCTGACCGTTTTGCGAAAAACGCTGTCCGCTCAAAACAGCAACCACTTTTCTCAGCAGATTTTTGGCGACCCTGAGCATAATTACATGCCTTACCACAACGTGATTCACACGCAGTCCCTCGAAGGTGGATTTGTCATTGCATACGACAACGGCGCGAGCCATTTTCAGGGGCGACCGTCGGCGGCGATGGCATCCTTTCGCAAGCATTATTTCTTAATGATGCTCCTTGCGCTCCATCAGCGGATGAGTATTTTACGCTATGCGACAGGTGCCGCAGACGCGGCGCTTTTATCGGAGCGCGCGCAAAAGTTGCGCGCCTTGCGCGAACAGATCTACGATTTTACATCACGCTGCTACTTTTCTCAGGCATCCATCAGTGAAGAGCGCGACCAACTCTATCGACGCTGGCAACGGGCGTTTAACATCTCTCAGATGTACGACGAGTTAATTGAGGAAATTCACGATATTGACGACTACCTCGCGGGGGTTGAACGGGAGCGGGAACTCGCCACAAAAGCACAAGAACTGCGCCAAGATGCACAGCGAACCAAGCTCGTCACGTATGTCAGTTTTATTCTTCTTCCTGTTTCTATCCTCGTCAATCTCATTCAGGCAATTCCCGTGATTCAGACATGGTGGATGCACGGATTTCTGTCTTTTCGCATGGGTGCGTTCTTTGCGCTCACGTTCGTTGTGTTTATTTTTATTATCATTCTGATCATCTCTCGTTTTGCGCGAAATCATCAAGAAAGAAGGTGACGGCGTGGCAGTTCATGAACAACCGCCTCCCTCGATGAAACGTACCGTCTTTGCGGTAGCGATAACACTGCTCTTCTGGTCATCCGCATTCGCCGGAATTCGCATCGGCCTTGAAGGTGGATACGGCGCAGGCGGGCTTGTGCTTCTGAGATTTCTGTCTGCCTCCCTCGTCTTTTTGGTTTACGCGATCGTGCGACGTGTGGCCATTCCTTCAAAAAGGGACATGGTAAGGCTCGCGCTGCTCGGAATCTCGGGCATTACGATCTATCACATTGCGCTCACCTTTGGTGAAGAGTGGGTCAGTGCCGGGACGGCCAGTCTGATTATCGCGGCTGCACCCATTTTTACGGCGCTCGTCTCGCTCGTGGCGCTGCGCGAACGTCTGAATGCGCTCGGGTGGGGAGGGCTCGCGCTTGGGTTTCTCGGAGTCGCGATCATCACGCTAGGTCCCCAGTCGTCTTCTCACTACCTGCGCGGCACGCTGCTTATCCTTGTCTCTGCAGTGTCTACCGCGTTCTACTTTGTCTATCAACAACCGCTTCTCATGCGATATGGCGCGATCGACGTGACCGCGTATGTTACGTGGTTTGGCACTGTGCCGATGCTCTGGTTTACAAAAAGTTTATTTTTGCAAATGCCACACGCCAGTCTCACGGCGACGATCGCGGTGATTTATATTGGTGTATTCCCGGCCGCGATCGCGTATGTCGCGTGGGCGGTGGCGCTCTCTTTAGGGCGTGCGTCTGGCGTGTCTTCGGCGCTCTACTTAAACCCCATTCTCGCCATGATCGTCGCGTGGTTTCTGTTGCGTGAGGTTCCAAAGTGGCAGGCTGTGCTCGGTGGCGCAGTGGCAATTCTCGGCGTGATTGTCGTCAATCGCTCGAATACGCTTTCGCGCAAACGAAAGACGGCAATCGCGACGGAAGAAGGGAGAAATTCGACTACTTAATTTGTCTTGAGTGGGATTGTCACCGCGCGGCGTGTAGGGTATACTTGCCATAATTCATGAGAGTGTTGGCGATGATGGGAACGAGTAGTCTGGAAGAGCGAACAGAGAGCGGGACGCAAGGGTGCGAGTCCTGAACGAACTCACCAGATGAAGATCCTCCTTGAGCTGTTGCGTGAACCTTTTTGCAGTAGCGCGACCGGAACCCTACCGTTAAAAAGGGGGGATGTGATCAAAGAAACGGATCACCCGGTGGTAGAGCGAAGAAGTCTTTCGTCCGGTATGGATGAAGGGCTATTTGTGTTTTTAAAAGAGATAAGAACTTCGGTTCAAAAGAGAGAAATAAGGGAGAAGGAGTGGGGACGACATGAACCGTGTGTACGTCTATGACACAACGCTGCGCGACGGCGCTCAGACAGAAGGCGTGAGTTTTTCCGTTGCCGACAAGCTTGATGTGGTTACGCGCCTCGATCAGTTAGGCGTCGATTACATCGAGGGTGGATGGCCTGGATCAAACGCCAAGGATCTCGAATTCTTTTATCGCTTAAAATCACTTCCGCTTCGACACAGCCGAGTCGTCGCGTTTACGAGCACGCGCCGCAAGGGGCAAAAGATTGAGCAGGATGAACCGATGAAGATGGTGTTGGGGACGGATCTAGCGCACTGCGCAGTCGTAGGGAAAACGTGGGATTTCCACGTTGAGAAGGCGCTGCAAACGGATCTTTTAGAGAATCTGGCGATGATTCGTGATACGGTGAGATTTCTGAAGGATCGAGATATTGAAGTTTTATTTGACGCGGAACACTTTTTTGACGGTTACAGTAACAACTCGGTCTACGCATTGGAGGCGCTTTATACGGCAAAAAACGCCGGGGCGGACTGGCTGATCTTATGCGATACAAATGGCGGAGCGCTGCCGAGCGCAATTGCGCGCGCGGTGGCTGATGTTCGGGCAAATGGGTTGGGACCTGTGGGAATTCACGCGCACAATGACGGGGGGCTGGCGATTGCAAACACCCTCTTTGCCGTCGATGCTGGCGCTACGCAGGTTCAGGTGACGGTGAATGGACTCGGTGAACGCTGTGGGAATGCCGATATGTGCTCCGTGGTGCCGAATCTTGTTCACAAAATGAAGCACGTCTGCACCATGGGAGAGCAGGGATTGCGTGATCTGAAATCCATCTCAGAACATCTTTACACGTTGACGGGAATCAAGCCGCAAGCGCATCAACCGTATGTTGGCCGAAGCGCGTTCGCGCATAAAGCGGGCATCCACGTGAGTGCGGTGATGCGCGATCCAAAACTCTACGAACATCTCGCGCCTGATGCAGTTGGGAATGAGCGACGCGTTCTCGTGTCTGAGCTGTCTGGCGCGAGCAATATCGCCTTTTACCTGGAGAGCAGAGGGGTTCAGGCAACGCCTGCACAAATTCAGGAGATTCTGGGCCAGGTGAAATTGGCAGAGCAGAAAGGCTATGTATTGGAACACGCGCCAGAGACGCTTGAGTGGATTGTTTCACGCGCTCTTTTTGACAACAAGGGAAGAGCTGCCCTTCACGCGAGCGCGGAATGCCACAGTGTTGAACACGGAATGGAGTGTCACTGGCAGTGGCTGGATAAGGAAGAGGGTCGTCACGAGACGCCTGGTGTCGGCGTTGGGCGAACAGAGACAGAGGCACTTTTTTCTGCGGCGGGGTTTGCGGCGCAGGGCGTCGTGTTAATCAATGCGATCACGACGGAGATCATCCACAGCGATCAAAGCGCGCGCTGTCGCGTCCGTGTGGAGTTTGAAGCACTTGGCCGCTACGGCTGCTTCATGGGCGTCGGGTATGATTCGCTCTCAGCGAGTGTGGATGCGCTAACCCAAATGGCGGAACTCTTCCATTTTCGACAAGCTGACAAAACGGCTGAAACAGCGGTTTAGTGACATTCGCGCAAAAGAGGGTTCGCTCACGTGAAAGCCCCTTGCGCGATGAGGCAAGGGGCTTTTGTGGGAGCGCCCGTGATGAGACGCGTAAATAGGATGTGCCGCAAAGTTTCTTATGCTTTTTCAAAACCGATGTCTGCATAGGGGTGAGCGACCCAGCCTGCGGGATCGATGAAAAGGCGAACGGCGACGACCGCCCGCTCATCGGTCAGTGTAAAAAAGTGCGGGTTGTGCTCGGGGACTGAAATCACGTCACCCGCGCGTAGGTTAACGTCAAAATAGCCGACTTCCGCGGAACCTTTAATAATGAAAATTCCACTGCCCGCAGCGATGGCGCGCACTTCATCTTCGGTGTGTGTGTGAACTTGTTCAAACTTTTTCAAAAGATCTTCAAGCCCCGGCGTTTGATTGGAGAGGGCAATGACATCCCATTTTACATACCCACGCTCCTTGGCGAGTTTTTCGATTTGCGGCGCGAGCGCTGTCAGAATCTCCTCTTTTTCTGTGTCGCCAAGTGAAAATGAGTTTGACTGCTCAGGTGTCAGAGCAAAGAGATCCCATTGTTCGTAATAGACGCCCTGGTTTGCTAAAAACGCGCGCACAGCCTCATCATCGGTGATCCACTCATCTGTGTTTCGCACACGGATTGTTGCCATCTTGCCACTCCTTCGGGTGAACGTATTTACGCTACGCACAGGATAACGGCGCGCTGATTGTCCTATTTTAGGAGAGTTGAAACGCTTTGTCTATGGATGGTGGTTTGACACGCCGCTTTACCGGTCGGTATAGTGTTCAGAGGTTTAAAAAAGGACGGATCGCGTGATGGAACAGCAGAATGATGTAATCGCACGCTATGCGCTGATTGATCGTGAAAAAAACCTGTCTGCACGCGCGGAGGGGATCGCAGTCGGGCTAACGGTAGGCTCCTGGACGGATTTGCCGCGAGCGACGCAAGAGCGTGTGGAGCCATTTCGAGGGCGCATTGAAGAGATTAGGACACTTGATGTCATCGATGAAAATCGTGTGCGAGCAGAGATTGCGATCCGCTATCCAATGATCAATCTGACGGATCAGATCGCGGCGCTCTTGACCACAGTCTTTGGTAAACTGTCAATGGACGGTGAGATTCGCCTTGTCGATCTCACACTGCCAAGCGCCTATCAGGCGAAGTTTCAAGGCGCGAAATTCGGTGTGCGCGGATTGCGTGAACGACTCTCGGTCTATGATCGCCCGCTTGTGATGAGTATCTTCAAAACGTGTGTTGGACAGACGCTCGATGAGTTGGCGTTTCACTTTCGCGAACAGGCGCAAGGCGGCGTCGATCTGATCAAGGATGACGAGATTTTCTTTCACGAGGCTGTGCCACCACAGGTTCGCGTCAAACGTTATCGTGAAGAGGGATTGCGACTGGAACAAGAGACAGGTCGGCGACCGCGCTATGCGGTGAATTTGACGGGTCCTGTCTTTCAACTCAAGGAACGGGCAAAACGACTGCAAGAGGTGGGCGCAGATCTCTTTTTATTTAACGTGTTTGCGTACGGGCTTGATGTTTTGCGTGAACTCACATCAGACAGTGACATTCAGGTTCCGTTTATGGCGCATCCAGCGCTCGCAGGCGCCTTCTATGCAAGCGCACATCACGGGATCGCCGCGCATGTGCTGCTCGGCGACCTGTTGCGGTTGGCAGGCGCTGACATCGCCATTTTCCCGTCGCCGTTCGGATCAGTTCGGCTCGCGCGCGAGGAGAGCGCTTTGCTTACCGAGCGGTTGCGTGCGCCTGGTCCCTTCGCGCCGTTGATGCCTGCACCTTCTGCCGGAATTCACCCAGGAATGGTACCGCTATTGGTTGCGGAGTACGGTGAGGATGTGATTGTCAATGCGGGGGGCGGAATTCACGGTCATCCGCGGGGGGCGGCAGCTGGTGGCAAAGCGATTTATCAGGCGCTCGACGCGGTTCGCAGTGGAGTGCCGCTAAACGTTGCGGCAGAGACTCACATGGAACTCTACGAGGCGCTTGTGAAGTGGGGGGCGGCGCGTGTCTAACCCGGTCGGACTCTCCATTTTCTGTGACTTTGACGGCACGATTGCGACTGAAGACATGATCTCGGCGATTGTTACCTACGCGCTAAAGGATGCGGCGCAGCCCCTTTTTGAACGCATTCTAACGCGCGAGTGCTCGATTCGCGAAGGCGTCAGCGCACTGTTCGCGATGATTCCTTCTTCGCGGTACGGTGAGCTCGTTTCGTTTGCGCGCGAGCGCGTCACGATTCGACCGGGATTTGGCGAGTTTGTCGCGTACTGCCAGGAGAATCAAATACCTCTGCGCATCGTGAGTGGGGGCTTTGACTTTTTTGTGAAGCCAGCGCTTGCTTCTTTTGCCGGAATTGACGCAATCTATGCCAACACGCTTGACACGTCAGGGCCGTACTTGCGCGCGGTTTGGCCGTACCCATGTGACGAACACTGTGCAGGGGATTGTGGACTCTGTAAACCTTCCATCAAACGATTGCACGAGGCAAAGCGCGTGGTAGTCATTGGCGATGGAATCACGGATGTGCGCATCGCTTTGCAGGCGGATCTCGTCATTGCGCGCGATGCGCTGCTTTCGTATGGGGTGGAGCACGGGCTGCCTGTCGCTAGATTTGAGGACTTTATGGATGTTATCGCGATTTTAAGGCGTGAGGAAAAGGAGTTGAGCGCGTGTCTGAAGCTGTAAAAGATTTGGTTGAGGTTGCGCAGCGGTTAGGTGGATACGGCTATTTCCCGGCTACCAGCGGAAATTTGTCGATCCGCGAATCGGGCGAAACCTTACGCATGCGCGTCAGCGTCTCTGGTATCGACAAGACGCGCCTCACAGAGGGTGATCTGCTTTTGGTGGATGAGCATCTGCAGTCCACAGAACAGGCTGCGCGCAAGCCGTCTGCCGAGGCCATCGTCCACGTAAAGCTGTATCAAAAGTCGGACGCGATGTGCATCCTTCACGTGCATACGATCTCAAACAATCTCATCACACTGCGCTATGATGCGCGCGGTAGCATTCCGCTTTCTGGAAATGAACTCTTAAAAGCGCTTGGCCACTGGGAAGAAGATGCGCGCGTCAATGTTCCTCTCGTTGAGAATTACAGTGACTTGACGAAACTCGCCACTGCGGTTGCTGCGGCGTATGATCCGGCGGTGCCTGGAGTGCTCGTGAAACAGCATGGCATCTACGTACTCGGTCGAAGCGTCGCTGAGGCGCTCCGCCATTTAGAGGCGTTTGAATTTCTTTTCTCACTCACCTTGCAGCGCGCAGCGCTCACTCCGCTTGCAACAGCGGAGTGAGCGGATCTTTTTGCAGGATATAAAGGCGATGGAGCGCGCGTGTACAGGCGACATAAAGCAGTTTTGCGTGAAGGGAAGAGCGCGCGTCATACGAGTGTTCACTCGGATTGAGGACGATCACCGCGTCAAACTCCAGCCCTTTGCTCATATAAATCGGCATGAGGTGGAGTCCGCCTTCGTAGTGCTCAGTTTTCTCTGACAAAAGGGGAAGCGTATATGCCGCATCCTTTTGCAAACGATCCTGCAGCGCGCTGCACGCCGCGATTGTCTTTTCGACCACGGCAATTTGTTTATACCCCTCGCTTTGTATGCGCGAAATGAGTTCGATCAGCGCCCCCACCTCATGCGTTTCATCCGTCTGAAGAATCTCCGGTTCGACGCCGTGGCGAAGCACCGGTTTTGCGAGTGGAATTCCCGGCGTTTGGTAACGCTGCAGCGCTCGATTGGCAAACGTGACGATCTCCACCGTGGAGCGATAGCTCTGTTCGAGCGTCTTATACGCTGCACGCTCCGCAAACACATCGCGGGTCACTTCGTCCCATGACGTCAATCCTTTATAGGGTGAGATCGATTGGGAGACGTCACCAAAAATGCTGAGTGTTGCATTTGGACTAAGCTTTGTCAAGACGAAAATTTGAAAGGCGCTAAGATCTTGCGCCTCGTCAACGATCATGTGAGCATAGCGGGTATCCGCCGCAAAGCCGTGAAAATGTCTCGTGAGAAAGAGCAGCGCCGCTGAGTCTTCCCACTCAAGTGTGCGATCAGCTTCCGCATAGCGTGCCAGCACATAACGTTTTGTCTGTTCGTTTAGCTCAAGGTCATCCGACAGCTCAGCGAGTACCCGACTCACATTGTTTTCGCTACTAAGCACCTTGCGATAGAGCGCATAGATGTCGATATTCTTAACTGTGCGCACATACCGCGCGTAGCGCTCTTCAATCGCTGCTTTGATTTTGGCGCTCTGCTCTAGAGAGTCGGCGTATCTCCCTTTTGTCAATCGTTTGTCAAAGCGCGCGATCTCTTCTTTAATCGCGTCTTGCGCGAAGCGCGCCAAACTGTCGAGTAGGCGCTTTCTACGCTTCAGGTAAGGCTCATAGCGGTAGTCATCAAAAAAACGTCTCGCGATTTCCTCTTTTGGCATCTGGTGACGAGGCGACAGCACAAGGTCCGCATCTGGCACGATCTGCTTTGCAACCTTTTCAACAACCCGCAAAAGCAGCCTGGCAAACGCCATGCTTCCGCGCAGGCGCGCTGCGTGTATGATGATCTGCTGTTCAGCGCGCTTTGCGTCGTCGCTTTCTTCGAAAAAAAGCATACGCTTCTGCGCTTCACTCGCAAACTTTGTTTTTTTAGGGAGAAGATGGTGCGTCAAATCCTCCCACGTGTATTGCGCGACACCTTCGACGCCAAGATCAGGCAAGACGTTTGCGATGTAGTCCAAAAATACACGGTTGGGGGCAATAACGAGAAACTGGGTGTGTGCCGCGTTGTTTCGCTTTTGGTATGCAAGATAGGAGAGGCGGTGAAGCGCGATGGTTGTTTTGCCACTCCCGGCAACTCCTTGCACAACCATGTTCTCGCGGGCATCCGCGCGGATGATACGATTTTGTTCCGCCTGAATCGTCTCCACAATATCCTGAAGCTTGTCGCCGCTGCGCGCGCTCAACCGCTCAAGCAGGAGGCGATCGATAAGCGCACCGTTTTCACTGTCGTAAAACGCCTCGAGTGAGCCGTCGCGAAACTCGAACTGGCGCTTTCTTTCAAGATCAAAGGTGAGTGGGTGTTTTGGATCCACGTCGACGGATACATTCTCAAATGCGTCGTTATAGTAGAGATTGGCAATCGGGCTGCGCCAGTCGAGAACAATCGGTTGCAGTGTTTCCCGCTCAAAGATGCCAAAGCGGCCGATGTAGGCGTCCTCATTCACAGTGCGGCCGTGTTCTTTAAAGAAGATGCGAGCAAAATGTGGCTGCCTGTGGGACTTGATCAGTTCGCGGGATTGGTTTTGCAAGATGGCGGTCAGAACGGTTTCGGTGTAATCGTTCGACGGTTTACCACTTCCGCGCAGCGCCTCGGCATCGCGCACGATATGCGCTCGGATGGCTTCGACGTGCTCTTTTTCCTTCATCAATTCATCTTCAAGTTTCGTGCGCCGACACCTCCAATTCCATCATGATTCACCGCATCCATCAACCGCTGCGTCAGCCAACTCGCGTTGTTCCCGTGCGAATTGCGCGACGACACGTTTGAATAGCGCGTCCGGATCAGGGTCTTCCAGAAGTTTACCGTCGATCAAAAGGTAGGGTGTTTGCACACATAAATCACAGTGATCAAGGCATGGATACTCGATGGCGTCATACGCATAAGAAAGGTGTCCCAACGCCTCTAACTCAGACGCTTTTTCAGAGATCGCATTGGCGACACACCATTCGACAATCACGGGAGACACCTTCCTTTGGCAAGGATGACGCGGCGCAAGGTTCGTCGTACAGCGCAAGGTCATGTTTTTTGAGTATAGCGCACTTCCGCGCTGTCTGCTTTGCAGGATTTCTGCCGCTTGATTCCGAATTCTATGACGACCGAGTTTCGTCACCCAAGGGGAGGGTTTTAGAGATGAGTCTACAGGATAACAAAAAAACACCGTTTCATGAAGAAGATTTTTATCGCTTTACTTGGCTCTCTCTTCCTCGCTTTTCGCCAGACGGCGGTTTACTTGGCGTCGGCCTTCGCCGAGTTAACGCTGCGCGCGATGGGTATCGGGAGATTGTGGGTGTCCTCGATGTAGTAAGCCGCAAACTGACAGAGTATACGAGCGGCGAGTTCAGTGATACATTTTGCGATCTCTCCACGTCTCACCTGCTCTTTTGCTCGGCGGATCGCGCAGCGCTTGGCAATCAGCTTTATGTCATGCCGCTGCACGGAGGCGAAGCCAAACGCTTGACGTCACTCGCAGGAGATGTGAAAACAGGCCGGTTCTCGCCTGCTGGAACGCGGATTGCGGCGCTGGTCGCGTGTGTAGATGGAGAACCGCTGACGCGCGAGAAGGATGATGAGGATAAGAAAAAAAAGGCGCTTGCGCCTTATGTGGTTGAGAAGCTTCCGTATAAGCGTGACGGAAAAGGACTTGTCGATCAAAAGAAAACACAGGTGTTCATCCTCGATGCGCAAAGCGGCGACGTGCTGGCGCAGACACACTTGCCACATGGCGTGACATCGTACTCCTTCACACAGGATGAAGCGGAGCTGTTGCTCGTCACGCCGGTGACGGATGAACCGTACCGTCACGAGACGCGCGTCGTTTTGTGGAATCGTGAGACGGGGGAGGAGCGCGCCGTTTCTACGGGGACGGAGTCGATCGAGCAGGCGACGGTCGCGCCAGACGGTGCGCACTGGGTGGGAATAGGAAGCGATTTCGCTTTCTACGGCGCAACGCAGCCGCTGCTTTATCGCGGTGCGCTGACTGGAGAACCGGGTTCCCCTGAGCGCTACATCGAGGAGAACTTCGATTACGGAATTCACGCGGCAGGGATGAGCGACATGCGCGGTCACGAAGAGCTCCCAGGGCCGCTTTTTATGGCGGATGGCCAGAGCGTGCTCGCACCCGTCAGTCACGAGGGGCGCGTTTCACTCGCGGTGTTTTCTCCCAGCGGGAAACTTTCGTGGCGCGTCAATGAGCCGTGCGAAGTGTACGCGTATGCGTACAACAAAGCGACCGATACCGTGGCGTATCTGGCAACGGATGTGACACAACCGGGTGAACTGTTTTTTTCGACGGGAGACGGTATCGAACAGATCACCGACGTGAACCCGTGGCTCCGCGAACGGATCATCGCGCCGGTGGTCGATACGTATCACGCGGCGGATGACGGTGTACGACTGCACACCTTTTTTATGGATGCGACAGAAACGGCCGCACGCGTTGAAAACCAGAATAGGACCGAAAAGACACCGCTCGTGCTACAGATTCACGGTGGGCCGCACGCGATGTATTCGTACTCTTTCGTGTTTGAGTTTCAGCTCATCGCTGCCAAAGGCTATGCGGTCGTGTATGGAAATCCGCGCGGCAGCTTTGGCTACGGACAAGCGTTTGTCAAACGCTGCATGGGGGATTATGGCGGGCGCGACTTCGCTGATCTTATGAATATCCTTGATGCCACGCTCGCCGCT
Organism: Ferroacidibacillus organovorans; assembly: GCF_001642725.1. Classification (GTDB taxonomy): domain Bacteria; phylum Bacillota; class Bacilli; order Alicyclobacillales; family SLC66; genus Ferroacidibacillus; species Ferroacidibacillus organovorans. The sequence continues at coordinate 71,944 of NZ_LSUQ01000001.1, forward strand.
CAAAAAGATTTGGATCGGGACGCGCTCGGCGTGACGGGCGGTTCGTATGGCGGCTTCATGACCAATTGGATCGTCGGTCATACATCTCGCTTCCGCGCGGCGGTCACACAGCGTTCGATCTCAAACTGGGTCAGCTTTTATGGCGTGAGTGATATCGGCTATGAGTTCACAGAGCGTGAACACCACTGGCATCTGCGCGATACGCCGTTTACGAACATTGATGACTTATGGAAGGTGTCGCCGCTTCGCTATGTCGCGTCGGTGGAAACGCCGCTTCTCATCCTGCATGGTGAAAACGATCTGCGCTGCCCGATTGAACAAGGGGAGCAAATGTATACGGCGCTTGCGGCACTGGGGAAAGAGGTCGCTTTCGTTCGTTTTCCAGGGGCGAATCACGACCTTTCGCGGACAGGTCACCCAGGTCTTCGCGTCGCGCGATACCAGCACATGGTGGGGTGGTTTCAAACGCATCTCTCCTGAGCGTGCTGTGCGTTTGCTCAGGTCTGTCGCGCGTGAGGCGCGTGGCAGACCTTTTTAGGTTGCGCGTGTTCGCAAACTGGCATCGCGGCGTGAAGTTTGTTATCTTAAGTAAGTGAGTCATACGTATACAAAGCAACAGTGAATGAAATTTGAAGGGTTGGCAGGGGGACGCATATGGGACCGATGGATCTACAATCTGTGCAGATAGCGCTTGACGCGCGTGTTGGCAGGATGCAATACGTTCACCTGGAGACGACCAACGGCGCGTATGCTGCGCATCGCGAAGAGGGAGCAATGACCGTATGCGCCTACATTCGCAATGGTAGAATTGAATTTGAGCGAGGAACGATCGTTGGTGATGGCCCGTACCGTGTCGGCCTAAAGATGCAGATCGGCTGGATTTACGCAGAAGGACTAACCGATTTTGAAGTGGATGCAAAAGGGCGTTTGTTGATGGCAGGCTACGATAGCGAAGGGCGATTAGCCATTGCGCTCGAACTTTCGGACGAACCGTTTGCGATGTAGGGAACGTGTGGTCGATGAAACTTGCCGTGTGATACGTTTGGTTATGAGAGGGGATCCGTTTTCATGGAACGCCATGTATTGGTCGTTTTTCCGCATCCTGATGATGAGACATTTGGGACAGGCGGTACGATTGCGTCGTTTACGAAAGCCGGGGTTCCTGTCACCTATGCGTGTGGAACGCTCGGACAGATGGGTAGAAATATGGGCAAGCCCTTTTTTGCAACGCGCGAGACGCTGAGTGAAGTGCGTGAGAAAGAACTGCGCGCCGCGTGTGACGCGCTTGGCATTAAAGATTTGCGACTCCTCGGACTGCGCGACAAGACAATCGAGTTTGAAGATCGCGAAGTGATCGCAGATCAACTTCTCTCAATCATAGAGGAGTTGAATCCGTCCTTAATTATCACGCACTATCCGGGATTTGCGGTGCATCCAGACCACAATGCGCTAGGGGCTGCTTGCGTGCGCGCTGTGGAAAAGCTGCCTGTCGCGAAACGCCCTGTGGTGTATGGTCACGCATTCGCGAGGAATCGCGAGGAATTCATTGGGAGTCCTGATGTGACGATCGACATTCACGATGTGGCAGAAACAAAACTCGAAGCGGTTCGCGCGCATCGCTCCCAGTCAGAGAATGTGATCGCGCGTTTTGAGGAAGCGCTTAAAAATAAAGAAGCGGCGGCGCAGTTTGGACCAAGCATGTTTACGGAGAGTTTTTATACGATGAAATTTGCCTGACGGATTGGGAATGGGCTAGAAGAGGGCTGTGCGCTTTGTGCGCAAAGCCCTCCTTTCTGCATCCACGCACGAAGGGGAGTAACGCGATGCCACAGAAGCGCCTTGATACATTAAAACATTCTCCGCTCTATCGCGATCGACAAGATGCGCTGTTAACCGATTTATATCAACTCACGATGATGTATGGTCACTATAAAGCTGGCCGCCTCGATCAGGAGGTTGTCTTTGATCTTTTTTACCGTGTCAATCCGTGCGGCAATGGATTTGTTGTCTTTGCCGGATTAGAACAGGCTGTTCTCTACCTCATGACGCTGCGCTTTACAGAAGAAGAGATTGCGTATCTGCGCCATACAAAGCTATTTGACGATGGGTTTTTAGACGAGCTCGTCGCGTTTCGCTTTACTGGAACTGTGCACGCGGTGACGGAGGGGACAATCGTATTCCCGTATGAGCCACTCTTGCGAATCGAGGGGCGTTTGTTTGAACTTCAACTGATCGAATCCGCATTGCTCTGTTTCATCAATCACCAATCCCTCATCGCGACGAAAGCGACGCGTATGAAACTGGCGACACAAACCGTTCTCTTTGACGAGGGTGGGGCGATCAGCGATTTTGGGTTGCGTCGGGCCCAAAATCGTGATGCGTCCGTTTTTGGCGCGCGCGCAGCGTATATCGGCGGTTGTTCAAGCACGAGCAATGTCGCCGCCGGGTTTCACTTTGGCATTCCCGTTTCCGGGACGCAGGCGCACAGCTGGATTCAGAGTTTCCCGTCAGAACTCGCCGCGTTTCGTGCCTACAAAGATGCGTACCCTGACCAGACGGTGTTGTTGGTCGACACGTACAGCGTGCTGCGCTCGGGGGTTCCTAACGCCATCACCGTTGGGTTGGAACTGCGCAGGGAGGGGCGTGATCTGTTGGGCATACGGATTGATTCGGGCGATCTCGCCTACCTCTCGAAGGAAGCACGCAAGCGATTGGATGAGGCAGGATTTACCAAGACGAAGATCATCGCATCGGATGACCTCGATGAGGATACGATTCGCGATTTGCTCTTGCAAGGAGCGGCGATTGACGCTTGGGGAGTGGGCACGGCGCTGATTACTTCGAAGGACTGTCCAGCGCTCGGTGGTGTTTACAAGCTCTCTGCGGAAAAAGTCGATGATCTCTATGTTCCGAAGATTAAAGTGTCGGAGAACCCGCAAAAGGTGACCCATCCAGGAAAAAAGAAGTGGGTGCGCTTTTACGTCAACGGACTCGCCAACGCGGATTTGATCATGCTGGAAGACGAACGGTTACCGAAAGGTGAAGCTGTGACGCTGTTTGATCCGATTCACACGTATAAACAAAAAACGATCACCCAGTACCGAGTGCGCGAGATGCTTGTGCCGATCATTGTAAACGGGCAGATCGTCTATGAGTTACCCGAACTCGCCGACGTTCGGGCGTATGCGGAAAATGAGCTGCGTTCGATTCCTAGTGAGACCCTTCGTTTAAAGAATCCGCATGTGCATCACGTCGATCTGAGTCGCGAACTCTGGCAACTCAAACAAAAACTCGTGCAAAGCACACGCGTGTGATTGTCTAAGCAAATTTGTGAAGCGTCATTTGCTGATTTACAAATCTCCCCACCATCGCGGAGAGGTTCTTTTCAACGATGGCAGCGGTCGCCTCATTCAAACCTTCTGTGCAGACGGATAGCGCGAGCGGGCGATTCGCGATCACAAAAAGCGCAGAGTCGTGAAATTGATTGGGCCAATTTCCGAGAACATGATAGAAGGGGGCGACGGAGTTTCCTCTGAGACCCGCTTGTAGTCGATCGGCAGTGGGTACTTGCGCGAGATCTTTTAACAGGGGTGCGAGTGTAGACGGATGTGCCTGTGCCATTGCGTAGAGTGTCACCATGTACTTTGTTAGATCGACGGGCGTCACTGTATAGGGTGGCGTCATGGGGGCGGCACTGCCAAGTCCTTGCGAAAAACGGCTGACCTGATCGGGTCCGAGCGCGCGCATCAGCATGTTGATCGCTACAACATCACCGCGCACAATGGCTGCTCTTGCGAGCTGGGCGTATGTGAACGACGTTCCCAGAGGCATTCCGCCAATGTATCCGGGACCCGCTTGAAGATCGGCCGCCGTCAGGGTGACGGTGTCCGTTGGTTTTAGAAGCCCTTGTGCGATGTCGCTGTACAGAGTCATGGCTACGGGTAGCGCGAGCGTTTCTGCCGCGCTAAATGTCGCTGTGCCTCGTATAGAAAGCGTAGCTCCGCTATTGACATCGAGTAGAGAGACGCCGACGGTGCCAGGAACCGTATTTAAATAGGTTTGCATTTCCTTCGCAAGACCGTTGTATTCTTGCTGAGAAAATGGGACACTCGCCGTTGAAGCGAGCATCAGATTCCAGTCTGCGCGAATTGATTTTGAGACGGTGGGCACTACATATTTAGAGAGTGCGAATGCGCCCGCGCCAAAGACGGCTGCAGCCGCCACAACGGTAAAGAAGCGCATGATGCGCAGCCGCCTTTTTTTCAGGCGATTTTTATTGTGTTTTGAGACGGTTGCGGCGGTTTGCGCACGGTTTCGCGGCGACTGTGTAGCGGTTGCCCTTTTTCGCGAAGAATTTGCTTTTTTCCCTGAAGGTTGAGCGACTTTCGTCGGCTGATCTGTGGCGCGCGCCGAGGCGGCCGACCGTCTCATTTGACTGTTTTTTTCGAGCGCTGATGTTGACTTGCGCGTTTTTTTTCTTTGGGTGTTCATGAACTACCCATCCTATCGGTTATTAACCTATCAATAAAAAGCGGTGGATCAAAGAGCAATCCTGGTCACATAAAAGGGTGTAAAGGCTATCCATATCGCATTCGTGTGAGGTGTGGTAGGATACGAAGTATAGTACACAACGATTATAGCATGCTAGGGTTTCGGGAGGGAAGATTTAGCATGAATGACACGAGGATGATTGTTCCGATTCGCGACGTTAAGGTGCGTCGCGAAGTGGTGCTTCCAACAAGCCAGGAAACGTCGCGCCCGGGGCGCATTCTGATTGTCGATGATGAGCGGGGAATTCAGGATTTTCTCCTGTTTGGCTTGCGCGATGAAGGGTTTGACGTGGCGACTGCGTCTGACGGTGAAGAGGCGCTGCAAGTGCTCGAAATCTTTCGTCCTCACATCGTTCTCCTAGATATCATGCTACCAGGGATGGACGGATTTGAGGTCTGTCGGCTCATGAAAGAGCGGTCGCGCGTCTCGATCATCATGCTGACCGCCAAAGAAGAGGTAGACGACCGTGTGCGGGGCCTTAGTTCAGGTGCGGATGACTATGTGGTCAAACCGTTTGCGTTCGTCGAACTCAAGGCGCGGATTGAGGCGCGCTTGCGCGGTCAATTTCCAGAGCTGACGTCGGTTCATCGCATTGGAAAATTTGAAATCGATAAGGTGCAGCGCCTGATACGCTATGAGGGTCGCGCGCTCGGGCTCTCGCGAACAGAGTTTAGCCTGCTTGAACTCCTGCTTGAAAAACCGGGTGTCGCACGGTCGCGCGAAGAAATCATGCAGTGCGTGTGGGGACAGGATTTTCACGGGGAAGACAACATTCTTGAGGTTTACATTCGCTATTTGAGACACAAATTGAACGATACGAAACGACAGCTCATTCGGACCGTTCGAGGTGTCGGCTATCGTGTGGAAGTTCAGTAAGAGGACGCTTCGGTCACAATCGGCGCACACGATCAGGCGTTCACTCTACTCGCGCTACGTGTGGGTCGTTGTCAGCATCCTTCTGATTATCGGGATTATTCAGGTGCAGACATTGCGCAGTACGCTGATTATTGCGGGTGAGACAACGCTCGTATTCAATCTGCGTGATGCGCTCTATCACCAGAAAATCACACCTGAGAATCTTCACAGCATCGCTCCGCAACTGCTTCATATGCTCAGTTCGCGCGCGGTGAATGTGGCAGTCTATGACGCCCATTTGAGATTGATTGGTAAACAGATGGCGGCGTATGATCCGATGCCTCTGCAACCGATGACTACGCAGATTGCGAATGGCGTCTGGGGTTCAGAAGACACGCCATATGGGCGCTTTAAAAATTTGCGTATCCTGCTTTCGCATGGGTCCATTCAGGTCTACGCACCGCTTGGGACGCGAGCGCAGCCGGCAGGTTATCTGCAAATCGCCTATCGAGACCAAATTCTGTATCCATTTATCTGGCGTGGGATGGCACTCTACTTTACGGCGAGTGTTCTGCTCCTCATCTTTGCGGCGATCTCGCTTTTGCCAGTCGTCGAGTCGGCACTCGCACCGCTCCATCGCCTTTTGGCGACGGCGTCCCGCATTCGCTCGGGCGCAGTCGCGGAGCGCCTACCCGTGATGGGCACGCGCGAGACGGAACAACTGGCAGTCATGATTAATGAAGGGCTCGATCAACTCCAAGAGTCTGTTCGCCAGGAGAAGGAAATTACACAGCGCATGAAGCGATTTGTCTCGTCTGCGTCACACGAATTGCGCACGCCGCTCACCTCGCTTAAAGGTTTCAGCGAGGTGCTTTTGCGGCGGCTTGACACCTATCGCGAGAATACGAGTGTGGCGCGTGAAATCGCGCTAAACGCGGCGCCGAGGAGGTTGCGACCGCTGCTTGAAGAGGCGTTTAGCCGCGATGAACAGCTCGCAGAGATTCGGCACGCAGTTGCGTCCATGCAAAATGAAACGACGCGCTTGGAAGAACTGGTGAGCGACCTTTTGCAATTGGCGCGTCTTGATGAACATTTCAAGCTCAATCGCTGTGTGATTGATTTAGCCGAATTTGTAGCTGAGCATCAAATTCAGTATGAGATTCTCTCGAAAGGGCAGAAAATGTTTTTTCATTTAACGCCTTGTCGTGTTGCGTGTGATCCGTCACTTCTTCAGCAAGTGATCTATAATTTGATTATGAACGCATTGCACTATACGCACGTTCAGACTGGTGAAATTCACGTCACTGTCTCGCCGCGCGGCGCGGAGGGCGCGATCTTAGAGGTGTCAGACAATGGCCCGGGAATTGACCCGGCGCATCTTGAGCGCATCTTTGATCGCTTTTTTCGGGCGTCTGAAGCGCGTGAGCGAAACCCTGGCGGAGCAGGACTTGGGCTCTCGATCTGTGCGGCGATCATCGCGGCGCACGAGGGGAAAATTTATGCACAGAGCACGCTTGGCGTGGGTACGACCATGACGGTTGAACTGTGAGGGATTTTTATGAAAGTCATTAAAATTACTCCGCGCGGCTATTGTTACGGCGTCGTCGATGCGATGACCATCGCTGCGCGCGCGGCGGCACAGCCGGAATTGCCGCGTCCTATCTATATTCTGGGTATGATTGTTCACAATCAGCATGTGGTGGAGGCATATGAAAAGCTCGGCGTCATCACGCTTGATGGAATAAATCGCCTGGAGATTCTTGAAAAGGTTGATCACGGCACGGTGATTTTAACCGCGCACGGCGTCTCCAATGCTGTACGCGAGCGGGCTAAAGAAAAAGGACTCTATGTGATCGATGCGACGTGCCCAGACGTGACCAGAACGCATCGCTTGATAGAAGCGCGTATAAAGGATGGGTACCGGGTTGTCTATATCGGCAAGCATGGCCATCCAGAACCAGAAGGCGCAGTCGGCGTTGCGCCTGATCATGTGCGCGTTGTCGAGACGATCGCTGAGGTGGATGCGCTTCCAGAAGAATATGGTATGCAAGACGGTGGACGGAAGCTGCTCGTAACCAACCAGACGACGATGTCCCAGTGGGACACAGCAGAACTTGTCGAAGCTCTCCTTGCTCGCTTTCCCGAGGCAGAAGTTTGCAATGAGATCTGCGATGCGACGAGCTTGCGCCAAAACGCGGTGGCTGAACAAGCGCCTCAGGCGGATCTTTGCATTGTTGTCGGCGATCCAAGGAGTAACAACAGCGCGCGTTTGGCACAGGTAGCGCGGGAGATTGCCGGTGTTCCAGCGCATCGCATTGCGAGTGTCCAGGAATTGGATCGCGCATGGCTGCATGGCATTAAAACGGTTGCGATCACCTCGGGCGCGTCTACGCCGACTTCGATTACGCGTCAAGTTGTCGAGTATCTTGAAGCGTACGAAGAGCAGGATGTGTCTACGCACGCACTCCCGGATCCTTTGTCGCCTGATCGCGTTTTACCGCAACTAACCACACCTTCTGCCTAATTGATGATTGTTAAGAAAGGATCGGTCCTTATGGAAGAATTGATGCGCCAGGTTCTCCTCTCCCTCTCAAAAAATAAAAATGCCAATCAACTGGCTAAGCAATTTGGATTGCGCTTTGGGGCGCAGCGTTTTGTCGCAGGCGAAACGATCGCCACAGCCATCGCGCGGGTGCAGCAATTGAACGCGTCTGGAATGCGTGTTACGCTCGATCACCTGGGCGAGTTTGTGCTGGATAAAGCAGAGGCGGAGGCGTCTTGTGACCACTGTGTTGAAACACTGTACGCGATGGATCGGGCGCAGGTGGACGCCAACTTATCGATCAAATTGACCCAGTTGGGTCTCGATATTGATAAAGAGTTATGCTTCGAAAACGTACAGCGAATTCTGACTGCAGCTAAAGAAGTAAACCGATTTGTGCGCATTGATATGGAAGATCACACGCGCTGTGACGTTACGCTCGAACTCCTTCACAGAGTGCGTGAACGATTCGACAATGTGGGAACCGTCATGCAGTCGTATCTCTATCGGGCGGCTGATGATGTGGCGCACCTCGCGGGACTGGGGATACCGCTTCGCATTGTAAAAGGGGCGTATAAAGAGCCAAAAGAGGTCGCCTATCCTGAAAAACGGGATGTAGATGAAAACTATAAACGACTCGTGTCGCAGTCGCTGAGGCTTGGGAATCGCACAGCCATTGCGACGCACGATGACACATTGATTGAGTGGGCAAAACGGTTTGTCGAACAGGAGGGTATTTCCCGGGATTTGTTCGAGTTTCAGATGCTTTATGGCATCCGTACAGGACTCGCGCAATCCCTTGTCACACAAGGATACGGTATGCGCATCTACGTTCCATTTGGGACAGACTGGTACGGCTATTTCATGCGTCGTCTCGCTGAGCGTCCCGCCAATGTCGGTTTTGTGCTGCGCGGCTTGGTTCGCTCATAACACATTGTCGCGCAGCGCATGCACAATCGGGGAGAAATGACAAATTGTGCTATACTTTTCGTAATCGCTACGGAAAGTCTCTTCGCTTATGGCGTGCGTGGAAACGTGATTGGGACGAGTTTGCCCATTGGATATCCCACTTCTTCTGAAGATCCAAGCGCAAAACCGTAGACAAATACGCCGTTGAATCGTTTTGGCACAAAGAGCACCGCTTCATTCTCAATCCCGTATGTGCTGCCGAGTTCAATGTCCTTCGGATCGGTCGCATAGGAACGCGTGAGGAAGTAGCGCGACTCTAAAACACCATACTCGCTCAGATTTCCTTCTCGATAGGCGAGTTCTCCGGCGCGCTTCAAGCGCTCCATTTCTTCGAGCAGTTCAGCGCGGTTCATTTCGCGAAGGGGTTTCGTCATGGTCAATCACCTCGTGCCGAATTTTGACTATCGTACCACAATGTCAGGCGAAGGAAGGGTGGGACCGTGCTCAAGCAGACACCTACACTCTCGGATTGTCAAGCGTTCCACAGATGGCTAGACCGTGAAAAAGGATTTTCAGAGGATTTGCCGACGAATGTCATGCTGCTTGTCGAAGAAGTCGGGGAAGTCGCTAAAGAGGTTCGCAGACTTTTGCACGCGACGGATGACGCTGTTCGTCAAGGTGCACATGACCACTTGCGAGAAGAGTTGGCGGATTGTTTGGCGTTTATTGCGAAGCTTGCGAACTATACAGACATTGATCTTCAGCAGGCGTATGTTGAAAAAATGACGAAAAATATTGGACGCAATTGGCTCGAATAGGAGTGATATTTAAATGAAATGTGTTCGCAAAGCGGTGATTCCCGCCGCTGGACTCGGAACGCGCTTTTTGCCTGCCACCAAGGCGCAACCGAAAGAGATGCTTCCGTTGGTCGATAAACCGGCGATTCAATACATTGTCGAAGAGGCTGTAGCAGCTGGCATTGAGGATATTCTCATCGTAACTGGCAAATCAAAACGCGCGATCGAGGATCATTTTGATCGCTCGTTGGAGCTTGAGGCTCACTTGGCTGAGCATGAGAAACGCGTTGTTTTAGAAGAGGTCAAACGGATCTCTGACCTCGCAAACATCCACTACATTCGTCAACCGGAGCCAAGAGGGCTCGGACACGCGGTCTCAATGGCGCGCTCGTTTGTCGGCGAAGAACCGTTTGCAATCATGCTTGGGGATGACATCATTCACTCGACGACGCCGGGACTCGCCCAGTTGCTCTCTGTGTTTGAGCGTACGGGCACATCTGTGGTAGGTGTGCAAGAGGTGCCACACGAACGCGTATCAAGCTACGGAATCATCGCAGGTCTTTCGACAGATGGCGTACAGTACACGCTGTCGGATGTGATTGAAAAACCGTCACCCGATGAATCTCCATCGAATCTCGCCATCGTTGGACGATACGTTGTCAACGCGAGTATTTTTTCGATTTTACAGACGCTGCCGCCGGGAAAACAGGGCGAGATACAGCTTACCGATGCGTTGAAGCAGCAGATGTTGCGTGAAGGCATGCACGCCTGTGTGATTGATGGAATGCGCTTTGACATTGGCGACAAACTGGGTTTCCTACAAGCGACCATTGGGCTAGCCCTGACGCGCATCGATATGCGCGATGAGTTGATTCGCTATATGTCGGGAGTCATTGAACAGGAGCGCATGCGTTCACGCTGACGCTACGCGCGGCATACTGTAACCTCATGACGAGTTGTGAGGAGGTTCGGAATGGCCGCTTTTGTGAGTGTGGGTGCCTTTCAAGTCGCCTCCGTTGCGAACGATGTCGGGTTTTTTTATGGACAAAACGTTCAAAATGCCTGGGATTCACACGCGCCGCTACAGATGGGCGCTGGATTTACGATGGGCAATTATGATTTGATGAACAACGCGGGGATTGTATCGAATACGCCAGCCGCGGTGTTGCAGCCAATCAATGATCAAGATGTAAAAGATAACTTTTCACCGAGTTGGCAGGGACCCTGATGGCAGCATTTATTTCAGTCGGTTCGATTCAAACTGCCGCCATGACCAATGCGACGGGTCAGTTTTTTGGCCAAAATGTGCAAAATGATTGGGATGCGCACGCTGTGACCGCCATGGCTGCGGCGCTGTGCATGGGCGATTTTGCGTATGTTCGCACATCAGGCGCATGGCTTTCCATGCGCGCAAACGTGATTCAACCTATTTATGATCAAGATGTAAAGGGCAACGGAGCGTATGTCATTCAGCGCTGATTGCTGATGTAATCTGTGGAAACTGCCGATTTTTCAGATGGTTGGCCCGAGGATTTCCTCGGGTTTTTTGTTTTGGGGAATTGTGAGCAGTATTACACAAAGAATGCTGTTGATACGCCTATGCGAAAAAGGATCTGGCGCACACGTCGATAACAGATATGGAGTGAATGAATCTAATCTGTGCAATTGAACCTCTTCGCTGTTCGCGGGCGAGTAGGTTACGGGAAGGGGTTTTAGGAATGATACGATCTACGCCACAGTGGCGCGCGCCGCGGTGCAAAGCACTGCAAAGAAGGGTCGGCGCGTCAGTCTTTGCCGCAGTCATTTTGGTGACAGGGTGTGATCCGATAGGGCTCACCAGCGATCCGGCCGTGCCCGCTGCGACGGTGGAGCAAGGTATGACCCTTCTTTGGGGACCGGAAATCAAGTCAGAAGCATTGCAGATGATTCAAGCGAGTACCGTGTTTTGTCATCTCACGATGTATGAACTTGGCGATCAAGATATTCTCGCCAGCCTGCGGAAGGCGAAGCAAAGAGGTGTCGACGTCAGGGTAATTCTTGATGCGACAGAACCTCACTCGCAGACGATAGCGCTACCATTTCTTCGCAAGTATCACATTCCGGTGAGCCTTCTCGCCATTTCGGGTGGAATATCCCACATCAAATCGCTCGTCACTGAAAATTCAACAGGCCTGCACGCGTTGATGGGGGGGATGAATTTTGGACCATGGAGTTGGGAAAACCACGACGCTTCTGTTTATATTTCACACGCTGAGAATGGGTTTGAAGGGCTCTTTCAGCAAGATGACGCGCGCGCCAATGGCTGGCCAGAAGCAAGTGTCGCGTACCCTCTGCCGCTGCTTTATGACAGCCAGATTGAACCAGCAGTGCTTGAAGCAATCTCTGGCGCAAAACGCACGGTCGATGTAGAGGCGTTTGCGTTGACAAGCAGGTCGTTTATCACGGCGCTGGAAACGGCTGCGGCGCGCGGTGTCACTGTTCGTGTTCTACTAGACGCGAAACAGGGGTACAATCACCGCAGTGCGGCGCGTCTCGCTCGCGCAGGTATTTCTGTCAAGTATTACGCTCCTTATCAAGGGGAGTATCTTCACGCCAAAATTGTGAATGTCGATCATGGGAGTGTACTCTTTGTTGGTTCGTCAAATTTCTCCTACCACGGCTTTTCTGTCAATCACGAAGGAGATCTAGAACTGATACAGGTACCGCGTATGGGGGCCACCGTCGCGAGCGACTTTAACACACAGTGGGGCCGCGGAGGAGATGTCTCGACATCCGCGTATCGTTCGAGCAGTTATGGAAACGGTTAAACAGCTTTAGAAGAGAACGTTTTCGGGTGGGAGTAGTTCATAGACGGTGAATACGCTATGATGAGATCCATGGGAAAATTTCATGTGTACAAACAAAAAACATGGGTAGATTCGTGGATTAAGATAGACCATTTTATCGTGGATTGGGTGATTGGCATCCACGCGCAGCAGCGTGCTTTGTTTTTATGGATGCGTCTACTTGCCCGCACTGGCGCATGGTTCATGGTTTCCGTGATGATCCTTTTTATAGTGTGGAGAATCTTTGTCTTTTCGGATCTCTCTGTGATTCCTGAAGTTTTTGGAGCCATGTTTTCAGCGGTTTGCACGAAGTTTTTAATCGATGCGCTCGCCGTGAGAGTTGGCAGAGTGAGACCCTTTGTCAAGCGCGGAATGATTCCTTTTGTGAAAAAGGATGAACAGGATCCGTCGTTTCCTTCGAATCACGCAGGAGGGGCATTCGCACTAGCTGGGTATCTTGCCTTTCATCTCTCGCCCCTCGCTCCATTTCTCTATGTGATCGCAGTTGGGCTGGCTACCTCTCGCGTCTTTACGCTTTTGCACTATCCGAGTGATCTATTGGCTGGGGCAAGCGTAGGTACACTCGTTGCATTGGGGGTTTCTTTGATGTTGTAATAGGCAACCGGGTAAAGGGAACTCTTAGAGAGGAAGCCCAAAAAGGGGTCAGAACTCTCCTGCGCATTATTGCGTCAGCGTCAAACAAAAAGGGAATTAGAAATTTGCGAACGCTTTCTGAAAGGGTGATGCTACATTCGTGCGGCGCTATTCCAACTGCTGGCGGTATGTACAATTTGCGGGAGTACATGTTTTGCGACGGTAACGCACGCAGAAGAGTTTCATGTGGCGATTACGGCAAAAGGATTTGTCCCCAATGAACTACGAGCTACGGGTAATGGTCCGATTCGCATCGATATTGTGAATCAAACCGACCACGTCCATAATTTCGTACTGCCAAAATACTTTTTGTTTACTCAAAACCTGCAGCCGAAGGAAAAGACGTACGTTTCATTTGTGCCCGACAAGGCTGGGCGTTTCGAGTTCTATTCAGATACGGGCGGAAAAAAGGAACAGGGGTATTCGGGATATTTGCAAATTGATCACAAGTGAGGTACGACCACGCCGAATCGCTCTAAATTTTGAGATTATGCGTGGTCGAAACGCGTAACGCCTTCCTGTCTAACCTAGCGAAACTTCGAGCTTTCTGCCACCCAGAATGTGATAATGCAAGTGGAATACAGTCTGACCCGCCTCTTCTAAAACATTCGTAATCACGCGAAACCCGGTTTCATACACGCCCGTTTTCTTTGCCACAGCGATGACTGCCTCCTGAAGCGCAGAAAGCAGATTTCCGTCCGTTGGATCTAGCTCTAGAACGGATTGCAGATGCTTTTTTGGTATAATCAAGACATGTGTCGGCGCCATTTTTGAGATGTCTTCAAAAGCCATGACGTACTCATTCTCATAGAGGATGGTTGATGGAAGTTCTCGGCGGGCAATTTTACAGAAAATGCATGACTCCAACCTTCGTTCACCTCGTCTTGGCGCAATTCATCTACGCCTCTAATATGGATTCAGACTGATCATAGCAAACGGGAGAGAATAACTCTATGGCAGATGATTATCGTGACGGTATTGCGTTTGACGGCGAAAGGTTTTTGCCGATTGAGAAAGCTATGGTTCCGCTCGAAGATCGCGCACATCAATTTGGCGATGGAATTTATGAGGTTATTCGCATCTATCAAGGCACATTTTTTAAATTGGAAGAGCATATGAAACGGTTAGAGAGGAGTGCTCAGGCAGTCGCGCTTACACTTCCGTATGAGATGTCAAAGATCATGGAGTTGATAGAAAAAGCGCGTTTGGCGAGTGAATGTAAAGAGGCGGCACTCTACATCCAAGTATCGCGGGGCGCGGCGCGCCGTGACCATCCTTTTCCTGATGCACCTGCACGTCTCACCATGACAATAAGACCCGTGTTTACTGAAAAGACGACCGCTTTGCGCCGCCTCGGACAGCGTGTCATGACGACAGAAGATATTCGCTGGTCATGGTGCTACATAAAATCGCTCAATCTGTTACCAAACGTATTGATGAAACAGCGCGCGCTCGATGCTGGTTTTAACGACGCAATCTTTGTTCGCGATGGGCTGGTTACGGAAGGAACGAGCAGCAACATTGCGATCCTGCGCGACAGAACCCTTTATACACACCCGGCGAATCAGGCGATACTTCACGGTGTAACGCGACATGTCGTGTTGGAACTGGCGCGCGAAATCGGCATTTCAGTCGTTGAGAAAGCTTTCACGGTAAAGGAGCTAAAGGAGGCTGACGAAGCGTTTACAATGAGCACGATTGCAGAAATTGTGCCGATTCGGCAGGTGGATGAAGCGCTGATCAAAAACGGAAACGTTGACGAGTTTGAGCTGACACACCTATTGCAGGAGCGATTCGCAGCTCAGCATTCACGCGATTTGGTGAAGTGATAAATTTCCGGTTTATCTTATTTATGTGAAATGCACGGAAATCGCTAGTTAAGATGACAGGCACTCGAAAACATTGACCGATCAGTCAAAAAATCATATTCAAAATGATGATCCTCTGCTATGATAGACGCAAGAGCAAGGAGGTTGATTGGAATGATATCGATTAAACGCGCCGCAGTGCTTGGCTCTGGAGTCATGGGAGCGGCCATCGCGGGTCATCTTGCAAACGTTGGAATACCGAGTCTTCTTCTCGATATTGTGCCTGCAGCGTTGCTTCCTGAAGAGGAAAAGAAAGGGCTTTCACTCTCGGATAAACGTGTAAGGAATCGCTATGCCGATCGAGCCCTCGCCAATCTACTCAAAGCAAAACCGGCGCCTCTCTATACGAAGGAGCAGGTGAAGCACATAGAAACAGGAAATTTTGAAGATGACTTTAAGCGTATTGAAGAGTGTGACTGGATCATTGAAGTTGTTGTTGAAAATCTGGCAATAAAAAAACAGGTTTTAGAGCGCGTTGACGCATTTCGAAGGCAGGGTTCGGTCGTCAGTTCAAATACGTCTGGCGTGTCCATAGAAGCAATGGCGGCTGAACTTTCTGCGGATTTCCAGAAGAACTTCCTCGGCACGCATTTTTTCAATCCCCCCCGCTATATGAAACTTATTGAGTTGATCCCAACTGCGAACACCGACCCAGCTGTCGTAGCGGCGATGGAGACATTCTGCTCGCGTGTTTTGGGAAAGGGCGTGGTCATTGCGAAAGACACGCCGAATTTTATCGCGAACCGCATCGGAACGTTCGGTTTGCTTGTGACACTAAGAGAGATGGCAAAGACAGGGTTTGGCGTCGATGAAGTTGACACGTTGACAGGACCAGTGATGGGGCGCCCTAAAAGCGCCACATTTCGCACGCTCGATCTTGTTGGCTTGGATACGTTTGTTCACGTTGCGAAAAACGTATTGGAAAACTCTACAGATGAACGCGAGCGTGACGTATTTACCGTTCCTACTGCACTCTTAGAAATGGTCGCAAAAGGATATCTCGGCGACAAAAGCGGTCAAGGTTTTTTTAAAAAACAAAGAGGAGCGAATGGAACAGAGATTCTCGCCATTGAGCTTTCCGATCTATCCTATCGCGCGCGACGGAAACTTCGCTCCGCTTCGTTTGACGCTGCGAAAACTGCAGCAACCTTGTCAGAAAAGCTCTGCGCGCTTGCTTATGGAAAGGATAAGGCAGCGTCCTTTATCTGGAGTGTGCTGAAACAAGTACTGATTTATAGCGCCTCTCTCGTAGGTGTTATTGCAGACGATATCGCAGCGATTGACAACGCCATGAAGTGGGGCTTTAACTGGGAGTTTGGACCTTTTGAAACATGGGACGCGCTCGGACTTGCGCATTCGGTAAAACGAATGACAGATGAAGGAGAAAATGTCCCGTCGTTTGTTCTCGAAATGGCCGAAAAGGGGCAGTCCTTTTATCTGAGAGACAACGGTGTCACATCCTTTCATACTCGCACAGGATATCAAAAGCTAGAACAGGGGGTACACGTTAATCTTGCTGCACTAAAAGCGCAAGGGCGGGAAATTTTCAGCAATCAGGGCGCGACGCTGCTTGATCTTGGGGATGACGTGGCTTGCCTGCACTTTCACTCTTTAAAACAGGCGATTGGCGGAGATATGGTTTCTATGATGATGCGCTCCGCTGACGAAGTAGAAAAAAATTATCGCGCACTGGTCATCGGGGCTAATGCGACTAATTTTTGTGTGGGTGCCAATATCATGATGATGTTGGCGGAGGCGCAGGACGAAAACTGGGATGAGATCGATCTGGCAATCCGGCAGTTTCAGAATGCGACATCGCGCATGAAGTTTATGAAACGCCCCGTCGTCGTCGCGCCATACGGGCTGACACTTGGAGGCGGCGCAGAAATAGCGCTTTCAGGTTCTGCGATTCAAGCGGCGGGTGAAACGTACCTCGGGCTTGTTGAGACAGGGATCGGTTTGATCCCGGGCGGTGGCGGAAACAAGGAATTGTTGATGCGCGTGATGGAAAACGTGCCCGATCTTCCGGATGTCCCACTGCTTCCGTTTGTACAGAAAGCGTTTGAGACGATTGCGCTTGCCAAAGTTTCGTCATCCGCGCTCGACGCAAAGTCGCTCGGTTTTCTAACGGAGCGTGATCGTGTCACGGTTGGACAGGATTTTCTCTTGTCTGATGCAAAGCAGCGCGCGCTTGAATTAGCCATTGAATTTGTCCCTAAAAAACCTGCTCACGTTCGCGTGGCGGGTGAGAATGGGGCGGCAGCACTTACCGTAGGCGTATATGGAATGAAGCGAAGTGGCTACATTTCAGATCATGATGAGAAAGTGGCCAAACAGTTGATCCGTGTTTTAACAGGGGGGCAGGTTCAGTCTGGCACGCTTATGTCTGAACAGTCGCTGCTCGATTTAGAGCGGGAAGCATTCTTGTCACTGCTGGGAGAGGCCAAAACTCAAGCGCGGATGCAGCATATGCTGCAGACCGGTAAACCGCTTCGCAATTAGAGATTTTTGGAAGAGGAGGAATTCGCGTGAATGAGGCAGTTATTGTTGCGGGAGCGCGCAGTGCGATTGGCCGCTCGGGCAGGGGATCCCTGCGGCATACGCGACCGGATGAGTTTGGGTCGGCAGTATTGAAGGAAATGCTCTCTCGAGTCGCATTCGACCCGGCAGAGATTGAAGATATAATTTTGGGGTGCGCCACACCGGAAGCTGAGCAAGGAATGAATATGGCGCGTATCGTTGGACTTCGCGCGGGGCTTCCGACTAATGTGGCGGGGATGACGATCAATCGTTTTTGCAGTTCTGGTCTTCAATCGATTGCACTTGCGGCGCAAGGTATTTTGGCAGGAACGTATGATGCGGTCGTGGCAGGTGGCGTAGAGAGCATGAGTCGTTTGCCGATGGGCGGGTATAATCTATCGCCCAATCCATATCTGGCAGAAAACTTCCCTGACGCTTACATCTCTATGGGTCATACGGCAGAAGAAGTAGCCCGGCGTTTTGGCGTCTCTCGGGAAGATCAGGATGCATTTGCGCTGCGGAGTCATCGTTTGGCGGCGGCCGCCAATGATGAAGGGAAACTTGACGCACAGATTGTCCCGTTACAGGTCTCGGTACAAGAGACGGACGAGGATGGGCGAACGGCAACCCGCTCCTTCACGTTCTCACGTGATGAGGGAATCCGCAGAGAGACGACGCTTGATGCGCTTGCCAAGTTGAAGCCGGCCTTTTCGTTAAATGGATCGGTAACTGCGGGAAACTCGTCGCAGACGAGTGACGGAGCGGCGGCTGTGCTTATGATGTCAGCGAAGCGCGCGGCGCGGGAAGGGTTAAATCCGATTGGTGTATTCCGCTCCTTCGCGGTAGCTGGCGTCGACCCGGATATCATGGGGGTTGGACCCGTCGCGGCTGTTCCTAAAGCGCTTGAGAAGGCGGGATTATCGCTTGCAGAGATTGATTTGATTGAATTGAATGAAGCATTTGCCGCACAGGCTGTACAGGTGATTCGCGCACTCGGGATGAATGAAGAGATTGTGAATGTGAATGGCGGCGCGATTGCGATCGGACATCCGCTCGGCTGTACAGGTACGCGACAAACCGTCGATTTACTTGAGGAGCTAAAGCGTCAGAAAAAGCGTTATGGACTTGTCACGATGTGTATCGGCGGTGGCATGGGGGCGGCTGGCGTCATTGAGAGAGTGTAATTGGATGCGCTTGAAACTGTGGAGAATGTGGGAGGAGAATTGAACATGGAAGAGACAAATAAAAGAGAAATTGGCGCAGCGTTCTTTGTGGAAGAAAGTGACTATAACCTGTTGTTCACGCCTGAAGATTTTAGCGATGAGCATCGCATGATCGCAAAAACGACAGCTGATTTTGTGAACGGGGAGGTCGTACCAGTCAGTGAACAACTTGAGCACCAAGATTGGGAACTTACGAAAAGGCTCTTGCAAAAGGCAGGGGAACTTGGTTTGCTGGCGGCGGATGTTCCGGAGAGCTTCGATGGGTTGGGATTAGACAAGGTGAGCTCTTCGCTGATCGGCGAGTATATGACGCGCGGCGGTTCATTTGCACTTTCACACGGTGCGCATGTAGGGATTGGGACACTTCCCATTGTATATTTTGGCACGGATGAACAGAAGAAAAAATATCTTCCTGACTTGGCTGCGGGCAAAAAATTTGCTGCGTATGCGTTAACGGAGCCGGGGTCTGGCTCGGATGCACTCGGCGCGCGAACCACTGCAAGGCTGTCTGATGACGGCAAGCATTACATTTTAAACGGCCAAAAGCAGTATATTACGAACTCAGCGTTCGCTGATTTGTTTGTCGTCTACGCAAAAATCGATGGTGACAAGTTTTCAGCTTTTATCGTGGAGCGCAATTATCCTGGTGTTAGCACTGGCCTTGAAGAGAAGAAGATGGGAATCAAAGCGTCGTCGACGCGCCCCCTAATTCTTGAAGATGTTCACGTTCCAGTTGAAAATTTACTGGGTGAAGTGGGTAAAGGGCATGTGATCGCTTTTAACATTCTAAACATCGGACGCTATAAATTGGCGGTTGGCTGCGTCGGCGGAAGTAAGGAGGCGCTTCAAACGGCTGTCGCATACGCCAAGACACGGGAGCAGTTTAAACGGCCAATCGCATCATTCCCATTGATTGGTGGGAAAATTTCGGATATGGCAGCGCGAACGTTTGTTGCGGAATCGATCGCCTATCGCACGACGGGCGCAATTGACGCGGCACTCTCGGCGTCTGACCTGACGGGCGCGGACGCTGGACGCGTCGCTGCAAAAGCGATTGAGGAGTTTGCGATTGAGTGTTCGATCAACAAAGTGTTTGGCTCAGAGGTTCTCGATTTCGTCGTTGATGAAGGGGTCCAGATTCACGGAGGTGCCGGTTTTATCCAGGATTATCCGATCGAGCGGATGTATCGCGATTCTCGTATCAATCGAATTTTTGAGGGAACAAATGAGATTAATCGCTTGCTCGTTCCGGGGACGCTTATGCGAAAAGCTCTGAAAGGTGAAGTTGCGCTCTTACAGGCTGCGACGAAAGTACAAGGCGAGATGATGTCGACGCTGGAACTGCCTGATGAGGATGTTGAACTTGGCGCAGAAACGTATGCAACAAAGATGACCAGGAAGATTTTTTTGATGGTTGGCGGAATGGCCGTGCAGAAATACGGGCAAGCGCTTGATCGCGAACAAGAGGTACTGGCGAATCTTGCAGATCTCGGCATTGCACTCTATTCGATGGAGAGCGCATTGCTTCGCGCGAAAAAAACGGCGGTAAATGGCGGAGCCCGCGCAGCGTTACAGGCAAATTATGTGAAACTTTTTGTGGCAGAGACGTTCCCACGTGTTGAGGCTATTGCACGCGACACACTGGCTGCCATGGAAGAGGGGGATGCTCTAAAGACGGCGCTCACCCTCCTGAAAAAATTGACTCGATACACACCTAAAAATACAGTGGCGCTTAAACGCGCGATAGCAAAAGAAACGATCGAGGCGGGACGCTATCTCGCATAAACGATGTAAGTGAATAGGATAGACGGAGGACAAAAGCCCGCAGCGTTTCTGACGCCGCGGGCTTTTACGAGTGAGAATGGGTTAGATGACATGCTCTGCAGAAAGGAAAGCGGGACGCCAGACAGATTGAATGAGAATGATATCCGCCGCGTCAAGAATGTTTGGCGCGTGGAAGAGGCGCGGCGAATGCGCGGGGAGAACCATGTGGTGATTGTGTAACGGGTGAGTGTGTGAAGTAAAAAAAGTGACTGCACGTTTATGTCGCGCATAGGTACGTTGTATAATACGTCTGTCATACGCGTGACCATGCATGTATGGGTGTGCATTGGCGCGAAGAATTCCTTTCATCATCGAACGCATGGAGTAAGGAAGGACATAAACAATCTGGTTTCTTTTTCGTCCAAATTGAAGCGCGGTGTTTTCGCTGCGAAAAAATACATCAATGTGAGTGCCTGTAATGGCGCCTCCCGTATCGTCAGCGATGCGAAACCCTACACCTGGGATGTAGAGAACGGAGCCGTATGGGATCACATTTGGGTCGACAGCGACCGTAATTCCTTGAATGGTCGTGTCACCTGTGGCAGTCACTCCGTATGACGGGGTTCCTGGGTGCTTTCCGGTGGATGCAAAGCCATCTGTGTATGCTGTTAATGTGCTCACAATGGCTCGCGTGCCAGACGGCGCGAAGGGAAGCGTTTGCGGAATCTGTAACTGTTGTCCTGTTTGAATGAGATTAGGATGATTGATCCGATTCAGCTTCACAAGTGTCTCGACAGACGTTTTAAAGCGCTTTGCGATCGTTTGGAGTGTATTGCCTGGTTGAATGCGGTATACAATCACGGCAGTTGGTTGCGTGTGCGTGTGAATCTGCGAAGTTTGAAGTGAGGTATTCGCCTGTGTCATCATTGCGACAGACGCGATCCACCCGATGATCCGTCTCATACATCTCTCTCCTAGTTTATGACGTTAGCTATAGACTTGCCAAGAATGGCGAGAGTTAAACAGCCAAATCTGAAAATGAAATTTAGGAGTGTATGGTGTTGATCAAGCTGATCGGATTTCTCATTGTCATAGCGGTCGTCATCTATCTCTTTTCGCTGCGCAGGCGTAAAGGTGATTTTTCGTTTCGCATAAGAAAAGTAAAGCGTCACGTGTCAGATCTGCTGTCACTCTCGATCAAATTGCGGACGGAGGCTGAGTTTGCCGCACTTGAGCGTCCTGATGAGATAAAGCAAGTGGTTCACTGGCTTGACGAGTGCAGTGGTCCTCTCGTCGAAATAAAAGAGGCGCTCGATCGCTTAGAGCAGCGCGCCAAATCGTGGACGGATGCATCTGATCTGTATGTGGATATCGGGATCCAGGAAGAGGCGTTGGAAAAAATTCAACCGCTGCTTATGAAAGCGAAACAAACACTCGGCGCATAAACACGCGTTTTGGCTATGAAACTTCGTCATCTGTACTCAGCCTTCTCCTTGTGTGCTAGAATAGATTTGACTGAGCGCTCGCTCAAGAACCTTATTCTCGGGAGTTGGTACAGTGTCCATTCATAAAATTGCCACGCCCGTAAAGGATCTCGAGTTAGTTCGAGTGCGGCGGGAACAGATTGTCAATGCGGCGACTACGCTTTTCTTAAAAAAGGGATATCACCGCACAACGACGCGCGAAATTGCCAGGGAAAGTGGGTTGGGTACGGGTACGCTTTATGAGTACATCGGATCCAAAGAAGACATCCTCCTTTTGGTGTGTGACATGATTCACTCACAAGTGGAGGTAAAACTTCATGCAACAACGCCGAACGGAATGACCATGGCCGAAGCGTTTCCGGGTCTTCTGAAAAATTTCTTTCATGCGATTGATGACGTGCAAGATCTCGTTGTTTTGATTTATCAAGAGACGCGCTCGTTGCCAAAAGACTACATGCGTGCGGTGCTGGCTCGTGAACAAGGCATTAGCGACTATTTTGCAAAACTTTTGCAGCGCGGCATTGAGGATGGTTCATTTACACTCGCGCGTGAGCTTGTGATGCTGATGGCACACAACATCACAGTGCTCGGACAGATGTGGGCGTTTCGCAGATGGTCGATTCATCGCTCGTATACGTTGGATACTTTCACTGAAACACAAACTTCACTCATCATGCGGGAACTGTGTTCGGCGACATAGGTGTCGTCACAGTTGGGGTCGTATCGACCTACTGTTAGGTCGCGTGAGTTGACTCGACGAGAAGCGAGGAGAGATTCGCTGTGGAGATGCAGACCATGAATGAAAAGCCGTATTTTCCGAAACACCATGTGCGCTTCGTGACAGCCTCAAGCCTGTTTGACGGACATGATGCTTCCATTAATATCATGCGCAGGATTCTACAGGCAAGCGGAGTTGAAGTGATCCATCTCGGACACAATCGGTCGGTGGCGGATGTCGTGAAAGCGGCGATTGAAGAGGATGCTCAAGCGATTGCCATCAGCTCCTATCAAGGAGGACACGTTGAATACTTTCGCTACATGATCGATCTTTTAAACTCGCTTGGCGCCTCCCATATCCATGTTTTTGGCGGCGGCGGCGGCGTGATCGTTAAGCGTGAGATCGATGCATTGCACGACTATGGCGTCGCGCGCATTTATTCCCCTGAAGACGGAAGGATGCTTGGGCTTCAGGGGATGATCAATGAGATGATTCGTATCAGCGACCACGATACTCCGCGTCATCGCGCGCTAAAATGGGTGGAAGAAGGCGCTTCTGGAAATCTGGTCTGGAATCATCAAGATGTAGCAGAATGGATCACACAAGTCGAAGATCGCGTGTCAGGCGCAGTGTTTAAATCCCTCCTGTCAAAAATCAGAAAGGAAGATGCGCAGGATGATTCGGCGCGTATTCCGGTGGTTGGCCTAACCGGCACAGGGGGTTCCGGTAAAAGTTCCTTGACCGATGAACTGACACGACGCTTTCTTACCTATTTTCCGTCAAAGAGGATCGCCATTCTGTCGGTGGACCCTACGCGCCAAAAAACAGGTGGAGCACTTCTTGGGGACCGCATTCGTATGAACGCGATCGATCATCCGAACGTGTATATGCGATCCTTTGCTACACGCACCTCAAACTCTGAGATCTCGCTCGCGCTCAGTGACGCCATTGACGTGTGCCGCGCTGCCCAATTTGACATCATTCTCGTTGAAACGAGCGGCATTGGACAAGGGGACGCCGCCATCGTCTCGCTTTGTGACATAAGCATCTATGTGATGACATCAGAATTTGGAGCGCCCTCACAGCTCGAAAAAATTGACATGCTCGATTATGCCGATTTTATCGCGATCAACAAATTTGACCGTCGCGGATCGATGGACGCTTTGCGTGATGTGCGAAAGCAGTTGCAGCGCAATCGCGGGTGGTTTGAGCGTGACCTAGAGTCGCTACCTGTGTATGGGACCATGGCGAGCTCATACCGTGATGAAGGCGTCCAGAAGCTGTTCTATGACTTGACGGATGAAATTGCCGTCCGCTTTGACGCATCGTTTACCGTCAAGGACCGAGTGACGGTGAACACGATGTCTCGGCACGCCATCCTTTCGACGGATCGTCAGGCTTATTTGTTTGACGTGGTCAAAACGATCAAACAGTACAAGGCGAACACCGAGAAGTTTGCAGATGCGGCAACCGCATGGTTTCAGATTGAAGGTGCGCGAAAGCGCCTTGGCCATCTGCTCGATGATGCGGCGATTCGCGTTCTAGAGGGACAAAGCGAAGCACTGCGCGACACGCTTCCTCGCCAGCTTGTGACGCAAATTGAAGAGATCCCCTCGCTTTTGGAGCGATATACTCAAGATGAGTACGTGACGATCATTCGCGAACGCGAGATTCGCACACCGCTGTTTGTGCGCTCGCTCTCTAACACGCGCATCCCTAAAGTGGCGCTTCCGTCTTTTCGCGACTACGGGGATTGGGTGCGCTTTTTGCGTGCGGAGAATGTGCCAGGGGCATTTCCATTTACGGCAGGCGTTTTTCCGCTGAAGCGAACAGAGGAAGAACCGCGCCGCCAATTTGCGGGTGAAGGGACGCCTGAGCGAACGAATCGTCGGTTCCACTACCTCTCTCAGAATGACACTGCCAAGCGGCTGTCGACCGCGTTTGACAGCGTGACGCTCTATGGTGAGGATCCCGCTGAGCGTCCTGATATCTATGGAAAAATTGGTGAGAGTGGCGTGAGCGTCTGTACGCTCGATGATATGGACCAGCTCTTTGACGGTTTTGACTTGACGCATCCGTCCACCTCCGTTTCGATGACGATCAACGGACCTGCCCCGATTCTGCTCGCTATGTTTTTTAACACGGCGATTCGACAGCAGGAGGCAGTGTTTGAGCAACGCGAAGGTCGTCAGCCTACGGAACTTGAAAAAGAAGAGCTGAAATGGGCGACACTGCGTCACGTACGGGGCACGGTTCAAGCGGACATTTTGAAAGAGGATCAAGGTCAGAATACGTGCATTTTTTCCACCGATTTTGCGCTTCGGATGATGGGGGATATACAACAGTATTTTGTGGATCATGCTATTACTAACTACTATTCTGTATCAATCAGCGGTTATCACATCGCAGAGGCAGGAGCCAATCCGATTTCCCAACTCGCGTTTACGCTGTCCAACGCCTTCACGTATGTGGAGTATTATCTGAGTCGCGGTATGAAGATTGATGACTTTGCGGCAAATCTCTCCTTTTTCTTCAGCAATGGGATGGATCCTGAATACACCGTCATGGGGCGTGTCGCGCGTCGTATCTGGGCAATTGCCATGCGCGATCTCTACGGTGGATCGGAACGCAGTCAAAAGCTTAAATATCACATTCAGACGTCCGGGAGGTCGCTGCACGCGCAGGAAATCGATTTTAACGATATCCGAACGACGCTTCAGGCGCTTCTTGCCATTTATGACAATTGCAATTCGCTGCACACAAACGCTTACGATGAAGCGATCACCACCCCCACAGAAGAGAGTGTGCGGCGAGCGATGGCGATTCAGATGATCATCAACCGCGAGTTCGGGCTCACGATGAATGAGAACCCGCTGCAAGGCTCGTATCTCGTCGAACAACTGACCGATCTCGTGGAAGAGGCGGTGCTCGCTGAATTTCTGAGAATAAATGACCGCGGCGGCGTTCTTGGCGCCATGGAGACACAGTACCAACGAGGAAAAATACAGGAAGAGTCGCTGGAGTACGAAATGCAAAAGCACTCAGGAGCCTTGCCGATTGTTGGGGTTAATACATTTTTGCGTCCAAGTGGCGAATCGATGGTGAAAGACATCCCGCTTGCGAGGGCGACGCCTGAAGAGAAACAATTGCAGATCGATCATCTTCGCGCGTTTCAAGAGCGACACCGCGGTGCGGTCTTGGATGCGCTTGATCGCCTCAAACAAACTGCGCTTGAGGGTGGAAACTTGTTTGCAGAGCTGATGGAGACGGTGAAAGTGGCTAGTCTCGGTCAAATTACGGAAGCGCTCTACGTGGTCGGTGGCCAGTACCGACGAAATATGTAAAGAATTGTTAAAGGTTGTGTGGATCGTCGACATTGAGAGACAGGTTTCGTACCGTATGCGGACGAAACCTGTCTTCTTGTGGTACAATCTTCGCGTTAGAATGATCCGACTGGGAGGTTCCTATTCAATGCATGTATCGCAGACCCTGATTTTTGCTCTTATTCAGGGGATCACAGAACTCTTCCCGATCAGTAGTGTCGGCCACGGAGTTCTTCTTCCGTATCTCCTTCATTGGCCAAACGTTCAGGCGAATCCAGCGTTTTTACCCTACCTCGTCTTGCTTCATGTAGGTACGGCTGTGGCGCTGCTCATCTACTTTTTTCGCGACTGGCTCACGTTTCTTATCGCTCTCTTTGCGAAAGACAGTAAGTCTTCTGTTGTTGCCAAGCGACAACGCATCGCGCGCAAAGAGTTTATCTTGCTTGTTGTTGGTACCATTCCTGCAGTGATTATTGGCGGGCTCGGTGCGAAAAAGTTTGCGAGTTTGTTTGCCACACCGCGCGTCGCAATGATTTTTCTCATCGTAAACGGCATCATTCTCATCCTGGGCGATCGACTGTTAAAGCGAAAAGGC
The DNA here is from genome assembly GCF_001642725.1 of Ferroacidibacillus organovorans. Lineage (GTDB taxonomy): Bacteria > Bacillota > Bacilli > Alicyclobacillales > SLC66 > Ferroacidibacillus > Ferroacidibacillus organovorans. Next base: position 98,572 of record NZ_LSUQ01000001.1, read on the forward strand.
AACCGCAACATGGATGATCTTAATTTCAAAGAAATTCTGGTCATCGGTGTACTGGAGTCTCTTGCATTGATTCCGGGATTTTCTCGCTCTGCCATGACGATGATTGGCGGATTGATGTACGGTCTTCGCTACGAAGCGGCGGCACGTCTTAGTTTCCTCCTCGCAACACCCGTCATCCTTGGTGCAGCTGTCAAAGAACTGCCGAAGCTCCACAATAACCACACCATGCTCACAATGGGGCTGCTCGGCGGCTTGGTTGCCGGGATTGCTGCATACGCGAGTGTTTGGTTCTTAATGCGCTACTTTAAAACACACGAAATTAAGGCGCTCCGTCCATTTGGATACTATTGCGTTGGATTGGGTGGACTCGTGTTAATCTATAGTTTCTTTGTCGTAGGGTAAAAAACGTATTGGCGCAGGATATCCCTTTTTCTAGCGCGTATGACTTGTCGTGCATTAGGCAAGCTACGTGATACGAAAGAAAGGAGGGGATATCCTGCGCTTCTTTTTTTTAAAACGACTCTCGACAGATGCGCGGCGACTGGTTGGATCAAATACGCTCTTTATTGCAGGGTTAGGCCTCTCCGCGACATTTATCAATGTTTACTTATGGCGGGTCGATCGTTCACTTTTACCACTGCTCTTGTTCAATGGGTTCCTTGATGTGGGAATCCCCCTCGCTTTTATCTTTTGTGGATTTTTGGCGCATCAGATCAAGGAACCGACACTTTTACGCATTGGAATTATCGCTGTATCCATCTTTTTTGCAGTTCTACTCCTTGCGGGCAAAGTGGCTGCGCATCACGCTGCATGGCTTGGTTTGTTGTTTGGTCTTGGTCAGGGATTCTACTGGTATGCGTTTCATGTCGCTTCATTTGATTGTACGCGCTCAGACTCGCGAACCGATTTTCACGCGGTATCCGGTTTTTTCACATCGCTCGTCGGTATGCTTACACCGTTTGCAGCGGGTCTTATCATTGCGAATTCTGCCAAACTGACTGGATATTCACTGGTTTTCGGCTGTACGTTTACGCTTTTTGTCATTCTTTTTGTGCAGTCTTTTCGCTTGAAGCATGGCCCGCGTCGCCGCACGGAGTTTGCGGAAGGATTTTGCTTTGCGCGCGATCCGGACTGGCGAAGGGTTTGGTTTGCAACGGTGAGCTTTGGATTGCGAGAAGGCGTCTATGCATTCGTCATCCCAATACTCGTTTTTTTCTCGTCAAAAACAGAGGCGGGCGTTGGCGACTACGGGTTGTGGACGGGAATTGTCGCGCTGCTATCGTATGGATGGATTGGGCGGATGAAACGGCACGATTTTCTCAAGCGTTTTATGATTGTGCCGAGTATCGCGCTCGGAGGATTTGCCTGCGTACTTCTTCTCGGGGTTAAGCCAATCATTTTAACGATCTTTGGGGCGAGTACAGCGCTCTTGTTTCCATTTGTCATGATTCCATTGACGGCGGTCACTCAGGATGAGATCGATGAGTCAGAACGCTCGAGCGTGCGCCGGGCAGAGTACTTCATCAGTCGCGAAGTCGCCCTCGGAATCGGGCGTGTGAGCGGGGTACTGCTCCTCTGGGTCACACTCTCAATCGTTCCAGGCGTTCGTGGCGTATTGTTCATTTCGTCTATTCTTGGATTCGCCTATGTGGTATCGAGCGTATTCATCGCAAAGGTGACGTATACGGACAGGCGCGGAATACGCAGTGGGAGTTCACAGAATGCACACACTCCTCACACGGCAGACGCTGGTGCATTTGTCTCTATGAATCGCAAGGACAAGCGACTGCGTCCTATGCGCTAAAAAACCCGTCAATCATTGACGGGTTTTTTATGCATTCGTTATTATTTAAAGAAGTCAGCATTCTTTTGAATGAACGACTTTTCTTCATCGGGTACGAAATCTTCTTGAAAAATAGCTGCCACTGGGCATACCGCTTCGCACGCGCCGCAGTCAATGCACGTATCTGGATCGATGTAGTATTGATCTTCGCCTTCATGAATCGCATCGACTGGGCAAGTTTCAACACAGTCGGCTGCTTTTTCACCGATACACGGCGACGTAATGATAAACGCCATGATATACACTCCCTCGTTTGCAAGATCCTTGCATGTCTATCATATAATACGCCTCATGCTGATTTCAATATCTAAACAGCGATTGAACTGATTTAAAGCAGGATTGGCAAATGGCTCAATTCGTGAATTCTTTCACGATCTTCGCGTTTCAGAATACTAGAACAGATGGTTATTTAAGACTCATACAGTTGCGTGTGACATGTTTGTTTTCTTGTTCACTGGATTGACATCATACGCATTCCTGTTATGATAATTGTGTGTCAAATGCTTATATGAATTTATTTGTGAAATCATAAACAAAGTGAAGGATGGTTAGGAAACCGATGAAACACATCGTCATTCTAGGCGGCGGTTATGCAGGTCTTCTCTGCGCGCTGGAACTGCGAAAGCACGTTTCTTCTTCCGACGCTGAGATTACGCTTATCAATAAACACTCCTATCATCAATTGATCACTCAGCTCCATGAAACGGCAGTTGGGGCGCGCTCGGATCGTTCTCTGCGCCTGTCGCTCTCAAAGCTGCTTGACGGAAAACACGTAGAGATCGTCAAAGGCACGGTTAGCGCAATCACCCCTGATGGACACGCGGTTGAACTTCAAGATGGAAGAACGATCACGTATGACAAACTGGTCGTCGCACTCGGTAGCGAGACAGAATATTTTGGCATTGCAGGGATGAAGGAACACGCATTCACGTTAAAGTCAGTCAATCAGGCGCGCTTGATTCGCGCACACATAGAATCATGTTTTGCGCGCTATCTCTACGAGCGCGACCCGGCGCTCTTGCGGTTCGTCGTTGGGGGGGCCGGGTTTAGTGGAATTGAACTGGTAGGAGAACTCGCTGACGCTTTGCCGCAGTTTGCGCGTGAGGCGGGCGTTACAATGGATCAAGTTGAACTCTACAATATCGAAGCGGCGCCAGGGATTCTCCCAGGGTTTGATCAAGATCTTGTGGATGCCGCACAGCACAGCCTGACGTCGCGCGGTGTGCGATTTATGACGGGCGCCGCCATCGTCCAGGTCGAACCGGGGCGCGTTACGGTCAAAACGGGGCAGGTGGTTGAGACGCACACGGTGATCTGGACAGGTGGCGTGCGCGGGAATCAACTGGTCGTGGATGCAGGGTTTGAAACTGAACCACGCGGTCGCGCGAAAGTTAACGCGTATTTGCAATCGGTCAGCCATCCTGATGTGTATATTATTGGAGATGCCTGCTTTGTCATGGGTGAAGAGGGTAGACCACTTCCTCCGACTGCGCAATTAGCGTGGCAAATGGGGATTGCGAGTGGAAAAAACATCACAAACGAACTGCGCGGTGTGGCGCTTGAACCGTTTAAACCAAACATTTTGGGATCCCTCGCGTCACTCGGTCGCAAAGATGCTGTAGGCAAGGTTCTTAAATCATATAAAATGTATGGGAAAATGGCGTATATGGCAAAAGAGGCAAGCCAAATGCGCTATCTCGCGAAAATTGGCGCGATGTTTCACTCCAACTGAGGTTCGATGAATCACTGCATACGTTTGCGCCAACGTCGTGCAGTGATTCGTCTACTTGCGAAATGATTCGGAAAACGGTACACTGAGTTCGTCAGATTTGTCAGGCAACAAGACCGATAGTGCACAGCATGCGACATGTCTCTCGAAGGGATGGGTGTCGGTGTTTCAATGTCCGGTTTGTGGTGAACTGATGGAAGCTTTGACGAATTTTCATTGTGTCAGTCGACACCGCATGACACGTCGCGACGTCGTTGATGGCCATGGAATGCCAAAGTACGTCTCCCCCGCGATGAAACGTGAGATCCAACAGTGGATACGATCGTCTCAATTGATTTCAAAAATTGACTTTGATGTAGCGCAAGCGGCTGCGCGGAGCCAGGTTCGAAAATGAACCCTAGGCGGTTTGGCAATTCGCGAGTCACTTACGCATGAAAAAATGGGAATGCAGCATGGAACTTCGACATGCGGCTGGTGAGCTCGAGTATTTTCGCGCGCTCACCAGCCGCATGCCGCGCTTTGGCTTACGCATACTACATAATCATGTGAAGCATTTTGTGATTTGGGATGATGGATAGGAGGATTTTCTTTGAATGCGACGTTTCAATCAAGCTCGCACGGACGACTGCATGTACACACCTTGCAGACAAAAAAATATAAAACAGCCACTCTCTGGCTTGTTCTTGAGCGGCCACTCTCGGCTGACGATGTGACTGAAGTCGCGCTTTTACCGCGTATTTTACTGCGTGGAACGGAGCGATACAAAACACCAGAGGCACTGATGCAAGCGTTTGACGCGCTGTATGGCGCAGGTATCTCCGGGGTTGCCGGGAAGCATGGGGATCTGCAGACGGTTGAGTTTCACGTACAATTTGCGGACGAAACGTATCTCCCCGGTCATCCGCGTGTTCTCGATGAGGTCGTTCAGTTGCTTGCGGACGTGTTCCTTCGACCAGCGGCAGAAAGCGAGCGCTTCAATGAAACAGGGGTTGAAGTAGAAAAAGATTTGCACAGGCAACGAATTGAAAATTTAGTCAACGATAAAGCGGCTTATGCGGGTGATCGCACACTCGCACTGATGTGTAAAGAGGAACCCTTTGGTGTGCCGCGCATGGGCTATGCAGATCGTGTAGGGAGTATTACGCCAGCGGGGCTCTATAAGAAGTATAGAGAAATTCTGCGCGATGCAACGGTTCACCTTTACGCGGTAGGAAATTTTACAAAAGAGCATTTTGATTCGGTCGCGCTTCGCGCATTCGCGTCGCTAACAGAAATGCGTTCTGCAGCTGTTGAAACGGATGTGTTCATGTCATCCTCCAATCCCGCACCCAAAGCAGCAGTGACGATTGTGGAGCAAATGGATGTGCAGCAAGGTGTGCTGTGTGTTGGACTTCGCTCTTCTGTCTTTTATAAAGACGACATGTACCCGGCGCTGCTTGTTTATAACGGCATTCTCGGCGGATTTCCGCACTCCAAGCTATTCGTCAATGTTCGCGAAAAGGCAAGTTTGGCCTATTACGCGTCAAGCCGCATGTTTGGGCTTAAGGGTGTCCTCCTAATTCAATCAGGGATTCAGATTGATCACTACGAGCAGGCCAAAGCGATCATTCTGGAACAAATTCGCGCGATGGAAACGGAGATTACAGAAGAAGAGCGATCCTTTACGATTCAAGGCTTAATCAATCAATATCTGCTCTCTGATGACCAACCATTGACGGATGCCATGATGGACGTCTACGCTCGCATGGGCGGTAAGAAACGATCCGTGGATGCGTTGATCGAAGCTGTGCAAGCGGTGACGATTCAAGATGTGCAAGCGGTTGCGCGTACGATCTGGGTTGATACAATCTACTTTTTGCGCGATGAGGAGGGAAAACGTCATGCATAAAACAGAGTATAAAACGTTGCAAGAAGCGGTCTACCATCAGACGCTTGATAACGGCCTGACCGTTTACATCGTGCACAAGCCAGATTTCCGACAGACGTATGCGTCATTTACGACGCAATACGGAAGCGTCGATCGCGAGTTCGTGGTCGCGTCTCGCGGCGAACGTGTCGTTGTTCCGGACGGCATCGCACATTTTCTTGAACACAAAATGTTTGAGGAAGAGCACGGTGACGTATTCCAGGATTTTGCGCGCTATGGCGCGCAGGCGAACGCATTTACAACCTATGATACGACGACCTACCTTTTTTCGTCGACCGCGAACGTGCGTGAAAATCTCATGACGCTGCTCGACTTTGTTCAGCGACCGTATTTTACGGATGAGAACGTTGAAAAGGAAAAGGGGATCATTGGTCAGGAGATCGCCATGTATGATGAAATGCCAAACTGGCGATGTCACTCCAATTTTCTTCGCGGACTCTACGGCGACCATCCCATGGGCATCGATATTGCGGGCACCCTTTCGTCGATCCAAAAAATTCGTAAAGAAGATTTATACGACTGTTATGAAACGTTTTATCACCCGAGCAACATGGTGCTGTTTGTCGTTGGACCAGAAATTCCTGAACGCGTGATATCGTGGGTGGCTGAAAACCAGGCGAAAAAAAACTACACGTTGCAAAAACCCGTTCAGCGATTTCTTCCGTCCGTTCCCGCGCAGCCGCGTGAACAGCGCGTTGAATCAGAGTTGACCATGGCGCAGCCGCGCGTTTTGTTCGGATTTAAAGAGACGTGGCAATCGCCTGACGCAAAGGAGAGACAGCTTCGGGAAACCGCGATGGAAGTGTGGATGGAATCGCTTTTGGGCCGCGGATCGCCGCTCTATCACGCGCTTATGGATGAAGGGCTGACAGATGCGGGATTCGGTTCGGACTATGAGTTGACACCTTGGTATGGTCACTCGCAAATGGGGGGGAACTCCAATCGCCCTGATGAACTGGTTGAGCGGGTTCTCTCAGCGCTGAATCAATACGGGAAAGAGGGACTGGCACAAGAAGATTTTGAACGTGTCCGCAAAAAGGCGATGGGACGCTTCTTTTCACTGCTTGATTCTCCGCAAGGCATCGCGTATGTATACACAGCCCAAAAACTGCGCGGAATCGATGTTTTTACGGCGCTCGATGTACTTGAGCGCATGACGATCGACCATGTGATGAACGCATTGCGCTCGCACGTGAACGAAGAGCAACTGACGGTTTCTCTTGTGCGACCTAAACAGCCGCGCGAACTTGTTGCAGGAAAGGGCGGTACCCTTCAGTGATTACGTGCAAGATCTTGCCTCAGGACAGCGGTAAAAAGTTGCATCGGTATTTGCGTCAAACGCTGCCTGGCATGCCACTGAGTGGTGTGTATAAAATGATTCGCGTTGGTCGGGTCAAAGTAAACGGAGTCAAGGGAAAAATGGAGACCGTTTTACAACCGGGCGACGTGTTGACTTTGTATATCCGTGAGGAAGAGTACGAATCCCTCACACGGCCGGTTCGCAAGTTCGGCGGTGTCAGTACGGACATTGCAGTTGTACACGAGGATGAGCACATCTTGATCCTCAATAAACCTGTGGGGCTGTTGACACACCCTGACGCGCAAGAGCACAAAGATACGCTAATCAATCGGGCGCTTGCATACTTGCACGGGCACGGTGAAATCGAGCATGGTCGCTCGTTTTTGCCAGCGACTGTCAATCGACTCGACCGCAATACGTCTGGGCTTGTCCTGATCGGCAAAGATGCGCAAACATTGCGCGACCTTGCAGAGCAGATCAGACGACACAAGATAAAAAAGCACTACTTGGCCGTGGTGTGGGGAAAATTAGAGGGAGGGGGTGAGATCGATTTGTCCCTCGTGCGCGATACGGCGAATCAAGTGACCCGGCCGCTCACCAGATCACTGGATCAGGCGCTTGGGAAAGTCGCACTTACCCGGTATCGTCCCTTGGCGAGTGCGGCTGGATTCACGTTGATCGAGGTGGAACTGATCAGCGGCAGAACGCATCAAATCCGGGCTCATTTGCAAAGCATTCGCCACCCGCTGCTCGGCGACATCAAATATGGCGGAAAACCTGCATTTGATGTCAATCACCACCTGCTTCACGCGTATGGATTGGTGCTTCCCGATGGTCAAACGTATGTAGCGCCGCCGTCCCCTATTTTTTCAGATATTCTCCAAAAAACAGGGTTAACGCGGGGACTCGCAGAGACGAGTCTCCCGCTCGCAGGTACCTCTCGCGGAGCTACGCAAGCTGAGCCAACGCGCGAATCGCGACACTCGCGAGGATAAGCCCTGCGATGGGCGGTACATAGGCGATGCTCGCAGGTGGATTTGACGCTTTGCGCGTAGCGTCTGCGGGCAGTGCATCAGGTACGATGGCGCGCCGTACGTCTTCACGCGGTAGTCGCGGCGGCTCGGTTGAGCAGACGACTGGAACGTTGCGGCTGATCCCTCGCTTGCGCAATTCTCGGCGCATGACGCGAGCGATCGGATCGGTCTGTGTCTCGAACAAATCCATCACCGTAAAGCGCGTCGGATCAATCTTATTGGCGGCGCCCATGCTCGTGACGAGAGGGATGTCACGCTCTTTGCAGCGACACACCAAATCGATCTTTGCACTTACCGTATCCATGGCGTCGATGACGTAATCGTACCCTGTTGAAAAGAAGCGCTCGGCAGTTTCTGGCAAGAAAAACATGTGCATGGTGTGAACCTGGCACGCAGGGTTGATGTCGAGGATGCGTTCGCGCATCACCTCGACTTTTTCTCGTCCAATCGTAGATGTGAGCGCCGGAATCTGCCGATTGATGTTGGTGATGTCAACTGTGTCGCGATCGACCAATGTGATCGTGCCGACACCGCTTCGCGCTAAAGCCTCTACGGCGTAGGAGCCGACGCCGCCGACGCCGAGCACAGCGACGTGAGCATTCTTTAGACGCTCAAGTCCTTCTGGACCAACCACGAGCTCAGTTCGAGAAAAACGATGAATCATTTGGGTCGACCTCCGAGCGAGTGAGGGTGGGATGCATCTTGCGCGTATCCTTCCCATTTTGTTAAGCTACGAACTAGTGTAAAGCACGAAGGGGAGGAATTCCAATGGATCTGTTTTCGGTGCGCAATCGTCGTGTGCTCGTGACAGGCGCGACGCGCGGGATCGGTTTTGCATTGGCTGACGGATTCGCGGCGGCGGGCGCTGAAGTGATGCTGACCGCGCGCGGGGAGGCAGGTTTGGAGGATGCGCTGCAAACGCTTCGCGAGCGCTACCCGGAAGCGATTCTTCACCGGATGACGATGGATGTTTCGGACACAAATGAGGTTCGTCGCGCTATGCTTGAAGCGGTAGCGATCATGGGCGGAATTGATACGCTGATTAACAACGCGGGACAAAACATTCGCAAGAAGGCGATGGATGTCTTGGAGCAAGACTGGGATGCGGTTGTTGACACCAATTTGCGCGGAGCATTTTTCGTTGCTCAAGCGGCGGGGCGTGTCATGATAGAGCAAGGTGGCGGCAGTATTGTAAACATCGCTTCTGTCGGCGGGCAGGTGGCACTGCGCACGGGTGTCGCTTATGCGGCTGCAAAGGCTGGGCTGCTTCACATGACGCGCGTCTTGGCAGTGGAGTGGGCGACGCGCAATGTACGTGTTAACGCGATTGGCCCCTGGTACTTTCGCACGCCCCTGACTGAAAAGTTGCTTGATGATCGAGATTATCTCGCGGAGATTCTCGCGTGCACGCCAATGAAGCGCGTGGGAGATGTGCGTGAATTGGTTGGCCCGGCACTCTTTTTGGCATCCGATGCCGCAAGTTATGTGACAGGTCAGACACTCATGGTGGACGGCGGTATGAGCGTTTATGGGTTCTAGTCGATGAAACAAGTTATGCTGCGCGTGGTCATTCTCTATGTTGCTGTTCTCGTTTTGCTTCTCATCATTACGTGGCTCACGGCGCCACATACGTTTCAGTCTTTTGTCAATCGCGGGGCGTTGGTCGGCATCGGCGGTATTTTTGTTCTCCTTTTCATGAATCGATCGGGGTTATCGGTCGATGATGCGATGTCGACCTCAAGCTATGATGATCTTACGCGCGCGTCGCGCCGAAAGTGGCTCTACGCATCCGTGATTGTCGCAATCCTCTTGTTGCTGACATCGGTGGTTTCACAGTACATGATCTGGCGATCATAAGAGAGGTCTCATTAACGTTGGATGTTCGATCATGGATAGCCTTTGTGGTTGCAAGTGTGACAGCTTTTGTGCTGCGCGTCACCAAGAGGGCTGGGACGAGCTTGCCTGGATATCTCGCGACGCGTATCTCGCCCAATCTGCTTTTTTACGTACTCGCAAAGCTCGACCGCTGTGTCATCGTTACCGGAACAAACGGCAAGACCACGACAAACGCACTCTTAAAATCACTCGTAGCACAAGATGAGGCGTGGATTTCTAACGCGATGGGCGCCAATCTCTTGCAAGGTATCCTGTCTGCACTCTTGCCAGAATTGACTTGGCGCGGTCAACTGCGGGTAAAGCGCGCCATCCTTGAAGTGGATGAGGCGACACTCCCACGTCTCACGCAGCGCTTTCAACCCGATATGATCATCGTGACCAATGTGATGCGTGATCAGCTCGATCGCTACGGCGAAGTGGATGCGACCCTTGGCTATCTCTATGAGAGCACGCGGGATGAGACGGTTTTGCTTGTGTTAAACGCGGATGATCCGCTTGCTGCAAGCCTTGGAAAGGGTCGTTTGAACACGTTTTATTTTGGATTATCGGATTGGCCTGAGGATGATCTTTTGCGCCAGGAAGTGCGGGATGGGGCGTTTTGTCTTCAGTGCGGTGGGGAACTTTTGTATACGCGAACGGTATTTGGCCAAATGGGTCACTATCACTGCCCAATCTGCTTAGCGCAACGCCCTTTTCCGCAGTTTTCCATGCGCGTCAGGGAGAGACAAGAGGAAGTGGAGATTCATGAGGAGATTCGTTTGCAAAGCCCGATCGCGTATCGCGTGACATCGCCACTCCTTGGCATTTATAACGCCTACAATTTGCTCGCGGCTTGCAGTGCTGCCCGGCTGCTCGGAGTCAATCCAGCGCGTTTTGAAGCGGGACTGGCGCAATTCACAGCTCCGATCGGGCGGATGCAGACATTTCCCGGAAATCCACCGCGCATTCTCGCACTGATCAAAAATCCAACGGGCGCAACGATGGTGTTGCGCTCACTTGAAGGTACGTTAAACGGCGATCCGCTCTGTTTTGTCATCAACGACGCGGATGCGGATGGTCGTGATGTCTCGTGGTTGTGGGATATCGATATGGAGTCTTTTGTGTTGCGCTCGCCTCACGTCAGCGGATGGTATTGTGCAGGCACACGCGGCGCGGATATGGCGCTCCGGCTTAAATATGCAGGAATTAACCCTGCACAGATCCAACTCCTTGAGAACGCGGCAGACACTTTGAAGGTAAACGCCGAGGAAGGTGGTTCCGTGTACATTTTGTGCACGTACACAGCACTCCATCCGCTTGCGAATCGACTGGAGGCAATGCATACGTGAGGACGCAAACGATTCGCATTGCGCATTTGTTTCCAGAGTTGCTAAACCTCTATGCAGATCAAGGAAATCTCGCTGTACTCACTGCGCGCGCACGCGCGCGTGGCATCGAGGTTAAGGTGGTGCCAATCAAGCTGCGTGAGCCCATTGACTATCGCCAGGTCGATCTCATCATGCTTGGCGGTGGGTCTGATCGTGAACAGCGTGTGGTCAGCGAGGCGCTCGCGAGCTATGCGCCAGATCTGCGTCACGCAATCGAGGATGGATTCCCGTTTCTCGCGGTATGCGGTGGCTATCAGTTGCTCGGTCACTCGTATGAACTCACGAGTGGTGAGCTCCTGCCTGGGCTCCAGGCGCTTGACCTTGTCACGAAGGCGGGAACTTCGCGTTTGATTGGAAATATCGCGATTGAATTACCCGCAACGCTTAAGCTTGCGCGCTCGACGGTAGTCGGTTTCGAGAATCACATTGGGCGCACCGAACATGCACATCAGGCGCTCGGGAGGGTGCTCGCAGGCCACGGAAACAATGGCGTCGATCATGCGGAGGGGATTTTTTTGAAGCGCGTCATCGGGACGTACATTCACGGACCCCTGTTGCCCAAAAATCCTCATCTCGCAGACCTTTTGCTAAGCTATGCGCTCGCTTACCGCGGTGATGAAAGGACACTGGAACCGCTCGATGATACAATGGAGTGGCTGGCGCACGATCAGATGCTCGCGCGTTTAAACGTCGCGCGCAAAGAACGTCTGGAAGAAGGAGAATGAACATGCATCACGCCGTAGAAGCTCCATCTATAGCGCGCGAATTCTATCCATTTCTCGCAGAACAATTGTCCTATCTCATCGGCGATGAAACCGACCGAATTGCGGCGCTCGCAAACGCGTCCGCGCTGTTTCGTGAATATCTTAAAGCGATAAACTGGGTAGGTTTTTATCTCGTGCGTGGCGAAGAACTCGTTTTAGGCCCTTTTCAGGGTAAACCTGCGTGCGTTCGAATCGGGTGGGGAAAAGGGGTCTGCGGTACGGCTGCCAAAGAAGATCGCGCACTGGTTGTGCCAGATGTTCAAACATTTCCCGGGCATATCGCGTGCGACAGCGACTCGCGGTCGGAATTGGTGATTCCGCTTCACGTCGATCGTCAGGTCATCGCCGTCCTTGACATAGACAGCCCGACGGTCGCGCGTTTTACGGAAGAGGATGCCGGAGGTCTCTTGCTTTCCGTAAAGGTTTTGGAGCGCGTATTGAGTCGCGCTCTGTAGGGATTGTGTGCAATGTCTCGTAACGGACTGCGAATGAAAATACGTTGCGTCTCTTGTCACTGCGCGTGTTGTTGTGACGCCCAGTGCAAGAGACCTTTTGCGTTTAGCTCAAGATCGATACCAATTTTTTCAATGTCAAGCGATGTGTGACCCTCCCCGCTCAGCATGCCAGCGTACAAACCTGTAAGCGCAAGCATATACTCCTCCCAGGATACGCCCTCGTAGTAGAGTGCTCTTGCCATATGCGCTAAGCGTTCCACGCCACGCTCTGTTCCTGAGAATGCTTCCTCCGCGGGGGACGGACCAAAATGAGTGTGAAAAACCGTTTTTGGGTGCAATGCACGGAGCTTGTGAACGGTCTTTTCAACGGCGTTTGGGTCGAAGTCTGACGGACTTGTCGATGGCATGACAAATTCGAAGTCGTATCCTGTAAAGGCGGGTACATAGCGAATTCCCAGTGCATCTCCTGAGAAAATGGCTTTCCTACGTTCATCGTGAATGCTAAAGTGATGTTTGGCATGTCCAGGCGTGTCATAAAATGTCCAGACGCGATCACCAAGGTCAATTTGGTCACCTTCGCCTTGAATCAACAATTGCTCGGGAGGAATGGCGACCATCTCTCCGAACAGTTCATCAAGCGCATCTCCATAAACGGCTTTCGCGCCAGCCATAAGGCGTGTTGGATCCATCAGGTGACGCTCTGCGCGCGGGTGCGCAACCACGCTCGCGTGAGGGGCGAGGCGGGCAAGGTGCCCGGCGCCACCAGCGTGGTCGAGGTGGATATGTGTGACGATAATATAATCGAGCTCATTCGGGGAGATGTCAGCCTCGCGCAACGCGTCGAGGATCGTTTGATGTGACAGCGATGAGCCCGTTTCGATCAAAGCTTTCTTTTGACCGAGATAGAGATAGGCGCTCGATCGACCGGGTTGATGTTGTTCCATTAAATCAAAAAGATACAATTGATCACCGAGTGAAGTGAGTTTTTGCATGTGACACCTCGTTTAAAAGATTAGGATCGTTTTGCGCTCTGCTGATTATTCTGCCTGCGCGCACGCATGCGTTTTTGTTTCATCTTCATAGACTCAAAATCAATGGGTGACGCCTCGCGTTCGACGCCGTGGAGTGATAAGGGTCTTGTGTAGCGAGAGAGTGAGAGCAGTATGCCGACAGACCACAATTTTACGATCAACGCAGTTCCGCCATAGCTGATAAAGGGGAGAGGAATGCCTGTCACGGGAAGAAGTCCCGATACGGCTCCAACGTTAATAATAACCCCCCATGTGATCATGCTTACGATTCCGATGGCGAGAAGAGAAGAGAAGCGGTCTTCAAGTGATGTTGCAATTTTCATCCCGCGCCAAATAAAGAAGCTGAATGCGAGAAGGACGGCGAATGCCCCGACGAGACCGAGTTCTTCGACGATCACGGCGAAAATGAAATCGGCGTGAGGAACAGGTAGGTAGCCAAAGGGTTGGATCCCGCGTCCCAGTCCTTTGCCAAACCATCCTCCGTGATAGATGGCAATAAAGGATTGGATAAGTTGATAGCCGCCTTGATTGGCGTATTTTGGACTGAAGGGATGTAAAAATACGAGCAGCCTCTGTGCTCGATAACGCTGCATGTAGATAAACAAAAACAACACAGGGACGAGGAATGCCGCCAAAACAGCCATGTGGCGAAAGCGAATTCCTGCCGCAAACATGACGGCTAGCCCTGAGAGCAAGAGCAGCATGGACGTCCCCATATCCGGTTCTTTTAGGATGAGAAACGTTTGCAAGCCAATCATCAAAAAGGGAGGTATCACGCCTTTTTTGAAGGAGTGAATCTGATCGCGCCGTTTTGCGAAGATGTACGAAGCGTAAATGAGAATCGTCAAAAGTGAAAACTCGCTCGGTTGAAACAAGAGCGAAGGAGGCCCCAACCAACGCCTGACATTTTGACTTTGGTGACCGACATGTGGAATCAAAACAAGGATCAGGCAGAGCAAAATCACGAGTGTAATTTTGCGTGCGTGTTTATTGAAGAAGGCGGGAGGTACATTCATTAAAATGAACATTCCCGTCAGACCGATCCCCGCACTTAAAAGTTGATGTCGAAAAAAATAGGAAGACGAACTTCCGACGACTTGCAATGCATAAACCATGCTTGAACTGTAAACCATAACAAGTCCGAAGGCGACGAGGCAGAGCGTAATAAAAAAGAGTTGAAAATCCGGCTTGTGTTTTACGATGATCCCTACCTCCAGATGCGCTTAAAGGTAATAGTTCGCTGTAGGAAAGGAATCCTCCTGCCTAAAATCATATGGAATCGCATACTTTTATCGAAGACAAAAAGACCAAGCCGCGTCTGCTTAGCTTGGTCGAAACATTGCTTCAAGAATGGATGTTCAATGTGCGGTTTTTTACCAGGCGCCCATGGCTCCAAGCCCTAGCGCTGTGACACCGGCGATTGCAAAGAGTGGAACAGCGAGTGCCGCTCCTGGGAAATAGACATGTGTCGGTGTCTCTTTCTCGTGCTTTGTAATTGTGGGATCTGTCAAAATTGAAACGTTTGGTGACTCTGATGCGTCATAACTTGCAAGGCGATGGCCATGCATGAGCAAATGGGTTGCAGTGACACCCTGCACGTGTCCGTGAAAGGAACCGTGAAGATGCGTATGCACGATCACATGACGTCCTACGAAACGATGCAAGTGTGAGTGGGGAACCATATGGAATTCACCTCCATGTAAAAACGTATGCTTGATGGCGATTGTCCTGTAGGGGGCTTTCGCGGAGCAGCGCGTGTGGAGATGTGACGTGAGGAGACAGCTATGGGCATCGGCGACGTGATTCAGCACTACGGACTGATTGGCATCGTGATTCTGCTGGCGCTCGGCATTGTTGGTCTTCCGCTTCCAGATGAGACCATCTTGACCGCCGTTGGCTACATGGTCTATCGCCGAGAGCTACCCTATCTGCCGTCTGTTCTCGCGGGGATGGTCGGTGCGATCCTAGGGATTACGCTCAGCTATGCAGCAGGTGCTTGGCTTGGCAAGCCACTGTTGCAGCGCGTTATGCATATCGTACACAAGAGTGAGCGCAGCATCTCGCGCACATCTGACCAGATGGAGAGGTATGGTTCTTATCTCTTGTTTTTTGGTTACTTTATTCCAGGCGTCCGCCATGTCACCGCCATACTTGCGGGAATGACACGCATGTCTTTCGGGCGGTTTGCACTGTTTGCGTACACTGGCGCGTGCGTATGGGTCATTTGTTTTATAACGCTTGGTCATCTCGCGGGACCGCGCATTGAACAACTTCGCACACATCTTTCGTCCCCACTTCTTTACACGCTCACAGCGTGCGTTGCGCTGGCGTTTGTCACTGGCGCGTTGTATCGACGCGCGCGCGCAAAATAATTTGATAGGTCAAAAAAACGTCATTATTTTCTACGCGGGCGGGTGTAGATCTTTCATTGCGCGAAGCGGTCAATCCATGAGAAAATAGGTCGGACGTGCATAGCTGTCGCTCGCCTGTGGGAGCGAAGTTGTCGCCAATAGGAGGAACTATTTCATTGGAATCTATCGTAAAACGAAACATTCGCGACCTAGACTACGTGCTTATCGCAGTGATGATCTTGATCTCGGTGATTAGTTGCATCGCCGTCTACACATCGACGCTTGGCAAGGCGAATCCGAATACGGGGAGCGCCTCTCTCGGTATTCCCGCCCATATCCTGTACAGGCAAATTGCTTTTGAAGTTCTCAGCTACATCGTGATGTTTGTGGTCATGCTCTTTGACTATCGCAATCTCGCAAAGCTTCGCTGGTATTTTTATGGTGGAACACTGCTGTTGCTCGTTGCGGTTTTTGGGTTTCATCGCGTGAACGGGGCGCACAGTTGGATTCCATTTCCGTTGCTGTCGTTCCAACCGTCGGAGCTTGCCAAACTCGTCTCGATCATCTGGGTTGCCGACTATATGTCGCGCATGAATGAGAGGGAAGTCCCAGATTATAGTTTCCGCGGACTTTTACCTATCTTTCTCGCGTTTATCGTGCCATTTGTCTTGATTCTGAAGGAACCTGCACTCGGTCAGGCGCTCGTGCTGTTGGCGATTATGTATTCGATGCTCCTCGTTTATGTAAAGAAAAAACAAATGCGCTGGATGCTCGCCGCGAGCGCCATTTTCATCTCACTCATTGTCGTCGCAGTCGCCGTGGTGCCAAATCAGACCGTGAATTTCCTCGACCATCAACACATCTTGAAACCGTACCAAACCGGGCGGCTCATCTCTTTCATTGAGCCGGGCTATGATCCGGCGTCAAGCGGATGGCAGGTCCATCAGGCGGAGATCGCAGTAGGCGCGGGAGGGGTGTTCGGTCAGGGGATCGGAAAAGGATCTCAAACAAACGGGAGTTGGGTCCCTTTTCAATGGACAGATTTTATCTTCTCGGCGATTGCGGAACAGCTCGGATTTGTCGGTTCAAGCGTGCTGATCATGTTATTTTTAATCATGCTGTATCGGCTGATTCGCGTCGCAACAACTGCGCTTGATGATTTTGCCTCCTATGTGATCGCGGGTATTGTCGGCATGTTTGCATTTCAGGTATTCGAAAATATCGGTATGAATCTCGTCGTCACGCCTGCGACTGGAATCACCCTGCCTTTCGTCAGCTACGGCGGCTCATCGCTTGTTGTCAACTTTATTAGCATAGGAATTGCGTTGAGTGTATCGGTGCGGAGAAGAACGCTTCGGTTTGATTGAATCAACGTGAATTAAGCTGACATAAAGGTTGACGAATTTCTTTTTTATCGCATATACTCATCTCATAACCTAACAACAAGGTCATAGGAGATGGAGTCATGACAGCAGAAGACATTCTTAACCTTATCAAAGAAAAACAAATTCTCATGGTGGACTTTCGTTTAGTCGATATGCCTGGACGTCAGCATCACGTCACCATTCCAGCGGTGGAAGTTGACGAAGATATGCTCACGCGCGGTGTCGCGTTTGACGGATCTAGCATTCAGGGATTTCGCGGGATCGAAGAGTCTGACATGGTGATGCGTCCTGATCTTGACTCTGCCTACGTGGATGCGTTTACTGCCGTTCCGACGCTTGATCTCGTGTGTGACATTTATGAGCCTTCGGGCGTTCGCTACAATCGCGACCCGCGTTTTATCGCGCAAAAAGCGGAAACGCTGCTCAAACGCTCCGGAATTGCGACAGACGCGTATTTTGGTCCTGAACTCGAGTTTTTTCTGTTTGATGATGTGAAATTCAATTCGGATCCGTCCGGCTCATTCTATAGTATCGATTCAAGTGAAGCGCACTGGAACACAGGCTCTTCTGATGGACCTAATCTTGCTTATAAAATCAAGAACAAGGGTGGATATTTCCCTGTTCAGCCGACGGATAGCCAACATGACATTCGCACAGAAATGGTTTTGGAATTAATGAATGCGGGCATTCGCGTTGAGCGTCACCATCACGAGGTGGCGTCTGCGGGACAGGCGGAGATCAACTTCCGTTTTGATACATTGACAAAGGTTGCCGACACGGTCATGCTTTACAAATACATCGTGCGCAACGTTGCTCGAAAAGACGGGAAAGTTGCGACGTTTATGCCAAAACCACTGTTTGGAGACAACGGTTCTGGCATGCACGTTCACCAAAGCCTCTTTAAAGACGGTGTTCCCCTCTTTTTTGAAGAAGGCGCGTACGGCAACATGAGCGAAATGGCGATGCACTACATCGGCGGAATTCTCTATCACGCACCGGCGCTGCTCGCCTTCTCAACACCGAGTACCAACTCTTTCAAACGTCTTGTTCCGGGCTTTGAAGCGCCTGTAAACCTTGTCTTTTCAAAAGGTAATCGCAGTGCTGCGGTGCGCGTTCCCGTTGCCGCCGTTACCCCGAAAACTGCGAGAATTGAGTTTCGGACGCCAGACTGTACGGCAAACCCATACCTTGCGTTTGCGGCGATGTTGCTCGCAGGTCTCGATGGAATTAAAAAAGGGATCGATCCTGGTAAGCTAGGATACGGACCATTTGACAAAAACATTTACGAGTTGAGCGCAGAAGAAAAAGCGCAAATCCGCAGTGTTCCAGGTTCTCTGGAAGAGGTATTGAGCGCCCTTGAGGATGATCATGAATTCCTTTTAGAAGGCGGCGTCTTTGACAGAGATTTCATTCAAACGTGGATTGAGTTGAAGCGTACGACGGAGATTCAACCCCTCTCTATGCGCCCACATCCGCATGAGTTTCAAATGTATCTGGATCTCTAAGTGGCTCGTACATTCAAAAAAGATGAGAAGTAGGATGCTTCCCCTTTTTTGTACCTGCATTTGATGATTTGACGGTGCAACGCACCGATGTTGGAGCAATTGCATCCCCATGATACACTGTGCGTGTTCGCGACAACGTTGCGAGCACGCTCTTTTGTGATCAAACCTTTCAAGATCGGTGGTGGAGAAAATGCGTTTAGGTGCCAATGTATCAATTGCCAAAACAGGGCTGCTGCGCGCGGTTGAAGAATCGATCTCCTATGAAGCGGACACGTATATGATTTACACGAGGAGCAATCGCGGGGGACCAGCGCGCGACATCGAAACATTCCATCGAGATCAGGCGTATGAAATGATGGCGACACATCACCTCGCCGACCCTGTTGTCCATCTCTCGTATCTCGTCAATCTTGCGAGCGTCAAGCCTGAAACCTACGCGTATGGTGTCGAGGTTTTGCGTGAAGAGATCAAGCGTGTGTCCTATCTCGGCTTTCGCTACATCGTGATGCACCCGGGCAGTCATGTGGGCATTGGCGCAGAGAGTGGCATCAAGCGCATTGCAGAAGGACTGAATGAAATTCTTGATGGTACGGAAGACGTGTTTCTGTGTCTTGAGACAATGGCAGGCGATGGATCCAAGGTTGGAAATTCACTTGAAGAAATTGCAGAGATTATCTCTCTCGTACAGCAGCGTGATAAAATGGCTGTCTGTATCGACACGTGCCACAACTATAGTTACGGTTATGATATCGTGAATGACTTCGATGGATTCCTGCAAAAGTTCGATGACCTACTCGGCCTTTCACTTTTAAAAGTGGCGCACATCAATGATTCCAAAACCCCCTTTGGCTCACACAAGGATCGGCACGCAAACATAGGTCGTGGATCGATTGGTGTGGACGCACTTCGGCGGATCGTGCGCCATCCTATTCTCGCCGAGATCCCACTCATACTTGAAACACCAGGTGGGCACTACAAGCAGGAGATTGCTTTGTTGCGCGGACTTACCGAAGATTTACCTGAAGATGCGGATGACAAGGGAGAATCCGCGTGATGACGCAGGCTGAGCGGATGAATCGACTGCCGAAGCAATTCTTTGCCACGCTGACAAGAAAAGTGGCAGAACTTCAAAAAAGCGCACCAGATTTGATCAATTTAGGGCAAGGCAATCCCGACCAACCAACCCCGCCGCACATTGTTGACGCGCTCTGTGAAGCGGCGCGCGATCCAGTGAACCATCGATACGGATCTTTTCGCGGAGAGTCCTATTTAAGAGAAGCCATTTGCTCGTACTATGAGCGAGAATTTGGCGTTTCTCTCGATCCTGCGCGAGAAGTGGCCATTCTGTTTGGTGGAAAGGCGGGTCTTGTCGAAGTCAGCCAATGTATTTTAAATGAAGGGGATCTCGCGCTCGTTCCTGACCCTGGGTATCCAGATTATCAATCGGGGGTCGCACTGGCCGGCGCTCATATGGAATACATGCCGCTGTTGCGAGAGAATGATTTTTTGCCTGACTATCGGAGCATTGATGAAGAAGTGGCGCGGCGAGCGAAACTGATGTTTTTAAACTACCCGAACAATCCTACGGCAGCGGTGGCAACTCCTGACTTCTTTGAAGAGACGGTCCGTTTTGCGAAACGAAGCCACACGGTGGTGGTTCACGACTTTGCATACGGCGCGATTGGGTTCTCCGAAAAACCTGTCAGTTTTCTCGCGACAAAAGGCGCAAAGGATGTTGGGATTGAAGTCTATACACTTTCGAAAACGTACAACATGGCCGGTTGGCGTGTGGGATTTGCCCTTGGACGAGAAGATGTGATCGAAAGCCTCAATCTGTACCAGGACCACGCGTATGTTTCGCTTTTTGGCGCGATCCAGCGGGCGGCAGCGGTAGCGCTTACCGAATCGCAAGCATCGGTGCGGGAGCTTGTTGATCTCTACCGAAAGAGACGAGACAGGTTTTTGCAAACGCTCAGCGATCAAGGGGTGCCCGTTTTGCAGTCGCAAGGATCGTTTTTTGTATGGCTCCCTGTTCCTGAAGGCGTTTCATCCGAATCGTTTACAGATCAACTCCTCTATGACGAACATGTCGCTGTGGCTGCCGGAAACGGCTTTGGCCGCTACGGAGAAGGGTATGTTCGCATCGGTTTGTTGACGGATGAGACTCGCCTATACGCTGCGGCTCTACGAATTGCGCGCATGTACCACCGCGCGGCGAGAGGATAGATCAATCCCATCGATGTCACGGGTGTTCGTATCCTTCCCCTAACTGTGTGGGGCGACGGAAGCGGTCTGCGAGTTGGATAAGCCATAGACGGTGGTAGGGCTCAATAAAGAGTACGGGCTCTACGCGTCGATCAAGCCCTGGTTCTATTTTATATTGCCAAATGGTTGTGCGCGTGGTTGCACCCTCGTTCATGCGCACACCCATGTGTACGGAATCGCGATAGCCGTTTTTATAAGAAATGAGATTCAGCTGTCCGTGAAGCTCATTCACGAGAAAGCGAAAACGTGCGCTGCGCAAGACAGGCGCTTTGATCCACGGCGTCAAGCCGTCTTTTCCAGTGCGAAATCGCTGTTCTGTTTCAAGAACGACGACTTCTGCGTCTGGGAGAGGCTTTAAGGTTCGGCCGTCGATGACTTTAACGCGAAGATCACCATATTTTTGTCCAGGAACGACAGGGTCATAACCCGATGATCCACGTGGTGGATCATGTCGCGGCGCAGGCGTTGGTTTGGGAACGGATTGGTTTGTGTCGGGCGCGCTGTTCCCAGAAGCCGCCAATGCGCTTGATGTCGTTACAAGGGATAGCGAAAAGAGAGCAAAGGCTGTGCAGAGTGGCAATGCTAAGCGTTTACCTTGCAGGCGCACCAGTCTCATCCTTTCCCGACGCCGGGGATCTGAACGAGAGATCGTCCGACATAATAAAATTGGAGAATTTGCAAGAAGTCACGGCCTTGGGAAGCTAAAAATTGGGTCCCCCACTGTGACATTTTTTGCGAATTGCGATATTGCCAGTTGGGGCTATTTTCATAACCAGCGCGATAGTTTAATTCAAAGATTTCACCGCTTGGTTGAACAAATGCAAGGGGGCGTGTGCGATAGTACGCGCGATCGGTTGCATCCTGGTCTGAAAAAGCTTTGTAGGTTTGAAAGTTGACCGTGTTATCGACATCAAAGGTGAAACCGCCTACGGTCACGGGGTGAAGATGGTGGTACCAAGCGAACATCTTTACGGCGATGGCTCCTGACTCAAGTGATGCGGGGTGCCAAGATGGAAACCATTCATTTGGAATGACATCGCGACAGTACTGGTCGAAGTTGACTGTGGAAACATAAATGATGCGCCCGCGCGGATCGGGCTCACCAGACATATTGTTTTCTCGAATGGCGACGCGAATCATACTTGGAAATCCGGATTGTCCGATCAAAGAGATCTGCGCGTGAGCGATGTTGTGAGATGCGTTAAAAAGAGCCACCACAGTGCCGATCAGCGTCAATGCGCTGAGCAATCGAAGAGGAAACCACGCGCGATGCACCAACAGGAACACCTCCAGCGATCAATGTGAGAAAAGATAGGTACAATGCTGTGTACTTATCCATTCCCAACTCGCAGAAGATCATGCACCCTTTGAGAAATTGCGTTGAATCGTTACAATGAGAGCAGGCAAGGATGAAGGGTGGGACAAAAAAGTGGAACGTTTAAACTTGACGGGTGTCAATAAACACAAAGCGCCTGATGCGCTCTCAAACCTCTCTGCTGTATTGATTGATCGAGACGGTGTTCGCATCGATAATGCCGCGATTCACGGTAAGAGCAAAGTTGAGCGAGGCATTACGTGGGTGACTGACACGGACGATATCCCAGAACCTCAGCGCATTGCGTTAGTTTGGGTGACACTTCATCGCGAGATTCTTGGCCTTGGGATTCACGGATTGGCGGCTTCTATTTTTTACGTTGATTCAGAAGCAGGTTTGGGTTATAAAAATTTGGCTGATCAAGTGAACAAGATGGACAGCGCAGTCAAAGGAAAAATTCAGCTTGACATGCTTACAGAAGCAGAAATGAAGCAACTCGGCGCTTTTCTGATGGCACAACGAGAAGAACTCTGGGTCAATGCGTCAGAGGCGGTGTGGGCAAATTGGCTTACTGAGGAGCAATACAAGCCGATGAAGCTCATGCGAATTGAGGCGGAAAAAGATCGCGAACGCATTCGCCGTGAGGCAGAGCGAGAGCGTTCCGAAGGGATGAACGAACACAAGTAAACGCATCGTTGCAGACAGGATGGGATTGTCCAGTTGTCGAATCAGCAAGATACACCTCTTTTTACTGCGCTGCGCAAACACGCAGAGCGTCAGCCGCTCCAATTTCACATTCCAGGACACAAGACTGGTCTTGCGATGGATCCTGAATTTCGCGATTTTATGGGGCAAAATGCCCTCTCCATTGACTTGATCAATATCGGCCCGCTCGATGATCTGATGCATCCGACCGGGATCATCGCTGAGGCGCAAGCGCTCGCGGCGGAAGCGTTTGGCGCAGACGCCACCTATTTTTCTGTGCAGGGCACGAGCGGGGCGATCATGGCCATGATTTTGTCTGTGGTCGGACCTGGCGACGAAATTCTCGTGCCGCGAAACATTCATAAATCCGTCTTGTCGGCAATCATCCTTTCCGGCGCGCGCCCGTTTTTCTTGCAGCCAGAGGTCGATCTTCATCTCGGCATTGCGCATGGCTTGCGCTTGGAAACGGTGATCGCGGGGCTTGACGCGCACCCAAACGCAAAAGCTGTATTAGTAATCAATCCCACCTATTTTGGTGTCGCGACGGATCTGCGTTCGATCGTTCACGTCGCCCATGCGCGTGGCGTACTGGTGCTCGTCGATGAGGCGCACGGTGTTCATACGTATTTCCACGAAGCGTTACCCGATTCGGCGATGCAAGCGGGCTGTGACCTCTCTGCGACGAGTGTTCATAAACTGGGCGGATCACTCACACAGAGTTCTGTATTGAATGTGCGCGAAGGTCTTGTGCGGGCACGCCACGTTCACTCCATACTATCGATGCTCCACACCACGTCGACGTCCTATCTGCTGTTGGCATCCCTTGACGCGGCGCGTCGCCAGCTAGCGGTACACGGGAGAGGACGGATTGCAAACGCGATTACTCTTGCGGAGGACGCCCGCCTGCGAATCAATGAGATTGAGGGGCTCTATTGTTTTGGACGCGAAATTTTACAGTCTTCCGCGACGTTTGCGTTCGATCCGCTTAAACTCACGATTCGCGTCGCGGATATCGGGATCTCTGGGTATGAGGTAGAAGGAATTTTGCGTGATCACTATAACATTGAAGTCGAGATGTCTGATCTGTACAACATCCTATGCATTATTTCGTTCGGGGACACGGAGTCAAGCGTAGCGCAACTCATTCACGCGCTGCGTGATCTCGTTGAAATTGAGCGGCTGCGAACCCATGTCCCGCGAAAAATTGTCGTCCCGTCGACGCCGCGCCTTGCCATGCCGCCGCGTGACGCATTCTATGCAGATTCTGAAGTTGTCACGCTGCGTGAAGCGATTGGGCGAACCATTGCCGACATGATCATGGTCTATCCACCCGGCATACCGATTTTACTCCCGGGCGAGATCGTCACACTCGATAATGTGCAATATATTGAAGAAAATCTCGCTGAGGGGCTGCCTGTACAGGGACCTGATGATCCATCGATTCAAACGGTTCGTGTCGTTCGCGAGTAATTTCGGGTTGGCTGCGATTTCCTGGTGACAGCGTTCGACAAAAATCGTAAACTATAAAAATAGCATAGCCGAATCACTTGAAGAGAGTGTACGGAGGACCCATGTAGTTGGGGTGAACTTTGCATTGATGCAAAGCGGGACGACCTTCTCCCGAACCCGTCAGCTAACTCCGGAGGCGTGGGAGGAAATCGTTTGACATACGAAATTTTTAAACGGTTGTCAGCTGCTACGCTGACAGTTGGTTCTTTTCTTATGTTTTTTGGTGGTGACGCAACCAGTATGGCGGCGACGCTTCCAGCGGCACCATACACTGTTAAGGCGGGGGATACGCCTCTTTCAATCGCTCACCTCACTGGCTTTAGTGTTTCTCGTTTTGATTTGGTCAATCACCTCGCTGGTCCGAGTGCGCGTTTGATTCCAGGTGAAAAAGTGGCGCTCCCATTTTTGTATCGTGTGTCATCTGGCGATACACTCTCTTATCTTGCGCAGCATTACGGCACGACGGTCGCGCGGATCATGGCATTGAACCACCTGCACAGCTCGTTGATTTACGCGGGGCAGACACTGCTTTTCGCGCGAGGAAGTGCCGCTGTTCAGCATGTTGCACATCCGCTCGTTTTTCGAGCGGCGAATGTCTCGTCCCATGTTGCACCTGCACCAACACCC
The DNA here is from genome assembly GCF_001642725.1 of Ferroacidibacillus organovorans. Lineage (GTDB taxonomy): Bacteria > Bacillota > Bacilli > Alicyclobacillales > SLC66 > Ferroacidibacillus > Ferroacidibacillus organovorans. The sequence continues at coordinate 123,580 of NZ_LSUQ01000001.1, forward strand.
GCAAAACAAGGACTGGGGACGTTTTTGGCCAGCGCCTATGATCCGTCCGTCTCTTCGAATGGGCCGTGGGGTGCGGTTGACTATTTTGGACAACCCCTCAAGTTCGGGGATGTCGCGGTCGACCCGAGTGTCATACCACTTGGCTCAACGCTTTATATCAGCGGTTACTCAGATCCGGCGCTGCCGGCTGGTGGATTTTATGCAAAAGCGGTGGATACAGGCGGCGCAATCAAGGGAAAACGAATCGATGTGTTCTTGCCAACCTATACCGCTGCCATGAACTTTGGGTTGGAGAATGTCAGTGTCTCCATCGTTCGAAAGTAAGGGTGTCTAAGACGGATTGGTTTGAAACGCGCGTGCCCGCTCCGTTATACTGACTGAGTAAACGGAGGTTGTTATTCCACAGTCGGGAGGTACGTTATGCCAATCATGTCTGGACAAGCCCCTACGTTTCAACTCGCTGCGACTGGTGAGCGGAACGTTTCGCTTGAATCGTATGTGGGGAAAACCGTGGTTCTCTTTTTCTATCCAAAAGATGACACACCAGGCTGAACCACGGAAGCGACCGGTTTTCGCGATCAGTATGAGCTGTTCGTCGAAAAAGGGGTTGCCGTGCTCGGTGTGAGCACTGATTCGATCGCGTCTCACGAAAAGTTTGCCGCGAAATACCAATTGCCATTTCCATTGCTTTCCGATCCTGACGCAGCGATTTGTAAAGCCTATGAGGTGTATGTCGAAAAAAACATGTATGGTAAAAAGTACATGGGCATTGAACGCACCACATTTGTGATCGATGGGGAAGGTCAGATTGCGAGAGTCTATCCTAAAGTGAAAGTGGATGGACACGCAGAAAAGGTTCTTGCAGATCTATAAATACGCTTAAAACCCCACATCTCGGGCCATGCTGATGAGGATGGCCTAGAGAAGGTGGGGTTTTTACGCGAAATCGGCCGTTCATAATGATTTCGGTGATGGTTATTTGTGTGTCATTTGTTCCACATGCGACACTTGTTAACGTGAGCCAAAGCATAGGGCGGGATGTGTCAGATCTCGAAATCAAAGCTTGGAACGCAGCGCAAAGAGATGGTATTTTTCGAGTGATGCAGCTGCAAATTCAGAAAATCACCAAACTGGCGGTGCAATCGCATTTTTAGGTCACGGATTTTGAAGCAATGGGTGCTCCATTCGGTGTATACTTGTCGTAATCGTATTCGCTGAAAGGAGCATTCATTCATGGTTACACTTACAGAACAAGCTGCAGACAAAGTCAAATCGATGTTGAGCGATTCTGAGGATGCCGGACTTCGCATCGTGATCAAACCGGGTGGTTGCTCGGGGTTTAGTTATGGACTGGCACTGGATGAACGCAAACCGAACGATATCGCAATCATCCAACACGGAGTGAGTGTGTTTGTCGATGCGGAAAATGAGCGACTCGTCGACGGCGCTCAGATTGACTATCTCGATGATTTGTCGGGAACAGGGTTTTCGATTCACAATCCGAACGCGATATCGACGTGCGGGTGCGGGTCGAGTTTTCGCACAAAAGAGGATGCCGGGCAACCGGGTTCGTGTGATTAAAAAAGCGATGATGCTTAAGCATCATCGCGGGCTGCCGAGTGAATTCTCGGCAGTTTTTTTATCGGCTGTGTCTGCGATTGCGCAGTAAAAAACTGATAAAGAGAACGACGAGTAGCGCCGCGGAAAGGTCTGTGAAAAGTGTGAAATGAGTTGTAACCGTTTCCCAGTGTTGCCCAAGCGCGTACCCGACGTAGGCGAGAATGGCAACCCAGGGAATGCATCCGATGATTGTAAAAATCATAAACGTGCTGAGTCGCATCTTGGCGATTCCGGCAGGCAGCGAGATGAAGGTTCGCACAGCAGGTAAAAGCCGACTGATCAATACGGTGATTGCGCCGTATTTGGCAAAAAAGCGTTCGGATGATTCAAAGTGACGCTCGGAAAACAAAACATAGCGTCCGTATGAGCGGAGGAAGGCTCGTCCGCCGCGCAAGCCGATCCAATAGGCCAAGAGTGAACCGATCAAATTGCCGAGCACGCCGGCGATGATCGCGGGCGCAAGACCCATTTCACCGCGAAAAGCGGCATAACCCGCAAACGTCATGATCAGTTCGCTTGGGATCGGAATACATGCACTTTCGAGTAACATGGTGAAAAAAACGGCAGCAATCCCGTAGTGACGTACAGCGTGTTCGAGAGCGAGCGATATGCCGTGCAGGTTTGTTACCCCTTTCTTTTGACAAAGAAATGGAAATGCGTGTTTAACTTTTTAATGATAGCACAGCCCGAAATGGTAGTCTACTTGTCCGACGAAAAGCATACATGGTATAGTAAGTCGGACAATGAACTTATTTGAGAATGGGTTGACAGAGGAGACTTTCTTTTGATTTCATGGACCGCCGTATTGACCGTGGCTTTTATCGCGCTGCAAGCCATTACGGGTCTCATTGGTTTGTATCAAGTGGTATTGTCTGTTTTTGGATTGGTGTATCGACGAAAACCTCTCGTTCATGAACCTGCGAAGCGATTCGCAGTTTTTGTTGCGGCGCACAATGAAGAACGTGTGATTGCGCCTTTGCTGGAAAATTTGAAGCGTCTTGACTATCCCCAGTCTATGTATGATGTTTATGTGATTGCTGATAACTGCACAGATCGAACTGCAGAAATTGCGCGCGAACACGGTGTGATTGCAGAAGAGCGAACGTCAGAAACGGAACGCGGAAAAGGGTATGCGATTCGTTGGATGTTGGAGCGTGTAAAGGAACGCAAGGTTTCATACGACGCAGTCGTGATGTTTGACGCTGACAATTTGGTCGGAACCAATTTCTTGCGCGTGATGAACGATCGACTCCTTGATGGACACAAGGTGATTCAAGGGTATCTCGATATTAAAAATCCGTTGGATTCTTGGGTCAGTGTATCTATGGCGATATCCTATTGGTATACCAATCGCATGTGGCAGCTCTCTCGAAGAAATCTTGGATTGTCGTGTGCGCTCGGGGGAACGGGACTTTGCATTGATATGCCACTTATCAATCGTCTTGGGTGGGAAGCGACCGGTTTGACGGAGGACGTTGAATTTGGCGCAAAATGTGTGGTCGAAGGTATCTACCCCGTGTGGGCGCACGAGGCAAAAGTGTACGATGAAAAACCAATTCTGCTGGTCGCCTCCATGCGTCAGCGTTTGCGTTGGATGCAAGGCCATTTTAACTGTGCGCAGCAATACATGGGGACGCTGCTTCTCGCGAGTATCAAAGAGAGAAATTTGGCGAAGCTTGACGCGGCGATTTATCTTTTTCAACCGATGCGTTTCTTGATTCTCTTTTTGACCGCGTTCATGTTTCTTTTTCAAAACTCAAATCCAGCCATGGTGGCAGGTTTTACGGAACTATTACCGACGTGGTTTTGGGCTGTGATCAACCTGTTTATTCTAATTCAAATGCCGCTTGCGATGTTACTTGAGCGCGTCGAGTGGCGTGCGTTTATTGGCCTGCCACTCTTTCCGTTTTTTATGCTAACTTGGTTTCCGGTTACTGCATTTGCACTGTTTACGCGACGCAATCGCGTGTGGAAACACACTGCTCACACGCGAGCCATTCAATTTGATGACCTGCGTACGCGTTAGAATTGCTATAGCGATTGTTTCACGTAGCCCGTGAAGAAGTGCTTTGGGTGTCGCAACGAGTCTTAGCGTGATGCGCTGCAAAGGTGAGCAGCGCATCTTCTCCTTTCATTCCGGGTGTAACGCCGATGGTGCGAGCGTGATCGGTTACGGCTTCCAGAGGGGCAGAGAGTAGGTCTTCGACGGTGCGAACTCCGACTGCGCGTCCCGCAAGAATTTTTCGGTCGTTTAACTTTGTGTTTAGCAGCTCGACATCAAGCGCGCCGCACATGATGTATCCTACTTCATTTTGAATGGTTACGAGTCGCGTCTTAGGCAAATCAACTGTGACGGCGATAAACGTCGTTCCGCTGAGCGTAATTGGGGAAATTGTGACCACGCGTTATTGCCTCCTTTTTGATACGGTATGATCAGTTTTCCATTGAGGTGCAATTCTTAAAGACAGGATGGGTGAAAATGCAGCGCGTCATGCTCACGACACTCAATGCAAAGTATGTTCACTCGTCACTCGCGCTTCGCTACTTGCGTGCGGCGATTGAACAACAGTGCGATGTTGTCATGCGCGAGTTCACGATCCACGACCCTGTTGAACATGTTTTGGCAAAGATCTATGCAGTCAAACCAGACCTTCTGGGAATCAGTTGCTATATATGGAATATCACGGAGACGTTGCGTCTGATTCCTTTGGTGAAAAAAGTGCTCCCTGAAACGAAAATCGTTTTGGGAGGTCCAGAAGTGTCCTATGATTCCGTGGAGTTTATGGAACTTCACAAAGGGATCGACGTGATTGTCCGCGGAGAGGGAGAGGTGACTCTCCAGAGGCTCCTGCAGTCGTTAGCGTGTGAAAGTTCATTTTCGGCGATTGAGGGTATTGTTTTTCGGACAAAAGATGGCATCGTCGATACAGGTGCCGCCCGGAAGGTGACATCACTCGATGATCTTCCCACCCCATATGCCAAGGATAGCCTGCACGAGCTTGATCAACGAATCGTATATTTTGAAGCGAGTCGCGGTTGTCCGTTTTCGTGTCAGTTTTGCCTTTCTTCAATTGAATCGGGCGTGCGCTACTTCTCGCTTGAGCGTGTCAAAGATGATCTTACACGCTTGGTGGAATACGGGGTGCGCCAGATTAAGTTTGTCGATCGTACGTTTAATCTTCGCAAGGATTATGCATTAGAGATTTTTTCTCACGTCTTGTCTCTTTCGGGAGAGACGACGTTTCACTTTGAAATTACGGGAGATATACTAAAATCAGAAGTGGTGTCTTGGCTTATTGATCACGCGCCACCAGGAAAGTTTAGATTTGAAATTGGAGTGCAATCTACGAGTGATGAGACCAATGCAATCATCAAGCGTCGCCAAGATTTTGTGAAGTTATCGGAAACGGTATCTCGAATTCGCGATTCCGGTGTGATTCTTCAACATCTGGATCTGATTGCCGGTTTGCCAGAAGAAGACTACAATCGCTTTGCTCAAACCTTTAATGAGGTGTACGCGCTGCGCCCTGATGAGTTACAACTGGGTTTTTTAAAACTTCTGCGTGGAACGGGATTGCGAAATCGTGCGAATCAATACGGATATGTATATATGGATACTGCACCGTATGAGATGTTGGCTAATGCTGTCATGCCGTATGGAGACGTCGTGCGTTTGAAGCGGTTAGAGGATATTCTTGAAAAGTATTACAATTCAGGTCGATTTCCACGCTCCATTCCGTACCTATCAAACAAGTGTTTTGCGACACCGTTTGACTTTTATCAGCGCTTTGGTGATTTTTGGAGTCTTCGAGGGTATGAGCGAATTGGCCATCAAATGCACGATTTATATATTCGTCTCGAAGAATTTTTGCGAGAAGAAAACGTTGTGAATGCAACTGCGTATGCGCTGATGCGCGCGGATTATCTCATGAGAGAAAAAATTCGCCCTAAACGCCTCTGGTGGAAGAGATATGTGGATGAAGTGACACTATCAACGATGCGTGCGCTAGAACCACCCTTGGCAAAGGGAGAGACGATTGATGCGGTGCTCTTGAAACGCTGTATCGCTGATCGCGTACCTGCTGATGCGGCGCGTGAGCTAGGTTTGATGGTGGGGGATGTGCGCGGTGAGCTGACGATCATCTATTGCTATCCAAAAGGACTAGGACATCCGACCGTGCATGTGTCGATGTCAGTAAGTGAAATGGCCGACGATTTTCAGTTGCAGTTTCCATCTTAAGCATTTGTCAGTTTGGCAATAAGATATGAATGATCGGTTTATACAAAGGAGAATGGAATGTGACGTTTTGGATGTCCGTCCTTGGCTTGATGAAAAATCCGGCACTTATGGCTTCGTTGGCTGCCACGGTGGTGGCACAGGTCGTAAAAGTACCCATCGCATACGTAACGACCCGCAAATGGGATTTTAGCCAAATGACCTCGACGGGTGGCATGCCGAGCTCTCACTCTGCAGCCGTCTCTTCCCTTGCGACAGTCATCGGATTTCACGATGGGACAAAGTCATCCCTTTTTGCAGCGAGTGTGGTTTTTGCCATTATTGTCATGTATGACGCTGCTGGAATTCGTCGTCACGCAGGTGAGCAAGCTATTGCATTGAATAAATTAAAAGCGGATATTGGTGAGCTTATTGATCGCAGGTTTGCAGACAGGCGGACAGAGTTGTATCAGCAGCGCTTGAAGGAAATGTTGGGTCATCAGCCCATTGAAGTATTGATGGGCTGTATTTTAGGCATTCTTTTAGGGAGTATTGTAGCGGCGATCAGTCACGCCTAGTACACTGAGGAGGGCGTCCCATGCAGTTTGTGCCAAGCGATTTGCGAACCATAAAAAAGGCGCTGTCCGTCGCCGTTTTAAAAGGTGAAACAGACGAAGAGCGCCGCCAGTTTCAGCATCTTCTTGATCAAATGACACATGTCTCAGAAGTCGTAAAGGATGGATTCCTTTACGACTACAATGACAATCGCCCGCTGTAAACTAGGAATCCTCACGATCTTCTCCAATCGAGAAGATCGTTTCGTTTAACACATCACGATTGATTTTTTTGATCACTTGAGAGATTGCCAGCGTTTGATTGGCAACTTCCGAACTTCCATAGATGACCATTCGCTCCTCATAGGTGGGTGTGCCGATTGCATAGCAGACACCACTTTGTTGCTCAAACGCTTCGATTTGGTACTCTTTGTTCTGAATCCGATACACAAACATCTCTTTCTTTAACAAGAATGCGTCGTTTTGCAGTTCGATTGTTTTCCAGGATTCCATACATTTTCCTCCGTTTCTCTCCAAATTAAAGAAAACGCGTCTCAATTCCGCGTATCGTGAACAAAAGCAATCCTAAAAGTGTTAGGATCATAGTAAAGACGATGAGCCCCATTGAGATTCCATGGTAGAAGAAAAATTGTTTCAACACGGGAGTCATAGGGCCTGCGAAGTTAGGTATTCTCAATCTTGCCGCGTTCATCGCCGGGAGAAGAACCATGTCGCTAAACGCCAAAAAAAGTGTAGATAGCCACGCGCTGCTGATAAAGATTCGCCGCGAGATGTAGCGATGCGATGGCCAAGGTATGAACCCAGTGCATACGCTCGCAATCAGCGAAGAGATTCCTGTGAAGCGATAAAACGATGGAAACAAATGTGCGAGAACGGTTCCCGCTGACTGGAGCGTAAGGCTGGCAAAGATGGTCTCAGCGACGATGAGAGAAAAGAATACCATCGCGCCGAGTGACAAAGCGGTTGCTAAAGAATAAATTGATCTTGAAGTCGATTGCACGCTATAATCCCCTTTGATGGATGAGTCAGTCATAAAGGTGTGAAAACGTCATGGCATCATGGAAAAATCTAACCCCGTGGTTCGTCATTGGAGCGACGGTTGTCACGCTGACAGGGTGTGGAAGCCAAAATTCTGCAGGTGGGATCCCATCGTCACAACCGCTGCCTCCAAGTACGTCTCATTCTACCACACCGTCGACAGGGACGACATTGGCACAGGGAGGCGCCCCAACGACCGGGTCTACTTCGCCGAGTTCAACGACGACTACGTCTGGAACGACTTCGGGTACCTCCGTGACGACGGGTACCACGACAACAACAGGCACGATTGCGAGCGGTCAACCTTCCGGGAGTACGGTGCCTGGAACTTCTGGCAGTTCAGTTGGCACAGGTACGGTGGCGGGCAGTTCTACGAGTGGAACGACGCTTACGACCATGCAGGTCGGTGCAGGGAGTTCGAATCCATTTGTTCCGGTTTCGAGTCAGATTTCAGATATTTATGTACCTGCCAACTGGGTGCTTCATACTGATTCGCTAGGTGAGGGCGGGAACATTTATCGTCTCATTAACTCGGCGCAACCTGCAGAACATCTTGTCGAGGTTGTTCAGTCTTCTGCGCGCGATCTGGCAGGATTTATGAGTCAAATTTCTCAAGGCGCCAATGCGCATTATGTGATTCCTCAACAGGTGATCGAATACGCGATTCCAAACCCTAATCTTCCCTATGAAGATCGAGGTATTGTCGCAAATCTTAGCAACGGAGGCTCGATACGTCTCGATGTGTATCTGCCTTCGAATGAACAGGCTGTGGCACAAAAAATTATCGCGAGTTTTATCAAACCGTTAACCTGATTGAAACAAAAAAGAGGCCGACTCCTAACGAAGAGTCGGCCTCTTTTTATGCCCTCAAAGGGTTAAGCAAACTCCCTCATCAGCTCATCAAACATACTCTGATCCATCTCGAGGTTTGAGTTGAGATAGGCTTCTTGCGGATAATTTTGTACGAGATCTTCAAAGACCGGCTTTTTCTCATCCTTGAAAATAAGCCCTGTGCACAATCCATCCGTTTCCATGACTTTAGCGATTGCCGACGCGCGATCGGTTGGATTGTAATCGGGAAATTGATCAAGTGAAACCGTGTGTTCCTTGAACCACTCGTACGTGTTTACTTTGTTATAGGTGACACAAGGGCTGAACACGTTGATTAAGCTGAACCCTTTATGCTCAATTCCACCCTGAATCAATTCTGTCAGTTGATTGACATCTGATGAGAATCCTTGGGCTAGATATGTGATGCCTGCAGACAATGCAATCTGTAAAGGACTGATCGCATTCTCGATATTTCCCGCGGGTGTGGTTTTCGCCTTGAATCCAAATGCTGATGTGGGGGAGTGCTGTCCTTTTGTTAGACCGTAGATTTGATTGTCCATTACGACATACGTGATGTCCATGTTGCGTCGTACGGCGTGCATAAAATGTCCGAGTCCAATGCCGAATCCGTCGCCGTCTCCGCCAGATGCGAGTACAGTCAGGTTGCGATTGGCAAGCTTTACACCCTGCGCGATGGGGAGAGAGCGTCCATGCACACCGTGAAATCCATACACATTCAAATAACCGCAAATTCGTCCAGAACATCCGATCCCTGAAATGAGCGCAACATTTTCAGGCTCAAGGTTTAAGTTTCCGAGAGCACGCTGCATGGAGGCCTGAACGGCAAAGTCGCCACAACCTGGGCACCAGTTAGGACGTACATTGTTACGAAACTCTTTTACCGTTGCCATGCAATCATCGATCCTTTCACGTGAGCCTCAATTTCTTTAGGCAAAAAGGGTGTGCCGTCAAACTTCAGATGGCTTGAAAATTCGCTGTGATTCAATCCAAAGAAACGCATGAGATGATAGAGTTGGCCTGTCGCGTTTGACTCAAAAACGATGACTTGTTTCACGCCATCCATGTACGCTTGAAGAGAAGCTACTGGAAATGGAGAGATGACGTGAACATGAGCGTGACCGACGCGCGCGCCCTGTTCGCGCAGTCGCGTAGCAGCCTCGCTGATCGGCCCGATTGAAGATCCAACACCAACCAAAAGGATGTCTGGGTTTTGATCCCCTTCGTAGGTTGTGCTGTTAGGCAATTCAACGCCCTCAAATTTGTTCAGACGCTTTTTCATCATTTGCACGTGGTTGGATGTTCCTTCATCAGGGCGCCCTACCTCGTTGTGCTCAACGCCCGTGACGTGATGAATGCCGCCTTTTTGACCAGGGAATACACGGGGAGACACACCGTTTTTTGTTCGCTCAAAGCGCTTGAAAAGTTGGCCTGGCTCCATCTGTGCCAATTGCTCTTGCGTTGCGAGCAAACCGCGATCGATCTTTACTTGATCGTGCGCGAATTTTTCTACTGATTGACTGGCGAGCGAAAGTGCCAGGTCTGTCATGATGATGACAGGGCACTGATAAACCTCTGCGTAATTGAACGCTTCAACAGCCGCATAAAAACATTCTTCAGCCGTCGCTGGGGTCAGCACAACCTTCTGAATTTCACCGTGCGTCCCAAACATGGCTTGATACATATCGCTTTGCTCGTGTTTTGTAGGAAGTCCGGTGCTAGGTCCGCCGCGCTGCGTGTCAACGATGACGACAGGCTGTTCGGTCATTCCGGCGAGACCCAATGCCTCCATCATGAGCGAAAAACCTGGCCCTGACGTCGCTGTAAGCGTTCGTGCGCCCGCATAGGAGGCCCCGATCGTCATATTGAGTGCCGCGATTTCGTCTTCTGTTTGAACAACGACACCGCCGACTTTAGGAAGCTTTTTAATCAGATATTCCATCACGTCAGAAGCCGGAGTGATCGGGTATGCGGGCATGACGCGTACGCCGGCTGCAAGTGCTCCGAATGCGATTGCGTCATTTCCAATCATGAGCAGGTGTTCGTCCGGGGTTGGTGACGCGAGCGCAAAGTCAGGAAAAGCTACATTCTGAGCCTTCATTGCGTCGTAACCGGCCATGACAGCCGCTTGGTTTTGCTCAACAATTTTCTGGCTTTTGCGTCCAAAAAGGCTTTGAAGAACGGGTGTGCAAAAATCAGGCGAGAGCCCCATCACAAACGCGGTTGCACCGAGAGCCACCATATTTTTCATAATGGCAGCACCGTTTTGTTCGGCGATTTTCGTAAAGGGGATGGCAAATAGCAAGACATCGCTCGCCGTATTTTCTGGGAGAACGGGATTGAATTTTGCGTCACCAATCACAACGCCGCCTATGCGAAGCTCATGTGCGTTCAGGTCAATGGTTTCCTGGTCGAACGCGACGAGGATATCGAGTTGGTCGGCACTTGAATGCTTCTGTTTGGTGCTTACGCGGACCTTGTCGTTCGTATGGCCACCTTTAATTCGGGAAGAAAAATGTCTGTAAGAGTAAATATAGTACCCCATGCGATTGAGCGAGGTGGCAAACGTTTTGCCTGTGGAATCGATCCCTTCACCTTGCTGACCGCCAACTTTCCACGATAGTTCTTGCAACATGTGCGTCATGCACTCCTTTCGCGCCCGTGTAGCGCGCGTATCAATGTCGAAACGTGTCAGCGAGCGCTGCGCGCAGCAGATTGACGGATGCGACATCAGGTTGAAACACAAACTCAATGACGTGCTGTTTGCGTTTGCAATAGGCCTCAATCTCACGCCGTCGTCCAGGCGATACGATCAAGGCATCCTGTGAACCGACAAACGCCCTTACCCGTTCTGCATCCGCATCCGTATGAACGCTGACGTGCAACTCTTCTAGACGAGCCTGACGGAGCGCGTTGAGCACCTTACCCGCGAAATTTTCGCTTTTACAGATAAGGCCGACGCGCTTTTCCTGAGGAATGCGTGCAACTTTTACGATCGTCTCAAGCTCAGGGTCAAGTGACACAGCGATAACTTGCTGAGAGGATCCGATGAGTTGTTGCACTTCGTCAAGATGGAAAAATGTCGTGATCACAAGTCGGGCGCGTTCGAGAATCGAGCGCTCTTTTTGAGATGCATCTTTCAACTCTTCCAACAAGAGTGGCGTGATGTGAATACCGCCAAACTCGAGTTTGCGTGAGAAGTATTCGACTTGTTCACGGTTGCATTCAATAAAGACGACTTGAACATCATGCAAAAGCGCAGCCTTTTGCTGCGCGCGCTTTGTTGCGATGTCGACAAATTCCTCAATTGAAAAGCCGAGTTGAAGTCCCTCTTCTAATGCGACGTCAATGACTTTCGACAACAAATCGCGTCGATTTTCAAAACGCACTTTGTCATCGCGATCGCAAATAAAAGTACCGCGCCCTTGAATCGATACGAGGATTCCGTCAGCCTCCAGGTCTTGGTATGCCTGGCTGACCGTATTGCGACTTACTCCGAGGCGTTCTGACAACTCGCGTTCGGTTGGCAGTTGTTCGCCTGGTTTGCGGACGCCAGATTGAACATCCGATAAAATGTTATTCTTGACTTGGACATAGAGCGGGATGCCGTTTTTCCGAATCAATGCTGTGTCCACGTCATCCCCTCCTGGCGTTCCCTACAGAAAGGTGGATCAATCCACCAATCCATTTTCTTACCCTCTCATTATACTCCAGAGAGGGTAGATGAAAAGGGAATTGCCTATGGATTTGCAAAAAAATATTGGAGGAATGTGTGTGTTTATTACTGGAGAGGTCAAGAAACGGCTCGCGGCGTTGAGCCAATTGATCTGTCAGTACGCAAGGGATTTGGAACGGTCTCAGGCAGCACGGAAATCGACTTCTGACGAGGTCATGCGCAGATTGTTCGACTACGCGAGTGTGCGCTGCATTCACGGAATGATCGAGGCGTTTGCGGATTCGGGCAATCAGTTGATCGATGCCCTGGTCATGCGAGATCCAGCGAGTTACCGAGATATTATCGAGATTCTCGGAGATGAATCGGTCATTCCTCGTGAGACCGTTCTCGTTCTTGGGGAAATGATGGAGAAACGCCGCCAACTGATTGATTCTTTTTCAAAAATCGATCAAGAGATTGAGTCGATTGAACGCATCGTCCCGCAAATCGTGCAGGCTGCGCTTGCGATGAACGACTATGTTCAATCTAATTCACAAGAAATCGATTGACGGTAGGTTCGCATTTGATTGAAACAAACTGTTTGGCGCTTAAGGCGCCATGTCGTCGCTATGCGCCGTCTCGAAAACATAGACTTTGACATGATGTTTTACGCCGAAGATTCGAGCGTCTTCATCGCTCGAAAAAAAGACGTCGATATGTTTTCCTTTAATAGCGCCACCCACATCCTCCGCTACGCGATACCCCACGCCGTCGATATAGACGAGCGAGCCGAGTGGAATCAAGCGTGGGTCTACGGCGATGGTGTGACGAGGTTTAGCGCGTTTGCCAGTGGCGGTGATTCCGTAGCCTGGATCACCTGGGTGTTTGCCTGTTGATTCAAAACCAGGGCCGTATGCGGTTAATTGACAGTCATACGTACTCTTTACAGAAATGGAACCCGCCTTCGCCACGACGTCCATCACAGGGGCGAGTGAGACCATGGTGGCGACGGATGGAGCAGTCGTTTGTTCACGTTTATGTCTACGTCTAGACCGATCTGTAGAGTGAGGATGGACCGCCGCTACGTTGTGCGCGTTCATGTATTGCGTTCGTGTGACGCTCTTTTGTAAAGTGGAGCGATGCGCCGCCGCTTGATCGCGCACTGAACTGTGAACGGTGGGATACGCATGCGTAACCTCGGGTACAGATAATACCGTGGCAATCGAGAGTAGTGTTCTCAATGCCACGGCACGTATGGAAACCATGAACAAACATCACCCCTTCGGAGGATTTGAGATGCCGACACTAACCTTTCCCTAGGATTGAGCGAAATATGCATACCCAGAAAAAGTCGGTAAAAGCGCCTTAATTTACAAACTCGATTTTTTAATAAAAGGTTTGACATGATGCGCGAGGGGTGATATATTACTCCTTGTCGCCGCGAGGCTGACACGAAGAA
>NZ_LSUQ01000002.1 GCF_001642725.1 Ferroacidibacillus organovorans
AGCCTCAAATGCGATTCGTGTACCTCAGGTCGAGGGTTTGCCTAAAGCTTCCTTCAGATTCCACCTCGCGATGGACACCCTTGCTCTTGGCTAACGGTAGGTCTGTCGCCAACCCCCGTTCGGGACTTGCACCCTAAAGATTCCGCCCATGCCGGGCGTACATCAAAAATGGATCTTGTGTGTCTTCACAAGATCCTTACAAAATCTACAAGATAGCGTGACGTAGCTTCTATAAAATAAGGGATATCTTAGTTTATCTTCCATAGCTTGCCCAGTCTTTCAAACCATACTGGAGATGATTTTTCTTCATGCCACTTCTACAAACATCTGTCGGAATTTCAAACCTGACGCGCCTCGGAATTCGTCACGCATTGGATCGCACGCATTCCAACGCAACCACTCGCCCAGACGCGGTTGGATACCTCGAAATCAGCGAGTTTTCTACGTTTGAACTTCGGCATGGACGTGTACGGACGGATGAATTCTTGAAAGAATGGACCAAACAACTCTGCAACTCATTTTCAAACGGTGATCGGGATTGCCGTGTCACGGTTTACCAAGCGCTAGATGACGGAATGTATGTCTATCTTCAAGATAGTGCTGGAGATCGCCAAACCCTAGAACAAACCTTCTATGCCGCGATTCTAAAAATCGAGCAGTCGCTCAATACCTTTTTAAAGCAATCTGAACTTCCAGAATGTCACCTGCGTTACGCCCTGGCGTTTCACGATGATTTCGTGAAAACTCACACTGCTTCAACAACCTCCGCTCCCTTTGAAGGGTTTCAGGAAGAGCTATTTCAATGGATGATCCAGGCTTACCGAGCAGCAAAGCGTCAGTCTACACCCATTCACCCGTTGGAACACGTCGAATTGTTACAAATTCTCGAACAAGGAACCATTCGGATTTTTGAGCAACCTATTCTAAACTTGCGTACTTTAGATCCGCTCGGGCATGAGTGTCTCATGAGGGGCCCGTCATTTTCACGGCTAGAGGCGCCCCTCACACTGCTTTCGATCGCCGAAAAGGCGGGGGTCATGTTGCATCTCGAAAGAATGATCCGCCAGCGCGCCATTCACAATGCAAAAGTGGATGATCGCATGAAACTGTTTATCAACATATCTCCCGCCATCATCTCAGACGCCTCTTTTCGCGCGGGAGAGACACTCCGCGAGCTCAAAAAAACCCAACTGCGACCTGACCAGATCGTTTTCGAGATCACGGAGCATCACGCGATTGCAGAGTACAGTTCCTTTCTTCACCTTGTGTCCCACTACCGTTCACAAGGATTTCAGATCGCGATTGATGATGTGGGCGCAGGTCACTCTGGGCTTGTCACACTGATGCAAGTGAAACCTGACTATGTAAAAGTAGATATGGAACTCATTCGCGACATCCACCTTGACCCCGTAAGGCAAGAAATCGCCAAGGCAATTCGCCAAATTAGCGACCGCTTCGGTGGAATCGTGATTGCAGAAGGCATTGAAACACGTGAAGAACTGAACTGCCTGCACGAGTGCGGGATTGAATACGGCCAGGGATTTTTACTCGGACGCCCATTTCCCCGTGAAAAAGAGGGTGAGTATAACGAACAAGAACGGTTTGCGATTCCAATGTGAGCGGATTTTTCTCGCCTTTTCACCCACTTCGCAAAGCCTGAAATCAACTGCCGTTCAAGCATTAGAGAGTCCTAACGAAATTATTAGAAAAAACTAACGATAATCTCATCGTTGCCTCACTCTAACGCGCTACGCTTTTTACAAATCGAAACGGGAGGTAAAGAGCACATGAGACACTCCGTTCAGCGCGGTTCTCGAAAATGGATGCGCACTTGGACCGGCGCCGCTGCGATTGTAATCGCTGGCGCTTTCACGATTCCTGCCATGGCTCAGACAGCAATTTCCGCACAACAAGCAGACCAGATTGCGCAAAATGCGGTATCTGGCAGCACGTTGATTCACACATCCGCCGATCACATGGGCAATACGCCTGTTTGGGACATCCACGTCGCGCGTGGCACACAGGTTTGGGATATCAAGGTCGATACGCAGTCAGGCGCCATATTGCTAAAACGTCTGTCATCGGAACATCATCCCACTAGCCGGGTCACCGGATCCACAGAGTTACCCTCCGCGCGTGAACACCAGCAGAGCCATGACGCACAAGATAACAAGCAACCACAGAACGGCGCAGGCTTCACACCGCTGTCTGGCACAATGGTATTCAATCAAAAGCTGACGGTTGTTCCTGCGGTGTATCAGTCCTATGTAACTCACGCTCTCAATTCCGTAGGCGGAACTCTGAAATGGGTCAAATTCAGCCGTCAAGCGGGCGGAAACATCCAAATGAACATCAAGATTCGCAAACTGGGCGGAGGTACGACCAAAGTTAAGGACACTTTCAACCATGCCGGACAGCTGGTGCTAAAAAACACTTCAGCGGACAACTGACCCACCTTGTGAAAAGGCCGCCGCAGACTGATCTGCGGCGGCCTTTTCACAAGGTGGAGATACCGGCTCTCTACAACGGCGACTCTCGTCTATCCCCTATCCATCGTATGGCGTACGCACTGCGATTCCGGCACAGTAGCGGCAATTCATGTATAATTTCAGGATGGAAGGAGTCCTTATTTTCACATGGTCATTTTAAAATCACAGAGTCAAATTGAAAAGATGGCGAAGGCAGGTCAAATTCTAGCGGCGTGTCACAAAGAGCTTGCAAAACGAATCGCTCCAGGCGTCACAACGCTTGAAATCGACCGTTTTGTGGAAGGCTACTTGGCAAAAAACGAGTGCACAGCAGAGCAAAAAGGATATAACGGTTATCCATTCGCAACATGCGCGTCCGTCAACGACGTGATTTGCCATGGTTTCCCTTCGCGCGCATCCCTCAAAAATGGTGATCTTGTGACGATCGACATGGTCGTCAACCATAAGGGATGGCTGGCAGACTCCGCGTGGACATACGAGGTGGGCACGGTTGCGCCAGAAGTTCATCGCCTGATCAGCGTTACAAAAGAAGCGCTCTACATCGGCATCGAAAATGCGGTGATCGGAAACCGGCTCGGCGATATCGGTTTTGCGATTCAATCGCACGCCGAGGCACAAGGGTTCGCCGTTGTTCGCGACTATACTGGGCATGGGATCGGCCAAAAAATGCACGAATCCCCGACCGTGCTGCACTATGGCGAGCCCGGCAAAGGGCTGCGTTTAAAAGAAGGCATGGTCATCACAATCGAACCGATGATCAATGGCGGGACGTATAAAGCAAAAACGGACGCAGATGGATGGACCGTGCGAACCGTCGACGGCTCTCTCTCTGCGCAATTCGAGCACACGGTCGCCATAACAAGCGAAGGGCCGATGATACTCACTGAGCAGTAAGTATCATCGGCAGAATTTCGTTCAAGACGCCTCACGGATGACCCTTTATTTCTTTTGCTGTTGCTTGAAATAGGCGTCGATCACCTGTTGCGCCATCGGAGCTGCGGCTCGGAAACCTTCACCGGTGACATTTGGAATCACCGCGGCGATTGCAATCTGCGGATTGTTGTAAGGCGCGTAACCGACAAAGACTGAGTTGTTGCGCCCAGGAATACCACTCTCCGCAGTTCCCGTCTTTCCTGCCACATTGACAGGGTCTGATCCGAAAAAGTACGTTGCAGTACCAAGCGTTCCGTGGGTTGCCATCTCCAAACCCTTTTGAATGATCTTTAGATAGGCTGGATTTACCTTCACTTTATCAATCACGTGCGGTTTGAACACTTTTAAGACGCGCCCTGTCGGCGACGTGATTTCATGAACCATTTGAGGCTGTACACGGTACCCGCCGTTTGCAATCGCCGCGATATACGTGGCGAGACCGATCGGAGAATACGCCTCTTCCTGCCCAATGGCGGCGGCAGGCAAGTCGTAGAGTGTCGGTGGATTCGCAAAGGTGACATACCCGGGCGCTTCGCCAGGGAGATCAACGCCGGTCAAGCTCGTCAATCCAAACTGCTTGCCCATGGCATTGATGGAGCGAAGCGCAGCCACGCGCGGGCCATTCAGCCACGCACTAATATTAGCGGGTGGATTGTTGATGTTATAGTGCCCCATGTCAAGACCTACTTGATAAAAGTAGGTGTCATCCGATACTTCGAGCGCCTCGTCGAGACCAATTGGGCCAAACCCCGCCTGGTTCCAACTGCGCATATAATACGTCCCAATCTGCAGTCCGCCCGTGTCATTAACGATCAGATTCGGCGAGATGGTATGGTTTTGCAAAGCGGTTAGTGCCGTGAGCATCTTTTGCGTGGAACCAGGCATATACAGCCCACTGACCGCTCGATTAAAACCAGCATTGCCGTTTAAATAAGACTGGTAATTCGCGGATGAAATGCCGCCGATCCACCAGTTTGGATTGTAGGAAGGGTAGCTCGCCATCGCCAACACGGCGCCGGTGTGCACATTCATCACGACGATCGCACCGGAGTGGACATTGTGCTCGCCGAGCCCGCGCAGATATGCGATACGACTCACCAGCGCCTGTTCAGCAACTTTTTCCAGTGGACCGTCCAGATTCAAGACGACATTGTTACCGGTTTTTGGCGACTGAGAGATTGTTCCTCCAGGCAATGGCACGCCTGCCGGGTTTACTGGAATCCTCTTGACTCCATTTTGTCCGCGTAGAACGGACTCATATTGCTGCTCAATGCCAGATAAACCCACTTGTGCAGACGGATAATACCCTTGCGCCTGATACGCCTGCGCCTGATTTGCAGGAATGGCTCCCGTGTAACCGATCACGTGAGCGGCGAAGCTGCCCATGGGGTAAGCGCGTTCCGGCGTTTGAATAATCTCGATCCCAGGAAGTGATTGTTTGTGCTCTTCCACGTAGGAAATTTGAAGGGGTGTCGCTTGCCGAACGAGCGTCGTGTACGCATTCCAAGAGTTTGTCTGGGTCATTTCTTTGATCAGGGCAGCCTCCGACTGACCAAGTGGATAGGCTAACCGTTTGGCGACGCCTCCAATCTTCGCGTTGTCATTCGGATAGCGAATATAAATGATGCGAAAAACCGGTTGATTTGTTGCGAGCACAGCACCTTGGCGATCCAGAATTTGTCCGCGCGGCGCTGGAATGGTAAGTGAGTCGAAGTTTTGCGCTTTGACATCCGTCGTGAATTGACTCGCCATCGCGATTTGCAGATATCCGAGCCTTAGAATAAGCAGCGCACTTCCTAAAACAATAAATGCGTAGATCCCCGCAATTCTTCTCCGAGCGATAAGCCAACTGCGCCGTTCTGAATGTTTTTTCATAAAGCATCCTCTCCCAAGTACTGAACCTTAGTATAGCGAAATTCGTTTGATATGGCTTGTGAAATTTCTTAGAGAGATGATCGATCGATAGAAAACGGTCATCCATTGGTGCGGAATGGACTGTACTTCGCATAAAAAAAGTGGGACTCTCGCACAAAACACGAGAATACCCACATCAGCTACGCTAAACACTCCTTTGGTTTCTCACTCCTTGTCCGCACGCTGATCCGCCCACTTGCGCAACCGATACTGCAAACTCTGCCGACTCACGCCGAGTTCCCGCGCCGCCGCAGAAATGTTTCCCGCGTGGATCGCGAGTACGCGCTGCACATAGACGCGCTCATACTCCGCCAACTGTCGATGCAAATCACGCGCTTTATCATCCGCCTCCACATAGAGCGCTGTTTCTCCAGCGCGTTCCCGTTCACCTTCCGCGCCACTTCGCCTTCGTCGCATGTGCAGCGGAAGATGAGACATCTCGATTTCACGCGCATCCGTAACCAGATTGAGCGCCCCTTCAATCGTGTGCTCAAGCTCGCGAACGTTGCCAGGCCAGGGATAGGACATAAAAAACGACATGACCTCCGCAGAGACGCCAAGCACACTCATGCGAAAGAGCTCGTTATACTTGTGGATAAAATAGGATGTCAGTTGCGGGATGTCCCCCGACCGCTCCCGCAGTGGAGGTAAAAACAGCGTCACCACGCTCAATCGATAATAGAGATCCTTGCGCAGATGCCCCTCTGTGATCGCGTCCAGCGGATCCTCACTGATCGTCGCAAGAATTCGCACGTCAATCTCGCGATCCACCGAATCGCCAAGTCGCCGAATCGTCTTCTCTTGGATCGCCCGCAACAACTTCGCCTGGAGCGAAAGCCCTAGTACGTTTAGTTCGTCTAAGAGAATTGTCCCGCCATCCGCCTGCTCCAAAAGCCCCGCGCGATCAAGTGCCCCCGAAAACGCCCCCTGCGTCGTGCCAAAAAGAATGCCTTCAATCAGTGTTTCTGGAAGCGCGGCGCAATTCTGCGAGACAAAAGGGCCTGCCGAACGCGGGCTCGCGTGGTGGATACTCTGCGCGAACAGCTCCTTGCCCGTCCCCGTTTCCCCGACAATCAAAATCGAAGAGTGCGTGCGCGCCGCCCGCTTTGCATCCTCGGTCACCTCGATAATCGCCGCGCTTTCACCGATCAGACTGGCAAACGTGTACCGCGTCTCGCTCCGACGCAAGATGGTCTGCTGCATTTGCTCAAGTTTGGTGATCTCACGCGCAATTTCCAGCGCTCCGATAATTTTTCCATCCTTTAAGATAGGCATCGTGCTGTTGATCGTCGTGATGACCTCACCGCGCAGATTAAAAAATGTCTGCTTGACGTTCGGTTTCGGTTCACCCGTTCGCAGCGCGCGCAAGAGCGTGCTATACCCTTCTTCTGGAAATGTAAATACGTCGAGCACCGAGCGACCCAGAACATCCTGCGGCTCCATAAACTCCATCTCCGCCATCTTGCGGTTATATATTACCGTTTTTCCAGCCGTGTCTACGACATGAATGCCCTCCTCTACTTGATCGAGAAGAAACGCATACATCGAAAGCAGATCCGTCCGATTCACAGTCACCCGAATCCCTTCCATTCTTTACGCCCTGTCACACATGTTCCTTAATCCTGAGGAATGCGCTACCATCGTACACGACTGCCCTTCCTTGTGCAAAATAATTTTGCATATGCAACAAAGATCGGCAGTTGTATTCCGCAAATGAATTTTGCACAATAGATGATGAATGATCCTATATAAATCGTTCTCACATCGACATGTACACAACCATCTTTTCATTCTAGAGGAGGCTTTTTCATGAAATCGTATGCGCCAGAACCCTTTGTCAACTTTGCGGATGAAACCGTCCGCACCCAGTTTGATCACGAACTGCAACACGTTCTTCAAAAGCTCGATCGGACGTATCCGCTAGTCATCGGTGGCCGCGAGATTTACACTGATGCACAGTGTGTGTCCTACAATCCAGCAAACCTGTCGCAAGTGATTGGCCGCGTCTCTCAAGCGACACGCGCGCACGTCGATGAGGCATTTCAAAATGCGGCAGAGACATTCAAAACCTGGTCGCGCAAGAGCGCCGAGCAGCGCGCTTTATACCTCTTTAAAGCAGCCGCGATCATCCGTCGCCGCAAGCACGAGTTCTCTTCATGGCTGCTGCTTGAAGCGGGCAAGACGCGTCCCGAGGCGGATGCAGACACGGCGGAGTGCATCGACTTTCTTGAATACTATGGTCGGCAGATCCTCACCCTCGCAGAACGTGGAAAAGAGACACTCGTCCCTTATGCCGGTGAAGACAACCAACTGCACTACATTCCACTCGGCGTCGGCGTGGTGATTCCGCCCTGGAACTTCCCACTCGCCATCATGGCCGGTATGACTGCCGCATCGATCGTCGCAGGAAACACGGTGCTCCTAAAACCGGCCAGCCAGACACCTGTCATCGCCTATAAGTTTCTTGAGGTGCTAAAAGAAGCTGGACTTCCTGACGGTGTCGTCAACTTTGTTCCAGGCGACGTGCTTGAGATCGGCGACTACCTCGTCGACCACAAGATGACTCGTTTTATCTCATTCACCGGATCACAGCGCATTGGCATGCGCATCTACGAGCGTGCGTCAAAAGTGCATGACGGTCAGATCTGGCTGAAACGCGTAATCGCCGAAATGGGCGGAAAAGACGCGATCATTGTCGATGCAGACGCAGACCTTGACGCGGCAGCCCAAGCGATCGTCGCCTCCGCGTTTAATTTCAGCGGGCAAAAATGCTCCGCGTGCTCGCGCGCCATCGTGCACGAGGCGGTCTACGACGACGTTCTCGCCCGCGTCATCGAGCGCACGAAAAACCTGAGCGTTGGCAATCCGGGTGATCCTGCCTCGATCGTCGGTCCCGTGATCGACCAAAAAGCATACGATAAGATCCAAAGCTACATTGAATTGGGCAAGACAGAAGGTCGGCTCGTATGCGGCGGAACACAAACCGCGACACCTGGCTACTTCGTAAACCCGACGATCTTTGCAGATGTTGCGCCAAATGCGCGAATTTCCCGCGAAGAGGTGTTCGGCCCCTTTCTCGCATTCACCAAAGCGAGCAGTTTCACAGAAGCGATTGAATTTGCGAATCAGACGGAGTTTGGGTTGACTGGATCTGTCTTTACACGCAACCGTGACCACATCGAAGAGGCGCGCGCAACCTTTCACGTCGGCAATCTCTATTTTAACCGCAAGTCCACAGGCGCACTCGTCGGCGTTCACCCGTTTGGCGGGTTCAACATGTCTGGCACTGACTCAAAAGCAGGCGGCCCAGACTATCTGATGCTCTTTACACAACCGAAACTCAGCTCCGAAGTGCTATAAACGAACGGCGATCGTATATGCGCGATGTGCAAAAAGGAGGAATGAGAATGTCGGCGACGCTCAATGACACGAATCACGAAGCGATGCATCTCGAAGAGACGTACGGCGCAACCAACTACCACCCGCTTCCGATTGTTCTTGCAAAAGGCGAAGGCGTTTGGGTGGAAGATCCGGATGGCAACCGCTATATGGATATGCTGAGCGCCTACTCCGCGCTCAATCAAGGTCACAGGCACCCGAAGATCATTCAAGCGCTCAAAGATCAAGCGGATAAAATTACGCTGACATCCCGTGCGTTCCACAATGACCAGTTGGGTCTCCTCTTCGAGCAACTCGCGAAGATTACCAAGAAAAACATGATTCTTCCGATGAACACGGGCGCAGAAGCGGTAGAAACGGCCGTCAAAGCGATTCGCCGATGGGCATACGACGTTAAAAAGGTGCCTGATCAGCAGGCGGAAATTATCGTCGCCTCAGGCAACTTTCACGGGCGCACGACGACGATCATCTCGTTTAGCTCAGATGAAGCGTACCAGCGCGGCTTCGGTCCACTCACTCCCGGATTTCGGATTGTGCCTTACGGCGATCTTGACGCGCTGCGCGCCGCGATCACGCCGAATACGGCGGCGTTTCTCGTCGAGCCCATCCAAGGTGAAGCGGGTATCGTCATTCCTCCGAACGGCTATCTTCAAGCAGCGTTTGAACTCTGTAAGGAAAACAGCGTACTCTTTGCCGCCGATGAGATCCAAACAGGGCTTGGTCGCACAGGCAAGATGTTCGCGTGCGATTGGGAGAATGTCATCCCTGATCTCTACATCATCGGCAAGGCACTCGGAGGAGGCGTTTTCCCCGTCTCCGCCGTGGCTGCCAACCGCGATATTCTTGGCGTTTTTGAACCCGGTTCACACGGCTCGACATTTGGCGGAAACCCGCTCGGCAGCGCGGTTGCGGTCGCTGCGCTACGCGTGATCGAAGAAGAAGGCTTGGCCGAGCGCTCACAGACGCTCGGGGCATACTTCCTGGAGAAGCTGAAGACACTGGGCAACCCGCTGATTAAAGAAGTCCGTGGTCGCGGTCTATTTGTCGGCATGGAGTTGACAGAAAAAGCGCGCCCGTACTGTGAGAAACTAAAAGAACGCGGACTGCTCTGTAAAGAGACGCACGACAACACAATCCGCTTTGCACCGCCGCTTGTCATCACAAAAGAAGAGTTGGACTGGGCATTTACCCAGATTCAATCCGTGTTTAACCCTTCGTAATGCATGCCCTTCCTCGCGACTGCAGCACTGTCGCGAGGAATTTTTATACATAGGATCAGAGCGCTTCTTACCTGACCCTTTTTGTGTGCTCGCTTAAAATAGATTCCAAGGAGTTGTCACTTCACCATGAAAGAATTGCGCATCATTGGTGTCCCGTCTGATCTTGGTCAAGGCCGACGCGGTGTCGACATGGGGCCGAGCGCCATCCGCTACGCGGGACTCTCCACCGCCCTCGAACAGCTCGGATACACAGTAAAAGATCTCGGCAACATCAATGTTCCGACACCTGAGATGAACGAGTTAAACCGCAATAGCAAATTGCGCTACCTCCACGAAGTCAAGGAAGTCGCCGAGAATTTGAGCGCGATCATACGCAGCGTAACGGAAAACGGCCACCTCCCGATCGTACTCGGCGGCGACCACAGCATCGCGATCGGCAGTCTTGCCGGCATGGCACAGTCGAGTCAAAACTATGGGGTCATCTGGTTTGACGCGCATGGCGACATGAATACGGCGGACACCACGCCGTCTGGCAACATCCACGGCATGCCACTCGCCGTCAGTCTCGGCTATGGCGATCCGTCGCTCGTTGCGCTTGGCGGTTTGACACAAAAAGTCCAAGCAAAAAACGTCGTCCTCGTCGGCATCCGCTCGATTGATTCGGACGAAGCAAACCTGATACGCGAGGCGGGCATCCGCTGCTACACGATGGCCGAGATTGATCGCCGGGGCATGGCAGAAGTCATGGCAGAAGCAATCCAGATTGCGACGGACGGCACCGATGGCATTCACCTCAGCCTCGATCTTGACGCGCTCGATCCAATGTTTGCACCGGGTGTTGGCACTCCTGTGAACGGCGGCGTCACCTACCGCGAGGGGCATCTCGCCATGGAGATGCTCGCAGCGTCTGGCGCACTTGTCTCCGTCGATGTGGTTGAGGTTAATCCGATTCTCGATGACGGAAACCGCACAGCGCAAATGGCGGTCGAACTCGTGGAGTCACTCTTTGGAAAAACGGTCTTGTGATGTCTTCTTAGAGGAGATCTGCGGGCACAGCGCGAATATTTTATAAAGCACACCATCCCGTATGGTAACGTTTCGATTGTGGGTGTTATCACTGAATCACTATAAAGGCGTGGCGATGGTACTTTTCGCCACCGTTTTCTGGGGCGTTTCTGGCACCGCCGCGCAAGTTTTGTTTCAGCAGGATCACGTGAGCCCGTATTGGCTTGTCACCGTGCGCATGAGCGTATCCGGCTTTCTCCTGCTTTTACTCGCACTCTCCCGGTTTGGCTTCGGCTCCGTTTTTTCCGTCTGGAAAAACAGGCAGGATGTTGTTCGACTCGTGCTACTCGGCTTTTTTGGACTGCTCGGCGTTCAGTATACCTATTTTGCCTCCATTCAGTACGGAAACGCGGCAACATCAACCCTTTTACAATATGTCGGCCCCATTTTCATCACCCTCTATGTCGCTTTTCGCAATCGCCGCATGCCGCGCGTGCGCGAGCTCACAGCCATCGCCTTCGCACTATTCGGCGTCTTTTTGCTCGTCACAAACGGCAACACGCGCCATTTTGAGGTCGCACCGCTCGCCGTTGTGTGGGGTCTTTTGTCAGCGCTCACTGTCGCCTTCTACACGCTGTACCCCCAAACTCTGCTCAAACGCTACGACCCGGCCATCCTGATCGGCTGGGGGATGCTCCTTGGCGGACTCGGACTCGGACTCGGCGAAAACCCGTTTCGCATGCCGATCCACACTACGCCGCTGCTTTGGTTACTTGTCAGTTTTGTCGTCATTTTTGGTACACTGATCGCATTCTATATGTATATCTCAAGCCTGAACCATATCTCCGCATCCGTCGCGAGTCTGCTCGCCTGTGGAGAACCGCTCTCGGCCGCCGTGATCGCGGTGACACTCTTGCACGTACGCATGGGTCTTCCCTCTCTTCTCGGCGCCGTCTGCATCCTGATCACTGTCACGCTTTTGGCGCAAAAAGAACGCGTGACAGAGTCACCGCCAAATATCGCCACGCCACGTTAACGCTCCTTCTTTGTATAGATTAAAGCATACCTATGCATACTTCCTATGTATTCCAAAGGAGGTGTGCGTGTGGGCAAAGGAGCTTCCGAGCAAACCGACGCGAAGGACGCTTCATCTTCCAAAGGCGACGCGCGACCACACACTTCAGAAGGATTTCTCCACTCCGAAAAATACCGTGAACATCCCATTTTTAAAGACATTGACATCAACGAAAAACTACTGCGCAAACAATTCGAAAAATGTTCCGATGTCGTTTTTAGGCCTTTTGCTCTTCTCGGCGCGCGCAAGGCGCTCATCGTCTACGTCGATGGACTCGTCGATTCAAAGGAACTTGAAGCAAACATTCTAAAGCCCCTCACCACGGCGCAGGGGGCGACTGCCTACGGCCGCGACGCGACACTCTCCACTGTCGAGAAATACATCCTGCCCATCGCAAACATCGAACCCATACAGACGCTGTCGCGCACTGTGACGATCATTTTGCGCTGGCAGGTCATGCTGTTTGTCGATGGTGAAGAAAAGGCGCTCGCGCTCAGCGTCAGCAAGTGGCCACAGCGCTCCGTCACCGAGCCAGAAACTGAAGCGGTGATTCGCGGCCCGCGCGAAGGATTCACCGAGAATGTGCGAACGTCCACCGCACTGATCAGGCGGCGCATTCACACGCCTGAACTCAAGACAGAGAGCATGCAAATTGGCCGATTGACGCAGACCCAAGTGGTGCTTTGCTACATCCAGGGGCTGATCGATGACAAGGTGGTTGAAGAAGTGAAAACAAGGCTCAAGCGCATCGAGATCGACAGCGTTCTTGAGTCGGGGTACATCGAAGAATTGATTGAAGATACACCGTGGTCGCCCTTCCCACAGATTCAAAACACTGAAAAACCGGATGTTGTCACCGCGCTTTTGCTCGAGGGTCGCTTCGCCCTCTTGATCGACGGCACACCCTTCGCACTCGTCGCGCCGATCAATCTGTGGGGAGCGCTCGCCTCCCCTGAGGATTACTATGAACGCTATTTGATCTCCACGATGATTCGCTGGCTGCGCTACACTTTCGGGCTCATCGCGCTTTTTTTGCCCGCGCTGTACGTGGCGATCACCACGTTTCACCAAGAATTTTTGCCATTCTCTCTCTTACTGTCTGTGGCGGCGGCGCGCGAGAATACCCCTTATCCAGCCGTCGTTGAGGCGCTGATCATGGAATTTACGTTTGAGGCGATTCGCGAGGCGGGCGTCCGCATGCCAAAGGCAATCGGCTCCGCGATCAGTATTGTCGGCGCTCTCGTTATCGGGCAAGCGGCCGTGCAGGCAGGGATCGTCTCGGCGCCGATGGTGATCATCGTCGCCATCACCGGGATCGCTTCCTTCACCATTCCGAGGTTTAATTTTGCGATCGCGCTGCGCATGTTGCGTTTTCCAATCATCATACTCGCAGGGCTTTTCGGTATCTTCGGTATTCTTTTTGCAACCATTTGTATCGTGCTTCACATCTGCAGCCTGCGCTCGTTTGGCATGCCCTACACCTCACCGATAACGCCCTTGTCCATTCCCAATTTGAAAGATACATTGTTTCGCGCGCCGTGGTGGGCGATGCGTCAACGTCCTTATCAATCGAGTAAAGCGAATCTCACAAGGCAGTCAACCGCCGCATCGCCCACCCATCGCATACCCGGTTTTAAGAAACAAAAAGAGGGGTCCGAATAGCATGACGTGGCGAAGCTTTCAAACTGGATTCGTTGGCATGGTTATCCTCTCCTTCTTTTGTACAGGGTGTTGGGATGCTACGGAGATCAACGAGCTTGGCATTGTCGTGGCGAGCGGCGCCGATCTCGTAAAACCGTCTGATCCACACTCAAACATAAAAGCTTACGTACAGGTCGCACTGCCAAGCCAACTCGCCGGCGGCGCGACAGGCGGCCCCAGCCCTTCGGGCAGTCAGAAAACGTTTGTGCTCGAGGAGGGCGAAGGGCCGACCGCCGCATCTGCACTCACGTCCATTCAGCAAAGAATGTCTAGACGCTTCTTTTTGCGTGACCGTCGAGTGATCATCGTGGGAGAAGCGTACGCAAAACGCGGGCTGTCTGACCTGCTCGATGAGATGATACGCAACCCAGACGCGCGACTGCGCTCCTACATACTCGTGGCGCATGGGGTCACACCAAATAAGCTCCTGAAACTCGCCTACCCACTCACGCGCCTTCCCGCCGACGCGATAGTCGAACTCGAGCAGAGCCACCAAGCGATCACGATCAACGTGGTGCAATTCGTCAAGGTGTTGACAGGAAAGAGCGATCCGTACGCGATGGGCATTCGCATGCTGAATACGTCCTCAGGCAAGCAGGGTAGGATTTTTGAATTGAATGACGTCGCCGTATTTAAAAAAGACAAGATGGTTGGCTGGCTACGTGGTGAGGCGTCTAGGGGATTTTTCTGGTTGCAGCCACAGTCCATGCAACTGCGTAGAAATTCAATGGCGGTTCCCGTTCCTGGTGGGGGGTGGGTCACATCGCAACTGGTCATCTTAAACCATGTCATTCTTCCGTCGTGGGGAAAAGCCGGTCCGCGTTTTTCGGTCAACGTAGAGATCTCCGATGACATTCTCGAGAATATGAGCCGTTTAAAGCTCGACCAGTCGCATGATGTGAAAATCGCAGAGCACGCAATCGAGCAAAGCATTCTAAACCAAATCGTAGCCCTTCTCACCACATTGAAACAGACGTATCACGCGGATATCGTTGGGTTTGGCGATCTTTTATTCGCTCGCTATCCGAAGCAGTGGAGAACGATTGAGTCACACTGGGATCAGGTGTATAGCCGCATGCCTATTCAAATCAACGTCAAGGTTCACATCGTCCGCAGCGGTCTAATTGGGGACTCTGTTCTCAACAAATCTACGTCTCAAGGAAGGTGATCTCGTGGGAATGCTCATTGTGCTACTCTTGTTTTTTGTTCTGCTGGCACTTCTCATCGATACACGCCAACTGCTGGAGACCAGATCGGTTAAGATATGGGCCGTTTATAGCCTCTTGATGCTGATCGGCGTCACCCTCGTGATCCTCTCACTGACCCCGATTCACCAAGTCAATCTGTTTTTTCCAATTGAACGGGTCATGCGTCCCGTGAGTCAGTGGGTGTTTCAACTTTGAAGACAAGCAATCGCACGGTGATCTCCAATCTTCAATACTTTTCACTGCTCGTCGGGGGAACGATCGCATTCGCCCATTTTATCTATTCCCATATCGTGATCGCTTACGCTGGGCGAGACGGGTGGCTGTCCGTCCTTTTTTTTGGCGTTCTCTGTCAGGTCATGGCGTTTGCCTTTACAAAGTTAGGCGTACTCCAAGGTGAACGTTCTCTCGTGCAACACATCACATACGTGTGGGGGAAATGGATTGGTTTGTTTCTCTCCACGCTCTACATCGTCTACTTTATCTTCATAGCGTCCCTCACGCTACACCTGTTTGCCTCCTTTCTCGGGATCATCTATCCGCGTACACCCACCGTGATTTGGCTCTTTTTCCTCACCATCGCAATCGTCTGGGCGATGTACAGCGGACTCGAAGTGATGGCGCGAAGCGTCGAGATGATCCTGCCGTTCCTATTATTCTTGGGAATCCTTGCAACCATTCTCGCGATGCCCGATCGCGACTATTCGCAACTCATGCCAATCCTCAACAACGGCCTGCTTCCGGTGTGGCGCGGTTCCCTGATTCTCGTCACAATGGTCAGTGAGATGGTCGTTTTTAATATGATTGCACCGGATGTTCAAAACCAAAAAAACCTTGTCAAGCAAGGTTTTATCATGGCATTCGTGTTAATGATTATGATGTTAGGACCGATCACGGGGCCAGTGATGATCTTTGGTGAAAAAATCGCTCAGATTCTCGCCTACCCAACCTTTGCAGAGCTTCAGTATCTCGACGCCAAACCGCTGCTTGAGCGACTCGACCTGTTTGGCGTCGTGCTTTGGACATTCGGCGCCTATTTTCGCGTCTCCATTTTCGGCATCTGTGCGATGCGCGCCGTTTCTGAAACGACAAAAACGAAGCGCTACAACGCGTATAGCATCCCAATTTCACTTGTAATTGTTGGTTTAGGCCTGGTCATGCCGATCGATCGCGCAGACGATTTTGGTTTCCTCTCAGCGACCTATCCGGTCATCTCGATCATCATGGGTCTCCTGATTCCGAGCCTTCTGCTCGTCTCGACATGGATCAAAAACGCAGTAGCGAAGCGAAAACAAATGGGGAGAAAACGCGCGCAACCGGATCCCGCATAGATGATTACCGCGCCTCATTTCATGCTACACTGATCCATCATCCTGAGAATCTACCTCGCGGATGTCGACGGCAAACGTGGCGGTCAACCTCTGCAAGTCGGCAGAAAGCCGTTCGAGCTGCGACGTTTGGCGATTCACTTGTTGAATCCACGCCAGTTGCCCGTTTGCCGTCGCGCGAACAGTGCGCAACGCCTCACTCAGCGTCTCAACGCGCAGCGCCATCCGTTCCGCCCCTTGCAACCAAACCTCGACATCCTGTTCCAATTGATGGAAGGAAATCTGATTCCCCACCCCATCCACACGAAAGAGAAGCTGCCGGCTCATCGTCACCAACTCGTCTGCCGACTGTCTGTGCGCCGTAAGCGCTTTCTCCATGTGATCCATCACGTCTGAGACATGAAGTGCGCCGCGCACCGTGGCGTCGCCGCCCGCGACGAGCGTATGAAACGCCAGCTTGAGTTGATCAGATGTCTGAATGATCCCCGACAAGATCCCCTCAAGGTGACCCGCCATCGTCTGAAAGGTCCTAGCGAGCATCCCGATCTCGTCGCCCCTTCGATCAAACGGCGCGAGATCGACCGCGAGGTTCCCTTGCGCAATATCGTTTGCCGCCGCCGTGATCAGCAGGAGTGGCCGCGATAACATTCGGCGTGCGAACACGCCGATCAACAACGCCGCAATCCCAATACCAAGAAGCCCGATGATGAGATATTTGAGCAGCAGTTGATCAATCGTCGAGAGATCGCGAACGATCGAATAGGTCACCGCAGTGCTGTAGAGTGTCACTCCGTTTACGAGAATGGGCGCGACGACGTAGAGATCATTCCCTGACAGCTTCGTCACCGTTTTTCCTTGCGTCATGATCCGCTCTACATTTTTAGGCGCGACAGAGCCAATTTTCTGCGGATTTGTAGAAGCGATGTCATAGAAATAGCCGTTTAACTTATAGATATCAAAGGCTTTGAAGTCTTGGTTTTGTTGACTGAGATGAAGTAAGATGGTCTCAAAGTCGAAATTGGACGCACCTGACTGTAAATAAGAATTGATGGTTTGGATGAGGAGCACTGTTTTTTGTTCTGCCTGCCCAATCATCAACGCACGGCTTTGCGTGTAGACAATGCCAAGCGTCGATCCCAACACGATAAACATGACGAGTAGGAAAAGTGCCATTAGTTTCTTGTATAAAGACATAGGAAAACCTCACCTCGTCATGAATGCGCAATTCTGCCGGCTCTCTCATGGTGACACGCGCGATTTCGTGATACATTGATTGAAACTCATCATATCATATCTACTTTATATTCTCGGTTTGTGTTCTTTGGCGAGGTGACTCCTGATGAAGCTCAATGTTGATGCGCCTGCGATGAGAAGGATCAATCGCGCCACCGTCCTTCATATCATTCGCAATCAACGAACAACATCGCGGATTGATCTCGCCCAAATCACGGGTCTGAATAAAGCGACTGTCTCCTATATTGTGGATGAATTGATCGAAGAACAGTGGGTTCAAGAGATCGGATACGGTTCGTCAACTGGCGGTAGAAAGCCAATTCTTCTGCGCTTTAACGCAAATGCGGCGTATGCGATTGGCATGGATCTTGAACTTCCGTTTCTAAAAACGGTCGTCTGCAATACGCGCGGTGAAGTGGTCTATAAGCAGGAGCGTATGCTTGACGCTTTGACAAATGCGGACACCGCGACTGCGGTCCTCGACGCGATCATGGAGGAGGTGCAGGCTGCCCAGGCCGCGGCACCGAAGAGCTCACACGGTTTGGTCGGTATCGGTCTCGCGCTTCCCGGTCTGATCAATGCGAAGACAGGCGCCTCCCACCACCTGCGCGGCATTACCGAGAGTGACTGGGATCTGCGCGCTGAACTCGCCGAACGCACCACACTGCCCGTCTTCATTGACAACAACGCAAACTGCGGCGCGTGGTCAGAGCTTTTGAAAAGCGCATCGCGCAAAGAAAACCTTGTGTATATCCATGCGGGATCGAGTATCAATACCGGGATCGTGATCCACGGTGAGCTTTATAAAGGCCGCTCTGGCGCGGCGGGTGAATTTGGACACATGACCATCTCCCCCATGGGACAGCGCTGCGTCTGCGGAAACTACGGGTGTTGGGAACAGTATGCTTCTGAGCGCAGCCTCCTGCAATACATCAACGAAGCGGGTGGAAACCATGCAGCGATCGACTTGCGCCGAGGGCTTATGGAGCAGATCCTGGATGGCGCTTATGCGGACAATCGCGCGTATATCCGTGCGCTAAACACGCTTGGACAGCACCTCGGCATAGGAATCGCAAACATCGTAAATGCTCTCAGCCCCGACCGGATCAGCTTGGGCGGGACGATCTCTCAGGCTTCCACTTTTATTCTCCCGGAGATTGAACGCGTTTTGCAGTATCGACTGATCGGCGCGAACAAAAACATCCCGATCTCAATCGCATCCGCACACGCCATCGCCGTCGGCGCGGCGACGCATGTGATGAATCAGACCATCTTCCTCGACGAAACGGTTACCCCTTGACCGAACCCGCCAGCAAACCGCGTACAAAAAACTTGCCAAGTAAAATGTAGACAAGCAGCGTCGGCACCGAAACGAGAAGCGCGCTCGCCATCTGCACGTTCCACTGCACAGTCTGGCTACCCGCGATATTGACGAGCGCGACTGTGACAGGTTGATCGGGCGGATTCGTGAGCGACACGGCAAACAGGAAGTTGTTCCAAATCTGCGTGAATTGCCATATGCCTGCAACGACAAACCCGGACACGGAGAGTGGCAATATGATATAGCGAAAGATCCCCCAGTATCCCGTTCCGTCGATTTTCCCCGCTTCGATCATCTCAAGCGGAATAGACGTGTAGTAATTGCGGAAGATAAGCGTCGCAATCGGAATCCCGTAGACGACATGAACAAGGATGAGACCGGCGATCGTGTTGTAGAGGCCGATGACGTCAAGCACCTTTAAAAGCGGGATCAGCACGCTCTGGTACGGGATGAACATGCCAAAAAGAATGAAGAAATAGACGACAGACGAGCCTTTAAAACGCCACTTTGAAAGCGCGTATCCATTGAGTGCGCCGATGAGCGATGAGATCAGCGTCGCCGGAATCGCCAATTCAAAACTGTTGATAAAATTGGGACCGAGTTGTGCCCACGCACTTGCAATGCTTGAAAAACTGAACACGTTTGGAAAGTTCCACATCTGCGCGAGGCTGACGGACGCGTTCGACTTTAGGCTGGTCACGACAACGACGTAGACGGGCACAAGATAAAGCGCCGCCAAGAGAATGAGAACAACGTAGAGAAGCGTTCGTGAGACACGGCGAAGTGCGAGCGTATTCATGCGTCATCCCCCTGGCGCAGCGTAACGATAAGGTATGGAACGATAAAAATGGCGATCATGAGAAGAAGGACGATCGCGATTGCGGCGCCCTGCGCGAATTGGTCGCCTTGAAAGGTCGTCTGGAACATGTTGAGACTCGGCATATCCGTGAGAAACTGTTGACCGGGACCTGTCATCGCGTAGATCAGGCCAAAGATTTTGAGTGAAGCGGCCGTCAGAATGATAATG
The DNA here is from genome assembly GCF_001642725.1 of Ferroacidibacillus organovorans. Lineage (GTDB taxonomy): Bacteria > Bacillota > Bacilli > Alicyclobacillales > SLC66 > Ferroacidibacillus > Ferroacidibacillus organovorans. The sequence goes on from NZ_LSUQ01000002.1 coordinate 19,851, forward strand.
ATCGTGGTCGTCGTGCCGCGCAGTTGCGGCAGGATGATCGAGAAAAACATGCGAAAGACGCCTGAACCGTCGATGCGCGCAGCCTCTTTGATCTCGTCGGAGATGCCGCGTAGTCCAGCGAGATAAACGGCCATCGCGAAGCCTGACATTTGCCAGACGGCCGCGATCAAGACGGCGAGCAGCGCCACCGGAATGCCGATCTGAATCTGGCCGAAAGGCCAATTCGGCCAAATGGTTGTACTAAGAAACCAACTCGGCAGACTTTTCCACCCAAACGCCTTCAAGATCAGGTTGACACCTGTGCTCGGATTTAAAATCCACGACCAGACGACGCCTGTCACGACAAACGAGATCGCCATTGGAAAGAGGAAGATGCTGCGAAAGAAACCTTCCGCCTTGATTTTCTGGTCAATGAGAAGCGCCAAAAAGAGCCCGACAATCAGGCAGGCAATGATGAAAAACGCGGTGAAGACGACAATGTTTCGAAGATCCGATTGAAAGCGATAGGACGAGAAGATGATGGAGTAGTTCAAGAATCCCGCAGAATTAAAGTTTGGAATGAGACTATTCCACTGTGAAAAGGATACATACGTCGTCCAACCAATAAATCCGTAGACAAAAACGCCGAGCAAAATCAGCGAAGGAATCAATGTCGCGACGGAGGAAAACATGTCCCAGGAGAACTTTTTTCTCTTTGACGCTGGCATTTTGGGGATTGATTTTGCATTCAACTCGGTTGCCGTTTTCACGCGACACCTCCAAACTGTGAAGAGTACTTACAGAAAAGACGCGCACAGCCGAGTGCATCAGGCTGTGCGCGCACGATTGAATCGACGCTCTCGATTAGCTGAGCGGATTAGACTGCGCGGCGCTCACGATCGCGCTCACGAAATTGTTGACATTGTGATTGCTTACGAAGATTTCCATCGCATTGTTAAAGTTGTTCGTGAACCCTGGGTTGACTGCACCTTGACCAATGATCAGGACGAGTCGGTCGCGCTTGTAAGACATCATCGCAGAGCGTGAGTAGGCGTTATATTTCGCCATATTGGAGTCAAGCCGCGGCGAGAAGGTGCCTTTGAGCGGGTTGAACGTATCCTGACCCACTTTGGAACCCAGCACTTTCAAGAAGTTGATCGTCGGCGTATCGTTTTTCAGTTTTGACGGAAGTCCAAAGACGTCCGAGACTGCGCCAAACACGCCGTGGGTTTGCGGGGTCGCTGCCCAACCGAAACCAACACCTGGTTTGAGGTGCAACGCAGTCGAGAAGTAGCCTTGCGCCCAGTCGCCCATGACGTTCATGGCCGCTTTGCCTTGAGCCACAGCTTGATCCGCCTGTTGCCAGTGAAGCGCAGTGTAGTCCTTGTTCGCGTAACCGAGCATTCTTACGAACGTGTTCGCGGCTGCTTTTACGCCAGGAATGTTCCAGGAGGCGTGTCCTGTCAGCAGTTGGTCGTATTTCACTGGACCAACTGTGCCCAAGAGAACGTCACTGAAAAGAAGCGTTGCTTCCCAGTTGCCGTGGTTCGCGAGCTCCAGCGGCGTGATGCCGTGGCTTTTTAGAACCGCCGCGTCGTGGAAGAACTGCGGGAATGTTTTTGGCGCGGTGAGATGGTACTTTTTAAAGATCGTCGGATTGTACCAGAGGACGTTCGCGCGCTGCATGTCAACCGGAACACCGTAGATCTTCCCGTTAAACGTCATCAAGTTCAGAAGCGAGCGAGGGAACACTTTGTACCAACCCTCAGACTTATACAGTGCGTTGAGCGGTTTCATATCCCCCGCCTGCACCCAACTAAGAAGCGAACCGCCACCTGCGTGCACTTGGAAGGTGCCCGGTGGGTTGCCCGCCTCCATGCGTCCCGCGAGAACGGCTTTCGCGTTTGAACCAGCGCCACCCGCGACAGCGTCATTCGTGACTGTGGAACCTTTGTACTGGTGCTCATAAATCGTCATGAGTGACTTCAGTGCCTTGCTGCTGGCGACTCCCGTCCACCAACTAAAAATCTGAAGATCCGATTTGGCTGGCGCCGCCGCGAATGCAGGCAATGCGCTCCCCGCCATCGTCAGTGTCAAAAGCGCTGCTGAACTAAGTGCAATCAGACGGTTGCGTTTCATGAATAATCCCCCTTGTCGATTGTTCGTGATAACTCTTGTGAACGCTTTCAAAATTAAGTGAAAATCCATGCGCTTTAGACAAACGCCCCATGCCACGGATGTATGTAAAACCAATCAACCAAGATAACAAAATATGGGTTGATCCGGTCTAATTTCACCTATTTTGCGTCCATCAGAGATCTTACTTTGGATATTAAACTATGTATCTATGGATTGCAATCCTTTTGTAATCTTTTTCGCACGGACAATGCCAAATTTTTGCCTTTCGTCTCACCTTTTACATAAGCAAGATGACTTTGGACACCCTCTTTAGTGAATGCAGATGTACAGGAGGAGTGCTCGCTTGAAAAAAACAAATCAATTTATGTACTCTGTGTTGCTCTGTACAGCCCTTCAGCTTCCCATTGCTGTCAATACGTTCGCCGCGACACCTTCGGACGAGTACAAGGGACCTCCGAACGGCGAGATCGAGTTTCGCGTTGGCTCTCCAAAAACCACAGTCATCGCGGGCGCTCGCGTGATCGTCATCAATCCTGACGGCAAGATCCTAACGACCGGTCTGACCGATTCAACTGGAACGTTTCGCGCGAACGTCCCTTTTTATATCACAGAGTGGAATGAAAATCTGAAAACGAAGGGTATCGTTACGGCGATTGCTGTGGCAACCGGCTTCAACGGTCAGGTTGTGTTCATCGTCCCGATCACCAACCACACGGTGCAACCCATCATCTTGCAGCCAATTACTCCGAACGCGCGCAATTTTCCATCCGCGTCACTCGGCAATATCCACCAGCAAGACTTGCGCGGGTTTGTCGCGCACTATGCCGAGGAATTGAAGCTAAAACAGCAGCCGGCCATTCCGGGTGACCCTGGTTACCTGCCGTGGAGCCCAGAGCAAAAGAAATCTGGGGCAGCCAAACCATGAAGAGAGCGAAAAACACGCTTCTCGCGGGATTCATCGCAATGGGTAGCCTGTGTGTTGCCAGTCCTAGACCCGCGTCGGCACAAATGCAATCCGTCTACAACACATCGTACCCATCCGTCATTCGCGTCGCCATTCGCGCGTATAACAACCCGGTCAGCCCAATTCTCTATGTGCAAACGGTCGGCTTTGAGGAATATTGCAAAGACGTCCTGCCCAATGAGTGGTATCCAACCTGGAGTCCCGAGGCGCTCAAAGCGGGGGCCATCGCCGTCAAAATGTTCGCCTGGTATCACACGCTTCACCCCGTCACGCAGAGTGGTTTCACCTATGATGTCGACAACACGACCAATTTCCAGCAGTTCAGATATTTGAGCGGCCAAACCGTGACCGATCAGGCGGTGCAAGACACGTGGAATTATGTTTATGCGCCGTCAACGGGAGAGATCATGGAATTATCGTATCGCGCCGGGTTTCCGAATCGCGAAAATCGCGGATTTATCGGAACGAACATCATGGCGCAGTGGGGATCAGAATACTTTGGCCAAATCGCCAAAATGCTGTTCCCAAACATCCTCAATCTGTACTATCCGAGCTATCTGCTCAAATTTGTGTAAAGCAACGTCCCACGCCACGCCTCTTCGCGCTGCTAGCGATCACGGGTGTGGTATGGGATTGTCGACACGACAACATCCTGATTGCGCAAAAACCATGCCTGAATGACGAAATTCCTCTGATTGTGAAGCCCAAACTGCCACCACACGCTCGGCACCAACTGTGGCAAAAGAATATGAATATGGTCTGGCTCTCTCCCTTCACGCGTCTGCAATCGCTTGACAAGACGCGTTAACGGTTGAAGGACAGACCGATACTCATTCTTAAAGGCGAGCAGTCGGCACGGCTCTCCCCAGGCTTTCCACTTTGCTTCCACAGCGGCGATCGACTCATCATCAAATCCTATGTACACAGCGATCAAATCCTGTGCGATGCTCTTTGCAAACGAGACCGATTGCAGGGCGATGCGATCAATATCAGACAGGAGCAGCACAGAGATCACGTGGTGCTCTTCTGCCAGTTCTGTCTGCACATCAAGCGCAAGCTCACGCTCAAGCCGCGCATAGTGACGCCTGATCATGAGCGCCAAACTCACCATCAGCGGGATGGCAAAAAGCACAATCCATGCGCCTTGTGAAAATTTTGTCGCCGAAAAGACGATCGTAACAAGCGCCGTGACGACAGCGCCAACCGCATTGACAAATGCCTTCCCCTGCCAACGCTTCGTTCTAAGCTTCATCCAGCGTTTCATCATGCCGATTTGGGCGATCGTAAACGACATAAACACGCCGATGGCAAAAAGCGGAATCAGTGCATTGGTTTGCGCCTGAAAGACCACGAGCAAGACAGAGGACAGCAGTGCGAGCACCATCAAGCCGTTTGAAAACCCGAGTCGGTCACCGCGCAAACTGAGCGCTTCCGGCAAAAACTTATCCCTCGCAACCAGCGCCATGAGTTGCGGAAACCCAGTAAACGTGGAGTTTGCCGCGATGATCAAAACAAGAAATGTGCTCCACGTGATGATCTGATAGATTGGACCGTGACCGAAGTAGACGGCAGTCAGTTGGGAGAGCATCGTATTGTTCGGTTTTACGGTGATTCCTTTGACATACAACTGGTAACCAATACCGACAAGCGTGATGCCTGTGACGATCGTCATCGTGACATAGGCCTTGATTGCGCCCATTTGCTTTGGCTCCCGAAAAATGGGAACTGCATTCGAGATGGTTTCGATCCCTGTCAACGACGAACAGGCTGAACTGAATGCCTTCAATATCAGCAGCAGCGTAAAACCCTTAGGCAACACGCCAAAAGGTGGGGTTTGCGGCTGGACAAATCCGTGAGACACGTCATTCGTCACGCCCCAACCGATGAGAAAGAGCATGCATGCGGCAAATAAAAAGTTGGGCCACGAAAACAGGGTGGCTGACTCCGACACACCGCGCAGATTGACAAGCGCAATCAACGCGACGCAAATGACCGACAAGACGGTCTCATCAGGCACGAGCGCAGGATAGGCCGATGCGATCGCCAGAATCCCCGCCGAGACAGACACCGCGACGGTCAGCACGTAGTCGATCATGAGGGCGCTTGCCGCGACGAGTGAGATCCACGGTGACTTGAAGTTGTCGCGCGCAATCGAGTACCCCCCGCCTCCGTTCGGATAGGCGAGAATCCCCATGATGTAAGAGAGCACGATGATGAGAAGAAGCAATACGGTGGCGCCGACAATTGGCAGGATGAGCCACTCTGCACCTCGTCCCAAGCCGACAAGCTCCGTGGCGCCCGCCTCAGGACCATACGCGACAGACGAGTAGAGATCCGCAGACAAAATCGGTAGCGCCAGATACCAGACTAAATGTTGCTGGGCCTGGCCAAGTTCTCTCGTTTTAAGCGGTCTTCCGACGAGCAGTCGTTTGACCATGCGAAACCCCGTGATTCTCCCCACAATAAAAAGGGTGGCGATCAGAAGGAGCGCAATGAGTTGCCAAATGGGTACTCCGATATCATTCACCCCAACTGCCTGTATCGTGAAATCGCACGTGCGAGATGAGAAAAAATGCCTGCTGTATCGCGGGCATTTTTCTCACTCACACCATCTGACTCAACTATGCAGCGCTTTGTAAAGCGCCAAATTGAGTTCCAAAACGTTGATACGTGTACGTCCAAAAAGTCCCATGCTTGGTCCTAAGGTATTATTTTTAACCAATCCCGTCAAGAACGACTCACTCAAATGCGTGTATTTAGCGACGCGTGGGATCTGAATGAGCGCGGATTGCACGCTGATGTCAGGATCAAGTCCCGATCCGGAGCTCTCCACCAAACTGACAGGGATTTGACCTGTCGTCAAGCCAGGCGTCGTTTTTAGCAAATAAGCGATACGCTGCTTAATATCCGAAATCAGCGCAGAACTTGTCGGTCCATTATTGCTTGGCGCAGAGGCAAACGCGTTATACGGTTTTGCTTTACCTGTTGAAACGGACAGCGTGGCAGATGGCCTTCCCCAAAAGTAATCGGGACTCGGTTGGAAATTCTGTCCGACATGCGCCGCGCCCACCAAAACGCCGTTAACATACACGGGACTTCCCTGCGCCTGATACGGCATCACGAGATTGCTGACCCCGGTCATCACCAAGGGGAAGAGTAACCCCAACAAAACCCAAAGCAAAAGCGTGACGCCGATCATCGGTCTGAACATTCTTACCATCGATCTTCCTCCTATCTCCTCGTGATCCTTGCGCGTTACGCGAGACCAAAGATGCCAAGGACTCGATCAATCACCCATATACCCGCAAACGGAATGATGACGCCAAGCACTCCCCAATTGAAGATGTTGCGGGCGAGCATCCGATCCGCCGATTCTGCGCGATACTTGACACCGCGAACCGCAAACGGAATCAGCGCTGGGATGATCAACGCGTTAAAGATCAGAGCCGACAAGATGGCGCCGTGCGGGGTCTTTAGCCCCATGATGTTCAGCGCGCCAAGCACGTGAAGAAGAGGCACGGACGCAAACATGGCAGGAATGATCGCGAAATACTTTGCGACGTCATTCGCAATCGAAAACGTCGTCAGCGCGCCGCGCGTGATCAGGAGTTGCTTGCCGACCATCACCACTTCCAGAAGCTTGGTCGGATTTGAGTCGAGATCGATCATGTTGCCCGCCTCTTTGGCGGCCATCGTCCCGGAATTCATCGCGAGCCCTACGTCCGCTTGGGCGAGCGCCGGAGCGTCGTTCGTGCCGTCGCCCGTCATGGCAACCAATTTTCCTTCCGCCTGTTCACGGCGAATCAACTCGATTTTGTCTTCCGGTTTTGCCTCTGCGATGAAGTCGTCAACGCCCGCCTCTTCCGCGATGACCGCCGCCGTGATGCGGTTGTCGCCTGTCGCCATCACCGTGCGGATCCCCATTTCGCGAAAATCGCGAAACTTTTCTTTTAGGCCTGGTTTGACCACGTCTTTTAAACAGATGATTCCAAGCGCCCGACCATCCACGGAACAGCCAAGGGGTGTCGCACCCTGACGTGCAACGTGCTCTGCGTATTGATCGAGTTCATCTTGCGCGCCCGCGACGATCTCTTTGATGGCGCTCACCGCGCCTTTGCGAATCTGCCGACCATCGACGAGGTCGATGCCGCTCATCCGCGTGTGCGCCGAGAACGGGATCGGTTCGCCGTCCGCCTTCGGTAGCAGTTGAAGATTCAACATGCGCTGCGAAAGCTCGACCACCGAACGCCCTTCAGGCGTCGTGTCCGCAAGCGAAGACAAAAGCGCTGCGTCTGCCAGTTCCGCAAGCGTCACGCCAGAGACTGGAAAGAATTCTGTCGCCATGCGATTGCCAATGGTAATCGTTCCCGTTTTATCGAGAATGATCGTATCGATATCGCCCGCCGCTTCTACGGCGCGTCCACTCTTTGCAACGACATTCACTTGCGATACGCGGTTCATCCCAGCGATCCCAATCGCCGACAAGAGCGCGCCAATGGTCGTTGGAATGAGACACACCAGCAGCGCGACGAGTGTCGTCGTGTCCGTCGCCCCCGATCCGTAATACCCGGCAATTGGTGCCAGTGTCACGACCACGAGCACAAAGATCAGCGTGAGCACGCCGAGTAGCGCAGAGAGCGCGATCTCGTTCGGTGTCTTTTGTCGCTTGGCGCCTTCGACCAGCGCGATCATGCGATCGAGGAACGACTCGCCCGGATGCGTCGTGATCTCGATGACCAAGCGATCGGACATAAGCGTCGTCCCGCCTGTCACACTGTCTTCGACCGTTTTCACGACAGGCGCCGATTCACCTGTGATCGCTGACTCGTCGATCGACCCGATTCCCTCGATAACCATGCCATCTCCCGGAATGACATCCCCGGCTTCGACGAGACAGCGCGTTCCCTTCTCAAGGCTCGCCGATTCGACGAGATCAAAGCCGCCGTCCGCGCGCAGAATCTTCGCCTTTGTCGAAGACTTCGTCTTGCGCAAAAAATCCGCCTGGGCGCGTCCGCGCGCCTCAGCATACGCCTCGGCAAACGTCGCAAACAGGATGGTGAAAAACAGGATAACTGTCACCAATCCATTATAGAAGCGCGTTCCCGGCGTTGACGCCTGGATGGTGAACCAGAGGGTGACAAGCGTCCCGATCTCAACGACCATCATCACCGGATTACGCACCATTTCCACTGGATTCAGCTTACGAAAGGTGTCTTTTAGCACTTGCATATTGTACCCTTTGGCCAACCGCAAGTCGTTTGTCTTTGCCATGTGACTCGTTTCCCTCCCCTTTCAATCAGAACAAGTGATGGGCCAACATCAAGTACTGCTCCGCCAAGGGGCCCAGCGCCATGATCGGAAAAAAGGTCAGTGCATTCAGAATGATGATTGCCCCGAACAAAATGCCCGCAAAGAGTGGCGTGTCGGTGTGCATCGTTCCTGAAGTCTCCGGGACGGTCTTTTTCTTGAGCAGCGATTGCCCCAAGAGAAGCATGGCCATAACGGACGCATAGCGCCCAATGATCACCACAATGCCGAGCGCAATCTCATAGAACGGAAGCGCCGCGCCAAGGCCGCCAAACGCAGACCCGTTGTTGGCGGCCGCAGAGGTAAACCCGTAGAGGATCTCACCCAACCCTTGTGGCCCTCCGTTGTAGACCCCTTTGAGCCCCGCGGGCGAGTGAATCGCAATCGCCGTCCCCACCAAGATCAACAACGGGTGAATCAGAAACGCGATTGACGCCAGCGTCACTTCTTTGGTTTCAATCTTCTTGCCAAGAAACTCCGGCGTGCGCCCAACCATCAAGCCCATCAAGAAGATCGTGATGATGACAAACATGATCATGTTGAGAAAGCCGACGCCCTTGCCGCCAAACACCATGTTGAGAAACATCCCGATAAAGAAACTCAGGGATGAGAGTGGCAAAAAGCTGTCATGCGCACTGGCGACCGACCCTGTCGTAAACGCCATCGTCGCCGTCTCAAAGATCGAGGTGCCACCCATGCCAAAACGCAGCTCTTTACCGACCATGTTGCCGTGCGTCGCGAGTCCCAGACTGTTGACAATCGGGTTGCCCGCCACCTCTGGGAAGTACGCAAGCGCAAGCATGATCATAAAGAGGGATCCGGCGACTGCGGTTAATGTCCAGGCAAGTTTTCTTCTGCCCGTCATTACGCCAAAGAAATAGAAGAAACCGATCGGCAAAAGACCCATTGAAATTGTTTCGATGATGTTTGAAAACGCGCTCGGATTCTCCAGCGGATTCGCGCTGTTGGCGTTTGTAAACCCACCACCGTTTTGCCCGAGGTGTTCAATCGCTTCCCAACTCGCGATCGGCCCGCGCGGAATCAACTGTGTCTGACCACCCAAGGTGTGCGCCTGAAAGTAGGCGCCAAGCGTTTCCGGTACGCCCTGCCCGACGAGAATGAGCGTGACGACAATCGCCAAAGGAAGCAGGAGTCGCGTGCAGACAAGCGTGAGATCGACAAAGAAGTTGCCGAGTTTGCGTCCAGAGAGCGCGCGTACGACCGCGATGCCAACGGCGCCACCCGCCGCGGGAGTTACAAATTGAAGGTAAGAGAGCACGCCAAACTGCGAGAAATAAGACATCGTGTTCTCTCCCGAATACGCCTGCCAGTTCGTATTCGTCGTAAAACTGGCTGCCGTGTTAAACGCGAGCAACGGGTTGAGCCCGCTCATGTGCTGCGGATTGAACGGCAAGATATTCTGAATGCGCAGCAAGAAATAGGCGAGCAACACCCAAACCAGATTCGTGCCCACAAACGCGATGCCGTATTGTTTGGCCGTCATGTCACTTTCACGCGACACGCCGATCACACGAAAAATGCCATTTTCCAGCCAGCCGAAGGGACGATCTAAAAACGTTGGCTGATACGTAAAAACTTTCGCCATGTATTGTCCAATCGGCTTGATTGTGATTAAAAACACCGCGAGAACCACAATCCATGTCAAAACCGTCGAGAGGGACACCCGCATTCAACTCCTTATCCTGCTAAAATTTCTCTGGTCGAACGATGACAAAAACGAGATAAAGCATGACCACAATCGAAAGCGTCAATAATACCCAGTTCTCCACGTCCACTCCCCCGTTCACAGCTTGTCGAGATAGCGCATCAGCGCTAGGGAAAAGCCAAATCCAATCAGTAACAATGCGATCATGTAGAGATCGGACATAAAGCGCGACCCCCTCCCTAAATTTACAAGTCGCTTGTGCCTCACGTATTGTACCTCCCACCTCGTAAATAACTTGCTAGATAGACGGCACACAAACGTGAAAAAAAAATAAAAACGTGAACCTTTTTGGGGGTTCACGCTGTGTATCAAACTTGTGAATGGTATTTTCTTCATATCCTTCACGATTTATTCATCGTGGGCGGAAGCGTAGAGGATGTACCCGATTCCCGCAATCGTCACGAGATAGACGGGACGTTTGGGGTTAGGTTCAAGGTAAGAGCGTAGGCGGCGTACATACACCCGCAAATACTCATGCTGATCCTGATACTCTGGTCCCCAGATCTTGCCGAGCAGATGTTCGTGCGTGAGCACCTTTCCCGCGTGCTGCACCAACTCTTTCAAAAGGTTCCACTCGGTCGGCGTCAGCCTTGTCCGCTGTTCGAACGCTTCGACCTCACGCGTCTCATGCAGAAGGCGAAACGGTCCGCACGTCAGTTCCTCCTCAATGAGCAGGCTCTGACTTCTGCGCAGCAATGCGCGAATCCTCGCCATCAGTTCTTGGAGCGAGAATGGTTTTGTCATATAATCATCCGCGCCAAAATCAAGCGCGTGAATCAGATCAGACTCCGTGTTGAGCGCTGTCAGCGCCAAAATCGGAACGGACGTTATCTTCCTGAGTCGCTTGCAAAGCTCGAATCCATCCATCTCAGGCATCCGCATGTCGAGCACGACGAGACTTGGCTCTCGCTCAAACACCTGCTCAAGCGCCGCGTGGCCGTCACCGACTGCCGTCACGCGGTACCCTTCGAGTTCGAGATTCATCGAGAGCAAGCGACGGTATCTCTCTTCGTCCTCCACAATCAAGATCGACTCTGCCTGCTGCACCATTTTCTCCACCTTTTACACCATGGGTATTTCAAAGCCGACTTCAAAGCCGCTCTTCGTATTTTGCGCAAAGACCCGACCGTTGTGTGCCTCAATAATCTCTTTGACAATGCTAAGCCCTAGCCCCGATCCGCGAATCTCAGAGCGGGCATGCTCATCGCCGCGATAAAAACGCTCAAAGATTCGCTCAAGGTCTTTACCCTGAACGCCTTTTCCGCAGTCCCGCACGCGGACGCGCAGGGTATCCGGGCGCATTTCAATGAAAAGATCAATGTGATCCGCCGAGTATTTCAGTGCGTTATCAAGCAGGTTAAACGTTGCGTCCATCAATTCATCCGGGTCGCCCAAGAGGAATTCCCCGTGTTCATCGCAAAGGTGCAACGCGACACGCGTTTGCGTCGAGAGTCTCTTTTGGATGCGTTTGATCCACTCGGCGCCGAGAAACGGACGTTTTTGAAGATGCGCGCCCGTCGCTTTCCACGTGGAGACTTTCAAGAGTTTATCAATCTGATTCTCTAATTGTACACTCTCATCTACGATGAATTGCGCAAACTCTGCATGCTGGTCTTCAGACAGCCGTTTTCCGCGATACACGAGCGTCTCCGCATACCCTTGGATCAACCCGAGGGGCGTCCGCAGTTCGTGCGAGACGTTTGCGAGCAAATCCGATCGCAGACGGTCCATCTCGCGATAGCGCGCAACATTCGCCGCATCCTCTTCCATCGCTCCATAGGTGAGAAGCACCGCGATCTCACGCGCAATAATCGCGAGCAAATCCGAGAGTTGAGCGTTCCACTGGCCCCCGTGCCCGCGCAAAACCAAGACACCGCGCGCGCGGTCGCGATCGATGAGCGGGTACACTGCCGTGTTGGGAATGCGAATTCCCGGCAGGATGGTGCCCACCTCAGCGTAGACTCCACTGTACCAGACCCTTCGCGTGCGCATGACTTCGTTGATCGCGCCTGCCTCGACATGCAAAAGCGCGTTTGGGATCTCGCGAATCGAGTCAGAAATAAGTGGACCACTTCTGCAGTATGAGCGCAGAGACACCCCGTCCTCCCCTTGAACCTGCTGTAACACCTCCGCAGAAGAGAGATCCGTGTAGATGGTCACCTGCTCAAGGATGTGTGTCATCACTTCTTTGACGCTGCCCGGTTTTACCGTCGCCAGCATCCAGCCGCCCGAGATGGCCAGTAGCTTATCGCGAAGCAACTCCTGCTCGCGGATCAGTCGCGTAAGTTTCTTCTCTTTTACGATGTAAACCATCAGCACAAGGAAAATCGCGATCATCCAACTAGCCTGCTCTGCAATTACGGCGCTGGGCGACGCGATCGCTCCCGCTTGCGCGATGGCGATGCGCTCCAAGGATGAAACATCATAGGTTAACGGCCCGCGAAAGGACGCGCCAAGCGCCTGGTTTGCCGCGCGCAACAGGTGCGTCACAAGCGCTGGATGGTGAAGTTCGCGCTGTCTCATCGCTTCAAACAGGCAGAGGAGTGCAAAATGGGATGCCCGCAGTCGCTCTGTCGCCACACTCCACGCGTCAGAAATCTTCCAGACGATGATGGATACGGTGACGACAAGCGCCAAGGTCATCCATATACGCTGCGTTCCTTGTTTCGACATTCTTCTTACCTCTTGGCGATTGTGATATGATTTCATGATATCACGGTGCAAGGACAAGGCAATCTTGACGTTGATGGAAAGCGGATGTTCAAAAAGGAGACGTCGCGATGTCGAGTGACCCCTTCCGGAGAAAATCACATGCAGAAATCATGGAGGAGATGTCCTTTCTTAAGAAGGGACACCTTAAAATCTACTTAGGCGCGGGTAGTAAAACGGGCAAAACCTACACGATGCTTCATGACGGATACGATCTGCTCGCATCCGGAATGAATGTGGTACTCTCTGGCGTCAGTGAAGAGCATCCACTTGAGGAATTTGTGAATGAAGCGCCCCTCTCCTCGATCCCGATCATCAAGGCAACAGCCCATGAGGCATCCGCAGATCTCGACGTTCAGGCGATTCTTGCGCACAAGCCAGATCTCCTGCTTGTTGATGATCTGGCGCACGCAAATCAACCGAGTGCGCGTTTCCCGACGCGTCTTGATGATGTAACCTTTTTGCTAGAGCATGGCATCCATGTGATGACGACCTTGAATATCTATGACATTGAAGAATTGCGACAAAACATCAAAAAATTGACAGGCATTGAAGTCAGGCATACGGTGCCGCTGTCCGCAGTGGCAGGCGCACACGAGATCAAACTGATCGATGTCGACCCCGAAGCGGTCCTCAAACGGCTGGAAAAAGAAAAAAAGGGCGACGCGCGCCTCACACCCGAGTTGAGCCAGGATGCGCTCTCGATTCTGCGAGAGTTTGCGCTGCGGCTTATCGCGGACGATGTGAATGAACGATTAGAACAGTACCGCAAGACGCACGCCCTGCAAAACGCATCGCCTGCGGCCGAGAAGATTCTCGTCGCACTCAGCTATAACTCGAATGGCACCCTTCTGATAAGACGCGGCCAGCAACTCGCCAATCGCTTGAATGGTGAACTTCACATCATGACAGTCACCGAAGAAAAGCAAAAGAAAACGACGGAAGAAATCGCGTTTAAAGACGCGATTCTAAAACTGGCGGATAAAGTGGACGCGACATTCCACGAAGCATTGCGCACACCCGCAGCGTCGATCTCAAGGATCATTGTGGACTATGCGTTGGCGCACGCGATATCGCGGATCGTCATCGGGCAGTCACGCCGCAGCCGCTTTGAAGAGTGGAGAAAAGGGTCAATCCTCAATGAACTGCTGGAGCAGGCCAAGCAAATCGATCTGATGGTGATCGCAGATCGCCACTCCACGCACGGTGAGCGGCTCTTGACGTATCGTCAACGCAGCAGAAATGCGCACCCCTACGCAGCGATAAAGCAGGGCGATCTCTCGCATGTGCTACAGAAATTGCGACGCGGGCGCTTCAAGATCTATATTGGCGCGGCGCCCGGCGTCGGCAAGACGTTCATGATGCTCGAAGAGGCGTACGATCTGAAGCGGCGGCACATCGACGTCGTCGGCGGCCTGATCGAGACGCACAAACGTAAAGGAACCGAGGCGCAGATCCGGGATCTTGATGTGCTGCCTAGAAAGTCACTTGATTACCGTGGAACGATGTTTGAAGAAATGGATCTGGAGGGAATCCTGCGGCGGAATCCAGAAGTCGTCCTGATCGATGAACTCGCGCACACGAATATCGTGGGGAGCAAACACCAGAAGCGCTACGAGGATGTGGAAGAGATTCTCGAAGCGGGAATTTCAGTCATATCGACGGTCAACGTGCAACACCTGGAGAGCTTGCGCGACACCATTTTTCAGATTACGGGTGTCAGGGTCCGCGAGACAATCCCTGACTTCATTTTGCGCATGGCCGATGAGGTGGTGCTGATCGACGTTCCACCCGAGACCTTACAGCAGCGGATGCGGGAAGGGAAAATTTATACGCTCGACAAGGCGGAACAGGCGCTCGCAAACTTTTTTCGGCAAGGCAACCTGATTGCACTGCGTGAACTGGCGCTGCGCGAAGTGGCCGATCACATTGACGATCGGCTCGAAGCGCACGACGATCGAAGCGCACTGCGCGGGCCGTGGCGCAGGATGGAAGTCGTCTATGTGTGTGTCAATGCGTCGCATAAAGCGGAGTTTCTCATTCGCCGCGGATTTCGCACCGCGCACCGTATGAAGGCGACCATGTTTGTGAGTTTCGTCCAAGTGGGAACTACGCATAGCGATGAGGAACGATCCTGCTTGGAGAGTCTGCGCGCACTGACGGAACGTCTCGGGGGAACGTTCATCCTTTTGCACGCGCAAACCGCGCGGGAGATTCCGCTGACACTCGTCAATGACATGGAGGAGAAACTCGCCACGCAAGTGGTGCTTGGCCACTCGTCGCGCTCGCGCATGGAGATCAAGCGGCGTGGCAACACCCTGCGCACGCTGCTTCGCTCGATTCGAAGTGTCGACGTGGTTGTACTCGCACTCGCGCCGTGAGTCTGCGCGCCAACAGGCGACCGCGATCCGGCTCACGCGCGAAACAGCGCGGGTAACATGGGGATTACCTCCATGAGAATGACTGGAGGTAGCGCACGCCATTTAGACACCCCGTTGAATACACTTACTGCAACGGTAAAAACATACACCTGCCAGATCGAAAATACCCCAATGCTGCTAAGTAAGGTCGACCATTTAGAATTACTTGATACAAACATGCCAAGCGTCAAAAAGTGAAGTTGATTACCGCTACTAAAAAACTCCACCAGTAAGATGATGACAAAATTCAAAAATGAGATCAGCGATGCGTGAATCACGATCCTCATACATTGCTTATAGGTGAGTGAAAGGCGAAACATTTTCAAACTGAGCCACATCCAAAACCCCTGGACGATGATGTAAATTGTGAAAATCAACAAACTAACGATTGGTCCAACTAGAAAAGTAAACAGTCCCAAGACACTTTTAAGGTTGGCCGCACCAAATCGATTGCCTCCAAAATAAATCAAAAAGGAAATCATCAAGGCATACCCAATCCATTGAATGACAAACGTTCTTCGCCACGCCGGATGCTCTCTCAGAGACGTGAAATACTGCCCGGGATGGCGCAAAAATTGAAAATAGTCATGCCATGCTTCGCTCAAATCGATCTGTTCCTTTCTGGATGCGCAACGTATGGTTCTGTTTCCTGTTGTACCATGCGCCGTAACGATCCTTTCTAGTCATCTTTGACTTGTAAAAAAAGCCCGCGTATCAAGCATGATGCTCGACACGCGGGCTGAAGCTTTGCGGGTTGAATTTTTATAAAAGATGTTTAAAACTGTGCGGTATCACCCGTGAATGAGCAACGAACCTAGAAGTCCAATTCCATATGAAACGATACCGACAATGACGCCGGCTGCCGTCATTTCAAGCCCACTCGTCCACCAGCGGCGAACAGTAATCAAGCTCTTTGCCGCGCCCACGGCAAAGTGCGCAACGATGCTCACAATCGCAGCGAGCACAATCGCTGTGACGCCACCCGTAAAGAAAAACGGAATAAGTGGAAGAATCCCGCCCACAAATGTTGAAAGACTGCCAATGCCGGCAGACGTCCACGGATTGCCGCCTTCATCCGTGATGCCAAGCTCCTCTTGGCTCATCGCCTTTAGAAACTGCTCGGGATCCTTTGACAAGCGTTCCGTAATCTCTACCGCCTCATTCTCTGTAAAACCTTTCAATTGATACAAAAGGCGCAACTCTTCCTTTTCAAGCTCCGGGTTCTCCCTGATCTCTTTGCGCTCGAAATGCAGCTCACTATGCGCCAATTCGTTCTTTGAGCGCGTCGAGAGCCACGCCCCTACCCCCATCGACAAGGTGCTTGCAATCGCGCCAAACAAACCGCTGACGAGCACCGTATGTCCGTTTGCCGTGTATCCGGCAACCCCTGAAATGATCCCAAAGATCGCGCCAAGGCCGTCGTTCACACCATAGATCGCGTCGCCGACCCACCCTCCAGCCGACTGTTTGTGCCAGCGCTCAGCCCCCCACAAACTGCTCAAACGCTCGCCAATATGCGCTGTTGGCGCCGCAAACAGTCCGCGAACACTGCTGTCGTGGTTCGATTCATCCTCATCGATCTGGTCGATGATTTGCAGAATCTCAGGATCCTCAAACACATGCTTTAAAGATTCATACCACGCCGCGTTGCTGTGCTCGAGTGCATCCAGTCGCTTTAGCAACTGCTCACTTGAAGCGTGTTCCACTGGCGGCGCTTGATACGCTGACGCGGGCGCCTGCTCTCCAATTTCCTTCAACTTTCGCGCCCACATCTCTGCGTGCGTCTGCTCAATCTTCGAAAGCTGCAAAAGGATGGACTTGCGACCCGAATCCTTTTCAAGCGCTGCGGCCTGCGCGTAGAGACGCGTCGCATCCATCTCGCGTCGCCAACTCTCGAGCAACGTCTTTTTAACCATCCGGTCCTGCATTCCAAGACTCAAGAAGCGCTTCCTCCACTTTCATTTTTTCATTGCAACATCAATCAAGTTCCATGAGATCATGACGTCTTTCGAGCAACAGCAAGGCATCGCTCCACATCATACTGCAACGTGATCTGACTGCCTGTCGCCCACTCCACAGGCGACCAGCACTCCAGCATCTGACCTGACCCATCTGTCGCGAGTTCTAGACGATACTGCCACTGTGCGCCGTGGTAGGCGCGCTGGCGAACGATCACTGGCAACCCGCGCGCCTCATCGCAATCCGTCATTACCATATCCTGCGGGCGGATGACAAGCGTCACCTCATCGCCAAGATCCTGCTCTTCCGTCCCTTCCATCGTTACCCCGTGACAGGAAATCGCCACGCGCCCTGCCGTCCGTCGAATCACTCGTCCTGACAACAAATTCGCCGCGCCAAGAAATGTCGCGGTAAACGCCGTGTGCGGCCGCTTATACATTGGCTCCGGCGCCCCTTGTTGCTCCACAACACCATTATGCATGAGTACGATATGATCGGCCATACTCAACGCCTCTGTTTGGTCGTGTGTAACATAAATGGTGGTGATCTGCGCCTCTTGCGTGATCCGCCGAAGCTCCCAGCGCATCTGTTCGCGCAGTCCCGCATCAAGCGAACTGAGCGGCTCATCCATCAGCATGAGCGCCGGACCAGGAGCAAGTGCGCGGGCGATGGCCACGCGCTGTTTTTGACCACCTGACAGCTGATGCGGAAACAGTTTCTCATACCCCGGAAGCGCCACTTGCTCGAGCACTTCTTCGACACGCTTTACAATCGCCGCCTTGTTCATCTTGCGAACGCGTAACCCGAAAGCGATGTTATCAAACACCGTCAAATGTGGCCAGAGCGCAAAATCCTGAAACACCATTCCAATCTTGCGCTCTTCAGGCGGCAGCGTGAAACTCGCGCTTGACACCACGTTACCGCCGATTGAAATCTGGCCTTCCTCAATCGGAACGAGTCCTGCGATCGCGCTGAGCATGGTCGTTTTCCCGCATCCTGACGGTCCGAGCAATGCGACAAACTGTCCCTCCTCAATCTCAAGCGACACCCGTGAAAGCACGTTTCGCGCGCCGTACTTCTTCACAACATCGTTTAATACAACGTGAGTATTTGCCATTTAAGAACCCTCCACACGCATCGACGAGACACGTTTTTCAACCCGCAAGGCCACGCGCCATGTTCTGATTCGCCACGCGCGGATTCTCACGATCAGTTGGCCAAGTCCATACACGGCGATCAAAATCGTCATGCCAAGCAGTGTGAGCGCCGACCCCTGTGACCATAGAAACGCGTTAAACTTTGCGGCGATCAAGACGGGAAACGGCGGCTGACCGGGCGGATAGAGCAAGGAGGATGCGGGCAGTTCAAAAAAGGTCCCGATGAACGCCAACAACCACGTCGAGAGCACCGTTCCCCGAATGAGTGGAAAAACGATGACGCGAAGCAGGCGCAGACGTTTTGCACCCAACACCTGCGCGGCGCGCAGAAGGTTGACCGAAACTTGACTGAGCGCGCCCATCTGCAGGCGTATCGAGTACGGCAGCGACCCCGCGATATAGGCAAGCGAGAGGCACACTGGCGTTCCGTAGAGTACGAGATGCAGCGGGATCAACCACACGCCATTCCACGCGAGCACAAAACCCGCCGCCATGACGACGCCTGGAACTGCGATCGAACCAATGATGATGATACTGAGAACGCGATTCAGCGCAGTTTTTACGAATGACATTTGAAAAGAAATCAAAAGCCCCAATCCAGCAGCGGCGAAACCGCTGATGAGCGCATATGCGACCGAGTTTCCGAGCGCCGCCATCCCACCGCCCGTGATGAGCGCGTGGTTAAAATGTTGGAATGTCCAGTTGTTGCTCGCAATCCCACTCGTCATGTTTTTCCAGAGCGCGGCACAGAGCGTCGCGCCCATCGGCAAGATCAAGGAACCAAGAGCGATCCCATATGCGAGAACGACCCACAGCTTGCCGCCGGCCATGCGAACGCTTGGCCGCTGCGAGGTTGAGATGGTGGCGAATCCTCGCCTTGACAAGATAAAAAACTGAAGCCACAGCGCCATGCCTGTGACGACAAGCAGCACGAGAGACAAGACAGCAGCGGCTGAAAAATTGACGGGCGCCTGACTGAGTGCCGCATAGATCTGATACGAGAGAAGGGGAATCTGCATCTGCGGCGTGATCGCGGCGGCAAACCCAAAATCGCCGAAGCCTTCTGCGAAGGCGATCGAAGTCCCTGCCAGAAGCGCCGGAAGCAACAGGGGAAGAATCACGCTGCGCAACACGCGAGCAGGTTTCCCGCCGCTAAGCCGCGCTGCATCGACCAATTCGCCGCCGATGTTTGCAATCGCCTGCTCCACTGCAAAGTGAACAAATGGAAAATAGCGAAAGCCCATGACGACCACCAGTCCAGTCGGCGAAAAGAACCAGCCGGAAAAACCGTTTGGCATGTGAAAGAGTTGCGCCAGAATCCCGTTATCTTGCATCAGGATGACCCACCCCTGAGCGATGATGTACGATGGCGCAAAAAAGACGACCCAAATGCAGACGCGAAGGATCGTTCGCGCGATGCCCCTTGTACGCGCTAATCCGATGGCTGTTATCACGCCCAAGATGCTGGCAAGGAGCGCAGAGAGAACGCCAAACAACAGGCTGTTCACAATCGCGCTCGCGTTTCCTGGGTCGGAAAAGGTACCAGAGAATGCGCTCAGTGAGAAGCGAAAGGAAGGCGTCATGTCAAACGCGTGGGGGAACGCTACCAGTAGCAGTAGCGTCCCCATGGGATAGATCATCAAAATGAAGAGGATGAGAAGACTTGGCGTCGCCCCGACGGCGCGCAGGCGGCGCGCAATTCTCTCATAGCGCGCGCGATTATTGGACAATGTTGTCATGGAACCATGTCTTGATCTGATTTTCAGTCGCGGCAGCGCGCACCGGGTTTACGCGAACCCAGTGAATGCCTGCCTGTTGCCGCTGCGGATCGGGCTTCAATCCCTTGATGATCGGATTAAAATACGAATCGCCGCCGCCGTTGGCTGGATTCAACATGATCTTTTGCCCCTGTGGTGAGAGGACAAACTGGACAAACGCTTTGGCGGCCGCCATATCCGGCGCGTTTTTGTCAATCGCCATCACGCCTGGCAGCATCGCAACGCCAGTCGATGGATACACGATGCGGATCGGTTCACCAGACGCTTTTGCTTTCGTCAGTGCGGAGTCTTGAATCATGATCACCTTGACTTGGCCAGTCAAAAGGGCATTGAGCGTCACGCCGTTTGTCGGGAAAACCTTCAGTCCATTTGCTTTGAGCGCTTTAAAGTAAGCTTCTCCACCTTTGACGCCGCGCTGCTGCATGATGCCTGCGACGAATGGATAGGTCGGACCAGAAATGCTTGGATCATTCATCGCCACTTGACCTTTGAAACGCGGTGAGAGCAAATCATTCCACGAGGTAGGCGCCTGTTTTGGCGAGAGATATTTTGTGTTATAGGCGATCGCCGCCGCCGCAGTTACGGATGCCGGAAAATAGGCGTGATCCTTCGGGAGCAAGGAGTGCCCGAGCGGCGTATAGTTTGACATATCGGATGGAGTAAAACCTTTTAGGAGCATGCCTTGGTTGGCGAGGGATTGCATGGTGGAGTCGCCGTCAAACCATGCGATGTCCCAGTGCGGATTGGTGCGCTCTGCCTCCATGCGGGCTACGATGTTTCCTGTCGAGTCATCCACGAGGTTCACTTGAATGCCCGTCTTCTTTTGAAACGCCGCCGCCATCGCCGCATCGTAGCCTTGCGCTGAGTACAGCACCAGATGACCCTTGGCTGCGGAAGCGCGCTTGGCGCTCGACGCGTGCGGTTGTTGTGCGTTTGCAGGCACGCTTGTCGTAGATGCGTGGAGTGCAAAAGGAACAATCACAAGCGTTGCGAGTACGCCTGCTCCAAGCGTTATCCCCGTACGTGTTTTCAACATAAATCCCCCTCGTGTCTGATTCGTGATTGCGTTCTATCATTCTCTTAACCTTCACGCGTCTAAGCATACGGTCGCTTTGTAAACCTAACGTGTGGGGAGTATCTACATCAGGTAAATATTCGGTATAGAATGCCTTGGCAGATCGTTACATTTACAAAACCTTTACACATTGATTATCCTTTCTTCACGAAAGAGCGATAAACTTACGTTGTATTCATCAAGTGCGGTTGAAGACACAGCCGCGTGCTATAAAACCTATTTTTTAAAGGAGCGTACATTCAGTGGCAACAAACTCAGGGGTCTTACATGCGTTCGATGAGAGTGGGCTGCAAAAATTCCACTGGAAAACCATGTTTACCACGGGAATGGGTTTCTTTACAGATGCATACGATCTCTTTATTATCGGTACCGTAACTGCAATCCTTACTCCTCTATGGCATTTGAGCACGACCGAATTGGCCATTCTAAACAGCACATCCTTAGCGGCGGCGGCACTCGGCGCACTTTTTTTTGGCAAACTGATGGATGTCCTTGGCCGCAAAGCCATGTATGGCATCGAAGTGATCCTCTTGACGCTCGGTGCTGTATTATCCGCGTTCGCGCCTTCCTTTGGCTGGCTCGTCCTCTTTCGCTTCCTTGTAGGTCTTGGCGTAGGCGGTGACTATCCTACCAGTTCTGTCATTATGAGTGAATACTCCAATCGCAAAAATCGCGGTTTACTTGTCACCATGGTGTTCTCGATGCAAGGCCTCGGCCTTTTGGCAGGTCCATTGATCGCGTCCATTCTCCTCTCGACAGGAATGTCTCACGCAATCGCATGGCGCGTCATGCTTGGCCTCGGCGCCATCCCTGCCGCTTCTGTCATTTATCTGCGCAGAAAATTGTCCGAAACACCGCGCTATCTCGTTTCTGTAAAACAGGATCAAGCCAAAGCGGCAGAGATCGTGAGTGGACTGACTGGCGCGACGGTTTCGGCTGTAGAAAGCACGCCGCAAGCAACGCAAAAGCCTACCTTCTTAACGCGTAAAAATATTGTCCGCCTCATCGGAACAGCGGGTAGCTGGTTTCTGATCGACGTGGCATTCTATGGCAATGGCGTTTCTTCGCAGCTTATCTTAAAGGCTCTGTTACCAAATGCATCACTTGTCACGACCACGCTCGTGGCCGCCGCAATCTTCCTGGTCGCCGCGGTTCCCGGATACTTTGTCGCCGCAAAATACATGGATCGCATCGGTCGCAAAGTGATTCAAAGCGTTGGCTTTGGCGTTATGGCGCTCGCATACCTCTCTTTGTTCCTGGTGCCCGCCATCGCAAAGCTTCCCATTCTGTTTTTAATCATCTATGGTGTCAGCTACTTCTTCATTGAATTTGGCCCGAACACAACGACCTTCTTAGTCCCATCCGAAGTCTTCCCGACCCGCTTGCGCGGCACGGGCCACGGCATGTCCGCCGCAGGCGGAAAGATCGGCGCCTTCCTTGGCGCCTTCGTGCTCCCAGGCATTCTAAAATCAGCAGGTCTTAGCAGCACCATGGGACTTCTGGCTGGCGTGTCAGCACTCGGTATTCTACTCACCTTGATCACACTGCCAGAAATGAAGCAACGCTCCCTGGAAGAAAACGAGTTACCGATCGCCCAACAGCCTTCTGCAGCAAAAAGCCTGTCTGTAACCTACTCTTAATACGACACAAAAAACACCTGACGTTTTGCTCGAGCGACGAGCGACGTCAGGTGTTTTTTGTGTTCACGCTCCATAACAGAACAGACTACATGTGATTGATCCCGATGCCAAGCGCCTCATGCTCCCACCCTTTGACGGGCGCGCCGATCGTGCCATAAAAAGCGACGGCGATCCACTCCCCTTCGTCAGGCGACGCATAGGGCCTCCCACGCACAATCGAAAAGCGCAGCCCCACCGTTCGCAACTGTGCCCCAAACGAGACGACGCCGCGCCCCACACCCAGTAACGCTTCCATAATCGCGTGATACAGCGCGTGTTCCTCGCGATACCGCTCTGAACTGATGATTCCATTTTTCTTCGCCGCCGTCTCCACTGCCGCAACAATCTTTTGCGAATCCATCGTGCCCACTCTACCCAGGGCCACCGTAAAGCCGCTCTCATCAAGCGCTTTGAGCAGGCGATCCTGCTCCTCTCCCTCACCGGAGAGTACGAGTAGCATCGCCGCTTTACCGATTTGATTTTTAGGAAACATCGCGCCCACCCCACTTGTCAATCCAAATCACGCCTATAGCTTACCACGAAGCGTCGCAGCGACGTTCCCTGCAGTTTTCTCATGTGACAATGATCCTCAGACAAACGATTGGCTGATCCAGTGGGCAAGACGCTCAATGTCTTCGGAATAGGCGCGATCCTGATCGATAAAAGGGACGCTCGCGCGAATCTGCTGATGCAGTTTGCGCGTTTTTGGCGCCAGTCGATCGACGCCGCGAAGATCGGCCGCCTGCGCGGCGCAAATTCCCTCGATGGCGAGCACCCGCCGAACATTATGGATGATCTGATGCGCGTGGCGTGCGCCGATCGTTCCCATACTCACGTGATCCTCCTGATTGGCCGAAGAGGGGATGGAATCCACGCTCGCCGGATGCGCCAACGTCTTGTTTTCTGATACCAACGATGCGGCAGCGTACTGTGTGATCATCAGTCCCGATTGAAGGCCTGGCTGTGGACTCAAAAAGGCTGGCAGATCATTTAGCTGCGGATTGACCAGACGCTCAATCCGGCGCTCGGAAATGTTGGCGAGCTCTGCCATCGCGATTCCGAGGAAATCCATCGCAAACGCGATGGGCTGCCCGTGGAAATTACCTCCGGATATCACGCGTCCAGTGTCTGAGAAAATGAGCGGGTTGTCGGTTGCAGCATTCATCTCAATGAGTAATTTCTCCTTGACATAAGTAAGTACCTGACGGATCGCTCCGTGCACCTGCGGAATACAGCGCAGCGAGTACGCATCCTGTACGCGAATCTCTCCCTGTCTTGTCGTCAACTGGCTCCCTTCCACATATGAAAGCACCCGATCGGCAACCTCGCGCTGCTCAGGATAGGGGCGAACATCCTGCGCTTCTGGCGCGAACGCGTCAACGACACCGCGCAACGCCTCTAAAGTGAGCGCGGCGACGCCATCCGCAAATTCCGCCAGGCGCTCCGCCTCAAGGTAGGCGATCACGCCCACCGCGGTCATCGCCTGCGTGCCATTGATCAGCGCCAAACCTTCTTTTGCCTGCAGGCGAATCGGCGTCAGTCCCGCTTGCGAGAGCGCCTCCCCACCGCTCATCACTCTCCCGTCATAGTGCGCCTTGCCTTCGCCGATCAGCACGAGCGCCAAGTGAGCAAGCGGCGCCAGATCGCCACTCGCGCCGAGCGACCCTTGGCTCGGAATCACCGGATGGATTTGCTGGTTCAGGCAATCCACCAAGCGCTGCAATGTCTCTTTGCGACAGCCCGAGTAGCCTTTGGCAAGCGCGTTTGCGCGCAACAGCAGCATGGCGCGGCTGACTCTTTCTGAAAACGGATCGCCGATGCCACACGCGTGACTGCGGATCAGATTCAGTTGCAGCGCTTCAACGTCACCGACTGGAATCACAACGTCACTGAATTTGCCAAACCCTGTCGTGACACCATAGATCACGTTCCCCTCCGCGAGATTGCGCTCGACAACCGCTCTACTTTTCTCGATGTTTTGCCAGGCGTTCGGGTGAATCTCAACGGATTCAAAGTCGTACAGAACACGCGCCACCTGATCGAGGGTGAGTCCGTTTCCATCCAAATAAATCGTCATCTCGTCAACTCCTATTGGAATACCGTTCCGAAACAGCGCGCGTGCTATGCGTAAAAAGATAGAGAGGACTAGAGCAAGAAACCGAAGTTTCCTACCCTAGCCCCCTACTCACACATCGCTATGGGCTGTTTTATCTCATCGCGTTCATTTCACTCATGACTTGTGACTACCTACCTTGTTAAAACCTATGCCGCGCGCGGCGAATTGTCAAACGTTCGCACCTTTTGCGAGTGATTTTCCCGCTAAAAACGCCAAAAGGAGGTTTGTCGCCACACGCGTCGTAAAATCCCGCACGTCCTGCGCAGGATCGGCGCACACAAAATCAACGGCTTGAACGTTCGATTTTGCCCCGAGCCACTCCAGTGCCTCGAGCGCATCCCAGACCGTGAGACCACCCGGCCCCGGCGCCGGAACACCTGGCACGAAGCTCTGATCGAGCACATCCATGTCAAAGCTCACATACACGCCATCCGTCTCTTTGCTCACGTGAGCATACGCTTCTTCGAGCACCTGTGCGAGCCCCGTCCGAAACACCTGCCGCGCCGTCACAACCGTGACGCCTTCCTGCACAACATACGCGTGATACGCCTTTGCGTTCACGTAGTCGCGGATGCCGATTTGCACCACGTGTCTCCCGGCAATCGCGCCTGAGTCGAGCAATGTCCGAAACGGTGTGCCGTTGGAACGTCCGCCATCCTCCAGATTCCGCACGTCATGGTGCGCGTCAAAGTGAATGACCCCATACGTCCGCTTGGTGGCGCGCGTCAGTCCGAGCAGCGCAGCGCCTGTGATCGAGTGGTCACCGCCAAGTAGCACGAGCGGCTGTGCATGCGTCTCGCCATAAGAGTACACCGCATCTTCGATCCACTTCTGGCACAGTGCGAGATCCGTAAGATGCATCTGCACATTTCCGAGATCCGCAACGCGCAGTCGCTCGCTCAGATCCATTTGGTGATGGACACTGTACGGGCTGTAGCTGTGAAACAGCGCACGAATCGCGTCCGGAAGCCGGAAAGCGGCTGAGTGGCTGATCGATGTCTTACTGAGCGGCGCCCCGAGCAAGGCGATGTCAAACCTGCTCGCGCTGTCATACGGAAACACCCAATCCGCGACCTTCGGGTCAAGGCGATCGCGAAATCGCGAAAATGGAGGTTCAACACGTTGTATCAAAAGGGTACCACCTTTCCATCTGTGACGACGATTCTCCCTTTTTTCACCACCGTATCGACGTGATTGATCCCAAAGTGATACGGAAGGTAGGCGAGATTTGGCGCGTGATAAAGGACAAGATCCGCCTGCTTGCCAACTTCCAGGCTGCCAATCTGATCCGCCCGTCCGATCGCGTGCGCCGCGTTGATTGTAAGCGCCGTGATTACCTCTTCTGGCGTCATCCGCAGATGAAGACACGCCAAGGTCATCACAAGTTGGAGTGACTCCGTCGGCGAACTCCCCGGGTTATAGTCGGTCGAAAGTGCGACTGACACGCCCATCTCAATCATCGCGCGCGCCCGCGCGTGATTGGCCACACGCAGGTTAAACGAGGTGGCCGGCAGACAGACGGCGACGACACCCGCGCGCGCCATCGCGTTCAGTCCTTCGTCAGTCGCCGCCAGCAGGTGTTCCGCAGAGATACAACCAAGCTCCGCCGCCAGTTCCGCGCCGCCCATCGATTCAATCTCGTCTGCGTGGATTTTCAGCCCGAACCCAAGCGTGCGCGCCGCGCGCAGGATCGCACGTGACTGCTCCACGGTGAACACGCCGTGCTCGCAAAACACGTCACAAAACTCCGCGAGGCCAAGCCGTTTGATCTCGGGAAGCATCGTGTCGATCACGGTCGACACATACGCGTCCGCGCGCTCCTTGTACTCAGTAGGCACCGCGTGCGCGCCCATGAATGTTGACACCACGTCGACCGCGTGCGTCTCTTGCAAACGCTTTGCGACGCGCAGTTGTTTCAGTTCATCCTCGAGCGTGAGGCCATACCCACTTTTCGCCTCGACCGTCGTCGCGCCATAAAGCAGCATCGTGTCAAGACTCTTTTTTGCCTTCACATAGAGTTCATCCTCTGTCGCCGCGCGCGTCATTTCCACCGTGCTAAGGATTCCTCCGCCTTGCGCCAGAATCTCTAAGTAGGTTACACCCCGTAACTTTAGCGCAAGCTCGTGCTCCCGCGATCCGCCGTGCACGAGGTGTGTGTGCGGATCGATAAGACCTGGCGTCACCAGCCGCCCCTGCGCGTCCAGTTCTTGCAAAATCGCGCGCCCTGCGATCTGATCGCGCACATCCTCCTCGCGCCCTGCCGCGAGGATCAAGCCATCGCCAATCGCCACGGCGCCGCCTGCGACCGCGCCGATTTCTGCCATGCTCGCACCTGAGCGCGGACCTGGCCCTCCGCGCATCGTGATCAGCGTCCCGACATTGTGCACCAGCAGGTCCACTGCGCCTTCTGCCACGTTCTTCCCTCCCGTCTCAGATCCCAAGCATTGGAACGCGCACCCCACGCTCCTTTGCCACGTCGATCGCCTTCTCGTACCCAGCGTCCGCAT
The DNA here is from genome assembly GCF_001642725.1 of Ferroacidibacillus organovorans. GTDB lineage: Bacteria > Bacillota > Bacilli > Alicyclobacillales > SLC66 > Ferroacidibacillus > Ferroacidibacillus organovorans. Next base: position 47,366 of record NZ_LSUQ01000002.1, read on the forward strand.
GCCGGATGATCCCCATGCCAGGGTCTGTCGTCAACACGCGCGACAATCGTTCGTCCGCCTCATCGGTTCCATCGGCCACGACCACCATTCCGGCGTGCAGCGAATAACCCATCCCGACGCCCCCGCCGTGGTGAAACGAGACCCAACTCGCGCCAGAAGCGGTGTTCACAAGTGCGTTCAAAACGGCCCAGTCGGCCACCGCGTCGCTGCCATCCTTCATCGCCTCTGTTTCACGATTGGGCGAGGCGACCGATCCGCAGTCCAGATGGTCGCGGCCAATCACGATCGGGGCCAGCAACTCGCCATTTCGCACCATCTCGTTGATCGCGAGACCAAACTTCATCCGCTCGCCATAGCCAAGCCAGCAGATTCGGGCTGGCAGTCCCTGAAACGCCACTTTTTCACGAGCGAGCTTGATCCAACGGTGAAGCGCCTCATTCTCAGGAAAGAGCTTTAGCACCAATTCATCCGTTTTTTCGATATCGCGCGGGTCGCCAGAAAGTGCCGCCCAACGAAACGGCCCTTTGCCCTCGCAAAAAAGCGGTCGAATGTACGCGGGAACAAAGCCTGGAAAAGAAAACGCGTCCTGCACGCCTTCGTCAAACGCCACCTGCCGGATGTTATTGCCATAGTCAAAAACGACCGAACCCATCCTCTTGAAATCAAGCATCGCCTGCACGTGCGTTGCCATCGCCTTTTTCGCGAGCGCCACATATGCTTTTGGGTCGCTTTTGCGAAGTTCTGCCGCCGCGTCAAGCGTATATCCGACAGGAATGTAGCCGTTGAGTGGATCGTGCGCCGACGTTTGATCTGTCACAAAATCCGGCACAATACCGCGGCGAACCATCTCCGGCAAAACTTCAGCCGCGTTGCCGACAAGTCCGATTGAGAGCGGCTCCCCTCTCTCCTGTGCGGCGCGCGCGCGCGAAAGCGCCTCATCCAGATCATGCACAAGCACGTCACAGTAGCGCGTCTCGACACGACGCTTGATGCGCGACGGGTCGATCTCAACCCCGATGAACACACCTTCATTCATGGTGACGGCAAGCGGTTGCGCGCCGCCCATTCCGCCAAGTCCGGCGCTCAGCGTAAGCGTCCCTCTAAGCGTGCCCCCGCTGTGCTGGCGCGCCGCTTCCGCGAATGTCTCGTAAGTGCCTTGGAGGATGCCTTGACTACCAATATAGATCCAGCTTCCCGCGGTCATCTGGCCGAACATGATGAGTCCCTTTTGATCCAATTCGTGAAACGTCTCCCAGTTCGCGAATGCCGGCACCAACACGGAATTCGAAAGGAGCACGCGCGGCGCGTGGCGGTGCGTGCGAAAGACGCCCACCGGTTTCCCAGATTGGATCAAGAGGGTTTCATCCGCCTCAAGATCGCGCAGGCACTCCACAATCTTGTCAAAGCTTGCCCAGTTTCGCGCGGCTTTTCCAATTCCGCCGTACACGACGAGATCTTCGGGGCGTTCCGCCACCTCCGGGTCAAGGTTGTTCATCAGCATCCGCAATACCGCCTCTTGCTGCCAGCCTTTTGCGCTGATCTCCGTTCCGCGCGGCGCTCGAATGACGCGCGCTGTCGATGTCAATCCATCACTCATGTCTTCCGTCTCCTTTGCCATGCGAACGTATAATCCCATCGTACGCGGAAACGCTTACACAAAAACGGTCGCGGATTGTTCTTTCCTAGCACAATCTTGCGGTCGTTCACGTCTCAGACCGCGTGCGCAGCCCGATACGCTTTGGGCGTACAGCCGTATTCCTTTTTGAACATCCTGCCAAAATAGTTTGCGTCAGAAAACCCCGCAAGCGTTGCGATCTGTTGCAGGGAGAGGGTCGAGGAGGTGAGATAAAAAGCGGCTTTTTCAAGTCGAATGCGGCGAACGTAGTCCATCACGCTAAGGCCTACCTCCTGCTTGAAGCGATGGCTGAGATGATACTTGCTAAGACACGCCACCTTTGCAATCTGATCAAGGGTCAAGGGGTCCTGGTGGTGGTGATGGATATACTGAAGCGCATCGCGAATCACTGGCGAACACGCCGACATTCGCGAAGTGTCAACACGTGACGTAAGCCACTGCGCATACGCCAGGACATGGCCGACAAACGTGTCGTAGCGAATGGTCTGATAGAGGTCGTGGACAAACCGGGCATTCTTTGAGAGGATTTCCGCCGCGCTGATCCCCGCGTTAACGACCTCTCGCGACATCTGCATCAGCAGATCAATGACTTCCGATTTGAAGCCCTCAACCTTCCTCTGGCAATCCTCCGCCAGTCGCAAAAGGATCATCGGCACCAAGACGCTGACGCCGCGCACATCCCCAAGCTTTACGCGCGCGATCAATTCGAGCTTTTCTTCCGCGCGCAATGGATTTGGCACAACGCCAACATCCTGTACGTCGCACGCGCGGTAAAGCTGCTGATTGCCCTGAAAGAATCGCCCGCTCATCGCGCGCAGCGCTTCTTGATACGCGCGACGCAATTGAAGTGGCTCCGCGCAGAGCGCGCTGATGCCGATTGACACAGCGAGATCACGCGCTGCAAGCGCATGCTGAAGTAGCTTTGCAGTCTGTGTCACGCGTGCCTCGGTATGAAGGAGCTGCGATCCGCACGCGTGATCCATCTGAAAAAGCACCACGAGCACGCCTTCTTCTGTCCAGATGCAGGTGGTTGGCACGCCTTCGCGCGCCATGGTGTTAGCAACCGTCTCGCGCAGCGCGTGACCGACCTCTTTAGGCCACGAAGGCGGATACTCGTTGACTCGCTGTGGGTAGCGGTCGATCGACACGATGAAGATCCCGTTTGGGCAAAGCGAGATGCCACACGCTTCTTGCAGCTTTGCGAAGTCCCCTTCGTGAACAAACGTTCCTGAGATCAACCCGTGCGCAAACGCAATCTCCGCGTGACGCATCTCCACGTTTCAACACCTCTGCTGTTCGACCTATTCGCGGCGCAAGCGTTTGCCTTCAATCCCCCTTTTTCTGCGGCGGCTGGTATGTTCCCGGCAGGGCGCCTGTCGCGATGGACAAACGATTCCAACTGTTGATCGTGTTGATCGCCATGACGAGCTGGATGTACTGTTTCTCGCTAAAGTGTTCGCGCACGCGCGCAAAGAGTTCATCCGACACGTGATGCGTCGAGATCTGCGTGAGCGTTTCCGTCAGTTCCAGCGCTGCCCGCTCGGCGTCGGAGTAAAACGGGGATTCGCGCCAGGCGTTTAGCAGATAGAGGCGCTGCTCGGTCTCTTCCCCCGCGCGCGCATCGATCGTGTGCATGTCGATGCAAAACGCGCAGCCATTGATTTGAGAGGCGCGAATTTTGACCAGTTCGAGCATCTTGGGATCAAGCCCGCTCTGGCGGACATAACGTTCCAGATGCATCATGGCGTTCCTGACGTCCGGATCAACCTGTGCATAATTCATGCGTGGTTCCATGGCAAAGACCCCCCCGTGCGAATTTGGTATGATAGACAGCGCAACCGTCACGCGAAAAGGGCGCTCGGCGCCGTTTCGCGAAGTATCATCCTATTATGACACAACCATAATGACACTGTACCATCGATCAGGGGGAATGAACCGTGGAGAATCAGCGCTCGGCGCTGCTCGTGATGGACCTGCAAAACGGAATTGTTTCGCGTTTTGCGCAGAGTGACGAAGTGTTGGCACCGTTTGCAAAAGCTGTCGCAGCCGCGCGGCAGGCAAAGATGCCTGTCATCTACGTGCGCGTAGCGTTTCGCGAAGGCTATCCAGAGGTGAGTGCGCGCAACAAGTCGTTCGCGGCGATTGCGGGCCACGGTGGAATGACCGAAGGGGATGCGGCAACACAGATCCATGCGTCAGTTGCGCCGCGCCAGGATGAACCGATCGTCACAAAACGACGCGTGAGCGCGTTTGCCGGAAGTGATCTCGATGTGATCTTGCGCGCGCGACGGATTGACACGCTTGTCCTGTGCGGGATCGCCACGAGCGGCGTCGTCCTCTCCACCGTGCGAGAGGCGGCAGATATGGACTTCGGGCTGATCGTACTCTCTGACGCGTGCCTCGACGCCGACCCTGAGGTGCATCGTGTTCTCGTGGAAAAGGTGTTTCCGCGACAGGCGGACGTCTTGTGTGTCGACGAGTGGATCGCGACGCTTACCTAAGCGACTCTTCTTCGAGCCATGTGCGCATCATGGCGCGATAGTGAACGGTGGGACCGTCTGAGCGGACGTGCGCCTCACGGTGCAGATCATAAGGCGGCGCCACGGGCCGGATGCTCTCGATGATCGCCTGATCTTGCCCCATCACAAAGCGTGTGTGGCTTAGATGAAACTCGTCAAGGAGTGGCGAGTCCATGTCAAAATTGCGCGCGACCGCTCCAAAGATCTCGGTCGTTTGCGTATCGCACGGCGTAAACGTGAGGAACGTGCACATCGCATTTCCATCCCCCATTGGGGTGCGGATGATCCAGAGGTTTGGCGCGCGCAGTTCGATTTCTGTGCGCTCATCTTCTGTTTCAACGGCTTCCACAGGTTCCATCGGATGGACAGGGGCAAACGGTTTGGGGTGAATGAGGATGCGGTTAGACGTCAACGCGTACTCAGGGCCATCCACCTCTGGGTTCACACCTGCGCCTGTCGTTTGCGGGTGGACAAACGGCAGATGGGAGACATCGAGAACGCTTTCCACGACCCGCACGAAATGCGCATGCCACGTCGCCCGAAACGGCGTGCGCGTCCAGTTATCCGAACACAGTTCCGGAAACAAGTCAGGCTCCGTTGAAGCGTCCATATCCACACGTTTCGGCGCTGTGTAAAGCCACACCCATTCCGCTTTCTCGCACGCTTCGTAGGTCGCGCGCGCCGCATTTTTCGGCACATCCCAAACACCACGATTCGCAGGCACGCGCGTGCAGCGTCCGTCGCGGTCAAAGCGCCAGCCGTGAAAAGGGCAGATGAGTTCGGCGCCTTCCACCGTCCCCAGCGACAGGTCACACCCGCGATGCGGGCAGTAGGCATCCCCGGCGCAGACCATCCCCTTCTCATCCCGGTAGAGAACATAATCCTGCCCGTGAATTGTCACCTTCATCGGTTTTGTTGTCAGGTTTTCTCGCTGCGTCACAGCGTACCAGGCACCTCGAATCACATCGCTCACCCCGCAAGATCACTCAGCCAAATCCTTTCTTTATCGTATGGCGAGTACGCGATAAACTCCCGCGGCAAGTACCCATTGCAACCACAAAACGCTGAGATCAATCAACTTGTGCCATTGCGTTTCGATGGAAGCGAACCGAAAGCCAACGCGCGGTTAGCACGACAAACAAGAGGACAAGCAATCTGGATGCCACGCTTAGAAGAATGATATGATTTGGAGATTCGAGTGGTGGGGGATTCTTGAATAGTAGATCATGGAAAGTTCGCCACAGTAAAAATTTCACTGTATCTCGCACCACAGGCCACACGCTTATCGCAATAGAGTAAATCAAAGGTACGGCGCTGCTCCACACATTTTTTGTCCAGCCAAATAAGACTAAACCAAATCCATAAAGCGTGATCAAACCAAAGAAACTCTCGTAAACAACTCTGAAGTAAGGTGAGGTATACAAAAACCAACTCGGCAATAAAATATTTCCCAAAATGGATGGTTGATTGGTAGATGCTGACGGTTCCATAAGCGCAAAAATGGATCGATCATGGGATTGAAGATAAGCAATACAAAAGGGTATCAAGCCAACGTACAACGCCCATCGATCTTTACGTTTTCTCGTAGTACTAAACATGATTGACAATATAGCAAGACAGAGCATAAGCGAAGGAGAAAACAGTGGCACGCGCGGCGTGAGAATTACAAAAATAAAGAATAATACAACAAAGAGGCTCGCAATTCGCACAATCCAAGCACTGGACATGCCAAACGCACTCGCCGTCAATTGTCTGCGAAGTTTTGAAGGATTTCCACACTGTTGGATGGCTATCTCCAACGCATCTGGTTGGCTGAAACCTCGCGACATAAAATCTTCTACGGTTTCTTCAAGATGTACCCTCAACTCATCCGCTCGATCCTGCCGCTCGCGTTTGCTGAAGAAACTCCAATAAAAAACTCGCTCAAGATAATCATCAATTTTCACAAGGAATAATCCTCCTTCAAAAAGGTATGAATAACGCGGTAATTCTTGCTCCACGATGCTTTTATTCGTTGTAATTCGTCCTTACCATTTTGTGTGATGTGATAATATCGCCTTCGTGCGCCCTGTTCGTGTGTAGCCCATTTTCCCACAATTAAGCCTTCTGCTTCTAAACGCCGCAAGGCAGGATACAATGTCCCTTCCTTGATTTCCAACTGCCTATCGGTGCGTTCCTGAACCGTCTTCATCATATCGTAGCCATACGACTCTCTTTCGGATAGAATCGAGAGCAAAATTCCATCAATAAAACCCTTTAACATTTGACCTTCCAAGATGATTGAACCCCCAAAATCAATTTGCATATATATCGATATACACAGTATATAGCTACGCAAGATAATTATGCAAGTTTCTCATTTCTTTGTATAAAGAAAAATAAAGAACCGTATTGATTGGATTTGCAGCCAACGCATAAATACGGCACGCGCAGGGAAAACGATGGAAGATCAATCCAAAACCTTACGGAGGATGCCGCGTGACCAAAACTTCTGGCGCTACAATGCTTCCACAAACATCCCAATCGTACTGGCGAGACTCTGTCGAACTGCCAGCCTTCCCATCGCTTGATCGCGACATCACTGTCGACGTCACCGTCGTCGGTGGCGGTATCACGGGCATCACCGCCGCCTATCTCCTGTGTAAGGAAGGCTTGCGCGTCGCGCTGCTCGAGGCGGATCACCTGTTAAACGGCACGACGGGGCACACCACGGCAAAGATCAGCGCGCAGCACGATCTGATTTATGATGAGTTGATCCACCATATGGGCCGGGAAAAAGCGAAACTCTACTATGAGGCGACAACCAGCGCAAGCCGTTTTATCGAGAACATCGTCCGCGAGCAATCCATCTCCTGCCAACTCGACAGTGAAGACGCCTATATTTACGCAACGACCGATACCACGGCAAGAAAGCTGGAGCGAGAGTACGACGCGTATCAGAAACTCGGCATCGAGGGCTTTCTCACCGACACGCTACCGTTTGATTTTTCCATTCAGCGCGCGCTGTGCATGAAGGGGCAGGCACAGTTTCATCCACTGGAGTATCTCGCACACCTCACTCGCGAGATCGCAAACATGAGTGGGCAAATTTTCGAGCAAACCGTCGCCGTGGATGTCGAGGATGGAGAGCGTCCAACCGTCGTCACGCGCGAAGGGCATCGCGTATCGACAAACCACGTCCTCGCCTGCTCTCACTTCCCCTTTTATGACGGACTCGGTTTCTACTTTGCGCGGATGCACGCCGAGCGATCGTATGTCATCGCGGCAAAAACAGATAAACGCTATCCAGGCGGCGTGTATGTAAACGTCGATGCACCCTATCAGTCCCTACGCTCTGTAAATATCGGCCGCGAAGACGCCGTGCTGATTGGCGGTGGCAATCACATCACAGGACAAGGGAAAGACACCCTCACCTACTACGAAGACCTCGCAACCTTCGGACAGAGCGTTTTCGGTCTGCGCGATGTGCTCTATCGCTGGTCAGCCCAAGACCTCGTGACACTGGATAAGGTTGCATACATCGGAGAGATCACATCAGGCAACCCTAGCGTATTGGTGGCAACCGGGTATCGAAAGTGGGGAATGACTACAGGGACGGCTGCTGCGCTTCTCTTGAGGGACATCGTGATGAACCGTGACAATCCCTACCGCGATCTTTACACGCCTTCGCGCATGTACGTCGACCCGAGCCTGAAGCGATTTTTTGCGCAGAATGCAAACGTGACTGCCCATCTCATCAAAGGGAAATTTGAACTACCGCTTCGGCAAATCGGCGACTTGGCAAACGGCGAAGGGGATTTGGTCACCTATGAGGGGAGGCGCGCAGGCGCCTTTCGCGACGAGAACGGGGTTGTCCATCTCGTCGATACGACATGCACTCATCTCGGATGCGAAGTCTCATGGAATCACGGCGATCGCACCTGGGACTGTCCTTGCCACGGCTCTCGATTTTCCGTGGACGGCGGCGTGATCGAAGGGCCTGCACAAAAACCGCTCGAAACCCTGAACTGCCACTGAGGAAGGATTTTATCTCAACGTTGACAAACACAAGGCCCGCTCGGTCACTTGCGTAGACGTCGCGAACGAGCATCGATGGGTAGGTTTACTTCTCTTCGACAAACTCCAGGCGATTCCCGAACGGGTCAAATGCGTGGCAACGACGCACCCCAGGAAGCGGATCTTCGATCGTTTCAAAGCCTTGATCTGAGAGCTCTTTTCGCACCTTATCAAGATCCTTCACGCGAAACGCCGGGTGCGCCTTTTTGGCTGGGGCAAATTCTGTCTCGACACCGATATGGAGTTGCTGTGCGCCGCAAAGAAACCAGACACCACCGCGAGTCCTTAACTTCTCCGGTTTTTCTATTTCCACCAAGCCTAGAAGATCGCTAAAAAAATGCCGCGCCTGCGCCTCACACCCCGCAGGAGCCGCGAGTTGGACATGATCAATACCAAGGACGAAAGGTTCCATTCGAGTGACCTCCGCGCTCCATCGATTCGTGATTTCAGTTTACACCACATGTAGGGCTGCGTCACTCAATACGAAGATTAGACCTGCCACGGCCACGGTCCTTTCGCCCACGCAAAGCCCGCTCCCCCCTTGCCCTCACCGTAGTGATACAGTGGCCCGTGGCGATGTTCAAACTGTGCGACGAGATTCTTTTTGCCGCGTTGAAACAGCTCAAACTGCGCCAATGCGTTCGCGTCCGCAGGGTGCGTGTCAAGATACAGCGTGAGTTCGACGAGGACAAAGTCGATCGCCTGGAGCTCATGCAAATCCTGATAGTACGATTCGGAGATAAATTGTGCCATCGTCTATCCCCTCCAATCGCCGTGATCATACGGACTGTAGAGCACGGGCCACAGCGTCCCTAATTGAAGTGCCTGCATTGGTGTGCACTGCGGCAGATTTTCGGGTTGAAAAACGATGTATTGATTCGGTGGAACAATGAATCGCTTCGGCTCAAGCGGCGGACACGGGTCGTACGGACTGCGATACGTCTCATAGAATCTCCACTGCGTCTGATCCATGATGGACACGCGCCTTTCTCAGTCAGTGTGGCAATCGATGATCAAAACCCTCTCAAAAAGCGTCAAAACACGCGCTGTGTATCGTTGTACTCCTTGAGAATCTCCACCGCCTCGCGAAAACGTATCGCGTGGATCACCTCGCGCTGACGCAAAAATTTCAGACTGTCTTGTAGGTCCACGTCATCCGTCATCTCGATCAGCCACTGATAGGTCGCGCGCGCCTTTTCTTCTGCCGCGATGTCTTCATACAAATCGGTGATTGGATCTCCCTTCGCCGCAAAATAGGGCGCCATGAAAGGCGTACCCGCCGCATTGTGCGGATACAGATCATAACCGTGATCCGCAAAATGACCGCCAAGCCCCGCCTCTCTGAGCTGCATCGGCGTCACATCTTTCGTCAACTTGTAAACCATCGTCGCAATCATCTCTAGATGTGCAAACTCTTCGGTGCCGATGTCGGTCAAGAGGCCGATGACCCTGTCAGGAAGCGTGTACCGCTGATTCAGGTAGCGGAGCGCTGCGGCGAGTTCCCCGTCGGCGCCGCCGTACTGCTCGATCAGCAACTTGGCCATTTGCGGGTCACACTTGCTGACGCGCACCGGATACTGCAACTTTTTTTCATACACCCACATGTTTCAATCACCTCCGTCGCACGTGCCTGTAGGGATGGGTATGCGGCGAGGGATTGTACCTATTCGACGAGGCGGCAACCCACAAGAACCCATTCAGACTAAAAACGTCCAACCACGCTGAAAAATCGGATATAATGCAAATATAGAAGGGTAGTGATTCACGGTGGAGATTTGTGAGCTATGTGGTGCCGTTCTGGATTCCTTTGCTTCAAACGCAAGAGAGCCCAAGGTATGTAAACGTCATCTACCTCCACCCCACATCATCAACCACATTTCGCCCATCGTTCGGACATGGGGACTCGACGCAAAGGAATACGCCGTTATCCACGACTCCCCCAGAGTGGATTTTGGAGTTTTGCGGCGAAATGAACGTATATCAAACTGCGGGTAGATACCCAAGTGAGCGCTCAAAAGTGGCTAGCGTAACGACAGACGAATTTGTGATCTCTGCATTACAAAAGACAGAGGAGGTGTTGTCATGGTTGGCAACACAGATGAAATAGTCCGAACAGGACAAGAGTATTCAAAACTCCTACAAGAAATCATGCAAATCAACTCCATTTGGATATTTGGATCAAGAATCGCGGGAACCGAAAAATCCGATAGCGATTTAGACATCGCTGTTGTGTCTAATGAATTTGAAACCGATTTTCTTACGGCATTTAGGAAGGCAAATCGAGTGCTATATAACTTGGAAACGCCCTTCGACATCGAAATTCATGGGTTCTATCCGCGAGAGTTTGAACAAGATTCGGGTATGGCTCAAAATATTCAAAAGCATGGATTGCAGGTATCGTGAAAAAGGGACGGTCAGCATTGATTTGTCTGGAAAATACGAGAAGGGGGAGAAATCAACCTGAAACACACTCAACACAATCTGTATTATTGAATTCCACTGACCCCGTTCAGCAAGGATGCAAACTGCGCCGCGCGCCAGCCTGTCGCGTAAAGCGCATAGGTCGCATCATACGTATGCAGCACCACTTGTGACGGGGCGTCTGGGCCATACCCGAAGATGCCAAAACCTGTTGCGCCTGATAGAAAGTGCAGATGCGCCAGCCGTGCGACTTGCGCGCTCGCATCCGCCAGCGGATGAACCGAACGCCAACTCGACGGCGGAATGATCCACGTCAGCCCATCCTGCCGCCACGCGACACCCTCCACTTTTGTTCCTTGATATACACCCGTCCAGACTGTGCCGACAACGCCTGCACCAAGCTGGACACGCGACGCGCGACTCCCGGGAAAAGACGCATGTGCGGGCCAACGCATCCCTTGCGGCAGAGCCGATCCGGCGGGCACACCCACCAGCGAATAGAGCATCTCAGCGTTTCCCGCGTTGATCTTTGGCGAGTTTGCCGGAAGCTTCGGCCCAAAGGAAACGGTCACTGAATACCCATCAAGCACCTGACCGCCATTCACCTGATCCTGCACATTGAAATAGGCCCCACGCGGAGGATTCAGTCCACCTGCTGCTTGCCCTTTTGCCACATCCTGCGGAAGCAACACAGGAATCGTCGAACGCGTGCCAAGAAGCGCACCGACCGATTGCGCGAACTCCGAATAGGAAGAAAAACGAGCGGGCAGCGGCGGTGCGCCGAGGTTTAACACACTCGCTCGTATCGGCCAGTACACGTTCTGTTTCACCACATACCCCGGCAACGAAAGCGGCGCGTGACCCGCAAACGCCTTGCGCTCACCCGCATAAGTGTTTTCCACAGGCGACCACGCGTAACCGTTCAATCGACTGGTGAGCAGTGCCATCATCGAGCTTTCCAACCGCGTGCGCTCTTGATCCTGAACACTACCGCGCACAAACGGATACTCCATCGCCCACGTGAGTGCGGCAGGCAGTGCATCGTGATTGAAGACGACTGGATCAGTGTTCCACGAAACAGGCGCCTGCCCATTGCAATAAAACGGCATGCCAGGAACCCGTTTGCCCATGATGCTGTTCCAGTAGGCAGCCAAACTGTTGATCTCCTGCCAGTCGAGCATTTTCAAGTCCATTAGCGCCTCACTCCCGCGCCGTGCGAGGCTCGCCTTTGGCGCCGCAACAAGAATGGGGGAAGCGGTCGAAGCGGATGAAACCGCGCCTGGATCTGCCGGAAAGATTCCGATCCAGGAACCCACCGAAATGGCCACCTGAGAACCGAGACTCGCAAAAGCTGGCACAGCCACACCCCATGAACTTTGATACAGCGAGTAGGTTTGCGGAAGGGTGAACCATCGGTAGGCGCCCGTGTGCACATTGAGCGCGACAAGCCGATTCCAGTGGCGAAAGCCAAAGATGAGTGGGCCTTGTTTCGGATACAGCGGCGGAAACTGCGGACCTTTCAGTGCGACCCAAAGCCAGGCACCACTTTGTCCGATAATTTGATTATCAAGCGATCCGGGCGCTGCGCTCTGTGGATTCTGTGCAGATCCGTAGAGCGGGATCGCTTTTGGCCATGCGACAACCGGGCGTGACGCCGACTTTGTCCCTTGTACAATCTTGACCGATTGAACATTGAACTGCATGGGGAATGTCGCAGGAAACACGAGTTGGATCGGACCATGGTATCCTTTGGGGGCATCTTTCGTCGCGACAGGAGCAGAGAAAGAGTCACTCTTTTCCTTCCAGAGGGCTGTTCGATACGTCGTGATCAAAGAGCCATTGCCCGAAACGGCATGGTGACTCACCGTCACCTGGAGTTCCCCGCGCACGTTCGCAAGTCCTGCAAAGGACGCATCCGCGCCGAATTGCGGCGTGAGTGGCGCATAGCGCCAACCTGTCTGTAGAGGACGCGCGACGGCACGATGCGCCACACTTTTCGACATCTTCGCGAAAGAGACCGCTGAAGGCAATACTCCGACGCATAGTGCGAGGGCGATCAACGCCACCCTTTTTTTCTTTTCATTCGTGAACATCCCATGATAACCTCGATTCTTTCAAACCATCCAAGCATAAGACGAACGACAAGCCAATTCGGTTACACCATCAAGGTGTCTCATCCGCTTCCATCGTCAGCCAGCCGCAGCGCGCCGCAGCGACGACCGCCTGCGTTCGATCAGATACGCAAAGCTTTCTCAAGATGTTACTCACGTGAACCTTGACCGTCTTATCTGTGATGCGTAGTTTTGCGGCGATCTCCTTATTGGACAGCCCCTTGCCCATGGCGTCTAACACCTCGGTCTCACGATGCGTCAGGGATTCAAACGCGGGATCTTTTTGTTTCTCGGTTTTTCGGAACGCGTCAAACACTCGCGTCTCGATCAGCATTCGACCTTGAACCGACTGACGGATGGCGAATAACAGTTCTTCAGGAGAGACGTCTTTATGCAAAAAACCGCTCGCCCCCAGTTGAATGGCGGTTTGGGATTTGCCGTAACTCGCATACGAAGTGAGCGCGATCACGCGAATCCCGTCGCGAAACGCGAGAATTTTGCGCATGGCTTCAACACCGTCGAGTGGTCCTGGCATGACGAGATCCATGAGGATCACGTCAATCGCTTCCGTTTGACAGATCTGTACAGCCTCGACGCCAGAAGACGCCTCCGCCACAACATCCATATCCTCTGCCAGTTGCAAGAAAGCGCGCAACCCTTCACGCACCATCGGATGATCGTCGACAATCGCGATTCGAATGCGTCGGCCACACTGCGACGGGACGTTCACCTGATCCATGCCTTACACCTTCTTCGCCTCAAGAAAATTCAAGCTGATTTGCGCAACAATCGTCGTGCCACAGTCCGCGTGACTCTGAATGAGCAATTGCCCATCCACACTCTGCATCCGTTCCGTCATGGTCACCAGCCCATAGCGTCGATGGGTGTCCTGCGCATCACGCGCGGGCAGACCCACACCGTCATCCGCCACCGTCAGACACAGCCTATCCAATATGAACTGAACACTCACCCTAACCGTTTTCGCTTGGGCATGCCTCAGTGCATTGTGCAGCGCCTCATCTGCGACATGCAGCAGCGCCTTTTCAACCAACAGCGGGAGATGCTTTGGAACCTGTGGAGCGATGGATAGCGTCACGCGCGGGGAAGATTGATGCATCAGCGGCTCGATACGATCGCCTAGCTGTTCAAGCCACGTACGTTCCTCATCCGGGTGCAGCGCGTCAATCCACAGGCGCATTTCGTGTTGGCTCTGCACAATGAGCTTTTGCACGCGCGCCGTGACCCGCGCGACCTCACTCATGCTTTCTTCGTCGCTCTTTGCCGCAAGCATCCCGGCCGTTTGCGCGAGAAGACTCGCAGAAAACAGCCGCTGGCTCACAGAGTCATGCAAATCCGCAGCCAACTGCCGTCTCTCTGCCCATTTGGCGTTTGCAACTGCGTATTCGTGCAGGCGTATCGTCTCGTCAGCCGCGTGCAGCAGCCAGGCAAACGCAGTGAGAAGCTCCACGTCTGTCTCGTGAAACGAGTGAGCGAGTGAGCTCTCAACGCGGACATGCACATTCGAGTGCCCAATCGGTTGAGTCAGCGCGCTGCGCGCATCCGACAAGAAGAGTCGCTCGCTCTCCGGCAAGAGAGGAGCGGGGGATTTCGAGTCGTACGCGTATTCTGATCTCCCACTCTTTTTGTCGACGACAAAAACGAGCGTGCGCGGCGGCTGATCTTCATCCGCACGCACCGTGACACCAGCCGCTTCATATCCGAGCTTATGGATGAATCCCTCAATCGCGATTTGATGCAGTCGATGCTGATCAAACTCCCCGACCAGCACACCTGCCAATTCAGAGAGCGCGCGAAACCTTTTGCTACGCATCCGCTCTTCAAACAAAATGGCGGCCCGGTCAATGGCGATGGCCACCTGATGGCCGACGGTCATCAAAAGTTCCAGCGCTTCAGGTGTAAACGCGTCAATCCCTGAAGACGCGACATTAAGAATGCCGAGCGGCTTCCCTTTGCTGCGCAGCGGAATGCTCGCGTGAAACAAAAGTCCCTGTGTATCCCCGACGGCGTCGCGCAATCGGCTACAGCGCACAAGGTTAATCGCCCGATCGAGTTCCCCTTGGATAAACTGATTCTGACACTCGCACCAACCTGTTTTCAGCGCAGCCTCATCATCCCATGCCAAAGCAGGAGGTAAGCCGCTCGCACCAACCTCGACAAATGCGTGGTAGTTCTCGTCATACCGAAAGACCCACGCCGTTTGCAATCCAAGTTCCTGCGCCAAGCGCGAAAGAATCGCCTCCATGGCGGATGGAATATCGCTCGTGTCATTCAATGCTTCTGCAGTATCTTTGAG
Organism: Ferroacidibacillus organovorans; assembly: GCF_001642725.1. GTDB lineage: Bacteria > Bacillota > Bacilli > Alicyclobacillales > SLC66 > Ferroacidibacillus > Ferroacidibacillus organovorans. The sequence goes on from NZ_LSUQ01000002.1 coordinate 62,423, forward strand.
CAGTTCAATCTGGGACGCTTTTTTTAGATACGCATCCCCGGCAAACGCGTTGTCCATTTCGCTCAAGCCCCGTTCGCAGTTTCTTTTAAAAGTGTAGCAGAAATCACCGCGCAAGAGATACGTTTGCGCGAAGTCCTACGTCCAATGGCGTATGGAGAATCTGCGATTCCTGCGTTATGGTCAATGGAGAGAGACAAAACGAGAGTTAGAAAATGGAGGCTTTGAAACATGCATCAAACCTATCCGTGGAACCCAAAAACGCTTGAACGTCTGTGTGAAATCGAAGACCTTTCTCCCCATTCCATCCTCCCGTGGATTCGCGCCATGCGGGCCGACGAATGGTCTGACAGCGACATCCACCGTTTGCTTGCGCTCGCCTCTGCGCGCTCGATTGATCATCACGGTCCATTCATCGGTCACGGCACGTTTAACGGCGGCCCCGTGCTGCGCGCATCGTCCATCCTCTCCCCACACTTCAAAGACTTGGCCCTCTTGCAAACGGCTGTCTACGTCGTTGAACTCTTCAATCACCCGAACTACGGCCCGTATCGACTGATGGCGATGAACCCTGTCATGGAAGAAACGCTCGATCGCTCAAAGCAGGCATGGATGGAAGATGTCGAATCTGGCCAAAGGCCCCTGCAATCTGAACATCGCGTGGTCGGCTTGTTCAAAGCCATGGGAAAGCAGATTCGCTGGCTGTTGACAGAAGCCGCGCTTCGCCAATACCCTGAGAACGAACACCGCTTGCTCATGGTCCATCGCGCCTGTCAACTGCTTGACGACACCAACGGATGGAACGAAGCCGAACCACTTCTGCGCGCAGCCGTGCAGTATCTCGCCTCGCGCCCGAATACCCAGTTCACGTCTGAAAAACTCAGCTTCCTTCCACAGTGGCCAGAAGCAGGAAGGGCTGACGCGACGCTCGTGGCGCGCGCCATCGAACAACTCGCCGAGGTGGCGTACGGTCAAGAGGTGGATGTCCTTTTAGAACTGATCGCATCCGGCGCGAGTGGCACCTCTCTCCATGAAGCGATCGCTTTGACATCATCCGATTGGCTGCGGCGGACGCACTTTGACGCACACGCTGTCACCGGTGTGCACTGTGCGCTTGATCTCTTGTCCGATAAGGAAACGCCGGCAAATCTGCGCGCATTGGCGGGAACCCTCGCCCTGTCGAGTTCACGCGCGCGACGACAAAAGGAAAACAGGGATGCGTGGCGCATACCCTTACCCGTAGAGGGAAAGGCGATCCTTCTCGACGAGGTCAGAACCATTGTGCTGAGTGACCCTGAGGGACAGCGGGCGGCACAGGCGGCAGGAAACTTTGTCCGCTCAGGCGGCGACGCCACTTCTCTCGCGCGCAGCCTGATGGAAATCGCACTGACCACATCCGGGCCGTTTGACGCGATTCACAATGTAAAGATGCTCTGGGGGCTCCTCCTTGAGACACAGCGTTCAACACTGCCACAACAGGCGTGGGTGCATCTTGCGGCTGGCGCAAGAGTAGTGGCAGAGACAGCCGCTGCCGAAAAAGAGAAAGCCGCGCCGATTCTCACGCAGTGGAAGGAGTCATTGGACTGGAACACGCCCGACATCTAACATCACCTACTCGCATCGCATTCACGCTCGCCGTCAGCCGAGGCTTCTCTGCGCTCGGCGGGCAGATCGCGCTCACCATTTTGCCTGTGATCGTCTATCTCATCAGCCACTCGCTGGCACAAGCCGGGCTGGTGCTTGGAGCTCGCCTGCTGATCTCTACGATCTCAACGCCGATTTCCGGCGTGTTCGCCGATCGCATGAACCAAAAAACGCTGATGCTCGCGTCAAACAGCGCGCGCATCGCGCTTTTTGCCTTGATGGCGCAGCTTCACTCGATTCCCCTGCTCGCAATTCTCATCGCGATAACGGCCGTCGGCGGCATGCTTGAGGCTACATCCGTCGCGAGCCTTACGCCAAAGATTGTGCGTGCAGCCGAACTTCCGCGCGCCAACGCCATCCTCAGTTCAGCGCTCAATCTCGCGTTTATTGGCGGGCCCCTGCTAAGCGGAGTCATTGTCGCGCGACTCTCTGCCCATTGGGGATTTTACGCCGCGGCACTCACTCAGGTCATCGCGCTCCTCGCCACGATGACCCTGCCGACGCATCCGCGCGATGAGACCGTTTCTGCGCAAACAAAAAACGTCACCTCTCAACTGTTCGATGGGTTGACGTTTGTGTTTCAAGACCGCTTTCTCACGCTCATGCTCACGGTGTACAGCGTGTTTATCCTCGGATTGACGGCATTCAACGTTCTCGCCGTCGGTCTTTCCTACCACTTTCACATGAGCGGCTACGGTTACGGGATTCTCATCGCGGCGCAAGGGGCTGGCATGCTCATCGTCACCTTTTTGTCCGCCAAGTGGATCAAGACGTCCTCGATCGTACCGCTGTTCTTGATCAACATGCCCATCCAGGGACTGTCGATTCTCGCCATCGCCTTATCCAAGTCGTTTCTGCTCTGCGCATTCTTCGCCTTTATCCAAGGCGTCGGCTGGGGCATGGAGCAGGCGAGTGTCATGACCGTGCTGCAACTGCGCATTCCCTTAGCGTTGCAGGGGCGCACCATCGGCCTCTTTTTCTCTGCGCTCAGCATCGCAGAAACGGTCGGCGTCATTCTTTTTGGCTGGCTCGGCGGCCAGATCGGAGATGCGGCGGCACTCGCGACCGCAGGCCTTCTCTCCACCGTTTTTGCGATTCTTGCGATCTTTTTGCTGCGACCACACTTGCGCGACGTAAATGTTGACGCGGCGCACTAAACCCGCGTGGGAAGCGAACGCACTAGATCCGTGTCGATAGCGATCGCGCAAAAGAAACAGTCTCAGCATGCAAGTCAATCCCGGTGTGAATGCCCATTTTATCCAGCATGGCAAGCACGTCCTCCGTTGCGACATTGCCGGTCGCTCCCGGCGAAAAGGGGCAGCCCCCGAGGCCGCCTGTCGACGCGTCGAAACGGTCGATTCCCGCAAGCAGCGCCGCGTACACATTGGCGAGTGCGAGTTTTGACGTGTCGTGAAAGTGTCCGACAAACGGCATCTCCGGATAGGCTTCCTTCAGCGACTGACACCTCTCAAACACCTCTTGCGGATGTGCTTGGCCGTTTGTGTCTCCAAGATCGATCTCATCCGCGCCAAGATCGACAAACCGCTTCACCACGTGATCGACCTCATCATAAGAAACCGATCCCTGATAAGGACAGTGCCACACCGTCGAGACGTACGCGCGGACGAACACCCCGCGCTGTTTGGCGCGCGCGAATAACGGTTCGCATTCGGCCAGGGATTCGTCCGTCGTGCGATTCACATTCTTTTGATTGAACGCGTTACTCGCGCCGATGAACACGGCAATCTGCGGCACGTCCGCCGCGAGCGCGCGCTCCAATGCCTTAAGGTTTGGCGTGAGCGTGATATACGTGATGCCCAGTTGGTTGCAGTACGAAACGATCGCTTCCGCATCCGCCATTTGCGGCACCCATTTCGGGTGAACGAAGGACGTCGTCTCGATGCGCCGAAAGCCGGCCTTTGACAGGCGCAAAATGAGCTCTTTCTTCTTATCCACCGAAACGAGCACCGGTTCGTTCTGAAGCCCGTCACGCGGCGACACATCGATCATCTCCACCTGACGCGGCAACGGCGTGCCATTGTCACGCACGGGAATCGTTGGCCTCATGTTTTTTCACCTCTTCGCCGAAAGCTTGGACGTTTTTATGGCGGTTTCTCTTTAAACCCTCTTCGTCGTGAGCTGAATGAACGAGACGCTTGCGGCAAGCGGACCCTCGTAGATTTCAATGGAAGAATTCCCTTTGGGCAGCGTCACATCCATCTCGAGCACGCTGTATTGATTCGCAAGCGGTTGCGTCTTGTCCGTCTGTGGAAAGGAGAGCGGCAATTGCGGCTGACCGTTGATCACAAGGTTTTGCATTGTACTCGCACCTGTGATGTTCCGATAGCGCACAAACATCCCATACGTTCCGGCGCTTGCCACATGCACACGGAATATGGCCGTCGTCTTTTTCTGCTTCACAGGCACATACGTCACTCGGTTCGGCTTTTCACCCTGCGGAAGCGCAAGCGCCGTACCGAGTGGATCTGGTTTTCCAAAGTCCGGTGTCCCATTTTTATTCCAGGTGAACGGCTGCGCGCGAATGGTTCGATCCCACCCTGATTGATCATAGCGCGCCGCATGGTAAATCATCCAATTCTGTTTTCCATTCTCACTCACAACAAACGAGGCGCGCCCGGGTCCGTATACACCGTTTGCAGAAGAAAACACAGGACTTGGATTTTTGACCCAATCCCTTGGATTCAGCGAATTGCTCCCGCGCAGTGTAAGCATCCCGAGGTTATACCCATTCTTCCAACTCGCATTTGCCGAGTAGATGATGAACGTCTTCCCGCCGTGTTGAAGGGACACGGGACCTTCATTAATCGGCGCGACACTTTTTTCCCACGCATACGTCGGTGAAGAAATGACCACACCAGAGCCACTTATTTCCGTAGGTGATCGCATCGGTGCAATAAACAATCGCTGCACTTGATTCCTTGGATTCAGCCAACCAGACCACAAAAAATACAGCTTCCCGTGTAAATCCAGGATATTCGGATCAATCATCCACTGATTGGCCGGATCATGCACCTCACCGACAAAGCGGTATGATCCAAGTGGGTTTGACGTATTACTCTCCAAAACGTAGTCCCTGTGTGTCGCGTTATTTCCTTGCACATCCGCCGCAAAATAAATGTACCAGTGTCCCCCAAAGCGATACAACTCCGGCGACCAGATATCCGTTAAATTGCTTTGCGCCCCACTCGGCGACCAAACGATCGCTTGCGACCCAGCGGCAATGTTTGTGATGCTGCTCGATTTCCAAAGCGTCACATTGCTTCCCGTCGTTGCAGTTAGAATATAGGACCCTTCCCACTTCATCATGAAAGGATCCGCATTTCCATCCATGATCGGATTGTAAAATGATTTGGATAACACTCCTGAATGTAGCGCGTTTGCAGCAGAACCACGTCGCTGAACGCTTGCATCCACCCCGTTTGCGCCCATCGCGAATGTAGCCATCGTAATCAGCATTGCAGATCCGGCGATTCGAGAAACGTAGCGAGTAGAGATACGCAACAAATGTCCACCTCCAACTGCGTGCTTCAGATTCACCCTCTGCTCAAAGGTCCGCAGGGATACCTCGCCCTTCCGTGATCGCGCGGATCGTTTCAAGCGGCACCTTTGGCTTGCGATCATACGTCAAAAGACCGTTGATCTCCTGCTCTACATCAGTCAACTGTGTATAGCAAAAACCTTGTATGACAGGAGACTCAATCATCGCAGAGACGACTGCCGCGTAACGCTGGATAAAATCATCGTCAGACTTGGCAGAGGAATAGCCCCAACCGTTCCAGTCGCTTTTTTTAAACGAAATGCCACCCATCTCCGTGACCATGATCGGTTCACCGCGGTAGTGATACCCGGGAGAATACACCAACCGCTGTCCTGGCGTAGAGGACACGGCGACGTCAGACGATGCATAGCGCGTTTGCAGCACCTGTTTTTCACTCTCATAATCGTGAATCGTACAAAGATCTGAAACTGTGTGTTCCCAGCCATCGTTTGAGATGACCAACCGCGTCGTGTCAAGCGCTTTGGTCAGGTGATACAGCGATGTAAGATACGCCCGTTGTCGATGATCCGCAAGGAGTCCTGGTACGCCCCAGCTTTCATTCAACGGAACCCACGCAACGATACACGGATGGTTGTAATCCCGCTCCACAGCCTGTTGCCACTCTGCAACGAGCCGCTTTACAGCCACCTCTGAATAAACGTACGTATTTGCCATTTCACCCCATACGGTCAGACCCAACTTGTCACACCAGTAGAGGTAGCGGGGATCTTCAATCTTTTGGTGCTTTCGCGCGCCGTTAAATCCCATCGCCTTGGTCAATTCAATGTCCTGACGAATCGCCTCATCACTCGGTGGCGTCAATATACCATCGGGAAAGTACCCCTGATCGAGCACCATGCGCATGAAGTATGGCCGATTATTGAGCATGACTTTCCCATTTTCGACCGCGATCTTGCGCAGTCCAAAGTATCCCTTGACTTGATCTACCACGCGTCCATCCGCGACAAGTGAGTAGGTGATATCATACAGGTGCGGCTGTTCAGGACTCCACGCGTGCACCGAATGATGAGCTCCCGCACTTAAACTGACACGCAAGGTGGAAGCCTCATTCGTCAGGAGGGAACGACCATGCGCGATCCGCTCTTCCCCAAAGTCAATCTCCACATGCAGTTCATAAGCAGATGTCGCAACAGTACCAAACCCTCCCAATGTCACGTTTAGGTCGATCGCCTTCTCATCGAGAAGTGGCGTGATCTTCACGCGCTCAAGATGCAGAATGGACCGTGCCTCAAGCCACACCGTTTGCCAGATGCCTGTCGTCCGTGTGTAAAAAATACTTGTCGAATGCTCTTCCCAATACTGTTTTCCGCGCGGTTGCGCGAGATCACGACTATTGTCATGCGCGCGCACGACAACTGCATTCTGCTCTGTGCGCAGCAATTCGGTGATATCCGCTGAAAATGGAGTGTGTCCACCTTCGTGCACCGCAGCGACCTCCCCATTCACCCAGACCGTCGCAGCATAATCGACCGCCCCAAAGTGCAGGATAATCCGCTTACCCGCAAAAGAGGAAGGCACCTCAACGCTTCGCCTGTACCAAACGATATCGTGAAATGAAGATTCACCGATGCCGCTTAAACGGCTTTGAAACGCAAACGGGACGGTGATTCTCTGAGAAAAAGTATGCTCGCGATGCCACCGTTCTTGTAGACCGCGATTTTCATCATCAAACTCAAACTCCCACACGCCATTCAGATTGAGATACTCTTGTCTATAAAACTGAGGATTCGGATGTTCTGATCTTGGCATATCACTCTCAGTTAAATGCATTTCTGAGTTTCTCATCGTGGATGTCTCTGGCATGATGCTTCTCTCCTCAATCCATCATTCTCATACAATACAGAATCACAAAGACTCACAAATTGATCCCTGTTGTTGCGATTCCCTGCGTCAGCTGTTTTTGAGCAAATAAAAATGCGAGCAACATCGGGATGACAGAGCATAGTGTCAGCGCCATAAGTAAAGAGTAGTTCGTGTTGTATTGGCCGACCGCCATGAGTTGAACTCCGACCGTCATGGTTCGCATGTCCTGCGATGTTGTTGAGACCAGCGGCCAAAAGAAATCATTGTAGACATTCATAAACGTGAGCAAACCAAGCGTGGCGCTCGCCGGAATACTGAGTGGCACGGCAATGCGCCACCAAAGTTGAAACTTGTTTACCCCATCCATCACAGCCGCCTCTTCCAACTCTTTAGGAATGCTCAAAAAAAACTGGTAGAGAAGAAATACGCCGAACGCATTGGCTGTATAGGGAAGAATGAGCACCCAATACGTATCTAGCATGTTGGCGCCCGCAAACTCAAGATAGAGCGGAATCAGCAAGGCAATGAACGGTACAACGAGCGAAGCGACGACGATGTAAAAGATCACACGGCGACCAAAAAATTTCAGCCTTGCCAATGCAAACGCCGCCATGGAATCGATGATCATGACCAATACAGCGACTGTGACGCCGACAAACAGGGAGTTTACGAGCCAGCGCAAGACAGACGCGCCTGATCCAGATGAAAAGATCGCCGAAAAATTGGCCAACGTGATGTGCGTTGGAATGAGGTGCCCGTCGAATGCATCCACCTGAGGCTTAAACGCGGTCGATACCATCCACACCAGCGGAAAGAGCATGAAGAGTGCACCGACAGACAAGAGGATGACTGCCAGCCACCGCGTGATTCGAGTTTTTGGATTCACGACGCTCGCTCCCTCGTCAAGTGGTATTGAACGAATGAGATCGCAGCCAAGATGATCGCCATGAGGTACGCCATCGCAGCCGCAGACCCCATATGCATGGCGTTGAAGCTCTGGTTATAGATCACCATGGTCAAAGGTTCCGTTGAAGATCCTGGTCCGCCTCCCGTCATTAAGAGGGACTGCGCGAAGAGGTTAAAGGAAGAGATGGTGCTTGTCACGATGATGAATGCCAGCACATGCCTAACCTGAGGCAATGCGATGGACAAAAACGTTCGCACTGCTCCCGCCCCGTCAAGCGCCGCCGCTTCCAAGGTGCTCTGCGGCAACTGCGTAAACCCCGCATATACGATGATCAGATTAAATCCAAGCGTCCGCCACACGGTTGCCATATCAATCGATAACCACGCCCACGGTTGTTCCACCAGCCACGGAATATGCGCGTGAAGAAAGTTGTTGACAGCACCACCTTGCGTCTGCAGCAACCATGTCCATAGACTCGTCACTGCGGTTACGGACAATACCGTCGGCAAAAAGTAGATGGAGCGAAAGAGTGTTTTGAAAGGGGAGCGATAGATAAGATACGCAAGCACGGTTGGGAGGACCAACAAAACTGGGACACTGATGATCACAAAAGTCACTGTGTTTTTAAGGCCAAGCCAAAATTGCTGAGCCGCCAATGTGTTCATGTTGAATAACGTCGCATACTGACTCCACCCGGCAAATCCCAGCGGCCCCGCAAGTGGATTCCAGTGATTCAGACTGACGATAAATCCAAACACGATCGGATACCCGACAAAGAGGCAGAAGGCAATCAAAAATGGCACGACAAAGAGAAATGAAGTGAATTGATCCACGATGATGCGAACCATGGATCCCGACCTTCTTGATTTTCCCCTTTGCACCACCTTCTCAGGAGCCGTTTGCACTCTGAGTGCCATCGTACAACCTCCTTTTTGCTCTGATGCATAGGAGAAGGCGTCTCAGAACTGAGGAGACGCCCCTGAGTCGTTGATTAACCGAGAAGCGTTGCCATTTCCTGTTGCATCTTTTGTGCTGCGTCTTTCAATGCTGCCACAGGTGTCATCTTGTGAAGAAGCGCCAAATCAATGTCCTGATACAGATAGGTGCTTGACGTCGTTCCCCAGTTTGGAATCAACGGATTGAGAACGCCACTGTTGAGCGCGAGCGATTCTTGATACATCGCCGGAAGCTTCTTCAATGCTGCACTCTTCAACGTCGGCTCCCAAGTGGGAAGAATTCCGGCGCGGGCAATCTCCATACTATGGCCATAATAGAATTTCAGGAATAATCCAATTCCTCTTTCCTTTGCTGTTGTCATGCTGGGATTGCGAAAAACCCATACGTAGTTTTGTCCGAGAAAATTCGCCTCTTTATTCCCAATGACAGGCAGCAGAGAAACGCCCAAGTTTTTTCCAAACCTTTGAAGGAAGGGTGGATATTGATACGCCCCATCCATCACCATCGCATTTTTTCCAGACATAAAAAGGTTGTAGTTCTCATTCGCTGATGCATTCACGGGCGAGATCTTCCATTTGTAGATTGTGTTATACTCAAACGTAAGTGCATTCACGCCTGCTTGTGTATCGAAGAGTACCTTTCTTGTCGCTGGATTTGCCTCTTTTCCCCCGAATTGAGCCAAAAGCGATGGATATACGAAAGGATTCGGCCAAGCAGGCTCTTGTACATAACCCCACTGACCTTGTTTTGCGTTAGTTAAAACCTGCGCGTCGTGAACAAACTGCGCCTGCGTGTGCGGCGGCATGTTTGGATTTAATCCAGCCTTTTTAAACAGTGCTTTATTCCAGAAAAACAGAGTAGGAAGACCTGCTACCGGTACAACATAGTGAACGCCCTGTACTTTTGTTCCATGCCACATGGAGGCAGGAAATTCCGTATTCGGATTGATTCCTCCCATTTGCAAGATCGGTTGAATCGGCATTTCCAGATGTTCAAAGGCGTATGGCGCCGAAGGTGTCAACGACTCTTCCAACATATCTGGGCCTTTATGCGCGGCAAGCGCGGAGTTTACAATTTCCGTTTCGTTGTTATACGGAAATGTGCGAAATACGACGTTGTACTTTCCTTGGTACATCTTGTTGAACTGGCTGATCACCGCTGTCATGCCCTGCGTTGGACCAGAACTCCAGAAGTTGATGACAATACCAGCAGATGCAGTGCGCTTTGCAGACGCGGCAGCAAACGACGGTGCAACAAGACTTGCAGAAAGCGTCAGTGCGACAGCGAGAGCCGCGGATTTTTGCAGATTATTCATTCTGAGTTACCCCCTTTAGTGATTCAATGTGATGCAATACGCCAATGCTTCCATTTTCTTTTGCAGGCATTCCCCCTTTAACGTAAAGCGTTTTCAACCGCGCTCCATATAACCGATACGCATCATCAAATCCGTTTCATAGTTGCCAAACTGCCGACCAAAAAGGTTAATACCTCCCTCATTGAGCGCACCGGGCTTAACACCGATCCGCACTGGGATAAACGGAGATTTGTTTAAGTTCAAATCGGAGAGTGTGACTTCAGAGATTTGCCGACCGTCAATAAATGAGCCTGTTTCTGCGACACGCCAAGTCTTCAAAAGGCCAAACTGAGTGTGGTGAACCCCCCACCAGTCAGGCGTCAAGTACCCACGCTCACCACCAAAATCCCCAGGACTGGTCCACGTGCCAATCTCGCAATCATTGATCCAGACGGTAATATCGGATGGCCAATCATTATTGAATAGGGGGGCCTCAGAACAAATTTCCATCGTCAGCTCAATGCTTTGTAATTTTGCGTTGCCGGGTATGCGATTCGGGAATCGATACTCGACATACCCTGTTTTAAACCACAAAAGCTGTGCTGAACTGCGCTCCGGTTCATAGAATGACGCTGGATGATCCAGTTCTCCTATGATTCCAGTCGCACTCACCATTCCGCAGGTAGGGGTTACACTGCAATCCACAAACTGTCCCACAGGCATGAGAATCTCAATGCAATTCGCGTCCGTTTTGACGGGTTCCCCCGCATCCAAGATGATCCGGTTAATCACCGCGGCGCATAACTTTTGAGTTCCGCGCGTTCCCGGTACCATCTCCGTGATGATCAAGCCAGCATCTTCTAGTTTTTTGATATTGACAGCCGCCGTCGACACAGGCAGTTCAAAACGTTCCGCGATTTCTGCAACATTCATTGGCCCTTGAAGGAGTTGGCGAAACATATCCATGCGCAACTGGGTAGAAAGCGCGCGAGCAATGATCAAGAAATCATCAAAACTAGCGCTCAAAACGCGGTTTACAGACAGTTTATCAGAGCGGTCCAGCATCATCTGCGCGATGGATTGCTCACTCCTATTCCTATAACACATTTTATTTGTTACGATAAAAACGGTATGAAAGCGACTTCATCCTAACATCGCAACAGAGAACAAGTCAATAGATTTGCACTAGTTTGCGTAAAATGTTTGTTGATCCTTCATCGCCTTGCAGAGGCAAGATAGAATTAGGTCGTATGTAAGATTTGACCCAACTTACAAACCTATATGAAGTTCGCGGATGAACGGAAGAAGTCCTGACCCGATTGTGGAAATGAATGCGCGACGAAGAAATGGATGTATTGTGCTCTCTACGCGGGCGAACTTTTCGCGGCTAACTGGCGAACGCGATCATCCCATTGTCAATATATCGGAGTATGTCGTCAAATCAGAAGATACGATCCTCGTCAACGATCACGAGAATAAATTTCTGACACATACGGGACTATGAGCTAATCGGCATATCAAAGATCGTGGGGTGATCTATGAACGCCTTGAAATTCTCGCGTTAAATCCATGATTGTTTTTAGCATAGTCATCGATATTTTCAGGTTTATAAAAATAAAAACCACGAGTAAACGATTTCGTGGTTTTTCTGGGCCAGTGTGAATCGTAAAGTGCATATTTACAATTTTTCACTGCGAGATTCCCCTTCTACTTACCTTTATGCGAGTTGCGTAATAACGAGGTGTGCTGAAACAGGCCTTGTCCCTCCAGCGAGAGGAGTGATCGTTAGTGCCGTTGAATTGCCAGCAGGATTTCGTACAGTGAGTATTGAGTTGGTGACTGTCGTCTGCACAAGAGTCATTTCTACAATTTGAGAAGTACCCGTTGCTCGCCCAACCACCGTATAGGCCAGATCAGCGCCATTGAGAGTTAGGATCAATTGCCCCGCTTCAGATACACTCACCTGAAATAAAATTTGATAAGTGCCAATCGCAGACAAGTTAAATGTGCTAGGACCAGTGCGGGCAATCGTGGTTCCACTCGTGGGCCCATTTTGCGGAAAACTCACATCTGTACCAGGCGCAACGGTTGCTGCATTATCCGGTGGCATCAATGCATAAAAGTCTGCGAAGCTTAACACTCTTCCTGTTGCTCCCGTAGCGCCTGTTGCTCCCGTAGCGCCTGTTGCTCCCCCAGAAGGCCCTGTTGCCCCCGTGGCGCCTGTTGCCCCCGTAGCGCCTGTTGCCCCCGTAGCGCCTGTCGCTCCAACTGGACCAACTGGTCCAGTTGGTCCTCTGATTCCTTTTACGATGACCTTAACTTCTTGCTTTACTACACACGGACAATTCCTATGTCCACAATGATACATACGTTCCTTTTTGCATCGGCAAATCCTGTATCCGCAACGATTGCAGCGTTCCTTTTTGCATCGGCAAATCCTGTATCCGCAACGATTGCAGCATTCAGAAGACATAAATCTACCCCTCTCATTTGAATGCTATAGTGATATGGGGCATTTTCAAATGTGAAACGGCATTTGTCCTATGCGTATGTCTAGTGAAAATCGACATGGCTTGTGGATTGGCTCTATGAGTGACATCTAAAAGGAGTATGGAATATGAAATAAGGAGATGAATATAAAGAATTGCGAGGTGCTCAGATGATTACGATCAGCCTCTGTATGATTGTAAAGAACGAGTCACAAGTCATATGCCGATGCCTGGACTCTGCGAAGGACATCGTAGATGAAATCATACTTGTTGATACAGGTTCTACCGACCATACCAAAACAATTCTCATGCGATACACTCCCAACGTTTTCGATTTTGAATGGATAAATAACTTTGCATCTGCCCGAAATTTTGCATTCAGCCATGCAACGATGAACTACATCTTGTGGATCGATGCAGATGATGTATTGCTGGAACCAGACAGACAAAAATTCCTCCAGTTGAAACACACCCTTGATCCCTCTGTCGATGCAGTCTCTATGCATTATCATCTAGCATTTGATGCAGATGGAGATGTCACTTCCAGTTTACGTCGTAATCGTTTGGTGAAACGACTTAAGGAATTTCAATGGCATGGCGCTGTACACGAGTATTTAGCCGTGGATGGTCATATTCTCAACAGTGACATCGCCATCACTCACCAACCAATAAAACACGACTCCGAACGTAACCTTCGCATCTATGAACAACGATTGGCCGCAGGTGAGACATTTACCCCGCGCGACCTTTTTTATTACGCAAATGAGTGTCTTGATCACCAAAACTATGTACAGGCTATAAAATATTACTTAATTTTTCTAGATTCAAAACAAGGGTGGATTGAAGATTGCATTTCAGCGTGCGCAAAATTAGCAGATTGCTATACTCATTTAGGGGATTATGAACTAGCACAAAACTATACACTAAAATCATTCGAGTATGATCTTCCACGTGCAGAATTTTGCTGTCGACTTGGATATAGATTTATGCAGAAATCCGAATGGCAGAAAGCAATTTTCTGGTATAAACTCGCCACCCAGCTTAAAAAACCAAAAGACAGTTGGGGATTTTTCATCGAGTGCTGCTGGACGTGGCTCCCCCATTTACAGCTCTGTGTTTGCTATGATCAACTAGGTGAATACAAACTCGCCTATGAACATAACGAAATCGCGCACAACTATCGACCAATGGATGAAAAAATGCTTTACAACAAAACATATCTAGAGTCTGTGATCAACCAATAGGCACCATTGATGTTCTCTTATTTATTTTTTGTATTGTTATGAATATAATTGATACAACACGCAAGCATAAACCAAAGGGGGGACGATAATGCAAAAAATAAAACCAAACGGATTAAAGCAAGTACTTGGAATGAAGCAAGTGCTCGCCATCGCGATCGCAGCGATTTCTCCAACAACCTCCATTTTCCTTGTCTATGGAGCGGGCCTCTCATCTGCTGGAACGGGTGTATTCTGGGCATTCTTAATCGGCGCGTGCATCGCGATCTCCATGGCGTTTTGTTACGCTGAATTAGGCTCTGTGTTTCCTGGTGCGGGTGGAGCGTACACCATCGTATACCGTTCATTAGGGAAACCATTCGGTTTCATTACAGCACTTCTCTTTCTTGTTCTTGGAGTCGTCATTACGGCAAGTATACTCGTGGCTGCCGCAACCTATTTAAATTCACTGGTTCCCTCCATCCCTGTTAACTGGGCCGCTGTCGTCATGATGATTCTTGTGACGTGGTTCTCACTAGAACGAATAGGCGCAACGAGTTGGGTCGCTATGGTCATGCTGATCGTTGAACTCGTCGTCATCTTTGTCTTCATCATCATGACGTTCGTACATTCCCATCATCCTATTTCCTTCATTCTGACCCCTACTACGGTAAATGCCCACAATCATTATGAAGGAGTCGGCATAACTGGACTGCTCGCGGCTGTTGTACCGGCACTCTTCGCATTCAACGGATATGACTGGCCGCTCTACTTCGCCGAAGAAACGCGAGAACCGCGCAGAGTTCTTCCGCGCGCCGTCATGACTGCAGTCCTTGCATCCATCGTGATCGAAGTGCTCGCCGTCACATCCGCAACTCTCGCCATTCCTAGTCTCCCATACGCCATCTCATCAAGCGCGCCACTCACATACATTGCCCAGTCAAGCGCTGGTCACATCGGCGCAACCATTCTCATCATCGGGGTCATCATCGCCATGTTTGACACCGGGCTCAGCGGCAACCTCGCCTACGCCCGAATCTATCTCGACACAGCCCGAGACAAGAGTTGGCCGACTCCCATTAACCGTTTATTTTCAAGCATCAACCGTCACAATGTACCAAAATGGGGATTCGTTTTTCTTGGAGCAGGAAACGTCATCCTCTGCTACTTTACATCACTCAATAACCTCATCACCTTTACAGGAGTCATGATCGTCGTCATTTACCTGCTCATCGCTCTTTCCGCCATAGTCAATCGACTCAAGAATCGAGCTTCAAATCCGTCCTTTCGCATGCCATTGTGGCCGTTTCCACCGATCATCGCGATCGGTGGGGTCATCCTCGCTCTCACTCAGCAGGCAATGGGAGATTTGATCAAGACAGCTGCAATTGTGCTCGTGGCCGTTGTATACTGGTTTGCTTACCTAAGAATGAAAAAAGTGGACGAATCCCCCTGTCCCTAGTTCATAAACTATTTTTGTATGAGATAGACGAACGGAGAGGATTCTTTTTTAGAAAACGCCTCATACATTGAATTTGGAATTCCTGCAGGAATCCGATCATTCAATGGGGAGTGTGTCGATTTGAAGAAATTGGCTTTAGGTTCTCTGGCAGTTCTCGCAACCAGTTTGTGCTTGACATCCGTATCCTTCGCGAGCACAGCGGGCCCTACCCGTGCAATTTCCCATGCACCGCGAATCTCGCTGCGGTTGCCAAAAGCTACAAAAAGCAGCACAACGAGCTTTGGATGGGCGTCAAGCAACTGGTCGGGCTACGCGATTACCGGCGGACCTTACAACAGCATCACGGGGTCCTGGACCGTTCCAACGGTTCAACCAAGTTCCAGATCAACGTACTCCTCAAGCTGGATTGGCATTGACGGCTTTAACAACAGCAGCCTGATTCAAACAGGAACCGAGCAAGACTATTACAACGGGAAAGCTCACTACAACGCCTGGTGGGAAATCCTGCCTGCGGCGGAAACGGTGATCACCCCATCCTCCTATCCCGTTAATCCGGGGGATCAAATGTACGCTGACATTCAAAATCTAGGCGGGGGAACCTGGTCGATCGAGATTCAAGACAAAACCCAAGGGTGGACGTTTACGACAAATCAGGCGTATTCAGGTCCGCAAACGTCGGCGGAGTGGATTCAAGAAGCGCCAACGGTTGGTGGTACTGTGGCGAAACTCGCCAACTATGGGCAGACCACGTTTAATCCAGGTACGGTAAACGGTGTCAATCCAGGTTTGGTAACAGCAGACGGCGGTGTCATGATTCAGCACAACATCCAAGTCTCAACACCATCCGTGCCCGACAGCGACACAGACGGTTTTAACGTTGCCTATGGGTCGACATCTCCAGCGGCGCCCGCTTCTTAAACGATTGAAAACGAAGACCACCTCGCCGCACACCGTTCGCGGGCGGGGTGGTCTTCCCGCTTCTGCTGCGCGCTGCCCTCAACCATTTACAATCACACCGCCGTTGATGTGCAGCACCTGACCTGACATATACGATGAATCATCCGACGCCAAATACACATAGGCGGCCGCCAATTCATACGGCTGACCCGCACGCTTCATCGGCGTATCTGTCCCAAACTGGGCGACATCCTGCTCCGTGAACGTTGACGGAATGAGTGGCGTCCAAATCGGGCCTGGCGCCACCGCATTCACGCGTATGCCAGCGCAAACGAGCGACTCCGAAAGCGAGCGCGTAAATGAGACGATCGCTCCTTTGGTCGATGAATAATCAAGAAGGTCCTTGTGGCCCTTATACGCAGTAATCGATGTCGTGTTGATGATGGCGCTACCCGGTTTCAGGTGCGGAAGTGCCGCTTGCGTCATGAAAAAGAAGGAAAAAATGTTCGTGCGAAACGTGCGCTCCAATTGCTTTTCTGTAATGTCCAAGATGCTCTTTTGAGGATGCTGCTCTGCAGAATTATTGACGAGAATATCGAGGCGGCCGAATGCTGTCACTGTATTTTCGATCACCTTTTTGCAAAATTCTACGTCCCCAAGATCGCCTGCCATTAGAATGCAACGTCTCCCAAGCGATTCGACGCGCTCCTTTACAAATTTGGCGTCATCGTTTTCATTAAAATAGACGATCACAAGATCCGCTTCCTCTTTGGCGTACGCCACCGCCACAGCGCGACCAATTCCGCTGTCACCACCTGTAATCAATGCGACTTTTCCTTGCAACTTTCCAGTTTGATGCCAAGCACGCTCAAACTGCGGAAGTGGCGTCATCTCCGACTCGATGCCAGGTTGCTGATTCTGATGTTGAGGGGGAAACGCGTTTTGTGATTGATTCTCCATAGGGACAAATCCAACTCCTCGTGACCATTTACAGGTAACTTAACCGAATGCGACATTCCACATCCCATCTCTCCCCTTTTCTAAAGAAGGTCGCTACCGCAATCGATTGCTCGATCAAGTTGAGAGATTGCGCCGTATCCTGTATCGTGAACATGTAAATCGCATGATACAGGAAGGGATCCTTCATGATTTTTGGATTCGGCTTTGGCAATCCGCTCGTCAGTTTGCTCATGCTCGTTGGAACCAGTTTGCTCAGCTATCTCATTTATCGCGCCACGCAGAAAAACAACCGTGAGCGAAGTCGCCCCACGCGCGCCGAATTGCGCAATTTTTATTATGAGCAGCGAAGACGCGCCAGGGAGTTATCTACAGAGTTCGACCTTACCGATGATGAGATCGAACAAAAATTGGATCGCGAGATTGGACCGCCCGCTCCCCCTCGCGGCTAGCCCTTTCCGCTAGACTCATGTTCACACTCCCATCATGTAAACTTCACGGTTCGCGCAGGTCCGAAAGGAAGTCATCCCGTGTCCATGCTCACGCCCACAAGCGCTCCACAACAAGACAAAAAACGCTGGCTCATTCTGATTTCCGTCGGATTAGCCACGCTGCTCTCGAGCCTGAACAACAGCATCGTCAACACCATTCTCCCCTTGATCGGAAAAGAGCTTCACATCTCGCTCGGAGAATCGGAGTGGATCGTTCTCATCTATCTCCTTGTCCTCAGCTTGCTCTTATTGCCGATGGGTAGATTTTCGGATCTGCTCGGTCGCAGACGCATCTTCCTGTTCGGATTTGTCAGTTTCATCGTCGCATCCGCCATCTGCGGTCTCGCACCCTCTTACGGGCTCTTGGTTGTCGGACGCGGTCTGCTCGGCATCGCAGGCGCCATGCTGTTATCGGTTGGCCCGGCACTGCTCACCACGACATTCCCGCCCGAGCAAAGGGGCCAAGCGCTCGGACTTCAAGCCTTGATGACCTATCTCGGACTAGCGCTCGGCCCTGGCGTGGGAGGATGGCTCGCCGATACGCTCGGTTGGCATTCCGTATTCTACAGCGCCATTCCCGTTGCGCTCATCGCGCTCACACTTGCCCTTCTCTCCATCCCGCGACAGACGCGCGGCAATCAGGCCATCCCAGCGTGGCCAAACACACTCAGCTTCATGGTTTCGATCAGCGCGCTCGTCATCCTGCTCAATCCAGGTGTCATCCACGCACACAAGCTACTGTTCTTGATCGCTTTTTTCATCCTTCTCGTCATTGCGGGTGGTTTGTTCGTCATCCTGCAAAGAACATCCACTCGTCCACTGATCGATCTGCGACTGTTTCACGTCCGCAATTTCCGGTACGGAAACACGGCTACGATCCTCAACTATTTGTGCTTTTTTCTCGCACTCTTTTTGCTGCCATTCTATATGACCGAAGTACTCGCTTTCTCAGCCACACAAATTGGCCTGTGGTTAACCCTCATGCCCATTCTCATGATGATCAGCGCACCTCTCGCCGGCGCCTGGTCAGACAAAATCGGATCACGCGTACTCGCCTCCGCCGGAATGATCTGCAGCACACTCGGACTGCTCGCATTCGCCCTACTCGGCATCCTAGCGCCGCATACCATGCTGAATCGAATCGATCTTGCGCTCGGTCTCACCCTCTCAGGACTTGGCACAGGTCTGTTCGCCGCGCCTAACAATGCGGCGATTCTGCGCTCTGCCCCTCAGGCACAACAAGGCATGGCGTCAGGTACGCTCGCAACATGCCGCTATCTCGGCATGATGGGTGGAATCACCGTTGGCGGGTCGCTCTTTGACGCAATTGACCTGTACCTAAACGGCACAGGCCAATCGTTTGCGAATTCATTTTTGCACGCTTTCATCATCGTCATGGGCATCGGCGCGCTCTTTGGCATTTTGGGCTGGATCGCAAGCATGATGATGCGTGAACCAACCGCGCAGCCTCGTTAACGCAGTGCGCCGTGCGCCAACATGGCGTGAACGCCCTTAACACCATTCACGATTTGTGTGACCTGCAAATCGACAACCAAGCTCGCCAGTGCCAAAGCTTCGGCGCGACTGTAGCCGAACTGCTCTTGCATCAGATCGAGCATCCCATCGAGTGCCATCATCGTCGCCTCGTTCAGATCTTCGTGAAACCCAAACGAGATCCAGTGCGTCGGCGTCTTTGCGCGCGGCATCGACAGTCGCATCTCATCATGCACGATAAACGTCAAATCAACCTCGTCCATCGGGCACTCCAGCGCCGGCACCGCCACCTCGCCATTCCCCTGCACGCCGTGCCCATCTCCGACGGAAAAGAGTCCTCCGGCGACCGCAATCGGGAGAAACAAAGAACTGCCCGCGATCAACTCCTTGCAATCGATATTTCCACCGCAAAAACGGGGCGGATGCGTTGGATGCTTCCCCACCTCTGCCGGTGGCATCCCCATAAGCCCCATAAAAGGGCGCAGCGCCACCCTGTGACCAAACTGACTTGTCGCCATCATCCGCTCCGGGTCAATCGTCCAGTTCAAGAGGCACGTCGCAGCGTCTACAAGCCCTAAGCGACGATTGACAGGGTGATCAAATCCGCCAGCACGTGTATACCCCCACAGCCCCGGCCGGATATGATTGACGCGCACCTCAAGCGTTTTTCCAGGCTCAGCGCCCTCAATCGCCACAGGCCCGCACAGCGCGTGACCTAGTTCATTTGGTTCAAAGCGCCGACGCGTCCCATCTTCCGAAAATGGTTCAAGTCCGAAACCCGCATCAAGCGTCTTAAACCGTACCGTGTCGCCTGACGAAATCGTTAAAACAGGCGGAAGATCCACCGAAAAATGCCCGTGCACCGTGCCCTGCTTTGGTTCGAGCGTGTGAATGGTCATCCGAGCTCCTCTTCCGTCTCTCGCACGGCGCGCGCAATCACCTGCAGTCCCTGTTGCAGCGTCTCGTCCGAGATCACCAGCGGGGATAACAGGCGAATGATATTGCTGTACACACCAGCCTTCACCGTAATGAGTCCATATTCCAGGCACTTTTTCGTGACAAGCGCCGTCGCTTCCGCGTGCGGTTCTTTCGTCGCTCGATCCTTGACCAGCTCAATTGCGATCATCGCACCCTGACCGCGCACATCGCCGATAATCGTGCTCTTCTGCTGTAATTCGCGCAGAAATGAAACACTCTTCTGCCCAATGTGTTCCGCGCGCGCGGGAAGCTGTTCGCGCTCCATCACTTCGATCACCTTGAGCGCGGCCGCGGCCGCCAGCGGATTTCCGCCATACGTTCCGCCTAGAGAGCCGACTTGCGGCGCATCCATCACGTCCGCTTTACCGACAACTGCCGCAATCGGAAGCCCCGCACCCAGCGACTTTGCCACGAGAATGAGATCCGGATCGAGCGCGTCGTAGTGCTCCGCGGCAAACATTTTTCCCGTTCGCGCGAAGCCAGACTGAACCTCATCAAGAATAAACACGATTCCACGTTCGCGACAGACGTTTCGCAGCAGCGGAAGATAATTGGTGGGAGGCACAACAAAACCGCCCTCACCCTGCACAGGTTCAACGATGAGCGCCGCCACTTGATTGGCCTCCACATACGTTTCAAACGCTCGAACAACCGTCTCCACGGCTTGTTCCCCTAACGTCTCTTCATCCAGTTCGCTGCGATATGGATTGGGAAAAGGCATGCGATAGATTTCCGGCACAAACGGTCCAAACCCTGTCTTATAGGGAGTCACCTTACTGGTCAGCGACATGCCGAGCATCGTGCGCCCGTGAAACGCTCCTTCAAACGCAATGACAGCTGGGCGACCCGTGAAACTACGCGCAATCTTGACCGCATTTTCAACCGCTTCGGCGCCCGTGTTGACAAGAAGCGCTTTCTTCTCTCCCACAATCGGAGCAATGCGGCAGAGTTGTTCCGCCAATTGAAGATAAGGCTCGTTCAGCGTCACGTGAATGCACGTGTGAAAGAGCTTATCTGCCTGCTCTTTCACAGCTGCGATCACCT
The DNA here is from genome assembly GCF_001642725.1 of Ferroacidibacillus organovorans. Taxonomy (GTDB): domain Bacteria; phylum Bacillota; class Bacilli; order Alicyclobacillales; family SLC66; genus Ferroacidibacillus; species Ferroacidibacillus organovorans. Next base: position 83,637 of record NZ_LSUQ01000002.1, read on the forward strand.
CGGGATGGCTGTGTCCAACGTTCATGACACCAATGCCTCCGGCAAAGTCGATGTATTCCCTGCCCTCCTCATCCCACAGTTTCGCACCTTCTGCGCGCACGACCGCAATCGGGTTCTGCACTGAGACACTCTTTGTGACATAGCGCTCACGAAGCAACGCATTCGCTTCTCTCTTCGTTTTCATCATCGTCGGTTGTGTCACTCACGATTCCCCCAAAGTTAATAAATTGTTGTCCTGAATTCCAATAATTTATATGAGTTTCAAGACATCTTGTATGCAATCTATCAGATAATTGATTATAAATAAACAGCCAACAACGGTGAGATGTTGAGAATAACCCATGAATATGCAACAATTCAGTAGAAACCAGGACAGACGGGAGACAGAAACCATGAGAACCATGAAACTTAGCACCAGCACTTTAGAGGTTCCTGTCGTAGCGATAGGGTGCATGCGAATCAACGCATTGGACAAGAAACAAGCGGAAACATTCGTGCAGACTTCACTCGAAGAGGGCGCAAATTTCTTCGATCACGCGGACATCTACGGCAGCGGAACATGCGAAGAGATTTTTGCCGATGCGATCCGAATGAGTGACGATGTGCGCGAAAAGATCATTCTCCAATCCAAAGTCGGCATTCGCAAAGGATCCTTCGACTTTTCAAAAGAACATATTCTCGAAGCGGTCAACGGCAGTCTGAAACGTCTCAAAACGGACTATTTGGATGTGTTACTCCTTCATCGACCGGATGCGTTAGTGGAACCCGAAGAGGTGGCGGAGGCGTTCGATCTGCTCGAGCGCTCCGGCAAAGTGCGCCATTTTGGCGTCTCCAACCAAAAACCGATGCAAATCGAATTACTTAAGAAACATGTCAAGCAACCCCTCGTGGCGAACCAGTTACAACTGAGCATTACGAATGCGACGATGATTTCAAACGGAATCAATGTAAACATGGAGAATGACGCCGCGCTCGACCGAGACGGCAGCATCCTCGACTATTGCAGGCTTCATGACATCACGGTTCAACCATGGTCGCCCTTCCAATACGGATTTTTCGAGGGCGTTTTCCTAGGTAGCGACAAGTTCCCAGAACTGAATCGCATCATCGATGCTGTCGCGGCAAAATACGGAGTCAGCAACACGACGATTGCCATCGCGTGGCTTCTCCGCCACCCGGCGAAAATGCAACCGATTACCGGCACGATGAATCTGGAGCGTTTAAAAGACTGCTGCAAAGCGAGCGATATTACGCTTACGCGCGAAGATTGGTACGAGATTTACCGCGCGGCTGGCAACATTCTTCCCTAAGCAAGCTGGTCTGCAAAAACAGCCTCCCCCTGCCAAGAGGTTGAGGCTGTTTTTCAATTTGCAAGAACCGGACGGGTCACACTTTGGCGCGCATTATTCCTTCAATACGTCGCAGAAGAAACGGCCATGTGGAACGCCTGAAACGTATGTCGCACGCTGTAAACGTTGTACACGTCACGACCAAACGTCCAATACAAATGGGAATACCGCCCCACAGGCGTATTTTTCACCCACATGTACCCGTTTGTTTCAGGTAACAGATGCGTATGCAAATAGGCGACCATTCGTTTCGCCAGCGCAAGATCAGATGATGCGGAACCCGCCTCCACATCAAACGTCCACAGCCCCTCGTGCCAGCGCACGATTCCGAGGTCACTGTAGATTTTTCCAACAATACCGTTGCCAAGCGATACAACGCGCGACGTCATTCCGACGAAATTCGGTGGCGCGGACATTTGTTTGATGAACTGCAGCGCAGTCGGATTTCCCATAAAGCGCTGTACCCCAAATGACGCGATTGGATTTGCGTAACCGAGATGGGATGCGAAGGGAGACAGAGTGATTGTATACTGATCCTTCTGTGCCTGTGTCTGCACCTGTGCTGCGGACATTTCCTTTGCTGTCATGAGAAAGTCAGTCGGCGCGAAAAGGGGGAGATTTACCGTCGGAGTTTGTTGTAGCGACGTTAACGCGCGCGAGATGGGGGCTGGAAAGACCGCTTCGGGTGCACCATGATAAGGCGTCATGCTCACCGCCATCCTCGCGGCGGACAGCGCGTGGTGGTAATCCCAGTCGTTGTAGACCACGTTGCCCACCGCATAAGAGAGGTACGTATGCTGTCCATCACCCGCATTGTCCATCATAAGCATGCCGTGCGTTTCGGGCAGTAGATGCGTATGCAAATAACGTACAAGTTGCATCGCTGCGCCTTTCGCGGAATTCATCTGCATATCATGCACTTGAAAAAACCATTCCCCTTCACGCCAATCAATCAAAACCGTGTTACGGCCCGTATAGACGGAACTCCAGATACCAAGCCCCAGGTTCATGCGCGATGATTTTAGATGTTGCGCTCTGGGATTAATGTAACCGAATCCATAAGAGGTTGTGGACTGTGGCGTCACCTCAACCTGCCTTAATGCCTGGGTAGCGGTTTTAAACTCCGTCGCGCCAAATCCTCCAATCACCGCGGCAAGGCCAGTATTTGACGGTTGATAGAGCACTGGGCTGTTGAGACCGGCTCGGGTTGTGGACAATTGCAGACTGACATGATACTGATTTGCCGTCGCAGAGGCCGTCGCTGCGAGATAGGATCGGCCGAGAGCCCCGTTTCCGTTCCCCGCGAACAACGGCGCCACGAGGGGAATGTCGCTCCGTTTTTTCACGTATTGCATGGCTTGCGTAACGACCGGATTGAATGCGGGCCTGTTGATCGCTCGCTTCGACGCAGCGAATGCGTCAGAACTCGGCATAAGTACGGAAGTACAAGCAAGCGTCGTGATGAGCAGTGAAGGTAGGATCCGCAAGAATTTCATGATTACAAATATCCCCCGTCATCTATTTTCTTCGTGCAAGTTATAGACGATCAGGAATATCTGCAGGTTTCATCCATAATTCTCCTTCGCCAGTCAAGCCTAAAACCAGATCGGCCACGGTTACTCCTTGAATCAAGGCTATACCCATCCATGCTTGATTCGATAAATTTTCCTTGGTCTCCCTTTCGCAGTCGGCGTCTCTTGCCCAATTACTTCAGCCAATTCACTGTGATGCAAGGAAGACAATATTTTCCTCGCATTCCGTTCTGACATCCCCAAAATCTCAGAAACAGAAGAAGCTGTGATGTATTTTTGTGCAGAAGCTTCCTGCGTAGAAAGCATTCTGTCATACGTTACGATGTTGATCTTTGCGTGATGGAGTTTATCCGAGAGTTCTTTGTCGTCGGTGCGAAACTTCATTTTTCTCCCGCTCGACTCTCGAAGAGGACCGTGAATGACTCCCATTTCATCCACGAGGTAGATACCTATATCGTGAGCTATCTTTTCGGCGTGATTTAAAGCGAGCCGCGCGTTTTTTTCAGCTTCTAATGCTGTGGTTCCATAACCCATTCCGATATTTGCGGCAAGCTTTGTAAGTCACGTGATTTGATGCAAAAGATGAATCGCGCGGTCGATTTGTTTTTCAACGATGCCACGTGTTGAAAAAATCATAAACCGACCATTACCGATCGAAACAAACGTCCCCAAAACCTGCTCCGTATAATCGAGAAGAAGCCCTTGTGTTTTTAAATAGGTGCGATAGATATCATAAAAAACATGATCTTGATCCATCAATGTATTGAAATTTGAAACCTGTACAATCTGTATTGCAATTTGACTATGTTTGAACTGTTCTGATTTGATTTCACTCACAACGGAGATCATCATGCGACTCGTCGCTGTTTCGCGATAAGGCAATAATAATGTCGGTATTTTTTGTCGCTGTAGCGATTCAAAGACGAGATGGTTCCCTGTGACGCATAGCTTCACACGACCTTCCTGATAGTGAACTTTATGAAAAGAGAGGAGATCTTCGAAAGCGTTCGATGCAATTTCCAAACGTCCTTGATAGCGATAGACGTTCTTGACGAAACGAAGTGCCACAATGGCGTCCTGCACCTCTTCTTCACTCATGTTATCAATACTGAAATGATCCGCTAAACCATCGCTCTCTTGTTCAAACGGTGCAATCGCCCTTATCAACGCTAAAGCATCACGCGACACAACGCGGGATTTTTGAAACACTGCTTGCATTGTGGCAACATCGTGCGCCAATTGGTCCGAAAAAATCCAGGCATCTATTCTTTCTCGCGTTTCACACACCACATTTGCAATATCCTCAAGTCGATCATATTTATATTCATGCAGAATAAACTCATCCGTAGGTAGTCCATGCGAAAGCGTTCCCAATATCGTTTTAAGTAATACTAGAAAGTCGTTTGATCCAAGGACTGCAAGTTGAATCTTCATGATTTGCCTCCGCGTCCATCCATACTTCATCCATCAAGCAAATGTCAAACGTTCACAACAACCACTATACCATTCACGATTCGTATTCATAGCATAAGCGGAATACATGCAAAAAATGGATTGACAGATTACGCGACAAGGCTGTAGTTTTAATTAACGGGCGTATTACGGTATAATTCCGAAAATGACACTGGAATTGCCTTAACACACGTTCGTTTCTTGATAGCTACATAACCATCGATTTTGAAGGGGGATTTTAGTGAACGAAGACAGATTGTTAAAAAAGCGACTCGGTATTTGGTCGCTATCTGCCGCGTCACTTGGAGGCGTGATTGGATCCGGGTGGCTGTTTGGCGCAATGTACGCCGCCAAAGCGGCTGGACCGGAATCCATCGTGGCCTGGATTGTCGGAGCGATCGCCTTTGGCTTGGTTGCCCTCGTATTTAGCGAACTGGCCATCGTCAAACCCGAGTCGGGCGGATTGGTACGCTATCCGATGTACACCAATGGTTCACTTGTCGCATCCTTGGTCGGTTGGGGAATTTGGCTCGGATATGCAGGCAACCCGCCAACAGAAGCGTCCGGAATCGTGCAATACGTATCGACCTTTATCCCTGGAGTCTATAACGGTTCCACATTGACCCCTACCGGAATCTTGCTCGCTGTGGTATTAATGATTGTATTTGTGCTCGTAAACTACTTTGGCGTACACATTTTCGCAAAAGTGAATCTCGTTGTCACAATCATCAAGTTCGTCGTGCCAACGCTTACACTGATCGCGTTTTTTATGTCAGGATTCCATCCGCAAAACTTTACATCCTACGGTGGATTCGCGCCGTATGGTTGGTCCGCAGGTCTGAGTTCTATTGCCACAGCAGGTATTGTGTTTGCCTATACCGGATTTCGCGCTGCAGTCGATCTATCCGGTGAAGCTGTAAATCCGCGAAAAGATATCCCGCGGGCCGTTCTGCTCGCCATTTTCGTTGCAATGATCCTCTACATCGGTTTGCAAGTCGTGTTCATCGGGACCGTCCCCACATCTTCCCTCGCAACAGGGTGGCACGGTGTCAATTTTAATTCACCTTTTGCACAAATCGCGATGTCCTTAAACCTCATGTGGCTGTACTGGATGCTTATGGCGGACTCAATGATCTCCCCAGCCGGTTCGAGTCTTGTCTATACTGCATCCAATTCCCGTGTCGTGTTTGGTCTTGCAAAGAATCGATTTTTCCCTCGCTACTTTGCAAAAATCAATGAAAAATACGGCACTCCCACGCGAGCGCTCATCCTGAACTTCATCGTCGGACTATTGTACCTTTTCCCGCTCAAGAGTTGGCATAACATCATTTCAACAACAGGTGCGCTCGGCATTTTTACCTATTCAGCGGGCGCCGTTTCCGTCTTGGTGTTTCGCAGAATGGGGATCACACAAGCAGACCAACGCATGAAGGCGATGAACCTTGTTGCGCCACTCGGATTTGTCGTCGGATCTCTCATCATCTATTGGGCGAGTTGGGGTACGCTTCAGACGACGATCTCGCTCTTGTTCATCGGCCTCGTTCTCTATGCCATCTCGTTTTTCATTAACAAGCAAGGAAAACGTGAACTGATCGGCGGAACTTGGCTCATCATTTATCTCATCGCGATCTTCACCCTCTCCAAATTGGGGAGTTTTGGCGGACTAAACGTAATTCCCGCCCCGCTTGATTCGGTTGTCGTCGCGATGGTTTCACTTCTCTGCTACTACTGGGCGGTTTCCTCCGGAACAAAATTCATGAATACAAAAGAGACGGGCATTTCCGATACGCAAGAATTCATTTCCGAAGTCTGACCAGAATCGCAAAGAAGCCGTGGAGACACCTGCCTGACGGTAATCTCCACGGCTTCTCTCTTGCCCTAGCCACCTGAAATTGCCTTTAAGATCCACACCTCGGATCCGTCCGCCACTTCTTCTGAGACGTGCGCACATGTCGGAAGTCGACGGCCAGAAACAAACACGCTGAGATGCACACGAAAACGTCCATCCGGCTCCGCCAACCACGATGCCATTCCAGGATACTGAAGGTTGAGCATTTCCAGAATCCCTGCACATGATCGTGCCTGAACCGTCACCACAGAATCGGCGTGAAATTCGTCAGCGAGATCGAACGGCAAGTGTACCGTAATCATTCTTCCTCGACCGCGACGACAGAATAAATTCGCGGCAAATGCTCCGCCAAAAGACGCCAATTCTCCCCTTCATCCATCGAACCATAGACGGCTCCCGAAGTCGTTCCGAAGTACAGACCGAGCGGTTCTCTGCCATCTCCGGTAAATGCGTCCCTCAGAATCCCAGTGAATGCCTGTGGAAGTCCGCGCTGAAGCGACTCCCATTGTCGTCCGCCATCCCGGGTACGGTATACCGCAAGGGCGTGATCTGGTGACCAGCGCGGCCAGCGTTGAAGTGGCAAGACATAGGCGCGTTCAGGATCGAGTGGATGACCAACAATTGGAAAACCGAAATCAGAAGGTAATTGTGCACCGACAGACACCCAATGATCACCGCCATCGTCCGAGCGATAGACCCCTCCATGATTTTGCAGCCAAATCCGTCCCTCGAGGGTTGGTGAGAGCCAAAACTTGTGAACGCATTGTCCCGATTCGGGAAACTGCTGATCTTCGGGCATAAATTCCGCCTGAATCCCCTGATTGATCGGTTGCCAATGCTCACCCTCATCATCCGAGCGATAGATTCCCCCTGAAGAACAGGCAATGTAGAGACGATGGGGCAGGAATGGATCTATGGCAATCGTGTGCAAACACTTTCCGCCATACCCAGGCCCCCATGTCTCGTGCGTCGGGTGTTGGCGCAGTGCGCGCACCTCGGTCCACGTGTCACCACCGTCTGTTGAGCGAAATAGACCGCTCGCCTCAACCCCCGCATACAAGGTTTTTTCTCCAACCCAGCGGATAGACCAAACACGCGTCACGCGTTCCGGGTCCTCTGCGTCATATTGCAGCCCGCTGCCACCTGTATCCCATGTTTCACCCCAATCCAGCGATCTGCGGATGGATGGGCCGTAAAACTCCGAATTTACACCTGCGTAAATCGTTCCAGTCTTCGGGTCAAACGCACTGGTATACACAGGATCACCCAACAACACCGGTTCAAGCGCGCGCCACTCTTCTCGATGATCCGTCTTGAATCGAAAGAGTCCTTTCGCGGTTCCCACCAAAAGATACACACTGCCACATCCCTTCACTCTGCGTGTCGTGTCAATTCTACCAGATGATTTCGATACTTCCATTATCAATACTCGATGATTGCGGACAAATCCGATGGTTCATTGCAACAAGTCCTTATTCAAGACGACTTGCAGGGAGCGTAAACCCAAACGTCGATCCTTCACCCTGAATGCTCTTTACAAAAACAGAACCGCCATGCTGCTCAACAATCTCTTTCACAATCGCCAGACCCAGACCAGATCCCCCGGTGTCCCTACAGCGCGAATGGTCCACGCGATAAAACCGTTCAAAGAGATAAGGCAAATGTTCTGCCGCGATTCCCAGCCCCTGATCCCGAATCGCGATCTGTATTCCGCCCCCTCTGTCACGATTTTTCCTCAAATGCCACTCAATTCGTCCACCATCCGGTGTGAATTTCATCGCATTCGTCATCAAATTCACAAGAACCTGGGTCACCCTTCTGCGATCGATCAAAGACCATTCAGAATCCAACTCCGAATCAATCGTACAGGTAATTCCGCGCACCTTGCAGTCCACTTGATAGATCTCCCTCATATTTACAAGGAGTTCAACAAGATCAACCCGTGAAACATTTAATTTGAGTACACCTGCCTGCGCATCACTCAACTGTTGCAAATCGCTTAACACCGTTCCCATGCGAATCATCTCATCATACAGCACTGTGAGCTGTTCATCCTTCAATTCACTGATCCCTAATTGCACAGATTCGATTTGATTCGCTATAATTGTGATAGGGGTTCTCAACTCATGCATGACATCCGCCAACAATCGTTCCCTCGCCTCTTGCACCATCGTTAAGTGAGTCTGCATCATGCGAAAAGCATTCAGCACCTCTGCAACTTCGCGATCTTCTCCAACTGGTATGGGAAGATCAAAGATGTGCTGCGTAATCCCTTTTGCGGCAACTGTCAATTGTTCCAAAGGTTGAAGAACGCGTCGGAGCACCTGGATGGCAATCAAGGTTGAGAGTGTGATGGCTACAATAATACAAAAACCCTGTAACAGAGAGAAAAAACTGAATAATTGATGACTCAATTGCGCGAGAGGCGGCGAGACGGTCGGCCGGACAAAAAGCGTTCCGATCGATTGATCCATCACGACGATCGGACTTGTTAACCAGGTAGACTGTGGTTTCACATTCTCGGGATAGGAGATCAACACCTTATGATTCGAGAGGATACGATACTGCGTATGTCCGAGTACAAGTCCATCAATGGGGAAAAGGGATTTCGGCGAGCGAATCAACGCCAGAAATGTCCATGAGTCACCATGCTCCACATATAAGGCAGAAAGCACCCTTGCCCAATCATCAATCTGATCTTGGCGCACATGTTCCGTATAGACACTCAGTTCTTGCTGGATCACGAGTTGCGACCCAGCAAAATCGATAAGCCCAATAAAAATTGCCAGCAATCCAAATAAAAAAAGCAACCGCCGACGCAGCGAATGGAATCCTATCCGCTGCATTAGTTACGGTCCTCTGACGTAAGGCAAACGATTTTATATCCCACACTGTGAATCGTTTTTAAAAAACATAAAGAATCGATTTGAGCTAACTTTTTCCGCAGATGGCTCATATGAGAGGTTACTTTATGCGACGTGGCATCATCCAAAGATTCCCCTGACGCGATCAGTCCAGCCGCATTAGCCAGTTCAACTTTGCTGCACACAGCCCCAAATCTTGAGAAGAGGAGCTCCAGCATCTGACTCTCCGTTACGGTCAGGATCACCTCGTGAATCCCTGACCGTAAGGAAAGCGCTGACGTTTCGAGCAAACAGTTGCCGACGCGGATCAGCGAATTTATATTTTCCGAAGTTTCACTACGTCTCTCTCGCTCCATGACCAATCGATTTACTCGAGCGAGCAGTTCACGCAAACTGAATGGCTTTACAACGTAATCATCTGCGCCTCGCTCCAATCCGTCGATACGATCTTGTTCACCCGCTTTGGCTGTGATCAAAATGACATACACGACACGCTGTGACTTTACCGTTTGGCAAATTTTCAAACCGTCAATGCCAGGTAACATTTGATCTAAAAGAAGGACGTCATAGGATTCCGTCAACGCTCTTCCAAGCCCGGCGTGACCATCGTGCGAGATGCTGCATGTGTGTCCATTCTGCTCCAAAAATAGTCTCAGGATCTCTGCAGTTTTTGGCTCATCTTCGACAATCAGCACATTCGCCATGGAGGTCGCTCCTCATTTACAGCCATGCAATTGAAGCATATGGAACAGTCTAATTAGAAGATTACCTTGTCAGTGTAAGCGTTTCGTGAATAATCGTAAAAGAAATGGTAATGATCCCCTCGCACCACTGAACCGATTAAACCCACAGCGTTTTTTTCTCCCAACTTGTTCGCCTTCGAGGCACCTGACGTTGTTCGGAATAGCCTAGATAAATCGCCGCGACAAACGACGCCTCATCACCTACGTTCAAAAATGATTTTACGTGAGACCCTTCGAAATACTCTGCCGTGCGCCAGATCGCTCCCAGTCCTAGATCATGCGCACAGAGAAGGAAATTTTGTACAGCCGCCGCTGTCGCAGAGAGATTTTCACGCGATACAACTGCGTCCTTTCCCTGATCTGAATAGACACAAACGATCACAGGCGCGCTTAATAGCTTTTTACGTATCTTCTCGATCTCCATCGATTGGCGAACATCCCCGAACATCCTTCGTGGGTACGTTACGCGTTCCCGAATCAACTCCCTGCGTTCTTCGGGTGACGATTCATGAACGTAACCAGATGCCCCAGACATTTGCTCGGCAATCGCCTCTGACAAACGAATGCGAGACTCACCAGCCAAAACACGAAATTGCCATGGTTCGGTCATGCGATGATTGGGCGCCCACGTCGCTGACTCCAAACACTTCTCTAATAACTCTCTAGCAACGATCGCATCAGAAAATTTCTTGATGCTTGACCGCGATTGAATGGCGAAAAATGTTTCCATGCTACATCTCCCTCCGATAAAAATTCTTATTGCTGCTCAGCACGCAGACACAAACGCTCTCTTTCTCGCTGCGTCTGCGTGCAAGCGTCATAAAACACACCTAATTTGTAATGGACTCTAAAAGATTAGAGTTGAGCACTTCCGCTTAAATAGGCATCGGCCTGCTGTTGAAGCTGAGTCAGCGCCATTTTTACGCTTGTTTGTCCTGTCACTGCCTTGTAGAAGTATGCGTCAAGCACAGACTGGACTTCATTGTAGGCCGTTGGAACGGGACGAGGGATGGTATACGGCGACGCCAATTCTGAAATCGCTACTCTCGTACCTGGATGAGTGGCCATGTAAGAGGATGGGATCCGCACGGAAGCAGATCTTGTTTCTGGCGGAAACCCAGAGTGCTCGCCCCAATAAATCTGCGGACCCTCACTAAACCACCATTTGATGAAGGTTGCGGCCCCAGCGTTCTGTGCTTTGGTGTGATCGATCATCATCACAAACCCAAGTCCTTGAACCAAATTTGCAGTATGGCCAGAAGACCCCTTGGGATACGCGAAAACGCCCACTGGAAAGCGCCCATGAACTGCCTCGAGGATCTTTTCGTATCCTGCGGATGTCCCATCCGCCACAGCAATTTTCCCCGCGCCAAAATCGGATCGGATATTCGCGCCATGCGCAAAAATCATCTCATGCTTGGCGTACAACGTTCGGAAGTAATTAAAGGTTTCATAAGCCGCAGGAGAAAGGAAGTCAGTTTTGTGCTGGTTTGAACCCGGTAGAAAAAGTTGGCCTCCGTTGGCGAGAAAAGGCGGAAGAATATGCGCAGAAGAATCTTTATAGGCTAAAGGAACCACAGTAGGAAACTTTCTTTTAATAATCGCAAGATCTGCCGCTAATTGTGTCCACGTCTGTGGGACCGATTTAATCCCAGCTTGCTTAAACAATTTTATGTTGTACGTTAATTGCGAGACTTTAGCATCCGCCATGATGCGATAGTGCTGACTTCCCACTTCCCCGTTTGTCCACACACTTGGATAGGTCGCTCCCTCACTCAAGCCACCCTTTCCCATCACATAGGGATTAAGGGATAACAGCGCATGAGCGTTTAAAAATGATCCGTCATAGTGACTGATTTCGGCCAATACCGGCGGGTTTCCCGCAGCCAATGCGCCTAAGGCCTTTGTGCTCGCTTTGGTGACGTCGATCGTCACATGAATACCTGGATGTGTCCGGTTAAACCAATTCACGAGATACGTCATCGAGTCTGCAACAGGTCCCCCATTGTGTGATTCCCAAAGCGTAACTTGCTGAACAGGCTTTGTTTGTGCCTGTACGCCACCCGTCAGTAAACTCGTAACACAATAAAGACCAACGGCTCCGGTTCCCATCAAGGCCATCCATTTCGCATTCATCAAATGCCACCTCCATCAATTTTAACAATCTACAAAAGCGCAATCCTTATCCATCCATCCTTTATTACAGTGATCCCCCCTCTCAAAACTCGGTTTTTCTGACTCATTCTTTAGAACCTTGCTCACCTCCGGCAACCGCCGCAACGATGTGGTTTTGAGTAAACAGAAAAACGATAATAATCGGCACGAGCGCCAGCAGAGCGGCAGACGCGAGCTCTCTCCAATTCGCCTGGTACGTCTGCATATAACGGGTCAGAGCCAACTCGATTGGATCGATCGCTGTGGTATCCGTCATAATCAGCGGCCATTGAAATTGATTCCACGAGGATATGAATGTAAGCAATGTGACCGTGGCAACCGCAGGACGAGCAAGCGGAACCGCTACACGCCGTATGTACGTCCACGAGTTCACATTCTCCACACGCGCAATCTCTCGATAACTGCGCGGAAGTTTCATGAAATACTGACGAAACAGGAAAATACCTGACGTATTCGCTGTAAATGGTAGAATCAACCCAGCGTACGAATTTAGTAGGTGTAAGTGAAACATGACCACATATTGCGGCACCAACAGCGCCTGCCCAGGAAGCATCATTACACCGAGAAACAGATAGAAAATCGCGTTTTTTCCAGGCATGTTTATTTCTGCGAGTGCGTAACCCGCAAGCGCACTACTCACAAGGACGCATCCGATGGTCAGAGACGTAATCAATATGCTATTGAGGAGATAGCGCATCCAACTTGTTTGCGTCAATACCACCCATAGGGCGTGAAAGTGAAACGCGGGTAAGAAGACAGGCGGTAAACTGTACGCCGCACCGCGCGCGCCCGTGGCAATGACAAGTGTCCAATAAATAGGCGCAATAAAGAGGATTGCGATGAAAATTCGAATGACCATAGGCCAACGATTCGACATGATGTACCTCCTCTCACCGATAAAAAACGAGTCTATCGGCAATCCACTTCTGTAAAAGTGTTAACGCTAAAATGAGGATGAAGAGAATCAAACTCATTGCAGACGCGAGCGAGAAATGTTGGTAAATAAACGCGGTTTGATAAATCAGAATCGAATCTGTCGTTGTGGCAAACGCCGGCCCGCCTGCTCCACCGTGTGGACCACCGGTTAACGTATAGATCTGCGAGAAGGTCTGCAGCGCATTAATTGTGGCGAGTACGACCACAAAAAAGGTTACAGGGCTCACAAGTGGCCAGATGATTCGACGGAAGAGATACCAGGATCTGGCGTTATCCAGTTGCGCCGCCTCCATGACCCCGCGCGGAAGCGTTGAGAGCGCCCCGAGAAACAGCACCGTATAGAGTCCTAAAGAGTGCCATAGACTGAAGATCATCACTGCCGGCATAGCCCAGTGAGTACTCCCCAACCATCCCGGTTGCGGCAGATGGAAAAATCCCAAGACGGCGTTGATGAGTCCAAATTGTGGATCAAACAACCAGATCCAGATAATGGAGGTCGCTACAACCGGAGTCACATGCGGTAAAAACACCATGGATCGTATCGCAGACCCACCTTTTGATCGAATTCCCCCACGCAAGAGTAGTGCGAGGCCGAGCGCTAGCATGGTCACCGATGGGACAATCACTGCTGTATAGTACAAACTGTTCGCCAGTGACTGCCAAAAGAGGGGCTGGTGAATGAGAATGATAAAGTTTTCAAATCCGACAAACGCACTCCGGGATGTGAAGATATTCCAGTGAAAAAAGGAGATGTACACCAGAAACACTGCAGGAGCATAAAAAAACACAAGAAAGATGAGCATGCTTGGCAACAAGAGTCCAAACCCAAACAACGTTTCTACATGCCGGCGTAGGGTTAACCTGGAACGCTCAATCATCACTGACATTGGTTTACGCCTCCGAGCCATTCACGGCAGTCAGAATTCGCCTTGATCGTTGTGGAGACAGGTGCGTTTGCTCAGAGAGATCGATGTCGAGTCGTTGCTGATGTTCATCAAACCAGTGAAATGCTTCGTAAGGCACCGTAATCCATACCCGCTCATTGCGCTTTGGCGCACACTCACCGTGTTCAATGAAATAGACAAGCGCATCCTTCCCCCACGTAGCATGAACATGCGTGCGTGCGCCGAGCGTTTCGAGGTGTGTTACCGTGACAAGGATTTGAATTCCTTCTCCCCGCAAAACTTTTATAACTTCTGGTCGAAATCCTAGCCAAAATGTGCTGCCGTTTTGCGGCAATCGATCGATTCCTAACTCCGTGGGCAGTAAAACCGGGATGGTATCATCGTGATTGATCGAACCTAATTCAACTCGGCCTGACCGAACAAGAATCGTGACATTCAAGACATTCATTGGGGGCGAACCAAAAAAACGGCCTACAAAGAGTGTGGCCGGACGGTGGTACACCTCGTGTGGTGTACCGATTTGCTCGATTCTCCCTTTCTGCATAACGAGAATGCGGTCAGACATGGTCATCGCTTCGACTTGGTCATGTGTGACATAGATGGTTGCTACGCGCGACAATTCGTGCAAGTGGCGTAAATCCACACGCATTTTCTCACGCAGGACAGCATCAAGGTTTGAGAGCGGCTCATCCATTAAAAACAGATCGGGTTGTCGAACTAGCGCTCTTCCCAGAGCTACGCGTTGCTTTTGTCCGCCTGAAAGTGCACCAGGTCGTTTGGTGAGCATTTCCTCCAGTTCAAGAAGTTTTGCAACTTCTTCGACACGCTTGCGAATCAACATCTTTTGCATACGAGTGGCACGCAACGGAAACGCTAGATTTTCAAACACGGTTAAGTGAGGATACAATGCGTAGTTCTGAAAGACCATTCCTATCTTTCTTTCACCAGGTGTTGTATCTTTGGCATTCAGACCTGCAATTTGAATGGTTCCTGATGTGGGTTGTTCTAATCCGGCGATCATGCGTAAAATGCTTGATTTCCCGCATCCGGACGGTCCAACAATCACAAGGAATTCATTTGCTTGTACCGTGAAGGTAACCTCTTGAAGTGCCCACTGAGTACCATACTGTTTCGTTACATCATAAAAATGAACTGCATCCACCGCGTTTTTCCTCCCCCACATCACTCTTCATAGAGAGTCTACCAACGCGATGTTGCTGTTCCTCATACAAAGTATCCGATTTGAATTAAAGAATAGAAAATGATTTCCCCTAATTTATACGCGAATTGTAAATAAGATGAGAAGAAGTTAAAACGTTGTCGAACGAAGATAAAAAATAGCCGGCTGCTTAGAACGGCTCAGCACGGCTAGATCAAACACATGGTAGAACAAATCTATGAAAATGGATCACTTCAATTTTTTCATTTTTAATTTTAGTTGATGCTCTACAGATACAACCAGTGAAACAATCAAACCTCCCCATATGAGAACTGCCCCCAAGAAAAATTCTCGCAAAACAAGCGAAGAAATTGCGGATAAAAGGAGTGCGATCATAAGAATAGATGCCAATCTTCGATCGTCGACAAGCAATCCCCATAACGTTTGCAAAACCCTCACAAAATCACTCCTAAGCTAATTTCTGAAAATCTGAGCCTTGATTTGTGGATTTTAAAACGGATTTACAACGCTGTATAATAAAATAGGAGACAAGTAGCAGTGTTACAGCTAAATACAGAATAGAGACATCTTTTTGTGGCCAATGAACCCGCAAGCCCTCTCCCAGCCAAAATGAACCAAAACTAGTCAGCATAATTCCAACAACAAATTTCATGGTGTTCTCTGGCACCTTTGTCAATGGATTCCGTAGAAGAACGCCAGCAAGGATTGTAACAACCGTGGCGATGACTGCGCCGTCAATCGAATACTGCATGTGATTCGTGCTTAGCCCAATGGTAATGACAATAAAAATTGCCTCAAGACCTTCCAAAAATGTACCGCTAAACGCGGTGATAAATGCAAATTGGTCAATCCCGGATTTTACGTATCCAGCCTTGCGTTGACGATCCATCTCCTCATTGTAGCTTTCCGCCTCATCATGCAATGACTTTAATCCAGCGTATCGCAAAATGGCTTTACGCAACCAGCGAATGCCGAACAACAACATGAATAACCCAATGATGAGTGCCACCCAAGGCGTCTGAATCACACGGACAAGCGGGGCACCAATGATGACGACAAGCGCAGCCAATACCAAAACTGCGGTTGCCGCTCCGTATAAGGCGCTTTTCCAGCCACGTATGACACCGACCGCTAAAACAATGGTTAACGCCTCTACAAATTCAACACCGGTACCAAGAAAGCTTGCGAACGAAGCATACAAATCAAACAGATTCAATGCTTTTTCACTCCTCGCAGATTAGATTTCCATCGGTATGTCTACAATTTTGTACGTTGCCATTTAACCACTCAGGTTTATGTCCAGCCTTTCAGAAAGTAGGGATTCCAATTCCCTCAATTTATCTTCTGCATCGCTCCGATTGGAGCATTGAAAATAGTCCCGCGCAGTTAACTTTCGAAACCACTTTCGCAGTCGGTAAAATTTGATGACCCAATCTTCAATGGATCCATGCAGCGTGGGTTCCTTGTACGTGGACACTTCACGAATGAAGCGGACACATTCATCTCTGAATTCTATAAATTCAGCCGAACGCTCCAGGTTCATCAATTCGATCATATGGGTCTGGGTGTTCTCAGAAAACTGGTCGACGTCAAGCCAATGAACATTGCCGCCAGCTTCTTCAATAAAGAACTTGAGTTTGTTCAATTTTTTAATCACTTCGGTTCTAGCCGGTACAATATAGACAGACTGTTGTAGCGAAGCCGCACCAATTCTACGTAAAATACGCCAAGCTCTTACACGTAACGTAGATGTATCTGTTGTGACACGATACGTAAGAATGATCCATCTAGATTGATCTTCGATCAGTATGGCATCACTCTCTCCATAGAACTTCTATTATCCCTACTCAACATATCACAAAATCATAAAAACGCAACCATTGTTTCACTTTTTCGATCCGCTTCACTCGGAAACATTTTATCAGCCAAGTACACCAACTTTATGGTTTCTTTACATCATCTCCATCGCTGAATCACATAGGTCAACTACAATGAAATCATCCCTCAACCATTGGGAGGCAGACCATGACAGTCCCTTGGCTCATTGCAATCGACCTTGACGGCACTCTTTTGCACCCAGATCACACCATCAGCGCGATGAGCAAAGAAACCCTTTCTCACGCGATCGCAAGCGGTCACACCATCGTATTGGCAACAGGAAGACCCCCGCGTGCAGCGCTCCCGTATCACCGTGAACTTCTTCTTACGACACCGCTGATCGCGCTTAACGGCGCAATCCTGTGGGACGAAGCCCAGCAAGAAATCATCACAAAAAAGACCATTTCAAAGTCATCGGCAAACGATCTTATTGACTTGTCGTACGCACTCGGCGGACGTATGGCAGTCGCTGAGATCGGGTTTGAATGCTACTTGCTTCACAGTTTCGGAGAATTGGGATGGACGGACAGCATGACATCCTTTTTTCAGAAAGCCGTCCTTGGTTCCGATCCGAAACGCCAACCGAGGGAAATCCGTCGCGACGATGGATTGCCCGACAGCCCCTGTTCACTTCTCCTGCATGTTCCCCGCAACCAACATGAACGATTTATAAAAGAAGCCAGCCAGCGTCCCACGCTCGATGTACATTTCCGTTCGTGGCGAGACCCCTATGAAGTGATTGAGATCTCTCCATCCGGCGTATCAAAAGCGACTGCCGTCAGGGACGTTAAAAACCGACTAGGGCTTTCCCTTGCGAAAACGCTTGCGTTTGGCGACGAAATGAATGACGCCGATCTCTTGCGCTATGCCGACATCGGGATCGCAATGGCAAACGCCAATCCACAGTTGATTCCTTACGCCGACCAATTCACGGCCAGCAATGATCAGGATGGCGTAGCGCAATACCTCAACACATACCTCCTTGAAAAAACCCGTGAAGCTTAAAATCGCTTCACGGGATTCTTTTGCAGTAAATCGCCCACATCATACTGCATACCCCAGATCGAAAATCAACCGATATCCATCATGTGCGAGTTCAATGATCGTGCCGCCGATCGTCGTACATCCGCCATAAAACGTTAACTTCGTACCCACACAGATCCGCTCCCACACACCTGATCGTAATAATGCTCAGCCTTGAATGCCTTCGCCGCGAGAGATCCCGCGAATGATGTAGCGCTGGAGGAGAAGAAACAGAAGGATGACAGGCATCGTCGTGAAAAGCGAGGCCGCCGAAAGACGCCGCCAATCCACCGAGTTGTTATCAAGAAAGTGGGCAAGCGCCACCTCGACGGGCTGCACATTGTGGCTCTGCGTGACCATGAGAGGCCACATGAGCGAATTCCAGGAGCCGATGAAAATATACAGTGAGACCGTGAAGAGAATGGGCCTACTCAGCGGCAAGGCAACCGACCAGAGATAGCGCAGATGACCGCAGCCATCGATGCGCGCCGCATCCCAGTAATCCTTGGGCAGTGAGAGAAAAAACTGGCGCAATAAAAAGATTCCAAAAACAGATGCGCCGTAAGGCAAGATCTGCGCCCAGTAGGTGTCTATCAAGTTCATCATCGCTAAAATTACGAAATTCGGAATCAGGTGCGCTTCACTCGGGATCATCATCACGACCAAGATCAGCGAAAACACCCACTCGCGACCGCGAAACTCGATGAAACTGAGCGCATACGCAGCCAGCACGGATGTAGCTAGCGCAATCAAGATGGTCACAAAAGCAATAAAGAGCGTATTGCCGAAGTACATCATCCAAGGAAACATGTTCCACGCGCGCACATAGACACCGAGCCGACCATCGAGCGTGAGGTGCGGTGGAAACTGAAACACGTCCGCCTTTGTGTCCAACGAAGTGACGAGTGCGATATAGAGCGGGAATAAAAAGGAAAGCCCGATCCCGAGCGAAATCAACGCGCGTACGTATCGCCGACCTAACCGAAACATCTTGTCAGCCCCTGGCATTTTATTGATAAAACACAGATCGTTTTCCGATATAGCGTTGGATGAGCGTCAACACGAGGATGACAAAAACGAGAATCACAGCCATAGCCGACGCATAAGAGTAGTGATTGTAAACAAATGCCGTCTCATAAATCAGGAAAAGACTCGTTGTCGTTGCGTACTCTGGCCCGCCGGTGCCACCCGTCAATGCATAGATCTGTGCAAAACTCTGCAGCGCGCCAAGCGTTGTGACGACGACAAGAAAGAAAATGGTGGGGGAAATCAGCGGCAAGGTGACTTGCCAGAATCTCCGCCACGCGCCTGCCCCATCCATCGCTGCCGCTTCAAGGACGGATTTTGGCAAACCAGCAATGGCTGACATGACAATCACCACATCAAAACCGACACCGTGCCACAATGAATAGATGGCGATAGAAGGCATGGCCATACTTGGCGACTGCAGCCAACCGGACTCCGGCAATCCCAATCCGTGCAGCACACCGTTTGCCATCCCATACGTGGGATCAAAGATCCATAACCACCCGATCGCCGTCCCCACGGCTGGCGTTGCGTATGGCAGCAAAATGAGTGTGCGAATGACACCGTAATAGCGCGACGCTTTTTGGATTAACAAAGCGATGGACACGGACAGAATGAGGGTTCCCGGCACCATCAAAGCGGCAAAATAGAATGTGTTCCACAGCGACTGCTGGAAAAGGTTAAACTGTAGCGCATCCGTAAAATTAGAAATTCCCGCCCATGTCGTATGAACACCCAGCAAATGATAGTGCCAAAACGCAAGACCAAACGCCATCACGGAAGGGACATACACAAAAACGGTCAAAAACAAGAGGGACGGGAGCAGAAACAAAACAGCCGTCCACAGATCTTTTCGCGTGCGACGACGTTTGGCTCGCCGCTTTGTTTCACCAGATCCGACGCGAGCCAAACGCATTTCATTGATCATCGCCATGCACTACAGCCTCTGTTGGCCGTTCATGTATTGGTTGCCGCTGGCCGTCATATTTTTCAGCGCAGTGATTATCGATTCCTGTCCCAGCAGTCCTTTCATAAAGTCATTCATCATCGCCGATTTTGCGGCGCTGTACGTCGCATAGGGCGGCTTGATTACCCAGAACTTCGGATTGCTATAAGAAGCGTCCCAGGCAGGTTTCTTTGCGTAAAACTCTTTCATCTGTTCCAGGCCCGCAGGACCGAGTGGCAAATAATTCGTATGTTCGTTCCAGTACGTGTTATTTTGTGGGCTGGACATGAACTTTACAAACTCAAAAGAGGCTTGCTGCTGTGCTTTCGTCCCATCATTAAACATGGCAAGCGAAGCGCCATTGATGTAGTTGTAATTTCTCCCTGAAGGTCCAAAGGGAGCGGGCGCGGCCAGCATGGGAAACTTCCCGCCCACCGAGCTGAGATCGTAGGTGTATCCAGCGGATGCATCGATCAGCATGCCAACCTTGCCCGTTCCAAAATCCAATTGGTAGTTGTAGCCTTGCGTTGGAATAAGGATCTTTTTCGCAACCATGTCACGCAACATCGATAAAGCCTTTTCAGCGCCCGGATTCACCAAATTGAAGTGATTACGCACAGGGTTGCTCCAGACCGTGCCGCCAAAATCCATCGTCATCGTAAAGAACTGGCGAACGGACGGAGTCCATTCAATTCCGTGATCATTTGGACTCAGTTTTGTAATCTTCGTGGCGTCTGCGACAACCTGCGCCCAAGTACGCGGTGCGCCAGACAAGTGAGCCTGTTTGAAAAGATCTGCATTATAGTAAAGAACGACGGCCGATTTTTTCTCGAGCGGCATAATGTACTGTTTTCCATTCGCGGATTGCATGTCTTTCCATACAGCCGGAAAATAATCATTCTTAATTTGCGCAGGTGTCAATCCACTCTTGCTCAAAAGAAACGGCTTCAAGTTTAAAAGTGCGCCGGCATTGATGAAATTCTGTGCAGCGTCTGTTGCAATCATCGCCACATTCGGCGCCTTGCCTGCGAGAAAGGCGGCAACGCCTTTGCTGCTTGCGTGCACCACTTGCGCATCAACATGAATCCCAGGATGTGTCTCGTTGAATCGCTTTACTTCCGCTTGATCCGCGAGAAGAAGCTGCCCAGAAGAGTGACCAAACCAAAACACGATGTGCACAACAGGTGAAGCAGGCGCATGTTTCTCCTTTGCGTAAGAAAGGCCTCCACTTGCGACCGATGCCAACAAAGCAATTGAAGCGGTAGTCACGAATGCTTTTTTCATACGAGAGCCAACATGGATTGACAACCTTTTTACCCCCAGTCAGATTCAAATGATCTACCTGAAGTGTAAACAACGGTTGTAAAGTATTAATTTCGTAAGAGTATATGGATTGTTAATGTTTCGAAAAAATAACGTGCGACAAATCAACTTTTACGTTAGCCCGTACTAACAACATTTTATAGTCCGTTGTAACCTTTTTTGTCGCAATTGACTAACCGTAAAATCATAGTGAATAATGTTCCCCAGAATCAAATTTCGGGGTGATTAACATGTCAACAGCTTCCGTAACATCAAGGCTAGACGATTTGCTCGGCAAACAAAAAAAGGTTTCTACGCCAGACTGGGTAGGGGACGCCGTCTATGGTGCTAATGATGGCCTTGGTGCAATCTTTGGCATCATCGCCGGGGTGGCAGGCTACACGGCAGCCGGACAAACGATTTTGATTTCCGGTCTATTCGGCGCGCTTGCAAGTACACTGTCCATGGCCGCCGGCGCATGGCTGGCGACAAAATCCGAGAACGAAATGATGGAGAGTGGATTTCGGAAGGCGAAAGAAGATATCACACGCAATCCACACAACGAACGTGAAATTCTTTCTCTCACGTATCAGTCAAAGGGCTTCGAGGAAGGATTGTCAGAGGCAATCATCTCAACCATTGTCGCAGATGAAACGAAATTCGTAGAGGCAGTTGCACAGGAAAAATATGGTGTTCACGAATCCCAGCGGGGAAATCCTTGGTCCTCGTCTCTGTATGGCGGCGTATCCACCTTGGTGGGTGGCATCATTCCATTAATTCCCTTCTTTTTTCTGCAAGGTCACCTCGCATTAATTGTCGCTGCCGTCATCAGCATTTTAGCGCATTTTCTCGTCGGCGCCGCAAAAAGTGTGGTCACTGTCCGCACTTGGTGGTCCAGTGGGCTGGAGATGACGGTTGTGGGCATCTTGGTGGGAACCGTTTCCTATGGATTGGGACTGCTCGGAAGTACCCTGATTGGGTAATTCTCTCGCCGAAGCCAAATCCCCCCGATCTGCGGGGGGACTTCTTCAGTAAAAGAGACTAGACACTCTTGAACAGCTTCCCAGGATTAAGGATTCCATTCGGATCAAACAGTTTTTTCATCGCTTTCATATACGGTAACGTGTCTGCGTGTTCATCTGCGAGATAAGCCATCTTGCCAAGGCCAACCCCGTGTTCTCCCGTGCATGTCCCCCCGCGTTCGAGTGCGTAGCGGACAATCTGCCGATTGACTTCTTCGGCCACGCGCATCTCTTCTGCGTCTTCCGGGTTTACCATAAAGATCACATGGTAATTCCCGTCCCCGACATGCCCTAAAATGGCGCCATAGATCCCATACGCATCGATCGTCGCGCGCGCCGCGCGAATCGCCTGCGGCATTTCAGAAAGCGGGACACAAACGTCTGTGACCTTCATCTTTTTTTGCGGAGCGGTCTGAATCACGGCGAGCGCAGCGTCATGTCTGGCGTCCCACAATTGATTGCGCGCCTCAGTCTCTGTCTCAAACACAAAATCGACACACCCAAAATCATTACAAACCTCTTTGGCGATCGCCAGATCAGTCTGTACAGCTAAGGTACCCCCGTGAAATTCAAGAAACAATGTTGGATGCAAATCATAGCTTGTTCCTTTTGCTCGATTAACTGCGTCCATCGTAAGTTCATCCACAAGCTCGATTCGCCCAATGACAACTCCTGAGTTCATCATGTGAAACGCCGCGTCACTCGCCGCCAAAAGATGGGGAAAGACAGCTCTCACCGCAACCGTCGTCTCCGGGATGGCGTACACGCGCAGCGTAAGCTCAGTAATGACACAAAGCGTTCCCTCGCTGCCTACAAAAAGACCCGTCAAGTGATACCCTGCCGACGACTTGAGTGAGAGACCACCGGTGCGGATGATCTCACCATTTGCGAGCACCACCTCAAGATCTAGCACCTGAGATCGCATCACACCGTAGCGCACGGCAGTCGTCCCGCTCGCGTTGGTCGCAGCCATGCCGCCAAGCGTTGCGTCAGCACCAGGATCAAGCGGAAACTGCAAGCCATGGGATTTTAGTGCTTTATTCAATTGCGTACGTGTAACACCCGGTTGAACGCGCACCAAAAAATCCCGCGGACGAATCTCAAGAATCTGGTTCATCTGCGTCAAATCGAGGCTCACACCGCCCTCAACAGGAATGACGTGACCTTCGAGGCTCGTTCGCACACCGCACGGCGTGACGGGTAGACGGTGCGAATCTGCAAACATCAACACCCGTCTCACATCTTCTCTCGATCTGGCGAAAACGACGACATCCGGTGATTGTGGCGCGGAGCAACTCAAATCTCGCCCGTAATGATCACGAATCGAGGCTCCCACGCTCACCTGTTCGGGATCTGAAACGAGTGCTGACAACGCGGATTGCAGTTCCAAGTGGAAACCTCCATTCTCACTTCCCGAATAACCCACTAGATATCGCAGACAATGTCGAAGTCATTCAACTACGGGCATGCTCACTCTCACTTAAGCCCTGATAGGTATCGCGAAGTTCTCGCTTGAGGATCTTGCCACTCGGATTTTTCGGCAGCGCCTCCGCCAGAACGACATGCTTGGGAACTTTGAACTTGGACAAGTTGTCTTTGCAGGCCCCGAAGATCGCGTCCGTGTCCAGGAACGCGCCCGTCTTTGGTACAATGACCGCAGTCACCGCCTCAATCCAGTACGGGTCTGGAACCCCAATGACGGCCACCTCGGACACCCCTTCGATGGTGTACAGAAACTCTTCCACTTCCCGGCTTGAAACGTTGACGCCGCCGGTCTTGATCATGTCCTTTTTGCGATCGACGACCGTGATATACCCTTCTTCATCCATCACTCCGAGATCCCCGCTATGAAACCAACCACCTTGAAACGCCTCCTCGGTTTTCTCCGGATTGTAGAGATACCCAAGCATCGCGTGACTTGTTCGATGGACGATTTCCCCTATCGTTCCGCGTGGCACCTCTTTCCCCCCTTCATCGACAATTCGGGTCTCCACGTTCAAGGCTGGTTTCCCAGCAGACCCAAGCTTTCGCATTTGGTCTTCGGGTTGCAATACGGTGGCAAGCGGAGCTACTTCCGTCTGTCCATAAAAATTCCAGAATTTTGCCTGTGGCAAGCGGATGGACAACTCTTTCATAACCTCTCTCGGCATCATGGCGGCGCCGTAATAGCACTTTTCCAGGGAGGACAAATCGCGTTTCGCAAAATCGGGGTGACGCAACAAGGCAATCCATACCGTTGGTGGGCAAAATAACTGAGTCACCTTCTCTTGCTCTATCGTTTCCAATATGACGTCAGGTGCTGCTCCAGGCAGAATTACACCGGATGATCCGATATAAACCCCTGGCCCCAGAAAACAGTGTAACTGTGCACTGTGATACAACGGCAATGCATGAATGGCAACATCACGTGCCTCCATCCCCCCATCAATTAGCGTACTTACGTATTCCCCCACCAAGTTGGCGTGCGTCAACATAACCCCTTTGGGCTTCGATTCTGTTCCGCTTGTGTAAAGGATGTG
The DNA here is from genome assembly GCF_001642725.1 of Ferroacidibacillus organovorans. Taxonomy (GTDB): domain Bacteria; phylum Bacillota; class Bacilli; order Alicyclobacillales; family SLC66; genus Ferroacidibacillus; species Ferroacidibacillus organovorans. Next base: position 108,338 of record NZ_LSUQ01000002.1, read on the forward strand.
TGCAACATCTTCGTCTGACACATTTGATTCAAACAAGTCAGTTGGCATTTGCTCTCGACGGGCACCCAAGGAGTTCCAATGGGACAAGTTGGAAGGTGCAATTTGTGTATCCATCAAGTAACGATTTGAAATGGAGATATCCGCAAGTTGACTGGCTTGATCGAGTAACTCAGCAAACTCAGTCGAAGCCAAGGAAACCTGTACTTTTGAGTGCTGAAGAATAAAAGCCAGATCGGGCACCGTGAGCATGTAGTTCATGGGAACCATGACCGCGCCAAGCCGTGCTAAAGCGAAGTTGACTACGGCAAAATCCATACTATTGCGAGATAGCACGGCTGTCACTGTTCTGTATCCCACCCCATCCTCAGACAATGCCCATGCAGTCTGGTTCACCCGGTCGTCAAACTCTACATAAGACAGTCTTTCGCCCTTATACACCAAGGCTAAGCGATCAGGCGCCCTCATTCGACTACGACGAAGCAAATCTGATAGGGTGTTGCGGCGCGCCCTGCGAATAGATGCGGTTACGTCATTCGTTAAACTCATGGTGTGCACCCTCCCCCGGTTCTATTTCTACCATTACTTTACATACTATTTCTTCTATTACATCGATTATAATCGGTATTTGCAATCGTCGAAATGCCCCGTTTCTACCATCACGGGTCCATATCAAGAGTCTGTACGACGCCCTCGAACAATGGGCGGCAGACGAGTTGCGCAGCGTCAATGCGATCTGTCAATCAAGCAGGTGCCAGTCTTCGTAAAAAAGGAAAGGCTGCCGAGATTTTCTCGACAGCCTGAAGGCTCAGACAAACTCTACCGGAACCTGGTTTGAGTTAGTCTTTACGATGCGCGCAAACGAAATGGTTGTTACTGAAGATGGTGACTGAGCAGCGTGATGATGGTAGTAAATAAGTTACTCATTTGCGCTCTAAGGTGAGAGAGTGAATTGGAAATCTCTGTAAGCATTTGACTGATCACATCCAGGTGCGACTGCTGTTGTGACAATATTCCGCCGTTTTGAGTCACTGTCGATTGAACATGGGACAAAGCGCCGCTGACGCTAGTCATCCATGTTGCCACGATCATCACCACACAGACGATCAGGGCAGAAATCAACCAAAAAAGGGTGTGACGTTTGCGAACAGCGTTCGTGCCGCGCACGATGATAATCTGTGACGATGCTGGTGACCCCTTCCCTCGAGTCACCTTTTGCGTAGACACGGGGTCTTGTTCTGTCTTTTGAGTTGATTGGAACATGGACTCATCCATCTTTCCTTTCCCTCCTCCAGAAGACATAGTCAAAGTATTCGATGGAGTCGGCCATTTTGTGTCCGTCAGTATCGATATCCTCAAGCGCGGTGGACGAACACCTATTTCTTGTGCTTAGATGGAAGTATAGAAGACCATGAGTTTATGAAGATGGAGAGAGGGCGGACGACATGCGGTTGTGGCATCAGAAATTGATTGGTGTCCTACCGCGTCAGCAACTGCTCGGTCAGCACCGTGAGTGCTGCGCGTTGCGTGGGGCAGGATGGATGAGACCCCACGCGACGGTTAACTATGTGTTTGCACACCCGATCACGGATTTGGTGAGATATCATTGGTTGGTCATCGATGAGATGGAACACCGTGGCTATCACGTGGAGACCAGGTGGCGAGAAGTGGGATATCGCGGACAAAAGGTTCCCCCGGAGACTTTGGAAGTCGCTCTCCTCGCGTCGGATCAAATGATTTACCCGGAACATGACGAGGCGTATCTACAGGAGTGCTTAGAGAATCTAGCGCGTAAAGGCGTTTTTCTATCCTCTCGATTTTGAAATGTGCTAAGGTACGCCATGGAGTAAGGTTCGCTCCATGGCCACCAGGTCCCTTTTTTCCAGATGTGTACTGTCGGACACGTCAAGCACACTTCATGAAGGTGTGATCACACAGACTGTGACAGCTTTTGTAAGCAAAATAGTCGACGCTCCCTTTGCCATCGATATTTTTCGGCTCTTTTCAACGGAATATGCGTGTTATTCTCCATAAAACTACAACACCTTACTCCCTACTTATGAACGTCTTATTATAGGGGTGATCCATATGGCTTCTCTCTCTTCGATGATTACATTTAAACGGTTGTCTGTAGAGAAACGCATTCTGAGTCTGATTACAACCATCATCCTCGTCTTGCTTGTGATAGGTGCTTCCGTTTTTTATCGTAGCGTACAAGTTGTCGCAGCGCAAAAGGAAGTTTCAAACGATACCCATGTCATCGTGGACCTAGACCAGGTGCTGATTAGTTTACTTGACATGGAGACAGGGCAACGTGGATTCCTTCTCACAGGGAATCCGGATTATCTTGCCCCATACCTTAGCGGTAAGCGCGTCATCGCAAAGAATATCGCCAATTTACGATTACGCCTCCAACAAAACAGCACATCTCCATCCCTTCTTACATCGTTGAATCAACACATCGCCAACAAAGAACGCGAACTAAAAACAACGATTCTTCTGCGGAAAAAACACGGGTTTTCGTCTTCCATACGGATTGTTGACACAAACTATGGTATCCAACAAATGAATGAAATCCGTAAGGATCTCTCCATTTTAAGATCGATCTACTTACAACGCGTAACACAGGCACAAACCATAAGTCGTCAAGAAATGCACATTACGCTCTGGCTCATGATCATTGGAACTGTCGTATTCACATTTTTTCTATGGTTTGCGTATCGCCAAATCATCCTTGATTTACGTGCAAAACGATTGTTAACGGAACGACTGGAACTAGAATCTAGTCATGATTCCTTGACACAGCTTCCTAATCGACGTTTTTTTCTGGATCGACTTCGCTATAGTCTCGATCTAGCCAAACGCGAAGGAGACAAACTTGCTCTGCTTTATATCGATCTCGATGGATTTAAGCCACTCAACGATGTTTTAGGTCACGCCTTTGGTGATCAGGCGCTCGTACTGGTATCCAAACTCTTCCTTGGAGTAAAACGAGAAGGGGATGTTTTATCGCGATTAGGAGGCGACGAGTTTGCTATTCTCGCTCCACACGTAAACGATGAAAGTGAGATCACGGTGTTCGCCCAACGCTTGCTTGACGCTTTTTCTGATCCAGATATTCAACGCCTTTCTGTACGTTTGGGTGCCAGCATCGGAATCTCCTTTTTCCCTTCTGACGCGCATCGCGTTGACGATCTACTCCATGCGGCGGATGAAGCGATGTACCGTGCAAAACGATCAGGCGGACGTCAGTTCCAATTTTATCGTACCCAACTGACAGAAGAGCTAACTCGTGAACAGCGGCTGCGAAACGACTTACCCTCTGCACTAGAAAAAGGGGAAATTCAGGTATGGTACCAACCCTTTGTCAAAGCTTCAAATCAATGCATTACAGGTGCGGAGGCTCTCATTCGATGGCAACACCCGGATTTCGGTTTACTTTTACCCGGTGATTTCCTCCCGCAGGCCGAGAAAGCGGGATTACTGCCACGCATTGCTCAAGAAGTGATTCGAGTAAGCATAGCGGAACTTAAAACCTGGATTACGCTCAATCCAGATCTAACTCTTTCAATAAATTTGAGTGCGCAGGATTGCCTCTCGCCTGGTGTCATTCTATCAGCGCTTGAAACAGCACTTATCGAACATCACATTTCAGCACACCATGTAGAAATTGAGTTAACTGAGAGTTCTTTGATACGTCCAGAAGCGGATTATGTCATCCATGAGTTGCATCGTTTTGGCGTGCGACTTGCTATCGATGATTTTGGAACTGGATACGCATCACTTGAGTATTTAAGTCGGTTCCCGGTACAGAAAATTAAAATTGATCGGAGCTTTGTAAAACACTTACCTGATGACCCGTATCATCAAAAATTGGTGCCAGCTATGGTAACAATGGCACACAGCCTCGAACTTGACGTTACAGCGGAAGGTATCGAAACCTTCGATCAGGAACAGTTCATGCAAGAGATTCAATGCGACTACTTGCAAGGCTATCGCTATGGCCGCCCCATGCAATCGACTGACTTTGTGAAAATGATCCAAACTTATCTTCCGAAGTCGTAACTGTCTTTATCATTGAAATTCCAATCATCTCAAAAGTGCTGTATTCCATCACCCAAGATGATATTAAAGTTGCCACAATGGGTAGTTTAAAAAAATATTTTTATGTAAAGCGTTTTAGTATGACACAGACCTTAATTCGAAACGAAGCGTGAAGGAATGCTTTTATTACTAAATAAGCAGGAAAATTGTCGATTTATGGCGAATATAGTCGATATAAGAATGGAAACTATTCATTGGTAAAACTACGGAAACGTAGTGGCGCAAAGCTAGAGAGGCTTCGGCAATCACGATTGTCATGCCAGCCAGTTGCCGAATATCTAGGCGCCTGTTCAGCAAATTAGACAGGTGACTTTTTCTATCCTTGAAATTTAGGAGGATGCACAAGGTATGCTTGATTTGATCGTGACTGAACGTCTACGAAATGCTTCTTCCCAAATGCTTACTCTTTTGATTCAAACGGTCGATATGAACACACTGTTTGTGGCAATCAATGACACAAAAATTAACCGAATCATCACGGTATACAATCGCTCAACAGAGCTTTTAAAAGAAGGATCGTCTCCTTTTATTGAAAGCTACTGCAGCCATGTATGCAAACAAGATAAGAACGTTTTGATCATCCCTGATACAAAGGTCAATGCTTTAACAGCAAAAATGACCATCACGAAGGATCTTGGATCGACGACCTTTATTGGCGTACCAATTGCGTTGAAAGATGGTACTAAAGTGGGGACCGTATGTGGAATAACAAAGGAAATGCACCCGTTTAGTGACACAGAAATCAATGCTCTACACGTAGCGGCTACGTTTCTTGGATATGTTTTGGAATTAGAATATACAAATTATGTTGATGAGGTTACCGGTGCGTATACACGCAGATATTTACAAGTAGTATTTGACGAAAACGTCACTAAGCAGCCTTCGATCAGCCTCCTCTATTTCGATCTTGATAATTTCAAAATGATTAACGATCACTATGGACATGATTGGGGAGATGGTGTATTACACTCCGTAGTCGCCCGGGTAAAGGGATTCCTCCAAAATAGGGGATTACTTTTTCGATTAGGCGGAGATGAATTTGCGGTTCTCTTGCTTGATTTTTCAACCTTTGAAGAGGTGATTCCATTTGCACACGATCTCCTTCATCAATTTGATTCTCCGTTCTCTGTCAGATCTTTAGAATTCTCGATAACTCCCAGTCTTGGTATTGCACAATATCCGTATTGCAGTAACAACCTAAAGGAACTTTTAGGGCATGCTGATCAGGCCATGTATGCTGCGAAAAAAGACGGGGGAAATAGGGTTCGGTGGTACAATCCTGAAGAAGAAACAAAGCTTCAGGAAAAACTGTTTTTGCAAACGCGTTTACGGGAAGCACTTGAAAATGATATGCTGGAACTTTTTTACCAACCGAAAATTCAGATTCAAAATGGATCGATTCGATCCATGGAAGCACTTGCAAGGTGGAAGGATCAAGACGGGCTATGGATTTCTCCGGAACGTTTTATTCCAATTGCTGAAGAGAACGAACTAATCGGGATTTTGGGGAAATGGGTATTACGAACCGCTTGTCGGCAACAAATCGAGTGGATCAAAAAAGGGCATCCGCCAATTGTGGTCTCTGTAAATGTTTCTCCTAAGCAATTTCAAATCTGCAGTATGGTGCAGATTATTCGCGATGCCATTTCTGAAACAGGTATTGATCCGAGCCATTTAGCAATTGAAATTACCGAAGGTCTACTCGTAAAAAACTCCATAGACGTTGCCGAAGAACTTAGACAGATTCGATCCTTAGGTGTAAAGATCGCGATTGATGATTTTGGTAAGGGGTATTCCTCTTTGTCATACCTGCGGTTATTCGAACCAACACATTTGAAAATTGATCAGTCGTTCATCAAGGATATGTTGGACGATACGGGACAAATGTGCATTGTATCCGGCATCATCAACCTTGCGCACAATTTGGGAATGAAAGTCGTTGCAGAAGGCGTGGAACGTTTGGAGCAATTGGTACGTCTCGCTGAGGAGGGTTGTGATTTAATCCAGGGATACCTTATATCTCCCCCTCTACCTGTACATGAAATCGAAAGAATATCGGAGTGGCACTGGCCGTTCCCTGAAAGCAAGTCACTCGGGAATGTAAGCTAATGCAATATTTTTAGCCACATTCGTAATAATCCGGTTTTTATACGGTATATCCTTTCGTCTTTTGCAAGTAATATCCGCAAATGTAAGGCTACCATAAACTCAAAGCATGATTATCCGATCCATGACAATCGGTTAATAAAACGTTTATTGTTGAACCTCCTGAACATGTGTACTTTTCAACGAAGGAAACTTGGTTATTTGTTGCGAGTGTGAGGAATTTGTACAGACGAAAAATTGTTGAATGATCTGCCGCGGATTAAGTGATGATAGAGCTTATGCTTCGGGCCCTCGATTAAGCGTATGCACAACAAAGTCCAAAAGAATCTGTTATGCACCCTTCGGAATGAGGAGCAGTACATGTAGAATATCAGAAAAGAATCGAGAAAATACAATATGTTGGGAAGCGTGAGATGCAAAGACACCAGATATGATAACGCGTGCATCGAATCATTTCATAACACACTAAAACACGAATGTGTATATTTAAACACAAGTCAAACCTGAAAAGTCGCCCATTAAATATTTTTAAAATACAAAAATATTTTTACAATCGTCAGTGAACATTTTCTACAATCGGCTATGCATTACCGAATTACGATGAGAAAGTAGACGCGTGACCATTGACCGTATTGAGATCCATCCATTTGTGCTCATAATGAAGACTTTCGGATCGTAATTCATCGTGCAGAATCGGCAACACGAGCGATGATCCTCCGCTAGTGAGCATTAGATCTGGTGCGAAATCTTAAAGATAACTATTGCAAGAGGTATGAATATTTAGTATTCTGTGATCAATAAATCAAAAAGTAAATCGATTGGGCAACGGTGCCCAACACTCCCATTGTTCTCGGATGATGGCTGTGTTGGGCGCTGTGCGTTGTATGGGAGTCTATTCGCACGCGCGATCGGTCGCGCAGTTCACACTCGCCTCGACTCTTCAATCATACCAGCGGCCGCTCAAGGCAACGACTCGGGACTCCGAATCTAACAGAAAGAGGGGAAAAAACGTGGCGCGTGACTCAGTGGAGCAGTCGAGGCATGACGAGGAAATGCTTCACAAGCTCGGGTACAGGCAAGATCTGGCGCGGGCGATGGGTGGATTTTCGAACTTTGCGATCTCATTTACCATCATCAGTATTTTGTCAGGATGTCTCACACTATTTTCCTTCGGCCTGACCAGCTCTGGTACGACTGCCGCGTCCATCGGGTGGCCGATCGTAGCCCTATGTGTGATGCCGGTGGCCATATCTATGGCAGAAATCGCATCCGCCTACCCCACGGCCGGCGGCCTCTACTATTGGGCCAGTAAACTGGGTGGGCCGGCGTGGGGCTGGTTTACAGCTTGGTTCAACTTGATTGGGCAAGTGGCGATCACCGCCGGAATTGTCTACGGTCTCTCCATCTTCGTCGATGCGCTTATCAACCAGTTCGCACCCGGCTTCCCGGCCAGCGGCCATGCTGGTGCCATCGCTACACTCGTCATCTACGCCATCATTTTGCTCGTCGGTGCGTTCATCAACTTCGCAGGCGTCAACGTCGTCTCGACCCTAAATTCCATTAGCGCCTGGTGGCATATGATTGGCGTGGTCATCATCGTTGCAGCCGTACTGTTCTTCGCACCGATCCATCCGCATCCTTGGCACTTCGCCTACGCGACGAATCAATCATCGAGCGGCTTCCCCAACTGGTATGGGTTCCTTATCGGTCTGTTACTCGCCCAATACACATTCACTGGCTATGACGCGTCGGCTCACGTCTCCGAGGAGACCGTCGGTGCGGACAAGAATGCGCCCCGCGGAATCATCCTGTCGGTTGCCGTGTCTGCCATCGCAGGCTATGTACTCCTGATGGGTCTAGTCTTCGCGATACCGGACCTGACCAAAACCATGGCTTCTACGAATCCGGTTCTGTACATCTTGACCACGCGTCTTGGCGTGTCAATCGGAACCACACTCTTTATCATCGCGCTGTGTGCCCAGTTCTTCTGCGGGACCGCATCGATTACCGCAAACTCTCGCATGATCTACGCCTTTGCGCGCGATCGCGGTATTCCCGGTTGGAAGAAGTGGAGCAAGATCAACAAGGAAAAACACGTCCCCACGAACGCCATTTGGCTCGCCGTCGTCTGCGCCTTCATTCTAGCCTTGCCAGCCCTGTTCAGTACCGTGATCTACGCAGCCGTCACTTCAATCGCCACGATTGGGCTCTACGTCGCCTACGTAACGCCGGTGTTTCTTCGCCGTATCCACCCGGAACGTATGCCCCAGGGTTCGTTTCAACTCGGCAAGTGGGGTGTGTTTCTGGGTTGGTGGTCTGTCGCTTGGGTCATCTTCATATGCATTCTATTCATGCTCCCAACCGTTGGACCGGTGACGCTGTCTAACTTCAACTTTACTCCGGTGGTTCTGCTCGTCGTATTTGCCTTCCTCGTCCCTTGGTGGTTCAGTAGCGTGAAAAACTGGTTCCACGGACCGATCCGAGAGATTGACGAGGAACCGACGGTCGCGACGAATCAGTTCCAATTGCGGATGGGTGACCCGTTGAAACTTGATGAATGAGGAGGCAACGTAGAAATGGGATCTATGCAACGGTCAACAAGTCCATTGAATCTATCGAATCTCGTAGATCGCAATGCGCATTTTATCGATGGAGAGTGGGTGACGTCGACAAGCGGCGCGCTCGACGTCATCAACCCCGCAAACGGTGAGATTGTTGGCCGCGTCCCGAACGGGGGCGCGGTGCAAGCCGGAAAAGCGATCGAAGCCGCCTATCGGGCACAGCGTGAATGGGCCGCCATGACACCTGCGGAACGGGCAGTCTACATGCATGCCTGGGCCGCGCGTATCCGTGACAACGCTGTCGAACTCGCACGAATTCTCACAAGTGAGCAGGGCAAACCCCTGTCAGAGTCTCTCGAAGAGGCGGAAGGCGCGGCGCTGTTCATCGAGTGGTATGCGGAGGAAGGCAAGCGAGCTTATGGGGAGACCATTCCAGCGCTCGCGCGTAATAAGCGAATTCTCGTGCTTCCGCAGCCCGTCGGCGTCACAGCCCTCATCACGCCGTGGAATTACCCAGGAACGATGGTCGCGCGCAAGGGAGCTCCGGCGCTCGCCGCCGGCTGCACTGTCGTATTAAAGCCGGCCAGCCAGACGCCACTTACTGCCGTGGCACTCGTTGCACTTGCACAGGAGGCCGGCTTTCCTGCAGGGGTCATCAACCTGGTGACGGGAAAATCGAGCGAAATTGGTGAAGAATTTATGACGAACGCGAAGGTGCGCAAGGTGTCGTTCACGGGATCAACCGAAATCGGCAAGCTGCTCATCCGCTCATCCGCAGAGCAGGTCAAGCGTCTGTCACTTGAACTCGGCGGAAACGCACCCTTCATCGTCTTTCCGGATGCCGACCTCGATGCTGCGGTTGCGGCCGCAGTCGGCAACAAGTTTGAAAACTGTGGACAGATGTGCAATGGAATCAATGTGATATACGTGCACAAGGATGTTGCGCAAAAATTCTCGAGGAAGGTGACGCAGAGAGTTGCTAACCTCAAGGTCGGTAGCGGTCTGGAAGAGGACGTGCAACTCGGACCCGTAATTGACCACCGAGCCGTGGCGTTCGTCGACGAATTGGTCCAAGATGCCGTGCAAAAGGGCGCCAAAGTAGAAATCGGAGGCGGCTGTCTGACCGAAACGCCGTACCAGAAAGGATCGTTTTACGCGCCCACAGTCCTGACTGGCGTGACGACGGAGATGCGGATCGCGCAGGAGGAGGTATTCGGACCCGTCGCACCCATCGTCACTTTTTCGTCGGAGGAAGAAGTTCTCGCCATGGCAAATGCCACCCCGTTCGGACTCGCCGCCTATGTGTTCACCAAGGATGTCCGACGCGTATTCGAAGTATCTGAGCAGCTTGAATTCGGCATGGTCGGCGTCAACAGCGCCTCGCTTAGTGTACCTCAGGCGCCGTTCGGCGGAATCAAGCAGAGTGGTCAAGGCCGGGAAGGCGGCCATCACGGGCTCGAAGAGTTTATGGAGATTAAGTACATCTCGCTCACACTTTGATAAATCGTGAAGGGGACGCAGCGATGAGAACACAAAACAGCAGGAGCACCACAGCACTCGACCATCTCGTCGAGCAGATCCGCGCGGGCGCGATTGAAACGGTCATCGTCGCCTTCTGCGACATGCAAGGGAGACTTGTTGGAAAGCGCTTGACCGGGCAGTACACACTCGACCATGTCATTGAGGACGGTATACACTTCTGCGTGTACCTGCTTGGAACCGATATGGAGTTGAATACGCCGCCCGGTTTCCCGGACATGGGTTGGGGACAAGGATACGGCGACTGGACCGCACGCCCGGACTGGTCGACGGTACGCACGCTTCCGTGGCACGAAAAAACGGCACTTGTTCTATCAGACGTGACCGATCACGCAGGTAACCTCATCGCAGTCGCTCCTCGCACTGTTTTGCGGCGGCAACTTGAGCGTGCGGCGAATCTCGGCTTCACCGTGAAGATAGCGTCCGAACTCGAATTTTATTTATTGGATGAGTCGTACGACGCGGCGCACGCGAAGAACTACCAAAGCCTTGCGCTCGCTGGCACCTATTACGAGGACTATCAGCTTCTGCAGGCATCGCGCAATGAACCATTCTACGCAAAGCTCCGTAAGCAGCTCTCTTTGGCCGGGATTCCGATTGAAGGTACAAAGGGTGAAGCCGGAGTGGCCCAGCACGAGATCAACGCCTACTATACTGACGCGTTAGAGGCCGCCGATCGACATGTACTGCTCAAGCACGGCGCGAAGGAGATCGCGATTCAAAACGGCCGTGCCGTCTCCTTCATGGCTAAACCGGATCACTCGTGGACGGGATCGAGCAGCCATATCCACTTGAGTCTGTGGGATCAAAAGGACGTCAACGCCTTCTTTGATTCATCGTCCGACCTGCACCAGATGTCGGACATGATGCGTCACTTCCTCGCCGGCCTGATTGTTCATATTCGCGAACTATCGTTATTGTTCGCACCCTATGTGAATTCGTACAAGCGATTCATGACAGCGAGTTGGGCTCCAACGCACATCGTCTGGGGCGTCGACAACCGCACCTGCGGGCTGCGCGTCGTCGGACACAGCAATGGCAAGCGCATCGAGAACCGCTTCCCGGGCGCGGACACGAACCCGTATCTCGCTACCGCCGCGATGTTGGTCGCTGGACTCGACGGAATCGAAAACCGAATCGCGTTGCCTCCAGAGTGGGTCGGCAACGGTTATGTGGCGCAAGATGTCCATGCCGAGTCTCTGCCGACCTCCCTGTACGAGGCCATCCGGGCGTTCGAAACGAGCGAGTTTGCGAAAAATGCACTCGGTGAGAACGTTTATCAACACTATCTAAATGCAGCACGCGTGGAACAACGTGCTTACGACCAGGTCGTCACGAACTGGGAGAAACGGCGCTACTTTGAGCGGGTTTAGTGTGCAGCAAAGAATATGGATGCGCTTCGACTGATTTGAATAGATGTCTTACAGCCAGCAGGCACTCTGAATTAAGAAGATCCTTTAAACAGAAAAAGGGAGGCAGCCGAACATGCGATTGAAAGATAAGGTATGTGTGATCACCGGTGCAGGTGGAGGCATGGGTCTCAAAGCCGCAGAGCGATTCGCCGAGGAAGGGGGCCGGATCGCGATCTTCGAGATAAGCGAGGCGATCGGTCAGAAAGCGGAGGAGTCTATCCGCGCGCAGGGCGGCGACGCGAAGTTTTTCGCGTGTGACGTGTCGAATGAGGGGAGTGTTAAGGTCGCAGTCGCCGCCGCGGTCGAGACGTTTGGGCGACTGGACGTGCTTTATAACAATGCGGGAATCATGCCAGAAGCGGACCACTCCGTCCTCGATACGAGCGTCGAAATGTGGGATAAGGTCATGGCTGTCAACGTACGCAGCATCTTCCTGACCTGCAAGTACGTGATCCCGCACATGCTGGAGAAAAAATCAGGATCAATCATCAACATCGCATCCTTCGTCGCGATGGTCGGTTGCAGCGTGCCGCAAGACGCGTACACAGCATCGAAAGGCGCTGTGATCTCGCTGACCAAGTCACTCGCTATCCAATTCCGACCGCAGGGTGTGCGTTCGAACGCAATCTGCCCTGGCCCTATCGAGACACCTCTCATGACGGAGTGGCTGCTAAAGGACGAAGAGGCCAAGCGAATCCGTCTGAACCGCCAGCCAAGCGGGCGCTTTGGCCGACCGGAAGATATCGTCAACTGCGCGCTTTACCTCGCATCGGACGAGTCGGATTGGACAAATGGCGCGGTCATGGTCGTCGACGGCGGCATCACGAGCAACTATTTCTAGCAAAGCTGAAAAGTAGCGCCGTTGGCACTCTACGCTCCCGAAAAGTCAATAGGAACGCTTACACATTTGCCACTAAATTAAACTTCCGGACCTATGAGGCTGCTCTAACAAGAAACCGTCGAAATTCCGATTAATATATTCAAAATTAACAGCGATTTAATGCTGAGAGACGATCTAACTCTAAGGAGGATCGAGAGATGAACCCTAAAGCCCGTATCCTACTAGTGGATGACGAGTCGATCGTTCGCATGGATATGCGTGAAATGCTAATGCTTGAGGGCTACGACGTTGTTGCTGAGGCGTCGAATGGCGAAACTGCCATTGAGCAGACGCTGCGCCATCAGCCGGACCTCATTGTGATGGACATTAAGATGCCGAAAATGGACGGCATCACCGCTAGCCGCATCATCGATCAAACGTGGCGCATCCCCATCCTCTTGCTTACAGCATACAACCAGTCGCAGCTTATTGATGATGCAAAGGAAGCCGGGATTTTCGGATACTTGGTCAAGCCGATCACAGAGTTGGACCTCGCCCCGGCGATTGAAATAGCCCTCGCCCAAGCTGAGCGCCTAAGGCGGCTCATTAATGAGAAGTCAGAACTCGAGGAGCGATTGAAGGAGCGTAAGCTGATCGAGCGGGCGAAAGGTGTGCTGATGGATCACAGCGGGAGCACGGAGGCTGAAGCCTATCAATGCATGCGCTCTCAAGCGATGAATCGGCAGGCATCACTCGCAGTGGTTGCAAAAAAGATTCTCGCTGAACACCAGCGGACGGATGCACGACGCGCATCATCCGCGCCGATGGCGACAATGTCAGTCCCTGCGAACCGAGAACCTTCAGGACTCAACACTTTCATCAATTCCATCTTGGAAGGTGAGTTCCATGGAGAGCGTTGACGCCAACCCCACTGCCAGCCTCATCACGTCCGTGTGCCGGACAAAATCCGACCTGAACGAGGCTGAGATCAAGGAAATCGTCCGCGTCGCCGGCCACTTGCAGATGATGGCTGATCTCAACGGATCCGACGTGTTTATCGACTGCCTCTGGAGAGGGCGTGAAGACCAAGCTGTCGTCGTCGCTCAGGCTAAACCGGCAACTGGAAAGAGCCTCTACTCTGAGTTCATCGTCGGGCAACGCATCCTGCGCGACAACGAGCCCGGCGTCTTTTACGCTTTCCAGACCGACAAGTATGTGACTGGCACCCGCGCCATCACGAACGAGAATGTCACGATCCAGCAGAAAATCCTGCCGATTCATGGGCCAGGCAGGAAGTCCAGAGCGACAGGCGTACTCGGCACAGGTGTCCACGCCACATCCGACACCTATGTTGGCGACACCTCCTCTACACCTGCCACCGCCTCCCCCAGTCGACTCATCGGTGTCATAATCCTCGAACAGGACATCTCTACGCAGGTCATTCAGGAGCAAGCGGCACGCTTGTTCCAACAGACAGCGGAGGACCTCGGTGAAACCCTGTGGGAAGTCGCCGTTGCCGAGATTAACCTGCCGAGCCTTATCCATGAGGGTGTCATCCTGTGCAATTCGGAACATCTATTTACTTACATCAACCCTACAGCACGCCAATGGTTCGAGAAATTACGGCAGCCAAGGCCAGAGATGGGCTCGCCGCTCGCATCCGTGTTTTCCGGAGTGCTAGAACATGTGCTTCAGAATGCGCACGACCGTGGCGTAGAGGCGCGCGAGTTTACCTTTGGCGACAATACCGTACTCGTGAAGGCCATCTCCATTCAACGAAAAGGAACATTTAAAGGCGGTCTGATTCTCCTCTCGGACATTACGGAACTGCGTGACAAGGAGCGTCAGCTATCCATCAAGTCGGCGGTTATAAAGGAGATCCACCATCGCGTTAAGAACAACCTTCAGACCATCTCGAGCCTGCTACGGTTGCAGATGCGGAGGACGAAATCAGAGGAGATCCGTACCGCGTTTTATGACAGCATCCACCGCATCAAAACCATCGCGCTTGTGCACCAGACGCTTTCGCAAAGCGGGATTGAGTTCGTTGAACTCCGCCAGTTGATAGAGTCCATCGCGTCGATGTTGATCCAAACCGCTGGCCATCCTGACCGAATGGTGTCGTATCGTGTAGAGGCAGACGACATTTCGCTGCCGTCAGAAAAGGCGACGCCAGTGGCATTGATTCTGAACGAACTCATTCAAAACTGTCTCGATCACGCCTTTGAACACCAAACCGCTTGCCGAATCACAGTGTCCGTGGTATATGGTGATGGCGAACTCCGATTGGTCGTTCAAGACAACGGACAAGGCTGGGATCTGCTCAAGAGCGGCGAAGCGTTAGGGACTCGCATCGTCGAAACCCTGGTGACCGAAGATTTGAGCGGCCGTATCGACTACGCGAATTGTGATGGCATGCGCGTTACCGTGTGTCTCCCCATTCGTTGGACGACTCCTGGAATTCCCAGCTGAATGTCGTTACTGTAGCAAATAATCCACGTGCTATAGGTATATTTGAAATTGTCCACATGGAGTTACCATTTCGACTTGAAAGTAGGTTTATTCGGAGAAACTTAACGGAATCTTAATGGACGAACTCGTCATAGCCAAGCTACCTTGGATAGGTACAACCTGTTTATAATCTGTTATAGATTTCATTCTCGACAGCTTCCAACCATTCCGGCGTACCTGCAGTGATTGCTATGTGTTCAAACCAGCTGTCTTTTGTGGCACCATGCCAGTGTTTTACACCATCCTGTGTGACAATCACATCACCAGCTTTTAAGCTTTGAGCAGGCTTTCCTTCTTCCTGGTACCAACCCTCGCCACCAGTCACTAATAAAAGTTGAAACCCGTTCCGATGAATATGCCAGTTGTTTCTGCAACCAGGCTCAAAGGTTACATTCCCAACGCCAACATTCACTTGCAGATCAGCAACTAATGTTTGGAGGTAACTTTGTCCCACAAAATATTGTGCATATGCCTCATTTTTCTCTCCCACTGGAAAAATGACACCATTTTTTACTTCTTCATATTTTGCCATTGTAAAACACCCTTTCTTCGTTTTCTGGAATGACTTCATTGACGCAAGCGAGTGCGTTCAGCGTTCTCGGAAAGCCCATATACGGGAGGCTATGTATAATGGCAGCGATCATGGTTTCCTTGCTATTTCCCACATTGAGGTTGCCCTGCACATGTGCCTTTACTTGCCCTTCGCAGCCTCCTAAACTGCTTACGACGCACAGTGTCAGCAACTCCCGCGTTTTCAAATCGATAATTCCTATTCTGATGTCCGATGGTTCTTCAATGCAACAAGAAACAGGGCACGATTTAAGCTGGCCCATTTCTTGTGTTCAAATTGCACCAACAACTCGATGCGGCACATAGGGCTCTTCTAAATGTGCAATTTCTTCAGATGTTAACCGAAGCGAGAGTGCGGCAACCGCATCATCAAGGTGGGAGGATTTCGTAGCGCCGATAATTGCGGCGGTGACCGGCTGTTTCTGTAACAACCACGCAAGTGCGATGTGAGCGCGGGGAACTCCATGCTTAGAAGCCAGTTCAGCCACTCGGTCTATAATGACTTGATCAGCGTCCGCCATCGCATCGTATTTCCTCTTTTGAACTTGATCCGTTTCAGCACGATGTGTTTTTTCCCCCTGGTCCCGCGTCAATCTTCCAGATGCAAGCGGGCTATATGGAATCACACCGATCTTCTCTTCCCTGCAAAGGGGTAGCATCTCCCGTTCCTCTTCACGGTAGATGAGGTTTAGATGGTTTTGCATCGATACAAACCGAGTCCACCCGTTTTCCTCGGCGACATTCAGTGCCTTTAAAAACTGCCACGCATACATCGCAGAAGCGCCAATGTATCTTACTTTTCCTGCCTTCACCACATCATGAAGGGCTTCCATGGTTTCTTCGATAGGCGTATTGTAATCCCAGCGATGAATCTGGTACAAATCAACGTAATCGGTTCCGAGTCTCTTGAGACTGTTGTCAATCTCCGTCATGATTGCCTTTCTTGACAGCCCAGCCCCATTTGGACCTTCATGCATCTGGAAAAAGACTTTCGTTGCGATGACAACTTCGTCTCGCTTGGCATAGTCCTTGAGTGCCCTTCCGACAAATTCTTCGCTGGTCCCATCCGAGTATACGTTGGCTGTATCGAAAAAATTGATTCCCAGATCGAGCGCCTGTTTCATAATCTGACGGCTGGTCTCTTCATCGCGTACCCACGGATGCGTCCAACGCTCCGCTACACCAAAGCCCATGCACCCAAGACAGATGCGAGATACATCCAAGCCAGTGCCTCCGAGTTTCACATATTCCATTTTCGCACCCCTTCTCTCAGCTCATTTGGCTTGCACCATTAGACTGCCAGCTCCGATTTAAATTTCCAATTTGCGAGTACCGATCCTTTTAACGATTTCGGGATCTCGGTGCGAAAAGAACAAGCTCTGTTTCGCGTCCAAAAGGGCGATTTTCTCCATGTCTTTTTGGCCTAGTTCAAAGTCGAATATGTTGAAGTTCTCAACGATTCTTTCTCTACGAACAGACTTCGGAATCACAACGACTTCCCTTTGTGTCAACCAACGTAAAATTACTTGGGCAACAGACTTATTATACTTCGTTGCGATGGATGCCAATACTTCATTCTGGAACATGTTGTTTCGTCCTTCAGCAAACGGCCCCCACGACTCGATCTGGACGTTGTTCTCTTTCATGAGTTTGGCGCTTTCGATTTGCTGACAGAAAGGATGTGTTTCAACCTGATTTACGGCAGGCGTGACTTTATTGTGGATGATTAAATCGATCAGACGATCCGAGTAAAAGTTGCTCACGCCAATGGCTTTGACTCTACCCTCGTGGTACAGTTCCTCCATGGCACGCCAAGAGCCGTACACATCGCCATACGGCTGATGAATAAGGTACAAATCCAAATATTCGAGGCCCAGTCGCTGTAGGGAGTTTTCGAACGCCTTCTTGGTTCGCTCATACCCGGTATCTTGAACCCAGAGTTTTGTTGTGATAAACAGTTCCTCTCTGTGTACGCCGCTTCGTTTGATGGCTCTGCCAACGGCTTCCTCATTAAGGTAGGAAGCCGCTGTGTCAATCAGACGATACCCCACTTCAATCGCGTCAAGGACGCTTCGTTCACATTCATTTGCATCTGTCATCTGAAAAACGCCAAAGCCGAGGATCGGCATCTCAACACCGTTGTTCAAAGTCACGTATTGCACATGAAACCCTCCCATAACACGTATCAGCGTTATTATTATTACCCTGTTAGAGCCGTAACCGTTATCCTATTCTTCTCAAATTCTTGCCTAATCGTCTCACTGTCATGAAAGAATCGATGAGTGTGGATTATAATCGTAGCAATCAAGAGTTCAGAAATGAGGAGGATTTTATGTCTGAACAAGCAGAAAACCAACAGGATGTCCTTGCCAAACTCATTGAGCGCCACTCAGAACAGGACGGCGTTCATGAAACGAAAATTCCCTCTCTATTTTTCATTCGTCACTCCTATATAACCGGACCGACTTATGGAGTTTATAAGCCTTCTTTTTGCATTGTCGTGCAAGGAGCCAAGGAGGTCTTGTTAGGTCAAGAGCGCTTTAAGTATAGCTCTGCTAATTACCTTGTCGCATCCATGGACCTACCAGTTACCGCTCAGGTCACGGAAGCATCGATCGGATTACCCTATTTAAGTCTTAAACTAGAGTTCACTACGGCTCAAATATTGGAGGTTCTGAGTGACTCTAAGGTTCACATTGGACCACACAACCATTCGAATCTCGGTATGTTTGTCAGCCAGATGGAGCCTTCGTTGTTAGATGCTGTACTAAGGTTAGTACGTTTGTTGGATCATCCAGAGGATATCCCTTTTCTCAGATCGATCATCACAAAAGAAATTCTCTACCGGATTCTACAAGGTGAACACGGTATTACACTTGAACATATTGCGATGGAGGGAAGTGCCGGTTATCAGATCAGAAATGTAATCGAACACATCGTGAATCATTTGGAGCGGTCTTTTAGGATTGAGGAACTCGCGGAAATGGCGAGTATGAGTGTGGCTTCGCTTCATAGGCACTTTAAAGAGGTGACTGCCATGAGTCCAATCCAATTCCAAAAGCAACTAAGGCTCCAGAAAGCGCGGCGTCTGCTATTTTCCGGGTCGACAGATGCCGCAGATGTCGCCTTCAGAGTTGGCTATGAAAGCCCTTCGCAATTCAGTCGCGAATATTCTCGCCTGTTTGGATTGCCACCTAGAAAGGATGTAAAACATTTAAGGGAGCGAAATGACCAAACCATAGAAGCCTAAATCATGGTTAATAAACTTACTTTCGCGAGACCTGCTATTCGTGAATAGACTACGTTTTGCGCTGGATTAGTGCCCGCTCCAGCGCCCCAGTCGCGTTCATCCCGCCCATACTTTTGGATGGCGTGGGTAGTAACGCTACTCTTTCATCAACTCTTGAAGTAATGACCTTGTTCGAGATCAGCCATGAGTCCACGATGCAATGGATGCCATCCCAAGAGCTCTTGAGTCTGTACGCTCGACCTTGGGATGTCGAGAGCTGCAACGATACCGAGAAAGCCGAAGTGGGATTCTGCCTCGTCACGCGAAATGCTGACCACCGGCAGGTTCAAGTGCTTACCAATGACACTGGCGATATCACGAAACGGCACCCCTTCATCGGCGACCCCATCTAGCCGTGAACCGGCTGGTGCCTTTTCAAGCGCGAGGCGAAATAGGTGCGCCGCATCAAGTCGGTGTACAGCCGTCCAATGGTTGGATCCGTCTCCGATGTAAGCTGAGACACCCTTATCGCGGGCAATGTTGATGAGTCTTGGCACGAAGCCTTTGTCACCCTCACCGTGAACGGACGGTGCTAGAGACACAATTGATGTCCGTGCCCCACGCTTAGCCAGGGCTTTCACCTCGTTTTCCGATGCAGCTCCGTTGGCGTGAGCCGTGATCACGAACGGTTTCCCCGATCCTTTGAGCACAGCTCCCATTGACTCGACAGCGCGTAGATCGGTTTTCAGCGCGTCGTCAAAGTTTGAGAAATCGTGTTTAAATGCAAGGTGAATGACACCGTCCGCAGCAGCAGCTCCGCTTTGAAGACTGTCGAGATCGTCGAGGGCACCATGATGTATCTCGACACCCACTTCTTTAAGCATAGCGGCACTACTTCCCGAGCGGGTAAGTCCGACGACTTTATGACCAGCATGGACGAGTTCTCGGACGACGGCGGAACCAATGTAGCCTGTTGCTCCTGTTACGAAAACACGCATCGCGAGATCCTCCTTAAACGTTAGGATGTATTTTTACTTGAACAATATCAGTCTAAACTATAGAGTGAACTCTAAGGCAAGTGATCATGAGGAGATATTTGCATGCGAATTCAAGAGTTAGCTGAAAAGGCGGGGTTAACAGCTTACACCATTCGTTTTTATGAGAAAGAAGGCTTATTGGACAGTCGGCATGTCAATAGAGAAGATAATAACGATCGCAACTATTCAGAAGGGGCTATTGACCGTCTAAATCTGGTAAAGAAGTTTTAGGGATTGGGTTGTACACTCTCTGAACTGAAGGAAATCTTGAAAGACCATGATACGAATATGCGCACCAATCTCGAGGTGATTGAATGGATTCGTCAAAAGATGAGTGAGGTCGAACGCAAAAAGGACGACCTGGATCAGATACTTGAGACACTTAACTGGATGTTGGAGTACAGGATGGCATTGATGAAGAATTCCCAACGCTCACTCTAGGTTAACGATACGCCTCTGATTAAGTCGTGCGTCGGTTTGATTCAGCACTGTGAACATCCGATTCCCCTGGTATCAAAATCCTTATGCACACGTCCGCAAAACTCTATCTGACAAAAGCGAGGTTTCGCATCCAAGGATGTGTAATCGTATAGAATAGTGTACTAATTTTCTGTGAAATGCACCTTACTTGCTTGGAATGGATAAAAATAGGAATGGCTAAGCCATAGAAATCGATTTATTAGCCAGTGAAACGCTGTAACAGGTAATTGTCTAACTTATCGTAGTGATGTGTTATTTTTAATATGATATGTGGGTATGAACCATGAAAAGTAGCACTCGTAAGGTCACAAGCAAATCCGTTGCTTCAGAAGCCTCACGTATTCTGCGTGACAAACGATTCAGTGCAGCCTCTAAAAGCGTGGCAGGTTCTGCCCTTGCACAGACCCGAGCAAGGAAAAAGAGTAAATAAGATCGATTGAATCATTCACTCACAAAGGACTGACAGAGATATAGACCGAAAGTATAGAAATTTGTGTTTGTCGTTGGCAGAAGTCACTCAAAGACCGACGAAATAGATAAGGAGTCAATCGAGCGAATATAGTCCTGTGAGAACGTAACTTTTTGTGTTGTAGTGCAAAGCAGGACCTACAAACTGGTCTACAAACTCAACCCTAACATGGCAAAAACCCGCTATTTACGCGGGTTTTGGGGTGAAGGCGATCCGTGCTAGTTCACATCCACGACCTCCACCACAACGCCGGTATTTGTACTTAAGTAACAAAAAAACTATGGTTCGATAAATTCCAAACCGTATTCCAATTGTGCAAATCGAAGTTGTTTATCTCTGGAAACAAAAGAGAGTTCATTTTCAAGCGCAGTGGCTAAAATTAAAGCATCCGGCGTTTTAATCGACCGACTGTTTGCGCGTTGGCTCAGTTGCAGCTGTGCAGCTCGTTGTGCCACCTTCGAATCCACAACAAGAATACGTCGTTCAATCAAAAGTCTGTCCGCCCTCAGATGTTCACCGGGTCTTAAATTGTTTCTAATCTCACACTCGGAAATGGCCGAAAAGAAGAATGATGCCCCCTCGCCAGTAATCTTCCGAAGGAAGTTGGTGACAGATTCGTCATTCGCTAATAGGTATATTCCGATATTGGAATCAAGCAAGTACCCCGGCAATCACGCCCACTCCTCTCGGGAGCGACGAATGTTATCGATAGCTTGTGCCGCTTCCTCCGCGGTGAAATCTGGGGGAGCACTTAAGATCTCTTCCAAGTCTTCAACTGGGTCTAGTTCTATCGTCTCTGATTCAACATCAATCACGATTCGCTTTCGATCAATATGATTCTTCTTTAGAAAGTCCCGAAGTTTCATGGCTAGTTCCGGATCCAGTTTCTCATTCATCGCCATTTGGAGAAACACCCCTTTCGCCGTTTTCCAAGTCCATTCATTATAACACTTGACCGTGTAGTTAAAGCCACAGACAGAAGAACTCAATGCTTCCGCTCTGTGTAACCCATTGCTTGGTATCCATTAAGTCGTTTTCGGAAGAACAAGAAAGAGTCAAAAATCCAAGCAGGGCAAGTATTTCCGGGGATTTTTGGTTTCACTCACAAGGTGACGTAAAACGCATAGAAAAAGACCCAACCTCTTGGCAGTGTTAAGGTATCCCTGTATTTGCTAACTTGGTTTTGAGCCGCTTCGATTACCTGAGCGTGAGCCACTCTATTCATGTTTTAATCCATATATAGGCGCTATTTACATGAAATCGCCATGGGCATGATTCATTGCGAAGGCGCGATCTCCCAGGAATTTTCGCTAGGCAGACAGCCTATCATTCCCATCACTTCATGTAATGAG
Organism: Ferroacidibacillus organovorans; assembly: GCF_001642725.1. Classification (GTDB taxonomy): domain Bacteria; phylum Bacillota; class Bacilli; order Alicyclobacillales; family SLC66; genus Ferroacidibacillus; species Ferroacidibacillus organovorans. The sequence goes on from NZ_LSUQ01000002.1 coordinate 130,525, forward strand.
CGCCTGGTCAACTAGAAACTCGCTGGCCGATTGCGCGTTTTCGAAGCTCAAAAATCCCCGTGTCACTAAGTTCAACACCTGATCCGCATCCTCGCGCGACAAGACGTACTCGTCCACCATCTTCTTCAAGATATGCGACAACTCTTCTACAACTCGCGCTCGTACCGTGGTTGACAGCTTACTAATTTCCACCGCAACGGCTGCCAGGCAAACTACGTAGTACCATGGCCCATCCGGATTCAAGTCCAGTGCTCGGCGCATCTTCACCAAAACTTGGTGAAGATGATCCATAGAAATCGGACTCTCTAAAAAATCAATGACCAGGCTTGCAACTGGTTTTGGCAACCGCTCCAGCTTCGGAACAATTTGCATCAAGGTATCAATCGTTTCTGTCAAAGGTGGCTCAATAATGGCCAAAATGACCTTTTCCAAGTCCACATCGTCGAGTACCATCCGCATTTCCCCTGATCCTAACGGCCATTCGTGCACAATCCCTGAGACAACCGCTTCCCTTCCATCGCCTATTTGCTCGATCAATTGATTCCCCCGAGTCTCCGACAAGGTCCACAGCGCTTGCATGTGCCCCGTCTCATCCGATATTTGCAGGGTCAGACAATCCCGCCCATAACTCCCCGGTTCCCGCTCCACAAACTGCACGTATACTCCGAGATACTCAGCACGCCCGCTCGAAGTTCCGAAATCGGTTCAGGACTTACTCCTCGACGAATGGATGGAACCTGGAACCGTTCGGCCAAACATCCATAATCCCCACGCTCAAACAAGTCATCAGAAGTCAGTGGAATCAACTTGTTAAAATTTGTAACGTGAACCATCCTCGCTCTTTGTATCGTCGGTATATGAAATCAACCGCATTGATCGGTAATGTATCTGGCAAAGTGTAGAATCCATGCATCCGTCGGTCTCTGAACCTCATCAACGCCAAATATCACCGGTCGACTCACGATCAAGTCCTGAATTGGACCTACTACACCATATGGTGGATGGAATATCAGGCAACAGCAAAATATCTGAGGCGGAAAAAGAGTTAATTCTTCTAGACAATGATAGATGGATTGCACTCGGAATGATCGTCGGTCGTAAAGGGAAATAAGTGTCCGAAACAACAAGGGGTCAAATTCGACTCCTTGTTGCACTATCAGGGTACACATCTGCAGTGGCGGGTGGTACGGTTGTGTTTAATTATGCAGTCGGTCATAGTGAAGGTTATTGCGCAACTGGGCAGTTATCATCAATATCTCTCAAGGTAGGCATGTATCATATCTCGGACAAATGGCGAAAATAGGCACAAATAATTGTGTAACCAAATCCGCTCCCGCTTCGTCTATATGGCTGTAAAAGACTTGACAACTGGAGCGATCATCATGAAGAATCGAATTTTAATTCTGCCATTGATCATTGTTGCGGGGATAACCCTTACTGCCTGTAGCAACTCATTTGCGGCTGGAGATGCAGGGCAATCTCAGACGTCGGAGGTGACGCACGCGGCGGCACCAGCTGTCTCGGCTCCAGCATGGTTCGTACATGACTTGCAACTTGCTGAACAGGCTAATTTGAAGAATGGGTTAAATTACATGCTGAATTGGGGCGAAGGTACTGTTACGTCCAACGTCCAAAAACAAATGAATCAACTTTGGTTTGGCGTTTCGACGAACATAAAACAGAACCCTTTATTTGGATATTCTTGGTCGATGATGTATCAGATGGTTAAAAGTCAGCCCCAAGCACTGATGTCAGTAAGTGTCTTAGAAAAAGTTGTGCAAGGCGGTAGCACTGCCGGTGTCCTAGTGTCGGCGAAGAGTATGTCTCTCCCCAACTACGCCTCTATTGCCTTTGCCAATGGGCAAGTTATCACAGCCGCTAACAAATCGGGGGAACTTTTCTACAGTGTGTATCCTGTAAAAGGTGTGTCGGTTCCATCGACGAATGTATCTGCGAGTTCATCTGCCAAACTGAGCGAATATGGTACACACGACTTTGGGCTGACTGAAAGGACCTATCCCTCCACCGCTACTGCTTTCAATGCACTAAATCATCTTCAAGACACAAGTATTGGACAGTTCATTCCAACAGGTTCCGATGTTAGTCTCGGTTCGGGAATTAAAGCGCGACATTCAAACAAAGGTGGATTGAATAGTTATAGCTGGAAGGAAGGGCGGTGGTCAGTTGTTACACAGTTTTGGGCTAACACTCCAGATGCATTGGGTGTCTCCAGAAACATGGTGAGCTATATGCATTCGCATATGCTTCCTGCTCCGTACAGCAAGGGGTTCATCACCGCTGTACAGCCGAGGACTTCAAAGCGTTCCAATCATTTAGTTACCATCATTGCATGGCAGGTCGGTAGTCACCTTTATGAGCTGAAGCGGACGGGCAATCCAGTAACCGCATTAGAAACTGTTTTGACTATGAAGTGAACACAGATGTACCAACAAAAGCGAGTGGACTGCGAAAGGCAAACAAGGAGTTGAAATGCTCATTGCGGGTATCTCTTCTTCAGGTAAAGGATGCAAGTGTGCAATAGCCGTCGCATAGGCACTAGTGTATGATTATACATGGGATTCGACCAAGCGATCTTGCGTATGCTGGCAGTTTAGTTTAGCAAAGGTTGGTAAATCAGTAAGCGGATGATCAGCATTTTTGCCACACCTTCCATCCGTAACTGAAATAAGGAGGGAATTATGGAGAGAAACGTTTCATTTATACAATCAGGGAGTCTAGCTTCAGTGGATTACCCATACGCCAGTAGAGTACCCTCGGGAATGGACTTGATTTTCTTAGCAGGAGCTTGTCCCCTTGATAAAGACGGGAAAGTTCCATTTATCAATAATTATGAGCTTCAGGCCAAGCTTTGCGTAGATAATTTGAAGCAAGCTCTGAAGGATAGCGGCGCTGCGCTTCGGAATATTGTATATACCAGGGTTATCGTGGCAACTCAAAATTCGACGGATTTGGTAACTGCCTGGAACATGGTAAAGAAGGAATTTGGAGATCATGATGTGCCAAGCACTTTGTCTGGTGTGACAGTGTTAGGCTATCCAGATCAGCTAGTCGAAATCGAAGCGATTGCCGCAATAGATACCGAATGATTAGGTTTGTGAACAACAAGACTTTTGTATCTTATTGCACGAAACGGGTGCGAAAATGCAATAGTCAGAGACGATTAACGGGTGTACGATTATGCAGAGAGACACCAATGCGATTGTTGCGCATTAGGGCAGGAGAGTACAACAGAGTCATAGTATGTAAGTAAGTAAGTAACGTAGATGCTCAACTTTATAGATTGATCGGGTATCTTTCAAAGGAGGTCCTTCCAGTGATTATTGCTTGACTCGGAGAGATCATAAGTTGATGATCCCTCCCAAAGGTTGAACCAAGCATATCAGGAGGGACAAAATAAATGAGTAATGAAGCTTGTGCTGTTATGGTCATAGACGCGCAAAATGGTTTAGTGAGTACGGTGCGCGATGGCGAAATTGTTTTGACAAGGATTGCGAACGTGTTGAGAAAAGCACGTCAAAGAAAAGTCCCCATCCTGTTCATTCAACACGATTCGGATGAGGGTAACTTGAAAATCGGAACGCCAGGATGGGGACTTCATCCATGCCTTATCCGAACTCAAGATGAAACTGTGATTCACAAGCGAGCATCGGATGCCTTTTATGCAACGGAGCTAGAGGATATTCTAAGGGCGATGGGAATCCAGAGATTGTTTGTTTGCGGCTTTAAGACAGAAATGTGTGTCGATACGACATCTCGACGTGCTACAACGCTCGGATTCGATGTGACTCTTATCACAGATGCACATTCTACTACCGACAATGATGTTCTGTCGGCTCAACAGATTACTGATCATCACAACCATACTTTGGATGACTTTGGCAATGATGCCCACTGGATTGTGACTGCAAGTAGTGACGACGAACTGTTTTGAGGATGGGCGAAAAGAAGGGGACACCGCCCCCTTCTTTTCAAAGTGTTTATAAAACTTGGTATCGGTCCCTTACTCAGTAATCGTGGGCGAATGTTCAAGAAAGCCGTGCTGGTGTACTGCCAAATCACCGGTAACCCATTACACGAAGTCGACTCAAAAGCCTGAAGTTCCAATGACTTCCTTTAGTTTGATTTGCATATCCGGATGATTCACAAAAACCTCGGCCTGTAGACGTGCCGCGCGCTTTACTTCGTCACACTCCAACTTAAATAGCGGCTTCGACGATTTACAATATTCCTCCACGTGCTTCAACAGCGGGTTGGGCGTACACGTCTTCGAATCACCATATGTCAGCCCTCCATAGGTTCATAGTCATAATGATCGAGTTAGTGACGGCCGGAAGCACCACTCCCGGCCGTCACCAGAACTAGCTCAGCCGATGCTCCACAAAGCTAAACTTACTGTGCTGCAGGTTCACATCATGCGAGAACATCTCTACATATATGCGAACCGTCTCCATACTGCTATGGCCAAGTATCCGCTGAAGAGAGAAAATGTCTCCACCTGCTAAAATGTAATATTTTCCCATTGTATGTCTGAAAGTATGAGGTGACACACGAACGTTTGCAATCCGCGCCTGTTCCCCATACTGCTTGATGAGCTTTTGTATAGTGCCAATGGCAATGGGCTCATTGTCGATGGTCACAAACAGCGCGTCTGTGGGCGCGTTTCCGCGCTCCTTCATGTATTTCTGCAGGACTTGGCCCCTATTGCCCAGCACTGCTGCGGACGTGTGTGCCCACACGTCGACGCATAAATCCAGCCAAATCATCACCTATAAAATGGTAGCAGGGTTTTTGAGCTCAAAGGCTCAAAAACCCTGCTACACTGCGGTGTTTCAGTCTTTTTTGGTGTCGAGAGCGGGACTTGAACCCGCACGGGTTACCCCACACGCCCCTCAAACGTGAGATTGCGAGAGAAATGTGTTTGATAACTTAATAGTTGACCACGTGGGCGTTCTTTGACAACTGAAAAGTTGACCACCCCA
>NZ_LSUQ01000003.1 GCF_001642725.1 Ferroacidibacillus organovorans
TTTTGGGGTGGTCAACTTTTCAGTTGTCAAAGAACGCCCACGTGGTCAACTATTAAGTTATCAAACACAATGAGGAAACTCGTATTGTTCATGCATGTCTCGCTTGACGGGTATGCGTCGGATTCGAACGGAGGATTGGATTGGATTCCGTACAACGAGGAATTCGAGAAATATGCCGAGGAGGTCGTAGCCCAAGTCGGCTCTCCAGTTTACGGACGCACAACATATCGGTTAATGGAGAGCTATTGGCCCACGGTGCTGGACAATCCAAATGCGTCGAAGCACAGTATGGATCATGCCAATTGGCTGCAGGATGTAAAGAAAATCGTCATTTCCGGCACGATGGACGATGCGGAATGGAATAATACGATGCTGATCAAGGACAATATCGCAAAGGAAATCAATGCACTCAAGGAACAGCCAGGCAAGAATCTCGTCATCTTTGGCAGCCCGGGGGCGGCGAAGACGCTGCTTCAGCTCGGCCTGATCGACGAATTCCTTCTGACGATTTGTCCGGTCGTCTTGGGTGGCGGAAAATCGGTTTTTGACGGCGGCGGCGAGAAAATCAGGCTCAAATTGCTGTCCAGCCGGACGCTCAAGGCAGGCGTTATCGCGGCCCGTTACGACTTGGTAAAGTAGTTGCACCGTTCAACCTGAACGGCCTCTCGCGATAAGGTAAGTCAAAATAGGCGAACAGACCTCCTCAATAACCCGGGGTGAAACGTTCAGCATGCGGTCCATCGTTGAACTAACGGGCACGAAACTGCAAGAAGGTCCTTCTCTCGACTGGATAAAGTGGGATTATCCGATATTCCCATGGCGTCCAGGTAATCCCCCTGAATTGGAATCAGTATCAATATCCCGGTTGCGGGTTGGGCAGTGAGAAGTCCGTCGAACTGAAGCTGATCGGGTAACTGCCATCGAATTGAAGCTTCAGGTTTTTTAGCACCTGTGAGTCGCCGCTCGAGTCGGGGATGGTGAACTGCGACGAGTGCATCGTGTGCGACGAGTTCCCCGTGTACGTCATCGTTACTGGACGATGGAGTGGGTGCCTTTGGCAGTGTCGCTCAGTCCATACGCGATGTCTCCGGCGGACTGGGCCAAGCTTACGCCGATACGCTTGGCGACGACGTTTTCGCTCCCTTGCGAAGGAGCCTCATCAGACCTGCGAGACCAGCAGGAGAGCGGGAAGCACACCGAATAGGCTGATCGAGATGATGATTCCGATGCCGCTGATGAGCAGTAGCAACCCTCCAAGTTTCGCCTTGAACTTGACGACGATCGCGCCGACGATTGCGCCGACGATTGCGACGACGATTGCGACGACGATTGCGACGACGATTGCCATGGCCGCGAAAACGAACGCTGCGGCGCCGAGTCCGATACGGCCTTGTCGACTGCGCCGAACGCCAGTGCGAAAAACGTACCGCCGAAACCGAAAATACCGCCTATGAGTCCGAGTACAAATTCTGTCGTGCGGCTCAAAATCATGACCCCAATCCTTTTTTTGTTTCGAAGCCACCGGAAAAACGCTGTGGCGTACGGCAACCTCGCGAGAGGCAGAATGCGATGACCGTCGAAGGTCGGCGTCAGGCGGATGTTCAGCGCAGAGACGCATTAGTCCCTGTCCGTGCCAGAACAACTGGGGCAGGTGACCTTCTTGTCCCCGCCGCGTTTGTGGCATTCGTGTCCGCTCACCTCGCAAAACCAGTACCACCCCGATGTGGTGAAACTAAATCTCCCTGATGGAGGCTAGGTTTTTTGATGCCGAGATGCGCAGGTAGATTGATGTGGTCAGTCAACGTATAATTTAGGGGAAGGTGTTTCCAGTTCGCGAATGTATTGACAGGCAGTAATCATCAAGAGTGATTTTTCTTTTGTACATAAAGCCACTCCACAAGTTGGAATGGAATTAAGTGTGGTGTGATGTCTTCCAATTAGATGTACAAGAAGGAGGATGCTTCATAAATGAAGCGATATAAGCAATTTGCAGTAGCGGGAGTGGCATTGAGTACTGTCGGAGTTCTTGCGGGCTGTGGTACTGTTAACACTACAACGAGTGGAAGTACATCAACAAACACCATTAATCAGGCAGGAACATGGAAAACCTACACGAATGATCGTTTTGGTTTCTCGGTTGAGTATCCATCTACTTGGAAGACGGGTCCTCGTTCGAATGATGGGGATGGGAGATACTTCACTACCCCTTCCGGCATGGCTTCATTTCACAACGGTTATGGTTTAGGCGTAGCTAAATCAGATGTGATGCTTGTAGCTGTAGGGACTCCCAATGCGGTCATGGGCAGCGGGAATGGATACAACTTCAAAAAGATGGTTGCCGCATTCAAGGGGAATATTCCCAATAAACGTAGACAACAAAGATTTATTTCGGAGAGCTACACTGTTGTTCCGAATAAATGGATAGTTGACACCTTAGTTACAAAGCTCGGATACGGTGGAATTCAGTACTCGGAGATGTATATAAGCCTTAACACAAACCAAACCATCACGATGATTTTCCCTGAAAGCAAATCTAATGTTTATCTACCAATCTGGAATTATGTATCAAAAAAATTCCGACCGGGTAACAAGTCCGGTTAATTCGACTTTGAATTCAAGCCCCCTTCCTCCGTTCGGGAGAACGGCTGTTTTCCACCTAGCACTCCCCTCTGAAACCTCAATAAACCAAATTTATCTCGGGCGGAAAATGAGATCGACGTTTATTCAGCGGGTGCATTAGCTGTATAACGGTGCCAGTGCATTGCATGATGATCCGGCGCATCGTTGTTGCCTTTTTGGCGCTCAAGGGCAGTAATCCTGAATTAGATCGGGTGTTTTGTTATAGCAGGAATTTTGAATAAAATGGAACCGGACCTCTGCGAGCTGGAGGAAGAATCAATGGGTCAATACGATGCCTTTGCGAAGGAATACGACCAGGCCGTTAGCCATCGACGCCAGTAATCATGGGTAAGAATTCAGTACTCTTACAGATCCTACGATAATGATCGCTTATGGTATGGTGCCGGAATAGGGTGTTGCTGGCGCAAGAATTCATTCGCTTCGTCGGTCGGATTATGAATAATGAAGAGAATCTTGTGAGCCATGATGTGTTGCCAATTGTGATTCAAAGAACGCTTACGTCACTTTTTCAGGGAGACATCCAATGGGTTAGTTCATTTGAGGTACAAGACCCGTAATCTTTACTGATCAACGGACATAAGTGTTCAGTAACATGCTTTCTTTTTTATGGAGATATAATGAGAAATGTGATATTTCTTCAGTGACATCGATGGGAGTAGCAAGAATGGATGTAACGATACGGAGAGCTACAAGGGATGAAGCCAGCACGTTGACTTCGATCGTATTAGCATCAAAAGCTGTTTGGGGCTATGATGAATCGTTTATGGAGAAGTGTCGTGAGGAACTTACGATAACCATTGGTTACACATACGGTCATGTGAAGTCTTTGTCGCTGTGCTCGATGAGCAAATTGCTGGATTCTACGGACTGACTGTAGAAGAGCCGAATGGGGTGGTGGTTTATCTCTATGTGTCCTCCGACTGCAGGTTTGGCTGCGAGAAGTCCACGGAGCTGAAACTGATCGGGTAGCTGCCGTCGACCTTAAGCTTCAGGTTCTTCAGCCCCGGCGGGATGCCAAAGTCGATGTAGCCGATCTCGGACACTCCCGGATTGAGCTGATCGAGGCTGAAGCTCGAACCGCTGCTGTTCATGTCGATCGTCTCGGATGAGGAAGCGCTGTCCTCAACTGTGAGCGTATTTTGCGCTACAAACCGTTGCACTGTCGATCTACACTGAAAACTGACCGCATAACCTCCATGGAAAAATTAGGTTATGTATACGATCGCTTAGCGAGCCACCTTTTGAATATCAATGTGATAAACAAAGATGGTGCTAAAGATCAGGCGGGGGCTGGGTTTTTTGATGCCGAGGTGCGCAGGTAGATCGATGTGGTCAGTCAACGTATAATTTAAGGGAAGGTGTTCCCAGTTTACTATTGTATTAACGGTCAAGAATTCGTGATAGGTTTGCTGAATCATGCTTCCGTTTATGAACCGTTTTTTAAGCGAATCAGCATGCGAAGAGCGCTTGATCCACAAGGAGGTATGGGACATGAAAATCCATCGAATCGATCATGTGAGTGTAAACGTAAATGATCTTTCAGCAGCTAAAGCATTTTTTCTCGATTTGGGACTTGAAGTGCATGGGGAATGGGAAATGGAAGGAGAGTGGTTGGGTCGGGTAATTGGACTTACTGACGTTAAAACGGCATGTGTTGGATTGCGAACGCCAGATGGTCAGGCATGGATAGAGCTAGTCAAATTTTACACGCCATCAGATGAACAAGATATTCAGATACCCTTTGCAAATACGCTGGGTATCCGACATATTGCATTTGCTGTTGAAGATATTGAAGCCATTGTTGCCAAATTGAAAAAGAAGGGCACGGAAATCTTTAGTGAGATACAGCAATATGAAGAAAGTTATAAGTTATGCTACGTTCGTGGACCAGAGGGAATTATTTTGGAGTTGGCGGAGCAAATCAAATAAAAAGATGATATGCTGACACACATAGAGAAACACTTTCGGTTGTCTCAATCACACTGTATATCCTTCAACTGGACGATTGCTGCGTTAGCGGGCAGATTAACGACATACGGAGAATAGAAAGAGCCCACAGCGACGTGGGGGGACTGGTCTGACCCCATGGCGCTGTGGGCTCTTTGTATCGGTTGATTGCCCTTATTGAGCAATATGACCTAAGTGCATTTTTACAACTGCTATGCTGTTGGCATTTAGGATGTATTGGGCATCAGGTGCACTAAACTTGATGATGTTCTTTTGAATGTCGAATTGTACATTATCCCCTCCGTGAATCTCAAAGGTAGACCCACCAACAGTTATGATCAATTCTCCCCAACGTTTTAGTTCTTCTTGAAGAAAAGATACATCCATTTTGAAATCGCCTCCGTAAATCAGTATGACCGACTAGGAATTTATCTATTCACAAGGGAATGCTGTAATCGTGTGTAAAGTATATTGAGAATCGGTGTAGCTGAATTTATGGTTCCGTTCGCATTAGCTGCCGGCTTATCAGGAACGGTATCTCAAACTTCTTTAAGTAGTGATTCCTGGGATGTCCGAAATAGTCGCAGGCTGTACTCCCATAGGATTGGGCGGATATCTCCCTGCCAATACGGTCCTCGTGATTTCCGTGATAATTACATTGATAGCCTTGTTTATTTTCGAATTTGTGAGAGGCAGATTCGCAGGGGTCAATCAATTCAAGAGTGCAATTCAAACATTGCTGGTGGGCGGCATTGCTGCTGCCGCTGCTTTTGCGGTACGGATACAAAAATAGCTGATAAGATTACGATCGCTTAGCGAGCCACCTTTTGAATATCGATGTGATAAACAAAAATGGAGCTAAAGATCAGGCAGGGCTGGTTTTTTGATGCCGGGGTGGTCAGACAATGGAAATGCATGATCTTATGTCAAAAGCGAGCAGATAAACTTAAACGGATGGTATCATTCTATGCAGAGTGATTCATCGGAGGCTGTGAAATGAAACTTATGGGCAATGAAATTTACAATTCATCATGTGCAAGAGCTGTTATGCGTTAAAATCATGATCAGACACAAGCTCAGTTGGTACAGGCAAAAAAACGTTTCAATCATAAAAAACGCATGCCTGAGGAGGATGTCGATGGGTATTCATTTGAAACGAGTCTATGAAGCACCCGCTGAGGAGGATGGACAGAGGATTCTGGTGGACAGGCTTTGGCCGCGGGGACTGACGAAAGAGACTGCCCGAATCGATGTGTGGATGAAGGATGTCGCTCCGAGTCACGAACTACGGAAGTGGTTTCACCACGATTCATCACGCTGGGAAGCGTTTGTCGAGCGATACTGCGTGGAACTGGTCGATCGTCCCGAGGCCGCCGCGTGCATCAAAACGTTGCGCGAGGCTGCTGCTGCAGGTGCTTTGACCCTGGTGTTTAGTGCAAAAGATGTAGACAGGAACAATGCGACGGTGCTTCGTGACGTGTTGCAACAAAATCGAGTCACGGATGATTAAGACCAGCACGGGGCTCTGTGAATAAAAGTGTCTGTTCACTCACGATCATGCAGGTTAAAGAGGGGCGACTCGTCCATCGCAGCGAGAATTCATCTTCCTTGCGAGGCCTTATTTTGACGGAATGGGACGTGGACTACGCAATGGGATCGGCGTATAATTGAAACAGATGGTTTTGTTTTTCTAATACAGTTTTGGACAGAAACCTTGAATAAGGAAGCCGTGCTGACTCTTTTTCCAATCATTAGAGTATAAGGATGGTTATGATGAACAACTCACAGAAGAAAACAGACGTCATCTTAATCGGTGCCGGAATCATGAGCGCGACGTTGGGATCACTGCTAAAAGAATTGGCGCCGGATTGGACCATCAAGGTGTTTGAGAAACTCGACGACGCGGGAGAAGAGAGCTCAAACGAATGGAACAACGCAGGTACTGGACACTCGGCATTGTGTGAACTCAATTATACCCCTGAAGATTCCGATGGATCGATCGATATAAGTAAAGCGATAAAAATTAATGAACAGTTTCAGCTTTCAAGACAGTTTTGGTCGCATCTTGTAAAATGCAATTTGATTCGTAACCCGCGTGACTTTATCAGACCCATTCCTCATATGAGTTTGGTACAAACGGAGAGCGATGTAGCATTTTTGAAAAAACGGTTTGAGGCACTGTCTGGCAATCCGTTGTTTCAAGGGATGGAATTTTCCGATGACCCGGAGAAACTGAAGGATTGGATTCCGCTTATCATGGAAGGCCGTTCATCGAAAGAACCGATTGCGGCAACTAAAATGGACTCTGGAACGGATGTCAATTTCGGCGCTTTAACGCGCATGATGTTTGATCATTTGAAAGACAAGGGTGTAGAGATAAATTATAGGCATCGTGTTGACGACATAAAACGCACTGACGACGGGTCGTGGGAAGTAAAGGTGAGTGATCTCGGCAGTGGTAAAAATGATTGCCATTCTGCAAAATTCATTTTTATCGGCGGCGGAGGAAGCAGCCTGCTTCTGCTTCAAAAAACGGGTATTCCAGAATCAAAACACATTGGGGGATTCCCGGTAAGTGGACTCTTTATGGTTTGTAATAACCCCAAAGTGGTGGCACGTCATCACGCGAAGGTATATGGCAAGGCCAAGGTTGGCGCTCCGCCAATGTCTGTTCCGCATCTTGACACAAGATACATCGACAATAAAGAGACATTGCTGTTTGGACCGTTTGCCGGTTTCTCGCCAAAATTTTTAAAGACAGGATCGAATTTTGATCTGATCGACTCTGTAAAACCGAATAATGTCTTTACGATGTTGGCGGCAGGTGTGAAAGAGAGGGCATTGACGAAATACCTGATTCAACAGGTAATGTTATCGCATGAACAGCGTATGGAATTGTTGCGCGAGTTTATCCCGACCGCCAAAAGCGAGGATTGGGACATCGCACAGTCGGGTACGCGCGTGCAAGTGATCAAAGATACGCAGACCAGCGGTAAAGGTACGCTTCAATTCGGCACAGAAGTGATTTGTGCCTCAGATGGATCGATCGCGGCGTTGCTCGGCGCTTCACCTGGCGCCTCTACGGCTGTTTACGTCATGCTTGAGGTATTAGAAAAGTGTTTCCCAGAGCAAATGAAAGCGTGGGAATCCAAAATAAAAGAAATGATTCCAACGTTTGGTGTTTCGCTTTTAGAGAATGTAGCGCTGTTTCAAGAAATACAAACGACAACCGCGCAGACGCTTGGTTTGAATGAAAAGAAGCCGGTCTTTAGTTAATTCACTCTGGGGCTTCCTTAGACTGAGGTGCTGCAACCTTCGGTTCCTGCGTGGTTTTACACAATCTAAGAATTGCTGAACGGGCTCATCCGGCCAGAGGCGAAAATGACACTCTCAATGATGGTGAGACGACAGTCGCAATGAGCCCTAACATGGATTCTGTTACTCATGTGTTTGGTGATTGCCTCGCGGATGCCCGCGCAGGGCGTTCAATTAACGCTCACAGCTTCATCACGCGCAACCGCCAGTGTCCAGGCTCAACCTCTGCTACCGCCACGCGAAGTCCCAGACCTTCAAGGGCTGCAATGAGCGGGCCAGTCCGGTGTGGCACATAAACTTCGCACAGTGTTCCGCGAGGGGACTCGTCGACCAGTTTTAGAATTTCGTGTCTTGGATGAAACCCCTTCCGAATCGCATCGCGGGCGTCAATCGTCAGGCGTGCATCCCCACGTTCGACCGTCAACAGATCCATCAGGTCCATGTTGATGCCTCCTTATTGGAATTACGCAGGGTGCTTACTTTGCGCTTCTTGTTTTGCGGTATTGTACAGCGCTGCCATTCCGCCATAGAGCGTATAGAAAAAGGCGTCCGGCGCGTCAAGAGAGAACGAGTTGTAATTTCTCGGATCCATACCGAGCACGAATTCAAACAGCTTAGCGCTGTCGTATGCGTAAAAGCAGAAATTCGTATAGTCAAATGCGGGCATTTTCTCATAGATGGTGACAATGTCCGACGAGTACGTCAGAATATCTCGTGCGGCTTCATCAACCATTTTCACGGCATCCACGAGTTCAACTGAGATCCGGATGGTTTTCTCATTCACGATATCTATTTTCGCCACAGTGATCCCCTTTCGCGCTACCGTCTAATAAGAGAAGACAAAAACGCCTACCCGCAGCGCCTCCTGATAGGCGGTTAGAGATATCAACTCATCTTTCATCGGCTCTAGTGGCCGGATCTGAAGATATCCGTCGTCTGCTGTGTCCAGATTCGCAGCGCCAAGTAATGTCCCTTTTGCTACAAGCGAGACAATCACAGATAATCCCCACCATAGCGCCGGATCCTCTACACCCTCGACTCCAGCCATTTCTTTCACGCGAAACACCCATTCATACGGCATGTGGGCTAAATTGATCACATGCCGCAATTTCTGGTTTTGCTTGATGACAAACACACGACGATAGCCGTGCGGCACGTGGCCTACTGGCAGCCACTCGACGCTGGCTGTCATGCGCCGACACGACCGATGTGAATGCGAAAGGTCTCGGGTCCGCGCTCAATGTACTCCCATGAGAATATTCCTGAGCGTTCCAATTCAAACTGATAACGCAACGGTTGCGGATCGTGGTCATTGATCAGGAGCATCGCTTCTCCTGGTTTCAGGCTGTCGAATGTTTCAAAGATCACCTTGTGTTTCTGGTGCGGAGGATATTCTGTCGCATTGACTGTCGCTTGGAACTCACTCATGGGTAATTCCCTCCTGAATAGAAAGTTGACTTCACAACTCGCATTTTACGTCACCTGATGGACCAGGATCGTGATTCATATCACACAGTGACATTTTGGAATGAGGTGGCGTCAAAGCCTCAACTCAGGCGAATGCGGAGGCATAGGGGGTGTGACTCAAAGCACAATCTGCTGAGTCGACATGTGTTAGTCTGACCGCATAGGAGAATTATCTTCGCGGAACGTCACAGCAGAGAAGAAATTCTCATGGGTAGAGAGAAGAGAGCGAGGCGGTGAGTCGTGGCACTTCGCGCGATGCGTAGAAGGGTGCAGATCCTTCAACTGGCCATCCACCTGTATAAGACCTACAGGCAAATTCTACGATTGCAGGAGCATGGGGGTGCACAGGGGGAAATTGACAGACACTTTGCTGCGGCTGGACGTGAGATCAGGGAAACGGCAAATGGCCTGTACGGTGCGATGGTTAAGGCGGGACAATTTCTCAGTCTTCGCGAGGATTTGTTTCCGGAGGCATTTATAAAAGAACTCCAACAACTTCAGGACAAAGTTCCGTCTGTCGCGTTTTCCGATGTGAGAGATGCCATTTTAGAAGCGTGCCGACAGCCGATGGATCCTATTTTCAATTCTATTGATCCGATTCCTGTTGCGTCGGGATCGGTTGCACAGGTGCACCATGCCAAGTTCACGAGTGGACAGACCGCTGCCATCAAGGTGCTAAGGCCTGACATCGAGCGCCTTGTAGCGGTCGATCTCGCTACGCTCCGTCACGTTGCGCGCATTACCGACCGAATTTCTACGGTGCGCAATCGCCTGGATTTGATTGCGCTGCACAAGGCGTTTGCGGCGACGCTCACACGGGAGATGGATATGCGCGCGGAGGCAGGACACATGAAGAGGTTGCGGCAGACGCTGGCGAGTGATGAGCGGATCGTGATTCCGAAGGCGTTTGAAGCTTACACGACAACTCGCGTGTTGGTGATGGAGTGGATCGAAGGAACAAGTATCCGGGACACTGCACAACTTCAAGCTTGGCGTGTGGATCGGCAGGCTGTTCGGGATGCCTTGCTGGGTGCATACGTAAAACAGCTCTTGGTGACGGGCTTTGTCCATCTGGATCCGCATCCTGGAAATCTGGCCATACTTCCTGACGGAAACCTGGCCTTGCTCGATTTTGGCATGGTCGCAGAGTATACCTCTGACGAGCGGGCTGCTTTTCGCGATCTGTTGCAGCGCGCATATTTGCGAGACATGGATGGTGTGGTGAGAATCCTGCAGAACCTCGGTTTTCTGCAATCAACATCGAATGCGGAAGAACTGGCCCGAGGGCTGCAGGGGTTAAGTAAACACTTCACTGTCGCAGATCTTCGCGATTTGTTTCAGAAACATGGTTTTCGGTTGGAGGCGAGGTTTATGCTGCTGATCCGCTGTCTGGGAATGATGAAGACGGCAATGACCACATTGACACCGGATGAAACCAATTGGCTTGAAGTCCTGTCTGAGCATGTGTTTCCCATCATGCTATCCGAAGCGAATGGCTCAATCGCCTCAGTGTGACGGGGTTCACCATACCAGGGAGGGTGTCAATTCTGGCGATGTTTCAGGCATCTGAGATCGCTGAGCCGACAAGAGTACGACCTCGTAGTGCATCGTGAACCCGTTTGGGTGTCCCTGGTCGATTGCGCTTATCATTTCCGCCTTGGTGTCTTCTGGCGCGTAATCAAGCAAATGGAACAATTCGCTGAAGAAATCCAGTACCGCCTGACCGCTTTCAAAGTGAAAGGGCAATCGGGTTCGCACTTCTTCGAGCTTTCCAAAACCGGCTGCGGCCATGGCATTTGGCAACACCTCCGCCTGTGTGAATTTGCTTTGAAAGGGTTTTGCCATCATGGCCATATCTCCGAGAACGAGAGTGGTGACATCGAAGAATTCTTCCCATGTCCGTCTTCCAGGCACAGTGAAAAAAACCGTTCCACCAGGTCGAACAACTTCATGCACTTCGCGCATGCTGTCAAAAGGATGCGAAAAAAACGGAAAGGCGAGATTGCATAGAACCAGATCATACCCTTCAGGCTCAAGATCGATCTTTTCTGCGCCCATGGTCCGAAAATCGATATTGCTGAGGTTTTGTTTGGCGGCCTCTTCTTGTCCCAGGGCGATCATCGAGTTGGATGAATCCACGGCAGTCACCATAAGCTGTGGGTACTGTGCTGCGATGGACAAGCTCAACACACCTGGACCGCAGCCGAGGTCGAGCACGTTGCGACGAGTGGGCGATGTTTCATACGGGGCAATGCGGGATAGAATGACTTGCGCAACGCGCGGGGAGATCAGTCGCCCAACCGTATTTTTGTATAGGATGCTTCCTTCCTCAGATTTGAAGTTTGGAATGCGCATAGCGCGTAACCTCCTGGTTAAACAGGGATCTGAAACCTAGCGACTCAGGGATCAACCCCTGAAATTCATGGTGCTTTGTTTAGCGCTTCATTTAAACCATACCGAGATTGGGCAAGATCGGGTGTGCGCTGCATCACGTTTTGCGGGACTGCTGGTGGCGGATTGCCAAAGGAGAATCAGGATGAACGAGGAGATGTGATCTCTTGTGGAGGATCACATCGAGGTATGCAAGATGCTTGAGTCTGTGACGCGAACATCGAATCAAGATGGATTGTGAAAGAGACAGGGCCCAGAAACTAGCTATATCGTCGCTCTGATTCATCAATGGGATAGTCGTTTGCGCTCATGTCCCGGCGCTGCATAAGTCCTTCGTCGTTGAATTCCCAGTGCTCATTCCCGTGAGTGCGCATCCACTGATCGGTGTCTGCGTCACGCCACTCGTATTCAAAGCGCACGGAGATACGATTGTCGGTATAACACCAAAGCTCTTTCATCAATTTGTAGTCGAGTTCTTTGGCCCATTTGCGCCGCAGGAATTCTTTGATCGCCTCTCTCCCTTTAAAAAATTCGGTGCGGTTTCTCCACTCAGAGTCAGGCGTATACGCCAAAGCGACGATTTCCGGGTCGCGCGTATTCCAGGCGTTCTCTGCCGCTTTGACTTTGGCGCGCGCGGTTTCTTCTGTAAAGGGAGGTTTGATGGGTGACGACATTCTGATCGCTCCTCTGGATTCATTTTATTTTTATGATACTTGAGTTGACGGTTGAGCGCCAGAATCGACGCATTGCTTTATGACAAAGTGTGCAGGATTCAAGTCTCATTGTTCATGCCCATCTTCTTTGGCGAGGTTGCCTTGGTTCCCATCACGTCTCCTGTCGCAGAGCAGGGTATCTTTTTTTAAAATCTGCTTTATGATGAGAATGCCTCCTGTCATTTTGCGATTGGAAATGCGTATCCCACAAGAATCGTAAATGGCCAGCATATGGATCCAGAAGAGCTTGTGAAGCGTGGATAGAATCATAGCATGGCGCATGTCGATTTTAAATGTCGATGGCGAGACAATGGACGGACGGCGAGTGCCCATCCTGCGCGCAGGAAAGTGGGTTTTAGCGGGTGAATCCAGTAAGTCGTAGGATTGTGAAAGAAGGAATGTGATTGATCCGCTCATTTTTTCATGCTTTTGCGTTTCGCGAATATCGATGGCTATGGTTGCTTACGACACTGACCAATTCTGCTTCTTGGACGTTTACACTGGTGGTCACGTGGCAAGCCTACGCGCTCACGCACTCTTCTTCGTGGTCTGGCGCTGTCATGTTTGCGACACTCATTCCTAACATTATGGGGGCGCCGATTGCCGGTGTATTGGCAGACGTCATGGATCGAAGGATACTCATGGTTTCAGCGTGTGGGATTGAAATTGTGATCACTGTTTTGCTCAGCGTTTTGTCGCGATTCCATTTGGAGACGCCTGCCTTGCTTGTGATCTTGTCCTTGCTCTTTGGATTTGCGTCAAGTGGCTTGAGCGTCATGCTCAGTTCTCTTGTTCCGTCCGTTGTGCCGCAAGAGACGTTATTCAACGCGTTGTCCTTACAGGCTGTGGCACAAAGGGGCACCGAATTTGTCGGACCAGCGCTTGCAAGCCCTCTGCTGATCTTATTCGGCCCAGGCATGGCCTACTTGCTAGCCACCTTCTTTTATGCATTTGCCGGGACACTTGTCTTTTTTCTCGCGAACGTGCACATTGAGAGCCTGGCCGACGAGGATTTGCGGAGGCGTACGATTTTTGCCCCGTTCCTTGATGGCTTCATCTATGTTCGCAAGAATCCCACGATCGGTCTCATGGTGTCGCTTGTAGGGTTTCACTGTGCCCTGACAATGGCGTATATGGGCATGTTGCCTCAATTCGTAAAAACATCCCTGCATGGCTCGACCGCCTTTTATGGTTTGGTTGTGAGTGCGATCGGTCTTGGATCGATTTTTGGAACGCTTCTTTTGGCGGGTGTAAAAGGTGTCCGGCTTCGAGGGGGATTGTACTGGATGACAGCGGTCATCAGCGGTGCATCTTTAACGCTTTTTGCACTGAGCGAAACGCCTGTACTGGCGATGCTGGCGATCATCTTGGTAGGCGCATCGCAGGCGATTTTTATGACGCTTAGTCTTGGATACATTCAGCACATGTCGGTGAAACAGATGACAGGACGAGTGACCAGCCTTTACTTAGTGTTAGCTGGCGGATTCATGTCATTGGCAAATTTGGGGTATGACACATTGAGCAATGTTATTGCTCCGGGGTGGATCATGCGTTCTACTGGCGTTTTGTTTATGCTCATCGTGGGCATCTATGGACTCTTCTCCGCACAGTTTCGAACCGTTTCGAAATTTGGCACCTTTTTGTCGCACGATAACGAAGTACAATCCGTTCGTGGATAAAGCTCGATCCTGAGACTCGCTATACCACCTGAACGGTTCCGCGCAGTGAAACAGTAATCACACCGCGTCGCTCAATAAACTGGCGCATCGCGTCAATCGCTGAACAAGTAAGGTTTTTTCGGTTTATTCCATATTTTTCAGGCACGCCCTGCATCGTCACGAACGCCGCACGGTATGTGCGATCCAGGGTGACTGGCCGATCATTGACAAAGAGATTCTGGATGCGCGTTCCCGCTGGGTTCTCAATTTTGATAAACATTCTCATGCCAAGGCAGCGTTTTACATAACCGCCCATCTGACCGTACGGATTACGGGCAAACGTCTTTTCTAAATTCTCTTCCAACATTTCCATCAGTTCCCGCCCCGTGATCTCGACGGTTGAAACAGGGGGATTGGTGGGGATGATGTTCCACAGGTCATTGAGTGTAATCGGCCCCGGCGGGATGGGCGCCCCGTATCGCCAGCCATTCGAGAACGCGAGCTCTGTCTCGGCAACCTCAAGGATTGATTCCAACAGCAGATTGTCCATCGTCGTCTCGAGTTGTGCGTAGCGGTGGAGCGCCGTTTCCGTCTGCCCCACGATCGCTTGGAGCATTTCTTGATGCGGCAGAAGCGCCTGCTCTACAAGAGCTGCCACCTCGCGGTCGGGCGGGATGCTCTGCGCCACCTCGATGAGCGTGTGGCGATAATCGCGAATTTTGCCGTCTTCTATCTCCAACTCCAACTGCCCCATAAAAGAACCGTGACAACCGGATTGGATGAGAATGGTGTCGTTGATGCTGACGGGATGATAGAGGCGGTTGTGCGTGTGGGCACTCAGTAAGACATCAATGCCATCGATCTCGGCTGCCATCTCTGCCTCAAGTGGAAATCCGAGGTGAGAGAGGACAACGACGAGATCGACCTGCTCTTCATTTCGCAGTGCAGCAATTTGGGCTGGTAATTCATCCTTGCCCATCGTAAATCGAATGCCAGTAGAAAAGTGGGGCGGCATCGTCTTGTCGATGATGTGACAGGCGATTCCGATGATACCGATCTTTAGGCCAGCGCGCTCGATCACGGTATGGGATGGGAAGACACGTTGATTGCTTTCTTTGGCGTAACAGTTGTTTGCAAGGACGGGATAGTGAAGTCGCTCCGACAATGTTTGGAATTGGCTTGGACCATAGGCGAAATCCCAGTGTGCTGTCATTCCGTCTATCAAAAGTGCATTGAGAATCGGGACGAGCGCTTCCCCTTTGCTTGCGACTGCAGGGTAGGTGCCGTGAAACGTGTCACCGTTGTCAAGGACAAGCACCCCGTCTGGATTTTGCGCTCGCGCGGCTTGAATCAGCGTGGCAATTCTGGCGTAGCCTCCGACATTTCGATAGTGAGCAATGCCAGAATCCTCGAGGAACATTTCTTTGTGCAGGTCAATGTATGCGTGAATGTCGTTCAATTGCAGAATGGTAAGACGGGTGGTTTCACTCATTTCAATGTCCCCTCGAATGAAATTGCCAAACGGATTATGGGTCAGGCAATGAAAGCTAGACCTAACTTGTCCATGTGAGTGAAAATTACACATGGATTGCGCAAGGTTGACGGCTCCTGTATACTGTTTTACACAGTATCATGTCGTATAACTTGTGTCGATTCATGACGGTTGAGGTTAATTGTATAAACAGCATCGTGGGGGCGAGGTAATGATCCATCCGCGCTTGTGGCAGATGCGCCACTCAGAGAAGGCTTGGTATCGCTGGCTTGTGTTTTCGACCGCCGTGACGGGGACGTTCATGGTGAATGTGGATAGCAGCGTGATGAACGTAGCCTTGCCTGTCTTAGAGCGAGAATTTCACGCAGGGCCACAGGTTTTGCAGTGGGTCATTTCTGCGTATTTACTGGTGATCACGGGGATTTTGCCGATTGTCGGGAGTCTATCCGATCGGATGAACCGAAAGCTCGTGTTCATCACAGGGGTTGTCATCTTTACAGGTGGATCGATGCTCTGTGCGTTCTCGGACAGCATCACGCAACTCATCCTGTTTCGCATCGTCCAATCAATAGGCGGCTCGATCATCATGGGAAACGTCATGTCGATTGTCTCCTATATCTTTCCGGCCGGTCAGCGCGGCCGACCGCTTGGACTTGTTGGAAGCGTTGTGGCGGCGGGAACGATCGTCGGACCTTCGGTTGGTGGCGTGCTCATTGCGGCGTACGGGTGGCGCTCGATTTTCTGGGTGAATGTTCCAATTGGGATCGTATCGGTTGTCGCTTCCGTTTTGGTCATGATGCCGATTCGCTCCGATAGACCCGCGCGAAGATTTGATGTTATGGGTTCGATCCTGTTTTTTGTGGGGATTGTCAGTCTCATGCTGTTTATCTCTGAAGGACAGACCTGGGGCTGGATGAATCTTCGGAGTTTGACTGCGTTCATTCTGAGCGTCGCGATGCTGTCAGCCTTTGTATGGCAGGAGTTAACGTCGAAGAGTCCTGTGATCGAATTGTCGCTGTTTCGATTGCCCAGATTTGTCCTCGGAAATCTAACAGGCTTCTTGTCGTATGTGATGATCATGTTCCCTGGCTTTCTTTTGCCACTCTATATGCATGATGTGTTGCGTATCCCCACGGTGCACATTGGTCTTTTACTCACGCCGCAGGCGATTAGCATGATTTTGTTTTCACCTGTGGGAGGCTGGCTGGCGGATCGATTTGGCACGAATTGGCCTGCAGCCATCGGACTGTTTCTCGGCACACTCGGATTAACGCTCATGGCGTTTTTAAATTCGGCTTCGTCTTACACGGACATTGTGGTTGCCCTGTCCGTGTTTGGACTCGGGATGGGGCTCTTCACGTCTCCCAATAATGTGTCTGTCCTCGAGAGTGTACCGATTGAAAAATCCGGACTCACCGGGAGTTTGATCGCGACAGTCAGAAACTTTGGCCGCGTAGTGGGTGTGGCGCTCACCGTATTGTTTCTCCAAATATCGGGGAATGATTTGCAGTCAAGCGCTGGCTTTGCACACGCGTCTTCCTTTGCATTTCGAATGGGGGTGATCATTGGGATCGCAGGCACGGTGTTAACGATGACACGGTTTCTTGTGCGTTTAAAGAAATTGCGTGTTGCGCATGAAACGAGTCGCTGAAGGGATCGCGGTAACATGTTGCAATGGGATGTTGCGAGCGGATTTGCTGTATACTTGTAGCACATCATTTCATCCTGGGGGAATTGACATGGCAAAGTTGGCATTTTGGATTACAGCAGGACCAGAACTAGAGGCAAAAGCGCTCTCTGGTATCGTACTAGCCAGTCGTTTGAAGAAGAATCGCGGACAAGATGTGGAGGTGTACTTCTTTGGGCCTGGCGTGGCACTGGTCGGTAAGCCTAGTCCAAAAGTGGCAGAGGCGCTCGCGATGCTCCGAGATGCAGAAGTGCACGGCGGGTATTGCCCGTTTAATGCGGAGCAATTTGGCGTTGAGGAGGCAGTATCTGGCGCAGGCTTACATGGAGAGGCGGCCGGAGAAGCGCTCATTCGGTTAGTGGAAGATGGGTATCAGGTTGTCGGCTATTAAGAATGAGAGACAGCGACGCGCGGAGGCCGACATGAAATTTAAATTCAGGATCTACTCGGACTACATCTGACCGTTTTGCCACATCGGCAACGGGATTGTCGAAGCGTTAAAAAAAGAATTCGAGATTGAAGATGAATGGGTCAGCTATGAGATTCATCCCGAGACGCCAAAAGAAGGTGTGCGGCTTGAGGAGCGATTTCCGGCTGCGTCATTAGAGCAGATGCAGGGAAGGCTCAGGGCATCGGGGAAAGCGTTGGGACTCTCTTTTGGGAATTTGGAGCTTTTGTCAAATTCGAGGTTGGCGCTTATGGCCAGTGAGTTTGCGCGCGATAAGGGTGTGTTCCACGATTTCCACCAGCGAATCTTTGACGCGTATTTTCGCGCGTGTGAAGATATCGGGAAATTGGAAGTGTTGCTCTCCATGGCGGGTCAGTGCGGCCTTGATCCTGATGAATTGAAAACTGCACTGGCGGATCTCCGCTATATGCCAAGACTTGAGCAGGCACAGCGTGAAGGCGCAAAGCAGGGTGTGACCGGAACACCGACGTTCATCATCAATGACACGTATAAAGTGGTGGGGGCGCAACCTTTTGAGGTATTCCGCAACGCTCTCCATAAAATTTCGGAAGGGCATGTGGAGTGAAAGCTGTGACAATAGGTTGTCGTGACACGCCGAAGAGCGGTTGTGTCGCGGCAATCTTTTTTTATACGCAGAAATTGACGAGAGCGTGGATGTGTATGTAAAATAGACCGTGATGTTAGCACTCCCTTGCGTTGAGTGCTAACGCGTGGTGTATCCCCACGACAAAGGATAAAAACCCCATGGGGACGAATGAAAGGAGTCATTTTTATGCAAAAAACAGAGTTTAAAGCGGAGTCAAAGCGGTTATTAGAAATGATGATTCACTCGATTTATTCTAATCGAGAAATTTTCTTGAGGGAATTGATTTCAAACGCGAGTGACGCGATTGATAAAATTTACTACAAAGCGCTGACGGATAGCAACCTAACGTTTGCTAAGGAAGATTATTATATCAAGGTGGAAATCGATAAAGACACTCGCACATTGTCGATTGTGGATACCGGGATTGGCATGACGCGGGATGAACTGGAAAACAATTTGGGCGTGATCGCTCAGAGTGGATCGCTGTCCTTTAAGCGTGAAAATGAGGCAAAAGATGGGCATGACATTATCGGGCAGTTTGGCGTCGGGTTTTACTCAGCGTTTATGGTTGCCGAGGAAGTCACGGTTATCACACGGGCGCTTGGGAGCGATTCTGCATACGTTTGGAAATCTGCGGGTGTGGATGGATACACGATTGAATCAGGACAAAAGGCTACGGTTGGCACAGAAATCCTTTTAAAGATCAAGGAAAACACAGAGGATGAGAATTACGAGGATTATCTGGATGAGTATCGTGTGCGGTCGATCATAAAAAAATACTCCGATTTCATCCGCTATCCAATCAAGATGGAAGTGACGCGGCAGCGGCCAAAGGAAGGCAGCGAAGGGGAGTTTGAAGAATACCGGGAAGAACAAACGATCAACAGCATGGTTCCGATTTGGAGAAAGAATAAAAACGAGCTCACCGATGAGGACTATGAAGCTTTCTATATGGAGAAGCACTACGGCTTTGACAAGCCGTTAAAGCATATGCACATCAGCGTCGACGGCGCTGTGAGCTATAACGCCATTTTGTATCTGCCGGAGACGACCCCTTTTGACTTTTATACAAAGGAGTATGAAAAAGGTTTAGAGCTCTACTCGAATGGTGTGCTCATCATGAGCAAAGCGCCTGACCTACTCCCGGACTATTATCGCTTCGTCAAAGGGATGGTTGACTCAGAGGACCTGTCGCTCAACATTTCTAGAGAGATTTTGCAGCAAAACCGGCAACTCCAGTTGATTGCTAAAAACATCAAGAGCAAAATTACCAGTCAACTGCAGAACATGTTGAAAGATGAGAGAGACAAATACGAAGTGTTTTATAAGTCGTTTGGTACACAGTTGAAGTATGGCGTTTACAGTGACTATGGGAGCAACAAAGACACGCTCCAGGATCTTTTGCTGTTTTACTCATTAAAAGAAGAGAAAATGATCACGCTGGATGAATACGTTTCGAGTATGCCAGAAGATCAGAAATACATTTATTATGCGACAGGCGAAACGTATGAGAGAATTGAGAAATTGCCGCAGACAGAGCTTGTGGTGGATAAAGGGTATGACATTCTCTGCTTTATTGAAGAAATCGACGAGTTTGCGATCAAAATGTTGATGAACTATAAAGAGAAAGAGTTCAAGTCGGTCGCGAGCGGCGATTTGGGGATCGAAGCGGACGAGGACAAGGAACAGACGGAACAAGAGGCGCAGGAGAATAAGGCGCTGTTTGACGAGATGAAAAAAATTCTGGGTGACAAGGTGAAAGCGGTCCGCATCTCCAAGCGGCTGAAAAATCATCCGGTTTGTCTCACGGCGGACGGCGATTTGACGATCGAAATGGAAAAAGTGCTGAATGCGATGCCGAACAGTCAACAAGTGAAGGCGGAAAAGGTGCTGGAAATCAACAGCAATCACAGTGTGTTTCAATCGTTGCGCGCAGCGCTTGAGCAGGATCAGGAGAAATTGAGCCTCTATACCAACCTGCTGTACCATCAAGCGTTACTCATTGAGGGACTGCCGATTCAGGATCCGGTGGACTTTACAAACGATATTTGTAAGATCATGGTGTGAGATAAGTTCATAGAATCGCGCAAAACCATCGTCTTTGGGTGAAAATCCAGGGACGATGGTTTTAAGATGATCGAAGCGGTAAAGAGGGGCACATGAAATGAACAGCTCAAAAATGGCGCACCAGGTGAGCAATTTTGTCCGCGAGGTTCGCAAGCAGCATGTGGGCAAGGGGCCGGAGCACGTTACCACGCGGTTTTTGGATGCCTGGGCGATCTGTGAGCTCAAGGGCAATCTCACGACTGTCGAGCGGTTTGCGGTAAACACGGAGGAAGGCAAGCGAATGGTTCGCGAACTGCGGACGACGTACATCAAGAAGGTGTACGAGGATGCGGCGACCCGCTCGGAAATCGAGCGCATTGTTGGCGCCAAACTTGTCACACTTTTGAGTGACTTTGATGTGGATTTGGATCTGGCAGTAACGGTCTTTGTCTTTGATCGCCCACTTTTAGTTGTCGAAGTGGATGAAGTTTGATATTCTCATAGGTAGATAGCTTTTGGATTGGCAAAAAGTACACGAGGTGCTTTGAACTACTCCGCAAAAGCAAATTTCTTCTCACAATGCCATGCGGTGAGGAAGATTTGGTTTTGTGGGGTAGTTTTTATTTTTCATAATTGATGGAATAAGGGGACGTCAAGGCATGGGCCATGTTCAGTTCAATCTTGATGGAGAGTTACGGCAAGTGCCAGAAGGTACGCGAATCCTAGATTATCTGATCGCTCAAGGCATTGAGCACCCGCATATTTGTTACTCAGAGGTGCTGGGACCGATTCAGAGTTGCGACACCTGCATGTGCGAAGTCAACGGACAAACGGTGCGGGCTTGCGCGACAGTTCTAGAGGATGGCATGAAGGTACGCCTTGCTTCCGCGCAAGCGAAAGAGGCGCAGCGCGATGCGATGGATCGCATCTTGGAAAATCACCTGTTGTATTGTACCGTGTGCGACAACAACAATGGAAATTGCCGTGTCCACAACACGGCAGAAATGTTGGACGTGAGTCACCAAACGCGCCCATTTCGCCCCAAAGGGTATGACGTGGACATGTCGAATCCATTTTATCGCTATGATCCTGATCAGTGCATCCTCTGTGGGCGCTGTGTGGAGGCGTGCCAAGATCTGCAAGTCAATGAGACGCTCAGCATCTCGTGGGAAGACGACATGCCGCGCGTGTTGTGGGACGGTGGAAAACCGATTGACGAGTCGTCATGCGTCTCTTGTGGCCACTGTGTTACGGTGTGTCCTTGCAATGCGCTGATGGAGAAATCGATGCTTGGCGAAGCGGGTTACATGACAGGGATGTCGGACGAATTGTTACATCCGATGATTCAACTGGTCAAAGAGGTTGAGCCTGATTATAAGACCATTTTTGCAGTGTCTGAAGTTGAGGCGGCCATGCGCGAAACGCGGACGAAAAAAACGAAGACGGTCTGCACGTTTTGTGGTGTCGGCTGTAGTTTTGAAGTGTGGACGAAGGGGCGCGAAATTCTCAAGATTGAGCCCGTAGAGCAGGCGCCTGTCAACAGTATCTCTACATGCATTAAAGGTAAATTTGGCTGGGATTTTGTGAATTCGAACCAGCGACTCACGTCGCCCCTGATTCGCAAGGGGGATGCATTTGTTGAAGCGTCCTGGGACGAGGCGCTTGACTTGATCGCAAAAAAGATGGGACAGATCAGAGATACGCATGGCTCGAATGCGCTTGGCTTTATCTCTTCTTCTAAAATGACGAATGAAGAGAATTACCTGATGCAAAAGCTGGCAAGGCAAGTGTTTGGAACGAACAACGTGGATAACTGTTCGCGCTACTGCCAGTCTCCCGCCTCTTGGGGGTTACAACAGACGGGTGGAATAGGCGGCGACTCGGGAACGATTGAGGATATCGCTGCTGCGGGGTTGGTCATTCTCGTTGGCTGTTCACCGGCAGAAGGCCATCCGGTATTGGCAACGCGCATCAAGCGCGCGCACAAATTGCACGGGCAAAAACTGGTTACGTTTGATCTTCGGAAACACGAAATGGCGGAGCGCTCGGATCTTTTTGTGCGGCCAAAGCAAGGCACGGATTATGTATGGTTAGCGGCTGTCACGAAGTACATCATCGATCAAGGTTGGCATGATGAAGCGTTTATTCATCAGCACGTCAATGGATTTGATGCGTATTCGGAACTGCTGGAGTCCTTTACACTCGAATTTGCCGAAAAGGAAACGGGTATTTCAAAAGAAACGCTCATTCAGGTTGCGACAATGGTTCATGAAGCGGACGGAACGGCGATCTGTTGGGGCATGGGCGTTACGCAAAATGTGGCGGGTTCGCATACGTCTGGCGCGATTGCAAATTTGCTGCTTGTGACGGGCAACATGGCGCGCAAAGGCGCAGGCGCTTTTCCACTGCGCGGACACAACAATGTTCAAGGCGCGAGTGACATGGGAACGATGCCGAATATTTTCCCGGGGTATCAACCGGTGACGGATGGCGATATCAGGGCGAAATTCGAAAAAGCGTACGGGGTGTCGATTCAGGCTCAACCAGGGTATGACAACATCCAAATGCTAGAGGCCATCGAGCGCGGTGAGCTTAGAGGAATGTACATTGCAGGGGAAGACATGGCGTGGGTTGACGCGAACTCGAATCATACGCAAGAGATGCTTAAGAACGTCGAGTTCTTGGTTGTCCAGGAAATCTTCTTGACGACGACCGCGCAGTTTGCAGACGTGATTCTTCCGGGGACGCCATCCCTTGAAAAGGATGGAACATTCACCAACACAGAGCGGCGTGTTCAACGCTTGTACAAAGCGCTGGAACCGCTCGGTGACAGCAAGCCAGACTGGGAGATCTTTATGGAACTGGCGCGTCGCTTGGGGTTTGCTTGGAACTACGCGCATCCGCGTGAAATTTTTGCGGAAATGGCCAGTTTGACACCGTTTTTCTCGGGATGCAATTACGATGGATTGGCGGACTGGGGAAGTTTTCACTGGGGATCGCCTGATGGGGAAAATACACCTGTTCTGTATTTGAACGGATTCAATTTTCCTGACAAAAAGGCGCGCTTTGCATTGTTCGAGTATGTTGCGCCTGTAGAGTTCCCGGAAGAGTTTGATCTTACGCTTGACAATGGGCGTCTTCTCGAGCAATTTCATGAGGGCAACCTTACGGGCAAAGTGGCTGGTATTCAAGATAAACTGCCTGAGGTTTTTGTGGAGATCTCGCGCGAGCTGGCGGAGCAACGCGGTGTTGAAACAGGAACGTTTGTACGGCTTGAGTCACCGTATGGGGCGGTCAAATTAAAAGCGATTGTCACGGATCGCGTACAAGGCCAGACGGTGTATATGCCGATGCACTCGTCCAGCCACGAAACGGCCGTCAATATGTTGACGGGGAACATCTTTGATGTGAAGACGCACACGCCAGCGTATAAACAGGCGAAGGTGCGGATGCAGGTGTTAAAGGCAAAAGGGGACAGTCCACTGCCGCGCAACAATCCGCGCAATGCCGTGCGAAAGCCACAGATGGGTGTGCAGGTTGAGCGGAAGTGGGCGCGTGCCGACTATCAGCCGATTGCGGATGTCAATGTACCCGATTCTTATAAGGGGGCGCGTTAAATGGCGGCGCCGATTCAGAAGATTTCGCGTGCGGTGAAAACGGAGCAGCCTACAGACGTTAAATCGCTTGAAAGCCTCCTCTCTGCGGTAGCGGATAAGAATGAGAGTCTTGAACAGGCGATGAATTTGCTTCAAGAGCTGTACGATAGTGGTATTCTCGAAGCGTTGACAGCGATGGTTGTCGCGAAAGAAAAGATCGCGAAAATCGCCGTCGAGCAGGCGTTGCGCCCGGAAGCCACGACGCTCATCAACAATATGATGAGCGCCTTAGGCGGATTGACCAAACTCGACCCGGAGATGACGGGCACGTTGTTAAGCGGGCTTGCGCAAGGATTGGAAGATGGAAAACAATCCTTGCAAAACTCGAAAAAAATTGGCGTGTTAGACCTCGGAAGGGCGTTAAATGATCCTGATGTAAACCGAACACTCAAATTCGCGATGGGCTTTTTGAAGGGATTCGGGAAATCGATGATGGATTAGGGCGCAAGGGTTCTGGAAGGGATTGTAAAACAAGATACGCTAAGGTGGCAAAGAGGCAAGAGACAACGGACACGTGAATCAAAAAACCGAAAAGTGAAAGATTAGTGAGGATTAGATATGCACCACTGAGAATTTGTCCCGCGACCAAAAGTATAGTGAGGAGCGCCCCTCGATAGAGATCGGGGCGCTCTAATCGCCAGCGATATGCAAAAATGAAAAGACGGATGATGAGAAGGAAGAGCCCTATGGCAATTCCGCGATGAAGAAAATCAAAATACACATTGAAACCTGCTTGATGGTACGTTTCACTCGGAAATGGGTAACCACGAAAACTGTCTGAAATGTTGCTCTTTGCAAGATAGGCGCCTACATACATTGCAATAAAGGTGTAACCCAATGTGAAAAGCGTCCACTTTGTAAAATTTTTAGGTAGTTCATTTGCGCGTAGACGATGCGGATCTCCTGATCCGAAGGGGTGTTGGCGTTGAATTTGTGCGAGCACAATAGTTACTAGGATATTTCCTGCAAAGGAGATGAGGGAGACTCCCAGAGTAACGGCTAAAATTGCCGGGGAGACAGATGGTAAAAGCACAGCGATTGCGCCAACGACAGATTCCAAAATGACAAAACCCATGCTGATCCAAACCAACACGCGCACCTCAAGCCATGAGCTGTATCTACGCCACAAGAATCGCGTAGGGCTGAGGAGTTCCATTATACCTATTTGGCGCATAGTTCATTCGTGCTAGGTAAAGGAGGGTGTCAATACGTTTGGCGGAGACTTCGAATTTTTTTGGTGACTTTACTTTTTTAGTGCCGCGAATTTCTACGGTTTTTACACGTTTACGCGTTGTGGAACGATAAATTCGAGTCATTTTGGATCGTATAAGACGAAAATAGAATACGATATAACTATAGATACGAATCTTACGTGGAGGTGTCATGTGCGAAAACGGAATATAATGTGGGGTGCAGGCGCCGTCGTTTGCAGTGCTGCACTCATTGTAACGCTCATCTCGCATGTCTCAAGAGGAGCGACGACGAGTTCAAATCCTACTGGTCAGAGCGTGCGTCACGCCCGTGAAACCTCACCGTCAACCACGAGTGCTTTTACAAAGGGTAAATCCACTTCATCGCAAACATTAACGGTGATGGCAATCGGTGGGTCGAGCGCGCAAGGGTATGATGCGCCTAAGCTTGACGGCTATCTTACGAGGGCAATGCAAACGGTCTCTTCAAAGTTGAATCTTCACATCAACTTTGTAAATAAGGCTGTGAGTGGCGGTATCCCTACCATGCTGGCTCCACAATACGACCCGCTCCTTTATCAAGTCAAACCAAATGTCGTGTTGATTGCTTGGGGACTTTTAAATGATATTGCCCGAAAGACACCGCAAGCGATGTTTGAGAGGGTCATAAAAGATGAGGTTTCTATGGCTGTCGCGTACGGCGCGGATGTTTGGATCGTCACTCCGCCAGTTACCCCTGCGACGTATGTTGGCCATGACGTAAAGCTTGAACAGGTGTACACGAACTTGGAAGTCGCAGGCGCTCGCGAAGTACACAGCTCACATGTGCACGTCTTTGACCTTTTAAGCGCCATGAAAAGTTATTTGAAGGTGCATCATCTGTCCTACAAGCCTTATGCATCCAACAATTGGCATATGAATCTGGCTGGACATATCCTTGCGGGACAGATTCTTGCAAATGAAATTTTGACGAAATCAAAAGCGATCGGCCTTGTGGCTTGATTTGCGCAAAACGGTGTTCGACAACCCAGTTGCCCTTGTGGTAACTGGGTTTTTTCGGTTCTACGATCTTGACAAGATTGGGCGATGTAATTTGGAGCGATCCTCACTCATTTTGATTCAACAAGGAGCGCGCGGTTGAGGTCGCGAACAGCCCGCTGCCCAGATAATGCCATCGTGATGTCAACATCCGCAATCAAATGTTGCAGTACCGTCTTTACACCTCTCTCACCCGCGACCGCGAGACCATACATGCAAGGGCGTCCGATAAGCGTGGCCTTCGCTCCGAGCGCGATCGCTTTGACGAGATCGGATCCCCTTCGGATCCCACTGTCCATCAGCACTGGAATGCGATCCGAAACGGTGTCACAGATCACCGGTAACGCATCAAGCGCGCCGATCGCGCCGTCGACTTGACGCCCGCCGTGATTGGATACGATGATTCCGTCTACACCGTGATCCAGCGCGCGCCTTGCATCGTCAGGATGCAAGATTCCCTTCAATAGAATGGGCAGCTTCGTATGCTCCCTCAAAAAAGCTATGTCCTGCCAAGTCAGGCTCATGTTACCGAAAATCTGCGCCCAATAGGCGATTGCGGCGGTTGGATCTTCCTGTGGAGATTTTGGCAAATTTGCGCAGAACGCAGGATCTGTCACATAGTTGCCGATGCCTTCGCCGATTAAAAAAGGGAGATACACATTTTTTAGGTCAAACTCCCGCCACGCCATCATCGGTGTGTCGAGCGTGACGACGATGGCAGAATACCCGGACGCTTCAGCTCTTTGCAGGAAGCTGGCGGCGATGTCCGGATTTTTGCTCCAATACAGTTGAAACCAGCGCGGGGCGTCGCCCATAGTACGCGCGATGTCTTCCATTGAATGGGTGGAGGCAGAACTCGCGATGTACGGGACGCCAAGCGCTGCGCAGGCCTGCGCGGAGGCGAGTTCGCCGGCGGGATGAATGATGGATTGTACTCCGATTGGCGCGTGAAAAACAGGAAATGCAAAGGTTTGGCCAAGGATTTCAACGGATAGGTCGCGTTCTTCTACATTTTGTAACATGCGGGGTACAATCTTCCAACGGTCAAATGCTTGCAGGTTCGCCTTCATCGTGCGCTCACCGCCGGCGCCTCCTGCGACATAATAAAAGGGGCCATCCTGCAGCACTTCACGCGCGCGCGATTCCCACTCTTCGTAGACGACGGGGAGGCGGTCCGGATCGGGATGGGCCATGGTTTTGTACACATCAAATTGGACGTGATTTCCGAAGTTCGGCATGAGAACGCTCCTTTTGGGGGATGGATGAGTTTAACGTTTCAGGTGCCATTTCATATGAATACTACCATTCTTTCATCCGTTTCTGTGGCGTCTCGTGCTCTTTACACTGGCATTTTCCGATGAGATACTTGGCTAAAAAGACATGGGCGAGGTGTGCGCGATGACGGATCGTATACAAGAAATCATGAAAGCTGTCCGGGTCCATCCGGACGTGGAGCGCGCGCTCGCATGGATTCACGCGGATGTGGAGCGAACGATCGAAGAGCAGATCGAACTCACAGAGATTGCGGCGCCGTCGTTTCAGGAGGATCTGCGCGGAGAGCGATTTAAGGAGAAACTTGAAGCGCTTTTGCTCGAAGATGTCCGCGTCGATCGGGTGGGAAATGTGACCGGAATACGCCGCGGGGTAGGGGATGGACCAACCTTGCTGATCTGTGCGCACCTTGACACGGTGTTTCCGGCGGGGACAGACGTGTCGGTAAAGCGGCGCGCGGGGCGTCTCTTTGCGCCAGGGATTGCGGACGACGGCAGAGGGTTGGCTACCGTGCTGGGGCTGGCGCGTGCGCTTCAAGAGAGCGGGATCAAAACGCGCGGAGATATCCTTTTTGGGGCGACCGTTGGGGAAGAAGGACTCGGTGATCTGCGCGGTGTCAAGGCGCTGTTTCGTGATCAAGCGCGAACGGATGTGGCTTCATCAGATCATGTTCCGCGGATTGACGGCTTTGTCTCCATGGAGCCGGGATCCCCAGCGCGCACCACCTATCTCGCCACGGGCAGTCGCCGTTACCGCATCACGTTTTACGGCCCGGGAGGGCACAGTTTTGGGGATTTTGGGACGCCGAGCGCGATTCACGCGTTAGGGCGCGCGATTGCAAAGATTGCTGATCTTCGTCCGCCGAGCCATCCGAAAACCACGTTTAACGTGGGAGGGGTGTCTGGCGGAACGTCTGTGAACACGATTGCCCAGAGCGCCAGCATGCTGCTCGATCTTCGCTCTAATGACGTGGCAGAGCTCGGCGCGCTGGAAGATCAGGCGCTTCACGCAGTTCACGCGGCGTGTGAAGAGGAGAATCACGGCATTGAACGTCCTCATCTTCGCGTCGAGATTGAAAAGATTGGAGATCGCCCGGCGGGGGAGCAGTCACCGGATGCTCCTATTGTGCGCGCGTCTCTTGCGGCGGCGCGCGTGCTCGGTCTTGAACCTGTTCTCGATCAGGCGCAGAGCACAGACGCAAACGTCCCCATCCATCTCGGTATTCCATCCGTCACGCTCGGCGGCGGCGGAGATTGCGGCGGCATGCACACGCTTGAGGAGTTTTTTGATCCCAGCGGAAGCCACATTGGAGTACAACACGCATTTTTGACCATGCTAGCGCTTGTGGGTGTGCGAGATGCGTGGGAGCCCATCCTTGAGAAACGTTCTGCAAAAACCACTCTTTAATCGAATCGTGGCGCGGACGAAACATCACTTCTAGGAGAACAACCGCCATGAAGCGAAGAGAAATTCCCGCATTGCTTGATCTCATCATGTCGCATGATCGTTCTTCACTCCACGTCCAAGCGGGGTTGCGCAATGCGCTCGGGATTGCGCTGCCGCTTGCCGTAGGACTCATCAGCGGACAAGTGCAAACCTCCATCGTTGTGGCCATTGGCGCACTCGTCACCGGGTTTGCCGGCGTCACAGGAACATCGCGCTTGCGCTTGCGCACGATGCTCCTGGCCTTTGGCTGGCTTGGCGTCGCCACCTTCATCGGCACACTAAGCGGCCACTTCCTGATCGCATCAGGCGTATTGCTGATGGCGAACGGTTTTTTTGCTGGCATTCTGGTCGCGGTGAGTCCCGCCGCGGCGCAGGTTGGCATGCTTGCCACGCAGAGCATGATTATTTTCATGGCCTTCCCCGCCGCTCCGTTGCACGCACTTTTTCAGGCGCTGCTTGTCATGTTGGGCAGTTTCACGCAAATCTCACTGATGTGGGTTCAGGATCGCTT
Source organism: Ferroacidibacillus organovorans (assembly GCF_001642725.1). Taxonomy (GTDB): domain Bacteria; phylum Bacillota; class Bacilli; order Alicyclobacillales; family SLC66; genus Ferroacidibacillus; species Ferroacidibacillus organovorans. Next base: position 29,525 of record NZ_LSUQ01000003.1, read on the forward strand.
TGCTCCACTACGTGAAGAGAGCATCGGTGTGTCGCGCGTGTTTCGTGCAGTCGGGCACTTTGTGGCATCGCGTACCCGCATATCGGAGCTTGCGGTCGTGCAGGCGCTCGTCTATGCGGAGACGCAATTGAACGATTCGCGTTTACCCGGGTCATCGTGGCGAAAACTAAGGATTTTATTAGATGAAATTGAGCATGTTCGCAACGCTGTTGTCGCGCTGAATCGCTCTTTTCGATTGCTTGAGGAAGGCGATCCGAAAGCGATGCGCGATGCAGGTTTGTGGCGTTCATCTTTTTACTCTGAGTTGAGCGCTTCGATCGATGCATTTGCCGAAGCGGTTCTCAATCGTCAGATGCTGCCTGAGCACTCGCTCGCTCAGGCAATTTTTGCAGAAGATCTCTACACACGATTTGAACATAGAGCGACGGAGGTTGGGGACCGTACGATCGAGCGCGTCATCGCGCAACTAATCGAGCATATAAGCGCATGCTTGGAGCGCATCGATGCTGTCATGCGGCAAGGCGCACCGCAAAATCTGAACGCCAAACTTCCGACATCACACCCCACCTTTTGGCAGCCCATTCGCACTTTGTTTGCGACGGTGCGCGCAAACTTTACGTGGCAATCCGCCGCACTGCGTCACGCGATCCGCGTTTCGTGCACGCTTGGCATCGCGTTTGTCTTCTATCGACTGATTCCACTTCCGCGCGGCTATTGGGTGCCGCTCACCGCGCTGCTCATCTTGAAACCTGATTTTTTTTCGACCGTCAGCAGAAGCCTTGCGCGAGTGGTGGGCACTGCGATCGGGGTCGTCGTCACGACAGCGCTTATCGCCATTCCTCAACCTGCGCCTTTTTTCAGCGTCATTTGGATCATCGTATTTGCAGTACTTTTATACACCGTGTTCAACTATAACTACCTCCTTTTTTCTGTATTCATCACCTCGGAGATTGTGGTACTCCTCTCGTTTTTCGAACATATGGCGCCAATACTCGCGGTGCGTGATCGACTGCTTGATACGATGATTGGGAGTGCGTTTGCGCTGATCGCTTTTTCGCTTTGGCCAACTTGGCAACTCACAAATGTTCCGAATGCGTTGGGCAATTTTTTGCGCGCCGATAGGCGTTATTTGCGCGCGGTGTTTCAGCAGATGAGAGATAGAGATGACAACCGTCTCTTGACATCAGACGCTCGCAAAGCAGTGCGTTTGGCGCGTACTAATGCGATGGCCGTCGTTGAGCAGATGGTCAATGAGCCACGGCGCGGCGTGCTCGATCGCGCTTCGGTCAGCGGTTTCTTGATGGCTCTGCATCGTTTTGTCGACAACCTGCTGGCGCTTGAGACAGGCATGCGCGCGTTGCGAAGTGAGAACCATTCAAAGAGCGATTTATCGCTTATTCATCAGGATTTTGGCGATTTTCTTGTCGTGATCATGGAGGACATGGAAGTCTTGGTACGCGCGTCTTTGTCCGCGCAACCGGACCGAGAAGACGTGCTTTCAATGATGGCGCAAAGACTCGCGTTCGCTTCGCCTCAGTGGATTGAACAGGAATGGCAAGACCCTTATCTGCGAAACATCGCTCAGAGGCTCCTTGGAAACGTGGGCACCATGATACGCATGATGCCACTCGATCAGGCGAGTGAGTAAGGTTTTGCGCAGGTGGGGGTGACAACATCGCACAAGTTTTTGACAAGAATGGACAATTTCCCTGGAAATCATCTTCAATTGTCGATCGTTTGTAGAATACGGCGATGATTGTAAATGATGATTGTAAGCGGAGCGCATTTGCGCTATAGTTATCATTATATCATTTGATCGGAGGTATCCAATTTACACGCCATGCAATTCTCCTTGTCGCTCCAGTAATTGTAATTTCGGGACGATGCTCGATATAGGGCGGATAGGGAGAGGCGTGTCCATTTTTGGATGCCGTTTGTAAGTTGTATGGGGCGGGCAGTGTCCGACTCATGACTCCTTTTCGCGCTATACACGGGGAGAATCGCCCGTGTATTTTTTATGTGCGGAGGAATGCGTGATGGCCGTGTTAAGAGTGGACGGAATTAGTAAAGAGATTCAGGGACGTCGTATTTTTTCGAACGTTTGTTTGGAGGTACATTCCGGTGAGAGGGTTGCGCTCATCGGGCGAAACGGGGTTGGAAAAACAACGCTGTTGAAGTGCTTGATGGGAAACCTAGACGTGGACAAAGGGAGCATTCATCGCGGAATCGGGCTCTCTGACTATGGAATGATGGAACAACACGCAGAAATTCCGGAGTACATGTCCCTCTTTGACTATGTGTTTAGTGCAAAGCACGACTTGTATGAGGCAAAACAATCACTTCTTGGACTTGAGAAGCGAGTTGCAGAATCGTCGACTCATGAGAGCTTGTTTTCTGCGTATGCAGAGGCGTTGAATCATTATCTGAAACTGGACGGTTATGGACAAGAAGTCGATGCGGGAAATGTGCTGCGACGGATGCAGTTTCCTGAATCATCATGGACGCAACCCTACGTGACTCTGAGTGGAGGAGAAAAAACGCGTGCACAACTCGCACGTCTCATGGTATTGCGACCCAAGTTTCTGTTGCTTGATGAACCGACTAATCATTTAGATGCAGAGATGCTTGACTGGGTGGAGGCGTGGGTACGCCAATATCGCGGAACTGTACTGTTTGTATCGCACGATCGTCACTTCATCGATGCCGTGGCAACATCTACGTATGAGTTAACGGATGCAGGACTTAATTACGCGCGCGGCGGTTACACTGCTTATCGTGTAAAACAAAATTCTTTGGAGCAATCACGTCAGGCGATCTATGACAAACAGGAAAAGGAACGCCAAGCTTTGATTTCCGCGATTCAGCGCTATAGAGAATGGTTTCAAAAAGGACACGACGCTGCCAGTGAGCGGGATCCGTATGCTAAAAAACGCGCAGCAAAGAATGCGAACCGATTTCAGGCTAAGACTCGCGCATTAAAGCAACTTGAAGAACGGAGTATCGAGAAACCTAAAAAGGAGATGAATGCGCGAATTGATTTTCGGGATGGGCAGTTTAATGCGAAACACATGATCACACTTGATCATGTCTCTTTCTCGTTTGAGGCAGATCACTTATACTTCTCTCTCTTGAATCTTTCAGTAAATCGAGGCGATCGAATCGCTGTAATGGGTCAAAACGGCGCAGGAAAATCTACGCTGTTGCGACTCTTGATCGCTGATTTGACTCCGGATTGTGGTCACATCTTGCGTCATCCTGAGCTTCGTGTAGGATACTTCGCACAACAGGTTGATGTTCTGCCTATGGATCGAAGCATTTTAGCGTGCATGCTTGAACTCCCTGGGATCACACAGTCGTTGGCACGAGAGAGCGAATGGAAGTGGCTCTCGCTGCATATCCCGGAAGCGTGATTCTCGTGTCACATGATCGCTATTTGGTGCAAAAAGTGGCGAATCGCATTTGGGAGATTCAAGAGGGTGTCGTACGCGACTTTCACGGTACGCTTGATGCGTATAGGGTGAACTTAGAAACAGGAACGGATCGCCGTGATGACCCAGAGCGGGATAATGAAATACGCAAGTTACGGTATGAGCTTGCGCTTTATTTATCGGGTGATGAGCCGACGAATGAGGATGCAAAAATACAATGGTGGGCAGATCTTCACGAGCGAAGAAGGCGATTGCGCGAGTTGGCAGGGAAAGAATAAAGGTGGAGCGGGGAACCGCCCCATCTTCATGACAATAGCTCACTTATCCGATTGACAAACTCGGATAAGTGAGCTATTGTCGGTTTATCTACAGTAAACCGATGCAAATAAGGGGTATGGTGTCATGCTATTTCTTGCCTTGATTCTCGTCTATACGTTGTTTTTGCTTCTCATAAGCCAGTATTCGAAACGTCGGACAAAAAACGTTGGCCATTTTTTCGATGGCGGGAGATCCTTTGGCATTTGGCACGTCTTTGTGATGATGACGGCGATGTGGGGATCTTCCATGTTCGCCGTGGAGCTTGATTCAGGGTATCTAACAGGGTTATCCGCGATTTGGTATGGATTTTCGGTGATCGTCTCGTCACTACTCGTTGCAAGCGTGTTACTTCGACCGTTTCGCGGTATCGGTTATCTGACAAACTCGAACCTCCTGGGTCGCGTCTACGGTAAAAAGGCGCGCGATTTGGCCGCACTTGTGATCGGACTCACGTTTCCAATTTTCGCGATGAAAAACGTGTTGGCGGCGGCCACCTATTTTCATGTCATGTTAGGTTGGAACCTTGCCGTCGTCTTGATTTTGACGACACTGTTGGTCATTTTGTATGTGTCTCTCGGCGGTCTCTGGTCACTCGCGTATGTGCAGATCGCAAACCTCGCCTTGTTCACAGTCGGACTGGCGGTGGCAGCCTACTACAGCCTTCACGGTCACGCCGTTTTCACGACGCCCGTGCCCAAGCAGCCACACTTTCAAGGCTTGGCGGGCGGCGGTTTGGCGATGATTCTGGTGTGGTTTGGGATGAACATCCTGAACTCTGTCAGCGCGCAGGCAGAGTTTCAGACCATCTCCTCAGCCAAGAGTGTTCGCAAAGGAAAACTCGGCGTCTATGTCTCTTCCATCGTTCTCATCGGTTTTGCCATCGTCCCCACCCTTCTTGGCATGGCGGCGCGAACCCACCACATCGTGATGAAGAGTGGTCTGCTCGCCTTTCCAACCTACTTGCGCATGGTCGCGCCGCACTGGGCTGTGCTGCTCGTCGGACTAGGGTTTTGGGCGGCGGCGCTGATCTGGTGTGCACCGCTGATGTTTTCTGGCGCGTCAAGTTTTGGTCTTGATTTGTTCAATCGCAAACAACAATCGCATGACACATCCTCCGTACGTCGCTTTACACGGCTGTCGATGCTCATTCAGGGTGCACTCATTGTGATTTATGCATTGGTGAGGCCAGGAGAACTCGCCTGGTGGGCTGTGTTTGGCTTGACACTTCGAAATGCAGCGATTGTCGGACCGACGCTGACCTTTTTGCTCTGGCCGGCTGTTCGCGAGCGAACGGTGATCGCATCGATGATCATAGGGGTTGCGAGTGGTCTCGGCTGGAACGCCCTCACGGGCTTCTCGGCGACCGCCTTCGCATTTGATATCAATCCAATGTGGGTGGGAACTGGACTGTCGATGATCGTCATCATCTTCGGGACCTTGCTTGAAAATCACGGGGCTTTGCAGTGGAACAAACATCCTTGGAAACGCAACGTGGGCTATGCACTCGGAGTGATCGGATTGCTCTTGATCATCGCGAGTCCGCTGCTGATGAAGACGGCGTTCCGCTCGCTCCTTGGCGTCGACCTGTTTCTCGGCATCTTGTTCCTCTTTTTTACTGCGATGCTCTCCACGGAATTGCGGGAGCACGCGAACGAAGTGTCAACATCGATCACGCAAGAATCAAAGAGAGATCCAGACGTTCGGGCTATCGCTCACACGAACTAGGTCAACGGAACCACTTGCGCTTCGTTGAACGCAATACAAGAGAGGATTTTCTGAACTTTTGTCGAATTATTTTTTTGTCAACTGTATTGAGGTGAGGATGAAACAGACGGTGCTGCGTTGCTAGCACCGTTTGTGTTTATGAATCGATTTCGCGTGATAAGGGGGAGCGCAGGTGAAACCGTGGAAGGAAATCGTATCAAGGCAAGTTCCGACAGCCGTTGCGACGCTTCAACGCTATTGTCAGCAGCCGAGTATTGCGGCCCAGCAGATCGGGATCAATGAAACGGTGCAACTCGTCACAGCGATGGTGAGGCAGGCGGGTGGCGTTGTGAGTGTGCTCGATGATTGTGGAGGCAATCCTGTGATCTGTGCAGAATTCGCAGCGGGTCCCCACGGAAATCCTGACAAGACGCTGCTTTTTTATAACCACTACGATGTTCAACCGCCGGAGCCCCTCGCTGAGTGGACGTACCCACCTTTTGGGGCAGAGATTCATGACGGAAAAATTTACGCGAGAGGCGCCGCTGATAACAAAGGTGATTTGACGGTTCGCTTGCAGGCCATCACGGTCTTGAGAGAGAACGGGGGTCTTCCCTGTAACGTGAAGTTTTTGATTGAAGGTGAGGAAGAGATCGGTTCGCCGGCGCTTCCTGCATACTTGAAAAGGTACGCGGAGCGCTTCCGGGCGGATGCATGCATTTGGGAGTTTGGCGGTAAAAATGTGCAGGGTCACCCGCAAATGGTCGCGGGAATCAAGGGAATGTGTTATCTCCAACTATGGTGTCACGGCGCGGACGTGGATCTTCACTCCTCCAATGGCGCCATCGTCGACAATGCCGCGTGGCGCTTGGTGCAGGCGCTCGCCTCCATGAAAAGTGCAGATCATCGCATCTTGGTGGACGGTTTTTATGAGGATGTCGCGCCACTTACACCCGAACTGATCCAGTACGCTGAACAGCAACCGTTTCACGCGGAGCAACTGAAGGAACAATTGGGGCTTCGCCGGCCTCTGATCTGTGCTGATGAGAATCCGAATGTCCATTTGTGGTATGTGCCCACGATGACGATCTGTGGCATCGAGAGCGGTTATACCGGCGAAGGCAGCAAAACGGTTCTACCGCGCAGGGCGCAGGCGAAGCTTGACTGTCGTCTCGTTCCCAATCAAGACCCTGATGACATTCTGGAAAAGGTGCAACGGCATTTGATTCGCCACGGCTTTACAGATGTGGAAGTGAGTCTTGTGAATGGGGAGCGCGCGTATCGCTCGGATATGCATCATCCGTTTGTGAAGATGGTCGAAGAGACAGCGAAGGAGGCGTACGGCGTGGACGCCGTGCTATCGCCAAACTCTGCGGGGACAGGGCCGATGTACCCGTTTGGGGAGTACCTCGGGCTTTCTTTACCCATTGTTTCGACAGGGTGTGGGTGGTGGAATTCGCGTGCGCACGCGCCTGATGAATCGATCCGCATTGAGGATTTTGAGCAGGCGATGCTGCATATGGTGTTGCTCCTGAATCGCTTTGGTGAAACGCAGGGGTAGAGTGCGGTTGATCGGAGACGGCCGACGGTGCGTTTGACGGCGGCTGCCTCCGTTGCTGGAATTTTCCCCCTTAAAGCTTTTGCTTTGCTCAGGAATCTACTTGCGCATCCTGTAAAACACAGTATAATGGCGGTATTGTCTTCGAGACCCTTCATTCATGGCAAGGAGAAATTTAGGATGGCGAAAGAACGTGGTGTTCCCGGGAAACAAAATCGGCACTTGCCCGCGTTTCTCTTGTTGTTTTTAACGGAGCGTGATGCTCACGGCGGGGCGCTCTGGAATCAAATTTCAGCAATCATGCCGGAACACTGGGAAATCGACAGTGGGGCTGTCTACCGGGTCCTGCGCGACTTGGAAGAGCGAGGGTGTGTCTCCTCGTATTGGAACACGGATGATGCAGGGCCTGCAAAGCGGCTCTATCATTTGACAGATGCTGGACAGAGCGAACTACTCTTATGGTATGAAGATATTAAAATTCGTAAAAGAAATCTTGAGTTTTTTATCCATAAATACGATACGTATGCAAACGGAAGAGCGCACACCTAATTCTCGTGGTTTTCCAATTTTAATCTAAACATCTTCGCGATTTGGGAAGGAAATTTGAGGTGGTTTTCAATTTTTGGATGATCGAGATGGGAAGAATCTAACCACTTTCGCGCGATGGTTGCCCACGCCTCCGTTGCAAATCCTGAAGTGAGTGCGATCAATGCGGTCAATGCGCCAGATTTCGCGCCGTTTGAAACATACATCGCCAAGATGGAGATCGTGTTGAGCATGGAGAGACTGATTCGCAAAGGAATGCGCAAACGCCTACACAATACTTGGCCGATCGCTGTGTAGCCTCCCGTCGAATAGCCTTTTGATACAAGGAGGCCAATGGGGAACTTTGAGAATAACAGGATAAGTCCAAAGGCAAGCCATTTTGGCCAAGTGATATAGAGTGGGATCATTTCAAAGAGCCACATGCAAAGACCCGTGAGAACTGCGCCGACCATGGTCCATAGCGCGATGGATCTGCCCCCGAATATGAGAATAATGGTAAAGATGACTCCTTTAATCCACAGATTGACAAACCCGACGTTCAGATGCATGATGTCTGAAATTCCGATGCAAAGACCGCTTACGCCACCAGAGGAAATATGTGATTGTTTTTCTAAGAATACGGAAATGGCTGCGAGAAAGATACACCCGATAAAATAGCGAGTGGGTGGAATTTTTTTTATGCCCAGATGAAAATCCCTTCTTTCTCTGTTTATGTTTCAGTTTAAAGATGACAAGCGGTTGCCCTTTGAATGTCGCACAGGGTACTATTTCTAAGTGTTGGCAAGGAAGCACGATCGCAAACATCGAGCAGGAGACACAAGTGTTACCTCATGGTGACTACGAAACATGTTATGATTGAAGGATCAGTATATTGGAATCATTGTTGCTTTACTCGTTTCTACAGGAGGGGGCGTAAGAATGGAGATACGCGTTCTGGTGACGGGATTTGAGCCGTTTGGTGGAGAGACAATCAATCCAGCTTTAGAAGTGATCGAGGCGTTGTCCGATCGCGCACTTGATGGTCATGACAGTGTTCGCATTTTCACGGCGAAGATTCCCACAGTGTTTGGCCAGGCGATCGACGTTTTGGAAAAAGAAATGGAGAAGATTTCACCCTCCGTTGTGATTTGTATTGGACAGGCAGGCGGTCGCTGTCACATCACACCTGAACGCGTTGCAATTAATATCGATGACGCACGCATACCTGACAATGCGGGGAATGCGCCCGTGGATGTTCCTGTCGTGACGGGCGGCCCGGTGGCCTATTTGAGTGATTTGCCGATTAAGCGAATGGTTCAAGCGATGCAGGAAGCTGGGATACCAGCCACTGTCTCTAATTCGGCGGGTACGTTTGTATGCAACCATCTGTTCTATGGATTGATGCATCTTTTGAAAACAAAGTATAAACGGATACGTGGCGGATTTGTCCATATCCCCTATTTGCCGAGCCAAGTCGTACAGCGTGAGCTTCCTGCAATGAATTTGAGCGACATGGTGCGCGGATTGGAAATCTGTGTGCGCGTCGCGGTTGAACATGCGCTGGATGTACCTCTGACGGCTGGCAAAGAGTGCTAAAACGTTTTCAATACAACCTCTCTTTCCGCATATGGAGTGGTATCGTTATTCGGCTTTTCGTGGTACGCTGTGTGAGCAATTCGATGAATTGCCAAGCGGTGAATGTGAAGGGAAGAGGAAGATCATTTCAGAAGAACAGAACCATTGGAAAAAGGATCTTGTTCCATTTCAACAGTCAGATCTAAAGAAGAGTCTTTGGCAGATCGTGAATACAGTGGCTCCCTATTTTATGTTATGGGCTGCGGCTTATTGGAGCTTATCTGTCTCCTACTGGATAACCCTATGCTTTGTGATCCTTGCGGCGGGATTTGCTGTGAGGATGTTTATTATATTTCACGACTGTTGTCACGACTCGTTTTTTGGAAATCGCAATGCGAATCTTATCGTTGGCGTGTTTACAGGGCTAATGACATTTTTTCCTTATTATCAGTGGAAACATGAGCACGCAATGCATCACGCGACCAGCAGTAACCTGAGTCGAAGAGGTATCGGCGATATCTGGACACTCACGGTGGATGAATACCTTGCGCTATCGACGTTTCGGAAAATGGGTTATCGATTGTATAGAAATCCATTGATTATGTTTGGTCTTGGTCCGCTGTATCTCTTTTTCGTCGTCTATCGCGTGAACCACAAACGTGCAGGACGAAAAGAGCGTTGGAACACCTATGCCACCAATCTGGGACTGGCGGGTATCGTCAGTCTTTTGTGTTGGTGGCTTGGGTGGAAATCGGTTCTCTTGATTCAGGGTCCTATTCTTTATCTTTCAGGAATAGCGGGCATTTGGCTGTTTTACGTTCAACACCAATTTGAGGAGACCTATTATGAGAAAGAAGACGTTTGGAATTTTGTGAGTGCTGCGATGGAGGGAAGCTCCTATTACAAATTGCCGAAACTGTTGCAATGGATGACAGGAAATATCGGATTTCATCACATTCATCACCTCAGCTCAAGAATCCCCAACTACTATTTACAACAGGTGTGCCAGCGCAATGCGTATATGCACAATGTTTCGTCCATCGATCTGCGTACCAGCTTGCGCTCGCTCCGCTATCGCGTTTGGGACGAAGAAAAGAAGAGATTTGTCGGATTTTCTGACCTCTCGATCAGAAAAACAGAAAAATGTTGAATCATTTATCGTGTTTGGCTAGAAAATGCAGGAATTTTGTCGAGCTTTATCGAAACTAATTTTGTGTATAAAAAGAATCGTCGGCAAAACTGTGGAAACGCAGTGGCGCAAAGCTATAGGGGCTTCGGCAAATTGCCATGCTAGCCAGTTGCAAGTTACCGGACACCCCTCTATGGCTTTAGACGAGAGGGGTTTTTTGCTTTGAATGGAGGGGATGCATCGTGCTTGGAATCACTCTGAATGAACGCCTACAGATCGCATCTTCAAAAATGTTGACGATGTTGAGTCAAATGATTGATGTGAATACATTATTTGTGGCAATCCATGATGAACAGACGAATGAGATTATCAAGGTGTACAACCGGACTGAGGCATTGATGCAAGAAGGGGCGATGCCTTTTCGCGAGAGTTATTGTCATCATGTCTGCAAGTCGACAGCAGATGTACTCATCATCCCCGACACAACGCTCGATGAGCGGACAGCCACAATGACGATCACATCCAAGCTCGGTGCGACATCGTTTATCGGTGTGCCGATCGTTTTGAAACACGGGTGGAAGGTTGGCACAATTTGTGGCATGGATCGAACCGATCATGCATTTAGCGAGAAGGAGATTGAGGCGCTGCACGTTGCCGCTGTGTTCGTCGGTTACGTGATTGAATTAGAGCGAATGGCCTATGTGGATGATGTGACGGGGGTGTTTACTAGGAAGTTTTTGCAGGAATCCTTTCAGGGGCTCGCCAATCAGCACTCGGTGGTCTGCATGTTTGTGCTGGACATTGACCATTTTAAGATGATTAACGATCGCCAGGGACACGAGTTTGGAGACAAGGTACTTCGTGTGATCGCAAAGCGCATTCACGACGCTCTGTACTCTACAGGAATCTTGTTTCGCTTAGGTGGCGACGAGTTTGCGCTGATGTCTTCTGATCCCACAAACCGCAAAGAGGCGTTGACGCTTGCGCAACAGGTGCTTGATCTCTTTTCTTCTCCGTTTGCGGTGGACGGAATGAGCCTCTTTGTCACGGCGAGCATCGGGGTTTCCTGGTATCCAGAATGTGGTGTTCAATTGCAGGAGCTTCTTCGCTATGCAGATATGGCGATGTACAGCGCAAAGCATGCCGGGGGCAATTGCATCAAGTGTTATGATCCGCAGCAGGAAGCTGCGATGAGGGAACGGCTTGACTTGGAGGAACGGTTGCGTTATGCGTTGGAACATGAGGAATTAGAAATTCACTATCAGCCCAAAATTTTAGTAAAGGATGGTTCAATTCAGTCCATCGAAGCGCTTACACGCTGGCGAGACGCATCGGGTGCATGGATCTCACCTGAACGATTCATTTCGATTGCCGAAGAGAGTGCGTTGATTGTTATGCTAGGGCGATGGGTGCTGCTTAAAGCGTGTCGACAGTTTGTAACATGGGAAGAAAAAGGGAAAGCCCCGGCGCTTTTGTCTGTCAACGTATCCCCGAAGCAATTTCAACTCGGGAACATGGTGCAAACGATTCGAGAAGTGATTCAGGAAACGGGAATGGACCCGCAGTGCTTGGCGATTGAAATCACAGAGGGTCTTTTGATGCACAATTCCATGGAAATCGCGGAAGAGCTTCGGGTCATTCGCTCTCTCGGTGTAAAGATCGCAATTGATGATTTTGGAAAAGGGTTTTCTTCGCTTTCATATCTTCACTTATTTCAACCCACCCACCTAAAAATCGATAAATCATTTATTGATCATATGTTGCACGATCCAGGTCAAATGTCGATCGTATCTGCGGTGATTCATCTCGCGCATAATCTCAATATGTCAGTCATTGCGGAGGGTGTTGAGAATATGGAGCAGTTCAATCGCCTAAAAGCAGAAGGGTGTGACTATGTGCAGGGATATCTCTTTGCAAAACCCCTTCCCGCAGAGGAAATTGAACGTTTTGCCAGCAGCTATTTAAAACATGGTGACAAGCGATTTAGGGTGGGGTGACGCGTTGAATCGAAGGCGGGAACGATCGAACGCACTTTTCTAAATCTACCAAGAACCTCAGGATCATCGTAAGGTATACGTAAGTTTTCACTGTTAAGCTATCCCCAAGTTAAAGCCAATGAAAAAATAGAAGCTTTGAACTTGGGAGGTTGTTTTAACTTGGCGAAAATAGGAAAACGCCTGATGAGTGTTTTTGGAATGGCCGTTACGGCTGTGTATGCCGCAGGGTACATTTACACCATGCCTTCAGCGCAGGCGAATACGAGTAGTATCCCCGGTTTGAATCCGACGACACCAACCCCGTCACAATCTACACCTGGTGCGGCCGCCAAAGCGTATAACAGCAAACCGCAATCTTCTACAAAAAAATCTTCGTCATCCCACCATGCGACGTCAACGACCGCGAGCAAGAAGTCAACGCCGACGCATCACGCACCATCGACGGCCGCGTCGACAAGCAGTACCGCTAAAAAAGGGAACACAAAATCTTCAACATCAACCAACACCGCAAAAAAACCAGCTGCGAAGGCAGCTCAATACAAAGACGGCGTGTTTACAGGCGTTGCGAGCAATCCGTATGGCGGACTCTCGCTTGCGGTCACGATTGCTCACGGGAAAATTGCAGCGGTCAAGATCACGTCGTATACCATGCACTATCCCCAATCGGTGATTGATCCTCAGCTCCCACAAGAGGCTGTTCAGATGCAGACGTGGAGAATCTATATTGTATCAGGCGCCACAGCGAGTACGTACAACTTTGCGGAGGCAATGTACCAGGCCCTGAATAAAGCCAAGGCTTGAGGAGTGCGTAAAGATGGTGTCCCAACATAGTGAAGAAACTCGCCTGCTCTTGGGAACGGTCGTTTCGATTCATCTCGTTGGATCGACTACGATAAAAGACCGTGAGCAGGCACTCGAACGCGCGTTTTCTGCGATGCGTTTTGTCGAGGAAACCTGCAGTCGATTTGATGAAACAAGCGCGTTGCGCGAACTCTGCCGTCACCCTGGGGTGTGGATGACGGTGCCGGACATCCTGTTTGAGTCGGTGCGTGTTGCGCTTGAAATGAGTGAACTCACGGCTGGACGGTTTGACCCGACGATTGGCGGGACGCTTGTAAGACACGGATTTACTAGACACTACGCGACAGGGGAACAGGTGCATGTTGCGGATGACGCGATGGACGAGACGGTAACATACCGTGATCTCGAACTTGATGAGACGATGCGCGCCATTCGCCTGCGAAAGCCACTCCTGCTTGACTTGGGTGCGGTTGCTAAAGGGCTTGCCGTGGATTTGGCGGCGCGTGAACTGAATGATTTTTCAGGGTTTGCGATTGATGCGGGGGGAGACGTTTACGTGCATGGCGTCGATCCGCAGGGGGATCTCTGGACGATAGGCATTCAGCACCCAACGGTCAAAGGGGAACAAATCGCGTGGCTAAAAACAACGGATGTCGCAGTTTGCACGTCGGGAAGCTATGAGCGGCGCAGCCCGCTCGATCCGGAGATTCATCACATTGTGGATCCGGGACGCGGAGTTTCTGAATCGAGTCTGCTGAGTTGCACGGTCATTGCGCCACTTGCCATGCTGGCGGATGCGGTGTCAACCGCCGCATTCTTACTCGGGGCAGAGCGAGCGCAGGAGTTTGTGGATGACGTTGAGCTTGCAGGCCTGTTTATCAGTGACACGCTTGAGATCACGATGACCGAATCTGCGAGGGGGTATATGAAATGAGTGAAATAGAACGCGAGAGGCGTGCGCCACAGCCTTCATTTGAGCGATTTATAAAGACGCCAAAAGGTACCGTGATGGCGATTTTAGTGGGGATGACGATGATCGCGGCGCTTCGTCCGCAGGATCACTTTGGACTCGTCAACGCGCTCGTCGCTGCACTGACAGGCGTAGTGGTGGATGGCGCCGTCGCACTTATCATGAAACGCGGGAAATGGTTCTCAGACGGCGGGATCATTACAGGTTTGATCGTCGCGGATGTTCTCAGCCAGACGACGCCACTCCCCTGGATCGTCGCGATTACGGCGATTGCGCTGCTTTCGAAGCATCTCTTGAAAATGGGGCGCAAACCACTGTTCAATCCGGCGGCGTTTGGTCTCCTCATCGCAACGTTTATCCTCCAATCAGGACAGAGTTGGTGGGGAAGTCTCGCGCTGATGCCTACGTGGCTCACGTTTGTGGTCATCATCGCGGGAATCTTTATGACGATTCGCGTCAATAAGTTTCCGCAGGTTGCGGCGTACTTGGGAACGTACTTTGGGTTGCTCTTTATCATGGCGATCTTTCATCTCGGATTGCCGAATGATACACCGGCTGACGCCTTGCGTGTGCCGTTTGTAAACACAGCGCTGTTTTTAGCGTTTTTTATGGTGACCGATCCGCCGACATCCCCTGCGTCGTATGGACAACAGGTGGTCTTTGGCGTCGTGACGGCCGTGGTGGGAACGATCATTTTTGCGACGGTTGGAGGCCTGGCGTATCCGCTGATTGGGTTGCTTGTTGCGAATGTGTGGAAGGCGATCTGGAGTTTGCGCAGTAGCCGTCAAAAAGATGCCAGTCGCGCAAAGGGTCGCGCGTATGCACCGCAAGCGTCGAACTCTTAATGGGATTTGATTGAAAATCAAAGGTTATTTCCATTTGCTCGCAACCTAGGTTCGTGGGCGGTATACTCGGAAGAGAGCATTTGATGGAGGCGGATCATAGCATGGCGGATTTGACGTTTAAGGCGGATCTAAAATGGCGCGGCGTTGGTAAAGAAGGGGAAGGCGCGGCGACGATTGCTAAAGACATCACGGTTCGCTATTCAGCGCCGAGTGAGATGGGTGGTAAAGGGGTCGGGACGAGTCCAGAGGAGCTGCTGATTGCGGCGGTCGCGGCATGCTATAGTGGAACCCTTTTTCGTATGCTGCAAAAACGCGGGCTCGCGGTGAATGATTTGCAGATTCGCGCAGTCGGTACGGTGACGGGATATCCGCTGAATGGAAAATTTGCGAAGCTCACCGTAAATCCGAGGATCTACGGTGGGGACACTTCACAGCGTGTCGACTATCAACAGGTCGCCGAGGCGGCGCGCGACGCGTGCTTTATCGGGAAGGCGATCATCGGGAATGTCGAGTATCTTGTGGGGGATGTAACATTTGCAGATGAGTGAAAAAGCAGAAAGAAGCGTCCGAGCCGATCGGATGCTTCTTTCTGCTTTTGTGGATTACAAACCGATGGGGTTGTTGCGCGTCTGCACCCAATTCGTTCCGAAGTTGAAGTAGACAGATTTCCCCTGCATCGAGTTTGGGTCAATTCCTGAACCTGTAGGTGGTCTTAGGTCGAAACCAACTGTGAAGGCAAGTAACGTTGATTGGCCTGGGTGAATTACATCATTGAACGTATTGACATTGTACGGTGACTGATTGACAAAATTTGAGGTTTGATCATTGAACATTTGCGTTACAGCGACCGAATCAGTACTCACCGTCTGCCCATTCGATACCGCAGTAAGATTGTTGATGCTGTGAAGTAGACCGTTGTTCACTGCGGTCAAAAGTTGCTGCCCTGTGTAGCCCATTCCTCCGTACATTTGATAGAAATGGTTCACCGCATCAAGGCATTCTTCGATTTGGGTGGATGTTTCTTGATTGGACCATTGGTCGTCGTTTCCGGTCGCTGTAGAAACAGGAACGAGCTCCCATACGGTCACGTTGGATTGATTGGAGAAAGTAGCATCGTTTTGAAGATTAACTTGATTTGCCGAAGGATTTGAAGCGGTTAATCCATTGGCATCTACGGGTGTGGCTGCAATGGAGGATAGTCTTGCGGTCAATGTTCCTGTGTTTTCAAGAAACAGGCCGCGTGTGTGTTTATCGCCAGGAGCCCACAGCCCTGTGGGAACAACCCCCGCCTGAGGCGACGTAGTACTTGTGTAGAACATGGGCCCAGTTTGCGGAATGTCATCGCGCTCAGGGGTGACATTCAATGTTCCGGCTGTGAACGTGTTGGTTGTATTTTGTGAACTGCTTGTGAAGAGTGCGAACGTTCCGCCTCCGACAAGCGTACTGAGCGTAAGAATCCCTGCTACAGATAGAAGCGGTATCTTCGTCGAGAGTTTCAACATCCTACCTCCTTGGGAAATGGCTGCGGTTTAAAAAAGGTGGTGTTTTCACACCACCTTGAATGGAATCGACGTTATGAAGCGGATGACTGATTAGCTCCAGCTTTGAGGTCCGACAGCGCCTGTGTAAGGGTAAGAAACTGGGTTCTTACTGCTGTCGATCGAGTTGTTCCGCGCTTGAATGGCTTCGACGGTGATCGTTGCAGAACCGGTCTGACCTTGGTAGAAGTTGTTTGCGGCAAGCGGCAATGAATAGTTGATCGCGATGGTCGTACTGGAGCCTGGCGCAAGTAAATAGCCAGTATCTCCAGCCGTCATGTTGGCATTAGGTGTCAAAACAAGCGGCTGATCATTGGCTGCGGTGTTTGTGATACCGTTCATGTCTGTGGTCGTTGCGTCAAAAATACCGCCAGTCGTTACAATTCCCGTAGAAGGAATGACGACCCACTCAGAAAGTGATCCCGTGTTGTGTACGGTCAGGTTGACGATTCCCGAATCTCCGGGCGCCATGTTCTGGAAGTTGTAGGATGTCGACGTGAATGCGGGTTGGTTGCCATTTGATGCATCCACGTTGACCGTGCCAGCCGCGAACGTGTTGTCTGTGTTCGTTGCGCTTGATGTGAACAACGCGAACGATCCGCCCGCCAACATTGCTGCACCTACTGCGGATGATGCCATTGCCAAAGCTACTTTTGATGCGATTGCCATTTGAATTTCCTCCCTAGATCCCCTATTGGGTTATGTTTGTTTCAAACTTCTCGCGGTATTGGATGGATAAGTCCATGCATAGCCCGTCGAGAAGGTCTCAACCGAATGGAAGCAATGCTTTCACACTTCGGATTTAGTGGGGGCTACTTCTTTTGCCCGCAGCTCTTTCCGAAGCGAACGCGTGAGACTGACCATTTGAGAGATGATCAGGAGTGCCCCTGGAATGATCAGTGTGAGCGCCATTCCAAGCTTTGTTTTTACAAATTCGAGGTAGTAACCGACATAGGGAACGGTAAAGTTGTCATACTGCGCAACCACGTTTTGGGATGGAACAAGGAAGAAATCGGCGACTTTGTTTGCGTCGCCTTTCGTGTGAAACAAGAGCTGGTTACCGCGATGAATCACCTGAATGATGCGGTGCGTAATCAGCATATTTTGGGTGTATGGTGCTTTGAATGTAATCATTTCGCCGACTTTTAACGTGGCTGGGTTTATGTGTGGCGTGTCAAATATGACGGAACCGACTTGAAATGTAGGCACCATTGAGCCGGAGAGGACGACGTACATCTCGTGTCCAAAAATCGTCGGCGGTCCACCAGCGATGCGACTGGAAACACCTAAGTAGAGTATCAGCGCAAAAAATGCGAGAAGGAGATAGGTGACCACTCTGCCTGCCCATTTCAGTGTTGCTTTCATTCGCTTGATCGCCTTCCTCTTCATCATCTAGTTGGAACTCGGTTTGTTGTATACATCGCTCACGACACTCGCAGGTGCTTGTGGCGCGTCGCTGCCTGCGTGATTCGTAGTGGCTTTTGCATCAGGTTGATCGGATTTTTTGTCATGTTTCACAAACGATGCGACAACACTTGTGCATGTCTGCATGTCATCTTGCATACGACTGAGATAGGAGGTGGCCGTGGACAAGGCGGTTTGTCCCCACGAAGCAACGCGTGCGAAAGATTCGATCACTGGTTGCGTATCTTTTTGTGCAATGGCGTTTTGATAATTCGTCTCATCTGTCGCCGCAGCTTGCGAAATGATCTCGAATGTGGCGTTTGCGTTTTGGATGAGTGACGCTTCCTGTGAAACCATCCCGTTAAGATGCGAGAGAATCTTTTCTTGATCCGTTTTCTTTTTCTCGTCCTCTTTATCTGAACGAATCCCTGCCCGATGGCTGATCCGCTGTGTGAGCGAGTCAGACTGCTGTGCATCGCCTGCCAGTTGCCCGACCAATTGCGCATACCACGACGGAAAGTGATCGGCAGATTGGAAGACGGCTGTCATTTGCTTTGACGATGTGAGCAGCGCCTCGGTGTTTCTCACAAACAGGTCTGAGCTTATCGCCGAAGCGGGTGTGAGCATCGCCGCCAGAACGAGAAGTGTGCGATACGGTTTTTTTTGACGGTTCACACGCATGGCACGACTCCGTTCTTTTCGCGATAAAAAGTGGTTTTGCGAATTTGTCACATCACTCAAGACTGTATCGCCTCGCCGGTTGTTCTTTAAAACGAACGTTTATGTGTTCATTATAACGAACGATCGTAGTGTGTCAAGAGATTGATATAAAGATTTTCCACGATATTTTCATCTTCATTCATTAGTGACGAAACTGTGCGGATATAATTTCGACGGAGAACGACATATGATCATAAGAAGAAAGTTTGGCGCATAGAATGATCGTCGACGCCGTCGATTGCTCACGAAAAACGTCGGAATTGCGTGGAAATATTCCCTTGTCGGCATAGGAGATAGCGTTTACGATATACATAGCACGAACCCGAAATCGCAAACCCGTTTGAAATGCGGGGACGCAAAGTCTCAGTTCTAAGGCTGACCTCAAATCGGCTATGAAGGCTGGACCGCAGAAGGTTCCTATCGATTCGGTGGGAGGCAAAGGTCTTCATGTCAAATGCTGAGCTGATTCAGTCTGAAGGCGTTGATGTCGGGTGGATTTCTTTAATGAAGGAAGCGAAGACACTTGGACTGAGCCTTGAAGAGGTACGCATCTTTCTTTACAGTAAAAGAGATGTGGTGTATGATTCTTCTTTAAGAACAACAGATACAATCGATCTTAATCAAGAACGATAATCGTTCGCTGATGAGATATGTATAGGGGATTTGCGTTAGGGTTTTGCGATGAATGTAAGGAGGATCACCATGATCGGAGAAAGGATTCGTTCGCTTCGCATAGAGAGGAATCTCTCGCTCTCCGAATTGGCCGAACGAGCGGATATCGCAAAGTCCTACTTGAGTGCAATCGAAAGAAATATTCAGCACAACCCTTCGATTCAAGTGATTGAGAAATTGGCAAACGTCTTTGAACTGCCGATTCAACAGTTATTGCCGGACGAGACGATCAACGCGTTTGGCGAACTCGATTCCGAATGGCTGCAATTGGCCAAAGAAGCGGCAGACTCAGGAATTAGCAAAGAAGAGTTCAGTCAGTTTCTGGAGTATCAAAAATGGCGGTTGCAGCAGCCGAAGTGAACGGTGCCGGCGAAGTGAATTAGGAAGGGAAAATTTCATGACCATTCGATGATAATGCGCGAATGGTATTTTTTTGCGAAGAAAACGAGCTGCCCAGGGGATTAGAGGGCAGATCGTTTTCCATTTCCCTTTTTAAGGGTCTGTTCGGTGTGAAGGGTTTCCTCGCGGTTTCTGCGACGGCGTTCGTTTCCTTTGAGCGTAATCCGGGATACGGCGATGCTAACTTCATACAGGATGATCATCGGCACGGCGACGCTGAGATGTGACACAATTTCTGGCGGACTGATGATCGATGCGACGACAATAATCATCATGTAGGCGTATTTTCGCAGTCCGTGCAACCGTGCGGGCGTCAAGATCCCAAGTTGCGTGAGAAACATGACAACAACTGGCATTTCAAAAATGAGACCGAATGGCAACAGGATGTTTACCATAAAGGAAAAGTAATTCTGAGCGGTGATCATCACGACAAAGTTTTGGCTTGCGAGTGTCATGAGAAAGTGCAAAAGAATTGGAAAGACAATGCGATAGGAAAACAAGACGCCGATGACAAACATGATGAACACGAGCGGGATAAGCTGTAGAGCAATCTTGCGTTCATGGGATTCCAGGGCAGGCTTTAAAAAAAGCCAGAGTTGAAAGAGCAAGAAGGGCAGAGTTACGCCGAGAGCGCTGAATCCGGCGATCATAAAGTAAATGTGAATCACATCGCCTGGCCCCAAAATCGCCAGGCGAATCCCTCCAATCGGGAGTGTGAGGGTGTGGTAGATGCGTGTGACAAACGTCAGGGATGCGGCAAACGCAGTCAACAGTGCGATCAATGAGATTATGAGACGCTTGCGAAGTTCCCCCAGGTGTTCCTGCCAGCGTTTTACCTCAATCGCTGAATTCATGACACGTGGTCGACCGGCGTGGTTTTTTGAAGGAGGTCCAACCCCGCGACCGGTTTTACGTCATCGAGCGGAATAGGGTTGCTCGGCGTGGCAAGATCGCTTGTCAATTCTTTTGTCGCCGATTTGAATTCTTTGAGCGTTTTTCCGACCGCTTTGCCGAGTTCAGGAAGTTTTGATGGACCAAAGAAAATTAGCGCAAAAATACCGATCAAGAGAATTCCGGGTAAACCAATGTTTGAAAACACAGGACAACACTCCTTGGCTTGATTTTTTAGGTGAGACGGGGTGTGATCAGACGTATCACACCCCGCAACGGCGGTTTATTATCCGTTTTGATTCTGGAACATCGTCAGTGTTTTTGTGGTGTTTGGATCCCACCCGCTGTTGCTCCCGACAGCCGCCTGCACCTGCGCTTTGCTTGGCATGGAAAGCGGGCCTGTTGTGCCACCTGCAAACTGGTTGGGGAGAACGAACGGCGCGAGCCCCTTGGCGATGGCAGCGACGGATGTGCCACCCGCTTCTTCAAGGTAGAAATCATTCGGGACATTCAATCCGGCGATCTGGTGACCCATCACGCGATGTTCGCACTCGACGCCGAGGATCTCGCCTGCGAGTTGTGCGAGCGCAGGTTGTTTGAGCGGGCCTCCGAATTGGTAAATCGCCGCAAGGTATGCTTTGATAAAGGTGACCTCGAGCGCCTGTAGGAGATTGAGATAGCTTTTGCTGTCCTTAAAGGTGTCAGCGGGAAAGTAGAAGGATGTATACGGGGACTTTGCGCCTGCCCCTTGCAACAATTCAACGTGATAGAACTCAGCGCCGAGTGCACCTTGAAGATACGGTTTGTTGCCGGCGTTTACGACGGACCCTATGGGAGAATGAAGTCCCGTATAGTAGAATGTAGTCGCGAGACGCTCTGCAGTGAGTGCCGCGCCGATGATGCTTGCGACAGTGTCTTCGCTCGTGGCGGCAAATGCGCTCGCATCGACGCCCGCGAGTCCGCCGAGTGCGACGGTGGCGCTGAGTAGTCCGACGTTTTTGATAAACTGTCTGCGCGTGGTTCCTTGCTGATTTTGTTCCTGATTCAATTTGATCACCTCGTTGTTTTTTGTGTTTCACCCCCTAATACGTGAGCTCGCAAAAGCTGGATCACTCACATCGAAATTTTTTTGCATTTTTTTTTTGAACAATAGCGAAACGCGGTGATTGGATACGTGTCGGAGTTGCAGTCGGATGAGTTTTTATTAGAAGGCATTGCTCGCCGGGAACAGGCGGCGCTGGAAACGTTCTATGATCGCCATGAGCGAATGGTCTTCAGCTTTGCCCTGCGCTGTGTGGCTGACCGTTCTCTCGCGGAAGAAGTCGTGCAGGATGTTTTCACTCGATTGTGGCGATCTGCGGAACGGTATGATGGACAGAAAGCCAAAGTGTCGACGTGGCTTCTGACGATTACGCGTAGAATCGCGATCGATCATCACCGCAAATCCATGCGAAACGTTCCAGTGCAAAGCGACGTGGATGACAGGTTGCAGCAGTTGGAAGAGTCAGACCCAGGTCCACCTGAGCAAGTTGAGGCGAATGAAATGAAGGATCTCGTGCGATCTGCGTTAAATCGCTTGCCGAATGATCAACGTGAGGCGATTGAACGTATGTATTATCAAGGTCAGACGCAAAAAGAGATTGCGGAAGCGATTCGCGTGCCACTCGGCACGGTAAAAGGAAGGATTCGCCTCGGTCTGGCGCGATTGCGCGAACAGATCGACGTCCACGGATGGGGGGATACAACATGATTGAACAGGAGACGTTGTGTTCTCTGCGCGAGATGTACGTTCTTGGGGGATTATCTGAAAAGGAGCAAGGCGCGTTCGAACGCCATCTTTTGACGTGTTCTTCGTGCCAAGTCGAGGTGCGCTCGCTGCGCGAGGTAGAGGCGTGGCTCCTCGAAGACTATGCATCGATTGATCCGCCGAGTGGGATGAAAGAGCGCGTGCTCCATCACGTATTTGCTGACACGGTGGATAGTGCATGGGAAAAGGCTGTTCCTTTTGTGGACGTTTCAAAAGAGAAGCGAAGCGATCTTATACAAGCGTCCCCCCGCCTTAAAACGGTGCGCAGCGGATTGATGTATCGCAAAGTTTCCGCGTGGCAATCGCTTTTGGCATCCGCCGCGATCGCCGTAATTGCGGTCTTTGTCACGCTGCAGAGCGTGCGCGCGCCGATTTCGCCGTCACTGCCGATGCTTGGGCGTGTACAACAGTCGCTCACACTAAAATCGACATCCTTTATTCCGCTGGCACAAGCGCGCGTCATGATCACGCAGATGGGCTCGCAAAAACAGCTCTACATTTCACTTTCTCATCTGGCGCCTGTGACAGGAACAGAGGCATACCAAGTGTGGCTTGTGCAACCGCGCGGGCGTGGGCTCGCGGTTCACTCGTTAGGCGTATTTTTGCCAATGAAAAATGGATCGGCAGCTTTTGCCAGTACGATTCCGACGGGGAACTACTCCATGATCGCCATTACCCTTGAACCGCGAACCATCAATAAAACACCACAGGGGCCTAAAGTTTTGATGGGCACCGCGAACGTCTAATGAATTCGTCACTACCATAAAAGCGCGTTTCTCACACGTGGTTGTGTGAGAAACGCGCTTTTTCATGTCTGGGTTGAGGAGCGTTTCAACATGTCAATAAGGCGATGTCAGACGGCCGTCATAAGAAGGAACGCGGCCATACCGATAAAGAGACTGGCCATGGTGCCATTCTTGCGAAAGAATTCGAACATGTAAGCATCTCCTTAAGGGTTTTTGATTGTCACATCCTATATATAGTTTCGACACAAATCGTTCATAACCTTCAAGGGCTTGAAATTTTTTTTGACGGGTTGGATAAGCTGTGTAGAACCATGCCGAGAACGACAAAACAAAGACCGATTGAATCCCAAAGTGTAAGGAGGGTACCTGGAAGAAGCCACTTCTCTCCGAGAACGGTGAAAAAAACTTCACCAGCCTGGGTAGCTTCTACGGAAGCCAGATGTTTAGGATTTTCACGCGCCGAATCAGTGGCAGAAAAAAAGAGAACGGTGGCAATGACCCCTGAAGATACGGCGACGATGAGCGCTTGTGCCACTTGCGCGCCTGATGGTGGACCCGTATGTACCCACTGGATCAGCGCGAGTACAAGCCATAATGGAAGGCTGGCAATCGTCATACCGAGTGTGCGCTGATACGCGTTTAGCCTTCCCTCACACGCCATCATCATCTTTCGATTTCCGAGTGGATAGGCAAAGGATGCGATCAAGACGGGTATAAATCCTCGCAGGAGTTCGACCATAGAGACGTGGCCAGCCTGAGAGAAGGTCATAACGGCAACGCCAAACACGATCCATAGCGACAGCCCGATTTCTTTATATGTGATGGTATTGTGATCAACCCCTAGTTGAAGAGTGTTGTGCTTGTGTCTGTTTGTCAAAAGGGAAAGCAACGGCCCTACGATCACCGTGATTTGCCATGTGCCTGCCACAAGCCACGCCGGACTATACACAGAAGCGTAGCAGAGGGGGACATAAAAGAGGCCAAACCCGAGATGGCTCCATAGAAGCCACGTTCCGGGATGGCTTTTCATCTCATCAACAAGAGGGCGCACCTGCCGCTTGGCGGCGACGAGCAAGACGAGAAGGGGAAGCATGAAGAGATAGCGAAGCGATGCGCTCCACAGGTAACTTCCTCCCTGGAGATTGATCCAGCGATTGAGCACAAATGTGAACGCAAAAAAGAAAGAAGCGAGAATGCCTAATCCGATGGCCTTCATAAAAAACTCCCCGTTTACTCCTGGTGCATTGCGGAATGTTTTAAATCATACGATTCTCTCGGTGATTTGTGATGTGATCTTTCAAGAACATTATAAGTAAAGAGGGTTTCGATTGCTGTGGAGTGTAGTGCAAGCTCAGAAATGAGTAATTTAATGTATGCTATACTTAGATGATCAAGTGAGGGTTTCCGCTTATAACGATAGGGAATGGGTTGGAGGGATACTCGTTGTTGCGCGAAACGTTGTCGCAATTAGAACACTCCATCAAAGAGCTCGCGGATATTGATATGGCGCTTGACGCGGCGTCGATCGTCGCGGTAACGGATCAAACCGGAAGAATAACGTTTGTCAACGATAAATTTTGCGAGATTTCTCAATATACACGTGATGAGCTGCTCGGACAGAATCACCGAATTATCAACTCAGGCTATCACCCCAAAAACTTTTTTAGAACAATGTGGCGAACCATTGCGCAAGGGGAAATCTGGCGCGGGGAGATCAAAAATAAGACCAAAGACGGCTCTTATTATTGGGTTGACACGATTATCGTTCCGTTTTTAAATGAAAACGGGAAACCGTATAAATATGTTTCCTTTCGCATTGATATCTCACGGCGAAAACGTGTGGAAGAAACGCTTGATACGCTTATCACAACCTTGCCTGACCTCACCATTTTTAAAGATGGGCAGGGTCGTTGGTTGCGCGCGAACGATGCAGCCCTCACCTTTTTCGGATTGCAAGAAGAAATGTATCAGGGAAAGACGGACAAAGAATTGGCAGATGCTGTCCCAACTGCACAGCGGCTTTTGGAACAGCTTAGCGATCAGGATGAGCCGACGTGGCAAAAGCGCGATGAGATGCAGGTTGAGAGAACGTGGAATTTGCCGGGGGGTGGGCAGGCGCGGATCATTCACGAGACGCGCGTTCCTGTGTTTCAAGATAACGGGTTGCGCAGTGGCATGATCTTTCTTGGACAGGATTACACAGAGCGCAGGCAAACGGAATCCTTCCTTCGCCGCGTCGACAAAATCACCGCAGCGGGTCAATTGGCGTCAGGCGTCGCGCATGAAGTAAGAAATCCGCTCGCCGCCATCAAGTGGTCAATTTTGCGCCTTCAGTCCACATACCAAGATGAGGCGTTGTTTAGCTTGATCCTGTCGGAGATCGACCGGATTGACGGGACGGTTGAACAGTTGCTCTCCCTCTCGCGCGAGAAGCTGACGGCGTCTGCGAATATTGATGTAAAGGCATTACTTGAAGGAATTCTGCCACTCATGCAAGTTTCTGCGAAACGGCAAGACGTTGAGATCATTTTTGCGGCGAGTGAGGACTTGCCTACGGTTTTTGGCGATGAGAATCAACTTAAGCAAGTGTTTGTAAACATTCTAAAAAATGCGCTTGAGGCCATGGCCACGAATGGTAAGATCACGGTGTCCCTGGGTGTGCATAACGCTTCACAACTTGAGATTCGCATTGTGGATCAAGGAAACGGAATGCCAGATGAACTTCTGACACGCGTCGGAGAACCCTTTTTTACAACGAAAGATACTGGGACGGGACTCGGTCTCATGATGTCTCACCAAATCATTCGCGAACACAAGGGTCACCTCACTCTGGCGAGTGTGCCGGGTGTGGGGACAACGGTGACAATCTATTTGCCGATTGCGGGCGCGTAGCTTGGTGTGACAGATAAGGATACATGATTAAAAAGGACTAGACACAGGTAGTTCCCTTGTGTCTGTTTTTGTTCTGTGTATTTTGGCATTCTAAGAGAAACAGGGAGAAACGTTGGCCCTGTCGCGCAGTTCGTAAAGCGAGGGCGATCGACTTGAAACCGTGGGTCAAACGCGCGCGCAGCGCGCAAGACGAATGGGATTATCAATT
Organism: Ferroacidibacillus organovorans; assembly: GCF_001642725.1. Classification (GTDB taxonomy): domain Bacteria; phylum Bacillota; class Bacilli; order Alicyclobacillales; family SLC66; genus Ferroacidibacillus; species Ferroacidibacillus organovorans. The sequence continues at coordinate 55,652 of NZ_LSUQ01000003.1, forward strand.
TGTTACGTGGGTTTCTCGCCACGTCGATTTCTTTTTGGCGCTGACATGCACCACGGAACTTTTCTATGGTATTGCGCGATCACAGTACAGTTTGGTTATCTCGATTGTACTCGTTGGCGCCATCAGTTTTTTTGTCGGTTTGGTCGAATCAATCGCCATCACACTACTAATGCTTCTCTTCGTGTTTTTCCACAACGTTCTCGTTTATCACACATTGAACGTTCCTTTTCTCGTCGCCGCATCCGCAGGATGGCTTTGTGTATCGTGGCTCGGGTTTCATCACCGTGAGGAGCAAAAAAATCAAAAAAAGCGCTTACTGAGCGTGGAGTGGGGTCACGATCAAACGGCGTCTGTACTGCCTTGGGCTGTCAGCAATGAGATTCGCACGTCACTCGCGGCTGTTCGCTTTTTGCTGTTTCCCCTTCAAAGCGAAGAGATCATCGATGATTCTGCCCGTGAAATGCCAATTGCCAAGGCGACCCATGAGCTTCAACGTCTAGAAAATCTGTTTATGGATTACGAAGAGATTATCCAAGAGAAGACGATCCACCATGGAAAGGTGAATCAGTCTTCACGCAAGGTGTAGCCTTCGCGTAGCGCATAGGTGGCCGCCTGAACGCGATTGCTGAGATGGAGTTTTTCCAAAATGTTGCGCACGTGATTGCGTACAGTGTTTTCACTGATATAGAGAGCACTTGCGATATCGCGATTGCTCGACCCTGTGCTCAAGTGGCGCAGGACATCGATTTCGCGCTCTGTGAGGGGATCGATTTCTTGCGCTTTCTTTGCGGTTGACGCGGAAAGTTCGTGAATGATCTTTACGGCCAGGTTTCCTGGAATGACCGGTTCCCCTGAGAATACGCGTTGCACGCTGTCAATGACCGTTTGGGGGCTTGCATTCTTTAAGATGTACCCGGAAGCGCCCGCTTTTACCGCTTCAAAGAGCGCCTGCTCCGCATCGGAAACCGTCAGGATGAGAATACGCGCCTCACTGTTTTTTTCACGCATGAGCCGGGTCGCTTCAAGACCCGTCATGATCGGCATGTTGATGTCCATAATGACAACGTCAGGCGTAAGTTCCGTAAATTGCGATACGGCTTCCTGTCCGTTGCTCGCTTCACCGACCACTTCAATCGCCGGATGCCTGCTGATCATGGCGCTTACACCTTGGCGGAACAATTCGTGATCGTCGACAATCAGTACGCGGATCGTGTTGCTGTTCGCGTTTTCGCTGTCACTCATTGGCTCAACATCCCTTTCGAACGGATCACGTCCATTTAATGATACTATAGCGAATTTTGAGGTGCAGAAGATCACCCGTTAGGACTATTTTCACACGCGTTGACAAATGATCGACGTCACGCAAGAATAGCAGACAAGACTGAATGAAAATGGTGAAGTGTACGATGAGTCACGTTCGGCTGACCCCAAAGCGCCAGATCGTTTATGACACGGTTGTTCAATTGGCAAACCATCCATCTGCCGTCGAGATCATGGCGTCGCTACAGGCGAGCGGGAAGAAGCTTGCCTACGCGACGGTCTATAATTCACTGCGCTACCTAACGGATGTGGGCCTTCTTCAGGAACTTACCGTGGGTGGCACGTACTCCCGCTATGACGCGCGCGTGGAGAACCATCACCACGTGATCTGTCAAGCGTGCGGTCGAGTTGATGAAGTCGCGCGTGAGATTCCACTCCCTTTTTTACGCGCGATTGAACAGGAGTCGGGGTATGATATAAAACTGGCAGATCTCGTGATCAAAGGAATTTGCCCTGCATGTAGACGTCAACAAGAAATGTGACATAAAAGCAGGGATTGCATGTTTTCATCCACCTATTTATACTTAGTATAAATCTAAGTGATTGGGAGGATGAGCAGTGACGGAGTTTAAGCGTCTAACCACGACAACAGGGTCTCCAGTTCATGACAATCAGAATTCACAAACCGCAGGTCAGCGGGGGCCTGTTCTATTGCAGGATTTCCATCTTATTGAGAAATTAGCCCACTTCAACCGTGAACGGATCCCAGAACGCGTGGTTCACGCAAAAGGTGCAGGCGCGCACGGCGTTTTTGAGGTGACGCACGATGTTCATCATCTTACAAAAGCAAAGTTTCTCTCGGAAGTTGGAAAGAAAACGCCAGTCTTTATCCGCTTCTCGACGGTTGCAGGCGAGCGCGGTTCTGCTGACACAGATCGCGATCCGCGCGGTACAGCCATCAAGTTTTATACAGAGGATGGAAACTACGACATCGTTGGCAACAACACCCCAGTGTTTTTTATTCGCGATCCACTCAAATTTCCCGACTTTATCCATACACAAAAGCGTAATCCACAGACAAATTTGAAGGATCCACAAGCGATTTGGGATTTTTGGTCACTCTCTCCGGAAGCGCTTCATCAAATCACTACGCTCTTTTCAAACCGTGGAACGCCTAAAGGGTATCGCCACATGCATATGTTTGGGAGCCATACGTTTCAGTGGATTTCTGAGGATGGACAGACTGTGTGGGTAAAGTACCACTTTAAATCGGAACAAGGCATTGCCAATATGAGAAGTGATGAAGCGCGGCATATGGCGAGTGTTGATCCGGATTTTGCAACGCGCGATTTATTTGAAGCCATTGACAGGGGCCAGTTTCCTGCTTGGAGGCTGTTTGTTCAAATCATGCCACTCGAAGACGCGCACTCGTATCGCTTTGATCCGTTTGATGTGACGAAGGTTTGGTCACAAAAGGATTATCCATTGATTCCGGTGGGTAGGCTCGTCTTGAATCGCAACCCAGAAAATTATTTCGCAGAGGTTGAACAGTCCGCATTTTCACCGGCGAATATTGTCCCCGGAATTGGCTTCTCTCCGGATAAAATGCTTCAAGGAAGACTGTTTGCCTACGCAGACGCACACCGTTATCGCGTGGGGACAAACCACAACGCGTTGCCGATCAATCAACCGCAAAGCCCAGTGCATCACTATCAACGAGATGGCGCGATGCGCTTTGACGGCAATGGGGGATCAGCGATCAACTATGAGCCGAACAGTGCGAACGGGCCAAAAGAAGATGGAGATGCGAAACTCGGCAATTACGAGGTGAGTGGAGCATGGGGCAGTTACGCCTATCCTGATGATGATCACTATACGCAAGCGGGAGATCTCTTTCGCCTGTTGCCGCCCAATGAGCAGGATGATCTCATTGATAACATTGTGGATGCGATGCGCCCTGTGACACGCGATGTTCAACTCCGTCAAGTGGAGCATTTTAAAAAGGCGGACATCGACTATGGCAGAAGGGTGGCGCAAGGGCTGGGACTGGTCGTCGAGAACTGACTTTGTAAAGTGAACGGGATTGGGACATCAGCCTTTTTGCGAAACGGCCGATGTCCGTTTTTTTTTTGTTTTAAGATAGCGGTCACTTGGGCTGTCATTTCTAGGCAATCATGCTGTAAAATGAGGTGTGTAGATTGTCAAATAAATAGATAGAGGAAGCGTGGTGTGCCTTGGATGACACCTTCTGATCCACGGCAAACTTTTTCAATAGGGGCTGTTTTGCATTGAGTAATGAGTTGTTGCGTATGGTTGTTGAACCAGGACTCTCTGAAGATGCATACGCATCCGTTCGCGATTTGGCAAAGCGTTGTCAGGAACACGATGGCTTGACGCTAAAATTGAACGAGACGTTTCTGCGGACGCGACCTGCCTATGAAGTGAATGACCTCCTCTATTACGCGGGAGACCGCTTGGTGGGCTACCTCGGGTTACACCAGTTTCAGATGCACGAGGTGGAATTGACTGGCATGGTCGACCCGGCGTATCGGAGAAGGGGTATTTTTTCTGCGTTGGTGGCTGAAGCTCGACAGGAAATCGATGACCGCGGAGCGTCTGTACTCATCTTCATAAGTCCACAGGAGTCGAATTCAGGAAAGTGCTGTCTGCAGTCGCTAGGCGCTTCCTATTCGTTTTCAGAGTATCATATGCTGTGGGATGGGCGCACGCGTAAAGCGACTGCCTCAAATGTGACATTGCGCGCCGCAGAGCGCGAAGAAGATCTTCATCGCGTTGCGCTCATGACAGCGGAGTGTTTTGAGATGGAGGAAGAGGATGTACATTCCTCGATCACAGAGGCGCGTCTTCCCGGTATGAAGCGCTACCTCATCGAAATGGGAGAAGAGGCAATCGGCACCATCGCGGTCAATGAAATCGATCAGCGTGAAGCATTTCTCTTCGGGTTTTGTGTTCTAGAAGCGTTTCGCGGGAAAGGATGGGGGCGGGCGGCGCTCACAGCGATGATCGGAATGTTGTCCGAACGAGGGTTTAGCTCCATCGCGCTCGAGGTAGCGGCAGAGAATCGGCACGCGCTATCGCTCTACGAGGGGTGTGGATTTTCCATCCTACGTGCAAACGACTATTTTAAGCAGTCACTCGAATAACAGATGAACAAGGGGGAAACCGTATGCCACGCGCAGAGAATCGCAAGCGACCGCCAGGGTCACAGGGAACCGGATTTGGGGGCAGCCATACTGATAAAGCATCATCTCATCAGCATGGTGTAGAACAGAAACAGCGTATGGATAAGAAGCAGGAACTGATTGAGAAGATGCGCAAGATCCAAAAGGGTAAGTCGAGCGATGATGTAAACTAAAGGATGTGCCATGTGGCTGTTGAATCTACCGGGATGCGATCCCTTGTTAAAAATCGCTTTCTCGTCACCATTCTGATGTCAGGGCTGTTTGTGCAAATTGGAATATGGGTTCGAAACTTCGGCGTCCTTCTTTATGTCATGGATCGGACGCACGGAAATGCATATGCCGTTTCGATGATCTCTGTCGCTGAGTTTGCACCGATTTTTATTTTCTCCTTTATTGGTGGGACGTTTGCAGATCGCTGGCCGCCCAAGCGAACGATGGTGTTTTCTGACCTGTTCAGCGGCCTCGCGCTATCGGTGATCTTGGGATTCCTTTCCGGTGGCGCTTGGCAGGCGGTCTTTTTTGCCACGCTCGCCTCGTCCATTCTGTCGCAATTCTCGCAGCCTTCGGGAATGCGCCTTTTTAAACTGCATGTTCCAGAAGAACACATGCAGGCGGGCATGTCGATTTATCAGACAATGTTTGCGATGTTCATGATCATCGGACCTGTCATCGGCACATTTGTGTACCAACACTTCGGCATCATTGTGTGCATTATCGTGACAGGAGTCTCCTTTCTCTTTTCTGCGGGGACGCTCCTCTTTCTGCCGCGCGATCACGTCGAGGCGCAGACGGTGGAGAAAACGTCGCTTCTCTTTGACATGCGCGAGGGCATTCGCTATGTCCTCTCAAAACGCGTATTGTCAGCGCTTGGAGGATGCTTTTTATCGGCTGGTTTGGCGATTGGCCTGATTCAACCTTTGGGGATCTTCATTGTGACCCAGCGGCTGCACCTTCCGCAGACCGACCTTCAGTGGTTTACCGGAATCAACGGTTTGGCGATGGTGATCGGCGGCGTTTTATCCATGATGCTTTCAAAGCGAACTGCCCCGCACATCGCTCTTTTGATCGGAATGGCCGTCTCCTCATTGACCATCGCTTTGATCGGCGTATCGACCCTCGTGTGGCTCAGCCTACTCGCACAGTTTCTTGGCGGTCTCGTCATGCCAGCCGTCCAGATCAGCATCAACACGATGATCTTGAGCCATACCGAAAATGCGTATGTCGGGCGCGTCAACGGTATCTTAAATCCGCTTTTTATGGGCGGCATGATCCTAACGATGATGGTGGCCGGGGCGCTCGTTCAATGGACGTCCATCGTCTTGGTGTATATTCTCTCTGGTGTTTTCTTTGCGATCGGAATGGCAGCGCTTATTCCTATTTTTCGGAGAGATGCGGACGCGCTTGGGACAGAACTCGGTTCGTAAATCGAGGGTGGACATGGAGTGATGGAGCAAAGCCTTTACGCTCCCAATCTGGGTCTAGTCGCAAAGCAGAAGTGGTGTGTTCAGAGCTTCTCACGTTGTGACAAAGGCGAAATTAAAGGATGCGCCCGCCGAAATTTTTCTTCATACATTCTCGCATCTGCGAGCTGCAATGTCTCCTCAATTGAAGGGGTGTCAACGGGCGCGGTGGCCATGCCCATGCTGACCTCAAGGCGCAGGTTTTGGATCCCTCTGTCTTGACTTACCTGTTTGAGTTTATCGCGAATGGAATCCATGACTTCTTCGCTCAGCGATTTAGGAGAATACGCGATAAATTCGTCGCCGCCATAGCGGAAGTGGCGTGCAGGGCTTGGCAAACTGGAGACGAGCGCAGCCGCGACGTCGCGCAATACTTCGTCGCCGGTGATATGGCCAAACTGGTCATTCACCAATTTGAAATGATCGACATCGACGACGATCAGACTACCTGAAAAAGGTGTGCGCTCATGCGCTTGGAGCAGGGATTTCCAGGCGTGCCGATTCTCGATTCCGGTGAGGCCATCTGTCCATGCCGATTTTTGAAGCGATTTAACCTTGTTGTAGTCATTGATCGCACCAAAGATGCCCACTTGAATCGCACTTGTCAAAAAGACGGCGATCATGGGGAATTGTCGGGAGAGCAGTGCGCCCATGAAGACGAGTAGATAAGAGTTTAGATAGCCCCAATGCAGCTCCTTAACTGTGAGACGGAGTTGATCAAGAATGGAGCGCTCTTCACGTTTGGCGACGATCATGGCAGAGATGAAACGGTTGATGAGCAAATGCAGCATCAGTGTCGTCAAGATGGAGATGAAAAGCGCAGGGGATGAGCCGCCCAGGCGGTTTTGAAGGTATGAATAGGCGCTCGCGCTAATGAAGAGGCCAAGCGCCACATGGGCAAACGTTTCCAAGTATTTTGTAAAGCGGCTGTGCGCCCGTGCAGTGATCCAAATCAATCCTGGCAAAGGGATTAACATGGCGAGTTCTCGCGGCAGCGTATAGATACCAAGCATCAACAGCGGAATGCCTGGTCGCCACGAGGCACCGCTTGGCATGCGAATCGACCAAGGCGCGAGCATTGTGCAGAGAACACTGATTTCGATCATGAGCAGCGCATTGTGGTACGTCAAATGATGAAAGAGAAAAACAATGCTGAAGAGAAGGAGCACATTTCCAAACAGAGTAAGGAGAAAAAGGACGAGATGTAATGGCCGTTTGGCGAGCGTGATCATGATGGACACCGTCCAAAACAGAAGTTACTCCCTTTATACCTTAAGCCTACCTGGGAAACAAGCGATTGCATACTAGAATCAGGGAAGGCGCGCGGCCCACCCAGGTAAATGTTATCAAAAAACTTTTGTGGTGAACTGCTCACCATTCCACACAGCAGTGACGAGCGTTTCATAAAAATCAGGCTCGTGACTGATCAATAGAATGCTCCCCCGATACGCGCGCAACGCTTGATAGAGAGAGGCTTTAGCGTCCACGTCAAGATGGTTCGTTGGCTCATCGAGCAGGAGGAGGTTGCTCGGTTTGTTCATCAGCTTGCAGAGGCGCACTTTCGCTTTTTCGCCCCCGCTCAAAACGCGCACCTGACTCTCAATGTGTTTGGTCGTCAGTCCGCACTTGGCGAGTGCGGCGCGAATCTCATGCTGTCCCATGTGCGGAAACGCTTCCCAAACCTCTTCGATACACGTTCGTGTGTTGTGTTCATCCGCTTCTTGCTCGAAGTATCCAATGTGCAAATAATCGCCTCGCTCTACGTCTCCCGAAAACGCAGGAATCATTCCGAGCAAGCTCTTTAACAGCGTCGTCTTGCCGATGCCGTTGGCGCCGACGAGCGCAATCTTTTGACCGCGCTCCATGCGCAGATCGAGCGGTTTTGAGAGCGCCGAATCGTAGCCGATGACCAAGTCACGCGTTTCAAAAATTGTCTTGTCGGATGTGCGCGCCTCAAGAAAGGAGAACTGTGGCTTTGGTTTTTCCTTTTCGAGTTCAATCACGTCCATCTTGTCCAGTTTCTTTTGGCGTGACATGGCCATGTTGCGCGTTGATACGCGCGCCTTGTTGCGGGCGACAAAATCTTCTAATTCGGCAATTTCCTGCTGTTGGCGTTTGAAGGCAGACTCCTGTTGCTGTTTTTTCATCTCAAACGCCTGCAAAAAGTTGTCATAGTTTCCGACATAGCGGTTTAACTCGCGATTGTGCATGTGATAGATAAGGTTGATCACCTGATTGAGAAATGGGATATCGTGTGAGATGAGAATGAATGCATTTTCGTAATTCTGAAGATAGCGCGTCAACCAAGCGATATGCTCTACATCAAGGTAGTTCGTCGGTTCATCAAGCAGCAAGATATCCGGTTTCTCGAGAAGCAGTTTGGCAAGCAGGACTTTTGTGCGTTGACCGCCGCTCATCTCGTCGACAGCCTTTTGCAGGATCGTCTCATCAAAACCGAGTCCGCGCGCGACTTCGTCGATCTTGATGTCGATGAGGTAGAAGTCTTGTGCCGTGAGTTGATCCTGAAGGGCGCCTGCCTCCTCAAGCAGAGCATCCATGGCGTCCGGATCCTGCTCTGAGAGTGTTTCATAGATTTGGTTGATGCGCGCCTCCGCGTCGAACAGGTATTGATACGCACTGCGCATGACATCGCGGAGTGTCATGCCGCGCGCTAAGGCGGCGTGCTGGTCGAGGTAGCCGACGCGCACGTTTTTTGACCACTCGATCACGCCTTCATCCGGTTCCAGCTTTCGGGTAATGATGTTCATGAAGGTGGATTTTCCTTCGCCATTCGCGCCGATCAACCCGATGTGTTCTCCTTTTAACAGCCGAAAGGATACATGATCAAAGATTGCGCGATCGCCAAATCCGTGGGTTAAGTTTTGAACGGTTAGGATGCTCACAAATTCCATTCCTTTTTCAAGTTGTCTGGTTTTCCGTTTCGAGTATAGACGATCTTTCTCCGTGATCCTAGTATTGGTTTTCTGGCCGCGCTGTGCATTGTCTACCTATATGTTGTGATAAGATAGAGGGGACTGTAAATTTCAAAGTTTTTATGCATCCTTTATGTGGAAGTGTCAGGTGATCGATCATGGCAAAGCGGCAGGGTTCCGGTGGAATGATTTTTGCGGCCAGCGTGCTGACCGTCGTTGCACTGGGAACGTTTGCGTATAAAATGGCTCCGTCTTTTCAACAAGGATTTAATCAATTTTTTGGGTTATCAAGTGGCGTGACAAGCCACAATTTGGCGATCACAAACAGTGCGAATACGAATCCAAGCGTTGACTCGGGCTCTGGGCTATCAAGGACAAAAGCACCCAATTTTACGCTTACAGACCAGTTTGGCGCGCGCGTTTCTCTCACTGATTTTCGCGGGAAAGTGATCATCATGGCGTTTGTCGACAGCACGTGCACAAACATTTGCCCTCTCACGACAGCGAGCATGCTAGCTGCCGTTCGGCAACTCGGTGTGGCTGCTTCAGATGTGCAGTTGCTCGGGGTCAACGCCAATCCGATCAACACGTCCGTTGCGGACGTGCGGGCGTACTCCGAGGCGCACGGCCTGATGAATCACTGGTTGTTTTTGACTGGCTCGAAGCAGCAATTGAGCAAGGTCTGGCAATCGTATCACATGTATTCAGGGATCGTAAATGGTCAGATTGATCATACGGCGGGACTCTTTGTGATTGATCAAAGAGGAAGAGAGCGAAAACTCTATTTGACACAGATGTCCTATGCGGGAACCGCCGCGCAAGGACAGATTCTGGCAAACGAAGTGGCGACACTGTTGCCAAAAGGATCTGCAAATCTACACAAGCCTGTTCAGCTTCCACCGCTCACGCCGACACTGCCTGGGCAACTCGTTTCAGTCAACGGCAAAAGCGGTGGGTCGACGGTGCAAGGGCAATCTGCACAGGTCGCAAACAAGGCTCACTTGCTCATGTTTTTTGGCACATGGCTAACGCCGACTGCAACGGTACGCGCGTCACTGCTCGCGTTGAATCAGTACGCCAGCGATGCCAAAAAACATGGATGGCCGCAGCCGATGCTTGTCGATGAGGCCGCAACTGAAGGATCGCCAAACGCGTTGAGAACCTATGTAAGCACGTTGCCGACGCTGCATTATCCTGCGGTGATCGACGTGACAGGTGAGGCGGCTGACGCGGTCACCGCGCAGGATTTACCGTGGATTGCGCTTGTGAACGCGCAAGGTAAAGTGCTCTACACGCATGACGGTTTCCTGCCGCTCAAAACGCTTGAACAACAAATTGCGAAACACGTTCGCTCTTGAGGCGAAACACGTTCGCTCCTGAGGCGAAACACGTTCATCGAATCATGTGAGGATGAGAGGTGAAGTATGAGCCTGAGTGTCGAAGGTGTGACAAAGCGGTTTGGTGCAGAGTGCGCTGTGGAGAATCTATCATTTACCGCGCGCTCTGGAGAGCCATTTGCGCTTCTCGGGAGCAATGGCGCCGGCAAGACGACAACCATTCGCATGATACTAGGGCTTTATCCAGTTGACCAGGGTCATATCCGATGGAATGGTGAACGGCTTACGCGCAAACGCGTCAAGATCGGCTATTTGCCAGAAGAGCGGGGGCTCTATCCTAAAAGTACAGTGATCGAACAATTGACATACTTTGGTGTCTTGCGCGACATGTCGGCGCGCGCTGCGGTGACGTCCGCAGAATCCTTGCTTGAACGCCTTCAGATGATCGAACACAAAGGCAAGAGGGTCGAAGAGCTGTCGAAGGGCAATCAACAAAAGATACAATTAGCGGCTACGCTGATCAATGATCCTGATTTGATCATCCTTGATGAGCCGTTTAGTGGGCTCGATCCGCTGAACGCAGAGATGTTGCGCGACGTGGTAACGCACTATGCAAAAAAAGGACGCGTCATTCTCTTTTCGAGCCACCAGATGGATTCCGTCGAAAATTTGTGTCGCGATATGGTCATTTTGAGGCAAGGTAAAACGATGGTGCGCGGTACGATTCGCGATGTAAAAAAGGCGTATGGGCGAACGAGGTTGCTCGTCACGGCAGAAGAGGACGTTGTCACGAGACTGCGCGTGGACGGTGTGGTATCGATTGAACAAGCTGCGAATGGGATCCATCTCACATTGACGGATGAGGCTGTGGCGCTGCGCGTGTTTAAGATCCTCGCAGATCACAATGTATTCGTATCCCGCTTTGAACTGCAGGAGCCTACCTTGCGAGAGATTTTTATTGAGAAGGTGGGTGGGGGTACATGAGATCATTTCTAACGGTGATTTCATTCACGTATCGCCAGGCAACGCGATTGCGCAGTTTTCGGATCAGCACGCTCCTGCTCTTGGTCTTGGTTGTCGCGGGAATCGTCATTCCAAGTATTCTAGCCAAACGCGCTGCCGAAAGGGCTCCTGTGAATCGCATTGTCATTTTGTACGATCGTCAAGCGCCCATTCCGGTTCAGACGGGTGTGATGAATCAAATCTTTGGTGGGGCGTTCGAAATATCAACGGGCACGCTCGCGCAAAAATCAGAGGATCTAAAGGCACTGCATGACGGGAAACTCAGTGGTGTCATCGTACTCTCAGGTTCACAACGGTATCCTTATGTGGTAAACTATCCTACAAAAGGTGCGACGGCGTATTGGCCCGCGCTTTTGGCGTATTTCCAGGAAATGCACAGCGTTCAAGCGCTAAAACACGCAGGTCTCAGTGCTTCTGTGATTCGGTCGGCACTAGGTCCTCTTACGCATGAACAGGTCTCCATTCCGTCTTCCGCGCAACCTTTTCACTCCACTCACTACGTTACGACGTATGCGCTAGAGTTTGCGATTTACATGTTTGTGCTCCTTTATGGGATGAATATTATGATGTCTGTCGCGTCTGAGAAAAGCTCGCGCGTTCAAGAATTGCTGATCAGCAGCGTACCAACGACGCCGCTGATGTTTGGAAAACTTGTCGGAACATGTCTCGTCGGGTTAACGCAGTTTGTGCTGCTTCTCGCCGCGGGATTTGCGACGAATCAGATGGTGGGGGGTATTCCTTCTTTCCATCTCGCGAGAATTTTGACACCTGAAATCTTCATGCTTTTTGTTCTCCTCTTCATGTTGGGGTATTTCCAGTACGCTACGCTTTACGCGGCGGCGGCGTCGCTTGTGAGCCGTGTGGAAGAGGTGTCGGCAAGCGCGCAACCCTTTACAACGTTATTTGTGCTCTCCTTTGTGGCTGGATTGTTTACACTGCAAATGCCAAACGCACAGTGGGCCACAATTCTTTCCTTTGTTCCACTCTTTGCGCCGACGGTTTTGTTTGCGCGTGTCGGCATGGCAACCGTCCCCGTGTGGCAAGTTGTCGTGTCTGTCAGTCTCTTACTGACTTCCACCATTGTGACTGGTGTGGTGGCCGCAAACGTTTATCGAATGGGTGTCATGTTTTATGGCAAACGTCCCAGTTTCAGACAAGTCCTTGGCTGGCTTCGCCAGTCGCGTTGAGCCTGAATGCTTGCTCCTGTCCGAGAAAGCAAAACACGTTGGGATCGTGTATGATGTCAAAATAGATGGTTGATTCGGATGAGTTGCTTTTGAAGGGTTGCAGATGCATTCAAAACCATGGGGGGTATTCCTTTGTATTTTCGAAAAGAAGCGGCTGAAGAAGTCATCCAAGAGGTTACCTCAGTCTGGCTTTGTACAAAAGACTCGTGCAATGGTTGGATGCGTGACAATTTTGCGTTTGATGAAAGCCCGGAATGTGGTCTGTGCCATTCTCCGATGGTCAAGGATACAAAGCTTTTGCCTCAACTCCAGAATTCGAATATGGACATGAAGGCGAGCAAGCGCGGTGTAAAAATCAATTGAAGAATGCGAACAATTCGTTTGCTCGATTTTACAATAAAGGAGATCCGGGCGCCGTTATGCGCAAGGATCTCCTTTCATCTTCCGTTTCAGCCCTCTCTAACAGGTTTATGGGTTGTGGATCGCGAATCTTACGAAACGATGCTAGCATGTGGAAATAGAGAGATCGAGGGAATGCTTTAAATTTGGCAACGCTTTGCCGGTTTGGAAAAGGTGTGTTGGATGGACGCTCAAAAGCGATGGATCGCATTTTCAGCCGTAACGGCATCAACCTTCATGGTCAATCTCGACAGCAGCATCGTCAACGTCGCGCTGCCGACGCTTTCCCGCGAGTTTCACCTCTCCGTTGGCGCACTGCAGTGGACGGTGAGTTTGTATTTACTTGTTATCACGGCTTTCTTGCCTGTCGCATCGAAGCTCGCAGACGCATTAGGTCGGCGCCGCGTGTTTGTCACTGGCCTCACCATTTTTGTCGCGAGTTCAATGCTATGCGGAATCTCTCACCAGTTTGACCTGCTCGTGTTCGCGCGCGGTCTGCAAGGGCTTGGCGGAGCCATCATGCAGGCGAGTGTCATGGCGATTGTCACGCTCATGTTTCCCGCAGAGCAGCGCGGAAGGGCACTCGGCGTGATCGGCAGCATCGTCGCAGGCGGCACGCTGATGGGTCCTATTCTCGGAGGTCTGCTCATTGCAGCCTTTGGTTGGCCGAGCATTTTCTTTGTCAATGTGCCGGTAGGAATCTGGGCTATTTTTGGCACGCTTCGCTTCGTTCCCAATTTTCCCGGAAAACCGCTCACGCACACATTTGACTGGTTTGGCGGCGTGCTTTTCGCTGTCTTTACCGTCACTGCGCTAACGCTTTTGGCTGATCTCTCAGGAACACCTGAACTTTGGCGGGAGCTTGGTTTAGCGGTTACCTCGCTGCTCTCCCTCGTACTCTTCATACGCTGGGAACTCGCTCGACCCGAACCGCTCATCCATCTTCCGGTGTTTAAAAACAGAGGATTTTCAGTCGCCATGGGCGCGGGACTCATTTACTGGATTCTCATGCTCTTTCCATCGTATCTCTTTCCAATTTATTTTGGCCGCGTGCTACACATGCACGCACTGCAAATCGGCCTCATGATGATGCCGCTTTCTGTCAGCATGTTGGTGGTATCGCCCCTTGGCGGGTATCTCTCGGATCATGTCGGCACGTTCAAACCAGCGTTGTTCGGCATGCTACTCTTTCTCATCGCAGACGCAGTGAGCGCGACCTTGCGGGCAAATACTCCGCTTTTACTGGTCGCCGTTGTATTAGCGCTTCAAGGCGCCGCCGCAGGTCTTTTTAGCTCGCCAAACAACACGGAAATCTTCTCCCACTCTGAGCCATCTCAGGTCGGGATCATCAGTGGCTTGATTGCGTCGGAGCGAAACTTTGGGAGATCGCTCGGCGTGACGCTCTCCTCGTTTGCACTCTCTCTCGGCATTTCCATGGCGGGTGGGGCGCATGCCTCCGTTGAGATCGCGCGCGTGCCCACGTCTGTTTTCTCGTCCGGTTTTTCACTCGCTTGGGGGATTGCCACGCTGTTTTGCGTCCTAAACGTTGTGCTCGTGATCTTACCCTTTGCAGCAAAACGAAGACACAGGCGGGAGTCAAACGCATTGTAAAGTGAAGGGGTGAAGCTCGTGCGCATTCTCCACACGGCAGATTGGCATTTTGGAAAGACGCTTGATGGTCGCGATCGCATCGCAGAACAGCAGCGTGTGATTCGCGAGATGGCTGAGATTTGCCGCGCTGAAGCGATCGACGTTGTCCTGATGGCGGGCGACGTGTTTCAGACGGTCAATCCGAGTGCGCAGGCAGAGCAGTTGTACTACGAGGCGCTTGCGTCACTCTCCGATGGCGGGAAACGCGGTTTGATCGTGATTGCGGGAAATCACGACAACCCGGAGCGTATCGCGGCCGCCCGCCCACTCGCAGAACCGCGCGGCATCACGCTGTTGGGGCTGCCAAAGAGCGCGGCGGATGCGACGGAGAAACGGAGTGGACAGGCGTATCGCGTGCGCGGCGGGGTGGGGCATTTGGAGTTGGCGCTTCCTGCGACGCGCGAAACGCTCATGATGCTCGCGCTGCCGTATCCATCCGAGTCAAGGATCAGCGAGGTACTGTCTGAGGTGCTTGATGAACGTGTGATGCGCGAACAGTACAATGCTCGCTTGCGGCGCTGGTTTGAAGAGCGCGCAGCGCATTTTCGCGATGACACGGTGAACATCGCGATGAGCCATCTCTATCTCCGCGGGGGCGTCGAGTCAGAGTCAGAGGTGCAAATTCAAATCGGCGGCGCTTACGCGGTTGACGCCAGCGTTTTTCCCGACACAGCGCAGTATGTGGCGCTCGGGCATCTTCATCGACCGCAAGATGTGGGCGGCGCGCGCATGCCGATTCGCTATGCCGGGTCACCGCTTGCATACAGTTTTTCAGAGGCGTCGCAAGAGAAATCGGTCACGATCCTGGAGGTACATCCGGGTCAACCGGCGGTGATCAAAACGGTGCCGCTGCACAGTGGTCGTCCGCTTGTTCGCTGGGTTGCGCCAGAAGGACTTCGTCAGGTGTACTCGTGGATTGACGAGGGACGGGATCGGGATGCGTATATCGATCTGGCAGTTCACGTCCACAGTGGACTTGAGTTTGAAGAGATTCATCGCTTGCGAGCGCTGCATGAAGGCATCGTACAGATTCGACCGATTCTTATGCACAACGGATCTGAGCAGATGCTAAAGGATGAAGGGAACCGCGCGACGCGCTCGCTTGAGGAGCACTTTGCGCAATTCTATTTTGAGCGCAATGGCGTACCGCCGGATGACGCGCTGGTGCGGCTTTTTCTGGCGCTTGCCAGTGAGACGCGCGACGCCGACAGGATTCAGGAAGGGGAGGCGTCTGCGTGAGGCCACACTCACTCTCGATACGCGGGTTGCACAGCTTTCGCGAGAAACAGGTGATCGATTTTGACGCGCTCACAGAGGCTGGCATGTTCGGGATTTTTGGGCCGACCGGGAGCGGAAAATCATCGATTCTCGACGCGCTGACCCTCGCGCTTTATGGAAAGATTGAGCGTGCGGGTTCGTCGATTCAAGGCATCGTTCACCAAATGGAAAAACAGATGGAAGTGAATTTCACGTTTTCCATCGGCCGCGCGAGTGACCAAAAAACCTATCTGGTCGAGCGACTCTATCAGGTGCAAGCGAGCGGCAACGTTCAACTCCACACGTGTCGCCTTTTTGGTTTGGAAAAAGCGGAGGATGGACACGTCGGCAAGCTTCCGCTCGCAGAGGGGCGCACCGCGGTTGATGCGCAAGTGCAGCATATTCTTGGGCTGTCGATGCATGATTTTACACGGGCGGTCGTTCTCCCACAAGGAAAATTCGCGGAATTCCTCCAACTCAAAGGCAGAGAGCGCAATGAGATGACGGAGCGGCTGTTTGGCCTTGAACGGTTTGGTCGAAACCTCTTTGATCTGACGAGAGTGCATCTTGGTGAAGAGCAAAACACGTTGGCGCAGCATCAGGCAGCGCAGGCAGAACTCGCGGACGCCACGGCAGAAGCGGTTGCGGTGGCACAAAAGGAGCGAGTGGACGCCCGCACGACGTTTGATCTGTGCGATGTCGCGTATCGCGAAGCGTGTGTCGCATACGAAAAGGCGCGTGAACAGTGGCAACTGCAGACGGATTATGCGCAGGCGCGCCGACAGGCTGAGAAACATGAGACGATGGAGAAGTCGATCGATGAATTGCGCGCGACGCTCGAGAATAGTCGACGCGCAGAGACGATCTGGCCATTGGTGGAAGCGCAAAGCGCAACACGTCAAAGGCAGGATGAGGAAGCGAAGCGATTTGCTGATGGGGAGCTTCATGAACGGTCGGCGCGTCAGCAGCGCGACGTTTTGGGCCACGCTTTGGAGGAGGCGCGGCTTAAACGTCTGGCCGATGAACCTGAGTGCCTAAAGCAGCTCGGAGCGCTCGAAGCGGGACGTATAAAAGAAGAAGAGCGTGAAAGCGAAGTGAATCGTCTCGCGCTGTTGCAGAATTTGCGCGCGCACGCATTGCAAGAGGCAGGGGATGTTCGCGCGCAGGTGCAGGCGCAAGACGAGGCGTGGCAGCGGGATCGGGAGCGCGCAAAGGCGTGCGATGCACAGGAGTTGGCGCACCACGTAACCCGCGAGCGCCGCATAGCTGTAGAGCGTGCGGACCGCGCATTTGAGCGCTGGTCTGCGACATCTGCGGCGCTTATGGATGCGATAGAGCAACGAGAGCGTGGACAAGCGTACGCTGCGCTTGCCGAGACGGAGTACGAGAAGGAAGAGCGTGCGCGGCAAAAGGTTTTGTTGGAAGTGGAAGCGCTTTTGCGGCGATTGAATGCGCTACAGGAGAATCTTGCGGAGGAGATTGACGAGCGCGAGATCGAGTTGTGGATCGCTTCCCTGCGCATGAATGGAGAACAACTGCGCGACGCGGAGGAGCGCTTTGGCGAGGCGCAAAAGCGTGTGCGTCTTCTCGAAGAACAACGCATACAGGTCGTGACTGTTGAGGAATGCACCGCGCGCGAGGCAGAGCGCGCACGCGCTCTTTACGAAGAGGCGCAGATTGAAAGCACGCAGAGCGCACACGCGGACCGTCGCGCAGTTTTTTCGCAAGCGGCACAGACGCTGCGCGCCGGGGAACCGTGTCCGGTGTGTGGTTCGCTTCATCACCCCCAGTTAGCGACGAGTGACGAACTCAGGCGAGGGGATGATGAACACGCGAGATGGGCGGCTGCGCGGACATCTGAGCTTGCTGCGCGCGCGGCATACGAACGCACACGTGACACACATGATCAGGCGCGCCTTGCGATGAATACGGTTGCGGCAGAAATAAAACTGGTCGCGGCGCACGAAGCGGACTGCGCGCGCGGATGGGAGGAGGCGTGGCGGCGGCTTACAACGTGCTTTGAAGACGGCCGCTCAAACGCTCATTTTCATCAGGATCTGTTGCGTGCGTTTGCAGGTGGAATTAAAAAGCGCGCCATTGATTTTTTTCGCGACTACGAAACACTTGTGGGAATCTATGAGGGCATGTGTGAAAAGCGAGTGCACACGCAAAAGGACTTGCGAGACCTGCAAGCTGTGCGAGAAACGCATCAAGAAGCGCTGCGCCAATTCGCCACACGCTTGGCGACATTGCAAGAGAGACTGTCGCTTGCCAAGACGCGCGTAGAGGAGTTGTCTTTGCGACAGGCAGAAGCGGAGCGCGAGCAGGCAGATGCAGCAAAACAGTGGGAGTTTTCGGTGCAATCTTTTGACGTACATGTGACACAGGACGTAGCGATGACTGCGGAGTGGATGGAGCGCTTGCGTAAAAGGCTACTGGATGATGAGCAACGCTCTGAAAAAGCGCGCCTTGAAGCGGCGGAACTGCGCGCTGGAAACGAGGCGCGTCAGGTGACGCTCGATGCGCTGAGAAAGGAGCTGGCACTGCGAGAAGCGGCGTGCGAGAGCGCGACAAGCGAAGGTGTCGGCGTAGCGCAACGTGTGGCAAAGCTTGAGCGTGAACTGATCGAACTCACAGGCGGAATCCCCATCGCCGAGAAAATAGGCGAAGTAAACGCGTTGCTCGCGGCGCTTCGCGAACAGGAAGAGGCCACGCTCCACCGCTTTACGGCAGCGAGCGAGGCGGCGCAGGCGGCGCAGCGTGCACGCGAGGCGCTTGCGGTTAGACTGAGTCTGGCGAAAGACGATGCGCGCCGCGCGTCGTCTGCATTGGCTGAAGGACTAAGAGATATTGGGTTTTGCGATGAGGAGCAGGTGCGGCAGGCGAGACGAACACCGCGCGAGCGCGCGGCGTGGGAGGCAGAAATTCGCACATTTGAGGATGAACGCCTACGCTTGCGTTCGATCGTGGCGGAACTCGCCGCGCAGATGGGAAAAACGATCGTCTCAGAGCAGGCGTGGCAAGAGATCTGCTCGGCGCGCGACGAAGCGCAGACACGCTTTGAGAACGCGCGGCAAATGAGGATCGAAAAAGAGATCCAGGAGCGCGACACGCTTGTGCGGCATCAGCGCTTTGCGGAACTGGATGCGCTGCGCAAAGAGGCGCAGGCGCGCGTGCAGCAATTGGAGTCGCTCAAAGCGCTTTTAACGGGGAATCGGTTTGTTGAGTACATGGCGCGCGAACAGATGAAACAGGTTGCGGCAGTCGCCACGCAGCGACTGTCCGTACTTACGCGTGGTCGCTATGGGCTTGAACTGGAAGGCGACGGCAGCTTTGTGATGCGCGATGATCATCACGGGGGGATGCGGCGCGCTGTCTCCACGCTTTCGGGTGGAGAAACCTTTCTTACTTCGCTGGCGCTGGCGCTTTCGCTCTCTGCGCAGATTCAACTGCGCGGTCGCCATCCGCTGGAATTTTTCTTTCTCGATGAAGGATTTGGCACGCTTGATCAAGAGCGACTCGACACCGTCATCTCAGCGCTTGAGCGTCTACACATGGATGAGATGTTCATCGGTCTGATCAGTCACGTCCCCGAGTTGCGCGACCGCATGGTGCGAAGACTGATTGTGACACCAGCTGAACCAGCAGGTCGCGGTACGCGCGTGACGCTTGAACGGGCGTAGAGCCTGCGCGTCGCAGATGCTTTTCATCTCCTTTTCATGTTGCCGTTCCATACTCTGGGTGTGAGGCAGAAATGAAAGGGGATCTTGAGATGAATAAGAAACGTGTAACGCGTACGATTGCAGCGGTTGGTTTTGCAGGCAGCCTGTTTGGATTGATGACCACGGGCGCATTTGCGCAGGAGACAAGCGCCACAAGTTCATTCCAAGCTCGCTATGCACACAATGTTCAAGTGGAAAATACGCTTTTAGCAAAGGCGCAAGCCGCGATGCCGGGCGGCACTACGTCAACGTACGCAGCTTCGGTTCAATCAATCAACGCGCAGAGCGCGGCGCTCTATAGCGCGTATCAGACGCTTCTCGCAACGCGCACGGCGATTCCCAAGGCGCCGACCATCAAAACGAATCGCGAACATATGTTGCAAGAGCGAAACCATCTCGAACTCGTGATTAACCAGGACAAAAATCACTACAATTACGATCAACACCATCACGCGCGGATCGCAGCGCGGGTTACCGCGAATGATCTTCACCTCGCGCTGTTGCAATTGAATTCTGTGAATTATCAGTTGGAACATAGGGATACGGCCAGCTCGACGTGGAATGTGCATCCGCTTGACAATGGTGTCACAGCGCTTGAGCAGTCTATTCTTGATTTGCAAATGTCGGCCATGCACTACACGAATGTGTGGATCGGTCAAGAGCACGCAGCCGCGAGTTCTACTGTACCGGCGAGTGTCTATGGCCTGGCGTACCAATCGTCAACCGTGACGCTCCCGGCTGTGGGCGCGCCGACGGTGGTTGACGCTGTCGCAGCGCAACCTGTGGTTAAAACGCAGACCGGCGCTGTTCTTCAGAATCAGGGCGTATACTCCCTCAGTGGTCCGACGGGCGCGACGGGCGTATCCATTGAGAGCGCAAACGGCACACTCCTGGTTGCACCTGGTGCGACGGCCGGACTGTACACGGTGACGTATACGCAGCAAGGCGTCTCTGAAACGGTGCAAGTGAACGTGGCTCCGTAAGGCGGCAGAAATAGCACATCTTGATAGAGAGCATTCCATTCTGCTTGACGAGCGCGGTCTTCCTCCCCGTCGACCGCGCTCTTTTCTTTTGGGCTCTTGATCATTACGTCTGTACGATGCAAACTTGATAGAATAGAATAGGATAGAATGGTGTGAGGAGGGAGCGCGTTGAGGCGAGTATTCTCGGCCCTCATCTTGACTGCGATTCTCCTTATTGGAGGTATAGCGCCAGAGATTGCGCAGGCAAAAGATTTGAATGCGGCGTTTCTCGCTCGCTATGAACAAAATGCGCAATTGGAAGCGGTTCTACTTGGCCGTTTACAAGCGGTGCAAAACCTTGTGCTGAAATCCCCGAAGATGCAAATTCTTGAAACGCGCGTAAACGATTTGAATGTACAGGCAGCTCAACTCTTTACGGTACAGCAGTATTTGGAAGGCAACGGATCTGCGTCAGGGTTACAGCAATCACTCGTGACACGGCTGAAGGCGCAAAGCTTTTCGTGGCGAACCCTTCACGCGCAAATGGTATTCGCATGGGATCATCTCGGTCGCGGAAAGCGATTTTCAGAGGCGCGCATGCTTGATCGCGCGGCGATCGATTTTGACGCTCAAGCGATCAAAAGGATGGTTGATTTGCAACATCGGTGTGCGTATCTTTTCTCTCACCACCACGCAGACAAAATGATGGGCTTTCTTGAACATGCGATTGATTCACTGCAACACCAAGCGATCACTGTGACACAACAAGAAATTCGTCTCACGGAGACGCTTCAGGGGTCTGTTCTTAAAAGGGGTTAAGTAGATGCGCTTTTTGCTCATCGATGATGAAGAGAATCTCGTGAACGCGTTGCGCGCTGTTTTGCGTGAAAAACAGTATGTTTGCGATGTGGCGCTGGATGGAGAAGAAGGACTTGATCTCGCGCGGGCAGGCATCTACGATCTGTTGATCGTCGATGTCATGTTGCCGCGTCTTTCTGGCTTTGAACTGGTGAAGACACTGCGCGAAGACGGAGATAAAACGCCGATCTTACTTTTGACAGCGCGCGCCGCAGAGGATGATCGCGTGACGGGTCTCGACTGCGGGGCGGATGACTATCTCATCAAACCGTTTGGCGTGAATGAACTCATGGCGCGCATTCGCGCGCTTACCCGTCGCGTGGGAGAGCTGCGGGGAACGGATCAGATCGCAGTGGGTGATTATTCTCTTGATCTCATTCAACGCCGCGTGGCGTTTCGGGGTGATTTTCTCGAATTGACACAGCGTGAGTTTCAATTGATGGAGCTTTTTATGCGCAATGCTGGGCGTGTTCTCGCAAAAGACACGCTCTTTGATCGCGTGTGGGGATTTGACAATGATGTGGATAGCAACGTCGTGGAGGCGTATGTCCATATTTTGCGAAAGAAGCTCGACGCCCAGCGCAAGCGCTTGGCAGGCGAGAATGTGGGAACAACGATTCAAACCGTTCGCGGCATGGGCTATTTATTCAAGGGGATGTAATTCATGTTTCAGACCATTCGCATTCGATTGACGGCGATGCTGGTCTTGCTCTATCTCATCCTTTATCTGGTGAGCTCTACCGTGATCTACGCGTTGACAGCCAATCTCTCGATCGGGAATTTGGATGCGATTTTGAAAGAGACGGCGGACCCACTCGCCGCACAGATTGCCGCGACGCTTGATCACGGGTATTTTCCTGAGCAGTTTGTTTCGCTTACCAAAACCGCGTCCATGTATCCAAAAGTAACCTCGCTTGTGTTGCGTGACGCGACAGGGGGGATCCTTGCGTCGACGAATCCTACGATTACGAAAGGGTTTGCGTTTGCGGCTACACGTTCTGCTTCCTATACGTCTCAATACAATACGATAACGGATGGCTATTTTCGCATCTATACCGTTCGGCTGACGACACTTTATCACCAAACTTCTGGCTATTTGCAGGTTGCACTCGATATGAACTCGATCCAGGGAGCGCTCATGACACTGCGGCGTGTTCTCTTTTTCGTTGGCGCTGCGGGATTTTTTCTTGCGTCGGTTTCAGGATTCATCATGTCGCGCATCTTTCTTCGCCCAGCGGTGCGCTCTTTTGAACAACAGCAACGTTTTGTGGCTGACGCATCCCACGAATTGCGAACGCCGATTGCAACACTCCAGCTGCATTTGGAAATGATCAAAGCGCGACAGGATGAACCTATGATTCGCCATCGGGTGTGGATCGACGGTATGGAGCGGGAAGTTGAGCGTTTGACGCGACTGACGAACCACCTGCTGCTGCTCGCGCGCTCGGATGCAAAACGCGTGATGGCACAGCCGATGAAACTGAATGTGCTAGAACTCGTGGACGAGATGTGGAATGCTTTTCTTCTCGCGGCAACCGCCAAAGGGCTTTCTCTTGAGATGCAACCGACCCTCGATGAGATGTATGGTGGGATTGAGAATGAGAATGAGAATGAGAATGAGGATGAGGATGAGGATGAGGATGAGGATGAGGATGAGGATGAGGATGAGGATGAGGATGAGGATGAGGATGAGGATGAGGATGAGGATGAGGATGAGGATGAGGATGACGTAGCGAAGGCGATGTCAGCGTATCAGATTCAGGCTGATCCGGAGCGCCTGGAGCAAGTGTTGACGATTCTGCTCGATAACGCGATTAAATATACAACGCACGGGACTGTGCGGATTTCAATTGAGCGAGAGAGGCACTGGATGGTCATCGCGATTTGCGATACAGGCATCGGCATTCGCAAAGAGCAGCAACCGTTTGTGTTTGACCGATTTTTTCGCGCAGATCAGGCGCGCTCTGGCAGCGCGTCGGGGGCAGGGCTTGGATTATCCATCGCGCATGAAATCGTGCGCGAGCACGGCGGTTGGCTCACGATGAAGAGCGAGCACGGCGTGGGTACGACCTTTTATGTCGCGCTGCCGATTACACAGCGTGCAAAAAGTAGTTTCAGGAGAGTTCCGCGGCGGGTGTTTGAACTTGATCATCGTGGAAGGAGCATGTGATGATGAGAACGCGTCAAGAGTGAGTGATTTCCAATTGGATCCATTGCATTTGTAGCTCAAGTCGGATAAAATAATTGCAGAGAGGTAAAGCTCTCTGCTTACAATTGAAAATCACACGCTTAATTTCGATGCAGATCGGAAGCGGGGGAACCAATCTTTTGGGGTGTATCTGGCTTGCGCCAGACGGAGAGCTCTTTCTCCCAACCCGACAGCTAACCTCGTCAGCGGAAAGAGAGGTGACAGGTTATGTCCTATACCTTCACGCTTCATTTCGCGCTTCCGTGATGAGTCTCGTCACGGTATTTTTGTGCGCAAAATTGAAAAACGGGAGTGACTGACATGGATTTTGAATTTCGCCAAAGCTTAGTTAACGGAATTGAGTCTCAAGAAACATCTTCGGAGACGTGTTTGTGTCCTATCATTACTCATGAAGTGGCGATGTACTGTAATACATTGCATGATGACTCTTCAAAAATGACAATGCAGGCAAAAAGCATCGAAGAGATTCCGCAGATTGCACGTAGCATTGTCGCCGGGGTGCTCGACAGTCGCGTGCCGCTACACACATTTGCGATTTCGGAGTTGACACGTGGAATGCTTCACGGCCTTATGGCGGTGGGACACGACATTTCTTTTATCGCCCCTAAAGCGATGCGCGCATTGCGAGAGGCGCTCGAAGCATTATCCATGTCTGGAAAACAGAGTGAAATTGCCTTGCGAAAAGGGCTTCAGCAAACACTGATGGATCTCGGGATGAGGCGTGTGGATGAAGATCCGTCGATTGAGCTTCAGAAATACTTCAAAGATCAGCATATCCGATTTGGGATCGCGTAAAAAAAGGCCGACACCTGTCGGCCTTTTTTTATTGGGGCGAGATGCCCCCATTAATTTCCGCTTGCATTTTGTGCGGATGTAAAACTTGCGGCGAGTTTTGCGAAATCAGGAATTCCGAGCCCTGTACCCGGATTGAAAAGCGCGCCTTGCTGACCGGTGTAGTATAGATTGTCATTGCTTGTTCCGGATGCATCAAGCGGTGTGAAAGGTGAATTACTGGTTTGCGCGAATTGATAAATCTGCGGATTCCAGAAGCCGACACGTCCGCCCTGGCTCTGATTGATCAGCGCAGCGACGCCGGCGAGTTGAGGCGCGACGAAGCTCGTGCCTCCGTACTGCGCCCACGGCGAGCCGTATGCGGAAGTAAATAAGGTAGAGTACACCGCATAGCCTGTCTGTGGATCTGCATTCATCGCGAGATCAGGCATTGCGCGGCCAGGTGAACTGCTCGTGATCACAGAGGGTGTGGGGTTAAATAGCCACGCGGTATTTCCACTGATCGGTTTAAGATAAGGAACGGCGGAAAACTGACTTAGGCCGCTTGCGTGTTGCTCCTGGTGCATTGCTGTTGAAGAATTGTTAAAGGATGACTGATACCAAGGCGCTGCGTACATCGAACTGTATCCGCCTCCACCGCCCGCCACCAACGCCTCAGCGAAACTTGTCTCACTTGACGCGCCAAACTGTTGCCAGTACGGCCAGAGATAATCCCATCCCCACGCGCGTTCTTGTGGAACAGTGACGGAAAAACTTCCGTAATTTTGCGTTCCGGCAATCGTTGTTCCACCGGCTGCCGTGATATAAGGGCTGTCTGCGGGTGCATCGACAGAGCGTTGCGTCGTCCCCACATCCCGGCTGGCATCGTACGCCCCCGCGTCGCCCGCCGCCGCAAACATCGAGATGCCCTGCGCCGCCGCTTCCATCGCAATTTCATTGAAGACTTGATTGTAATTCGGTGATTCTTGTCCTGAAGCGATCGTTGCCTGAATGGCCGGCTCGCTCTCGCCCCAACTCGTAGAAATCGAACCTGCTTGATTGTCACTGACGGCCTGAAAGAATGCGTCGGCAAACCCATAATCCGTGTTCGGCGCTTGATAAACGATGATGTTTGCCTGAGGTGCGAGGGCGCCCGACTGTTCGACGTCAAGGGTTGTTTCATCAGAACCGGTCTGAAGGGATACGGGGCCAGCACCGCCGTCGACATTCACCAGATTGATGCGATTGGGGGATGTCGTGAGTCCGAGAGTGTTCCAAAAGCTGTAAACGTCACTCGGGTTTACACTCGCGAGTGTCACGATGCCGATCGTCTGCCCTTGTCCATAATCATTTGCCTTGTAGAGTGGATTCACATTGTAGTGAGATGCGACGAACGCTGGCGTCAATTCACCTGGTGGGACAGACGTTGACGAGGTTGACTTTGCTCGCACGAGTTGAGGCAGCGGTTTTACAGCGTGACTCGCGAAATTACCATAATTCGTAAGGCCGAGTACGGCAAGAATTGGCTGCGCAAGATTTCCAGGCATTTTCGGCGCTTCTTTTGTACCGTGGAACTTCTTGCCGCCAAAAATCATGTTTTGTAGCTGCACGGAAAATGCCTGATTAAATTGCCCGGCGGTTCCGTTTGCAGTGATCGCGAGATGATTCGCAAAAACGGTTGTGGAGATTCCATACTGGGAAAGATAGTTGGTGATCGCCTGAATGACGACTTCAGGCTGACCGAATTGATTCGCGAATTGCTCGACGCTTAAGAATTGGTGGTAGTTTGAACTTCCCGGTGTGGTCGTCTGCTGAATGTAGGATTGAAGCGCCTGCGTGTTAACGGTGTTTAGCGCGATGGTTACGGTGACTGGGGTATTTGCAGGCGTTGTTCCAAAGACGGTCGCGTTGTTTAAAACGGCGTCGCCAACGCCTTGCGGCACATTCACATCTTGTGTGTCTGCGTGTGCGGCGGTCAGTCCCGCCAGCGGCCAGATGGTGCTTGCCAGAAGCGCACTCGTCGCAGTCAGGGTACGCAATTTTCGCGTGATGGTCAAGAACATCAAACCTCCCGATCTTAGACAATTTTTTGAAAGTTTCATTCCAAGAAAATGTATTCGCGATCAGGGCGCAGATTCCTGCAAACCAGGCATTCTTTGTGCCGAGAATAGAAAAATGGGCTGGCACGCATATTGATACCGTTTTAACGATCAGGATCGACGCGATCAAGGGGTTGATGGACAGTGACGATGACGGTTGAGGAGAGGCTTTTGCTCGGCAAGCGATACGAAGGCATCAGTCCGTTTGAGTTTAAAAATGAACTCATCTCGCTCGCTGAGGGCAAACAGAAAAAGAGCGCGCGCGCCATGCTAAACGCGGGACGCGGCAATCCGAACTGGATCGCGGCCACGGCGCGCGAAGCCTTTTTCGCGTTGGGCCAGTTTGCGGTGGATGAGGCAAAATTGACCCTTGAGGCGGGTGATCTTGCAGGGATGCCCAGTCGCCGCGGTGTTTTTGCGCGATTTGAAGCGTATCACGCGAGTCATCGCGATCATCCGGGGATGGATCTTCTCGCAAAAATCATCACCTATGGGATCCATCAGTTCGATTTTGACCCGGACGATTGGCTCTTTGAATTGGTGGATGGGATTATCGGCGATCACTATCCCGTGCCTGATCGCATGTTGCGATACACGGAACGCGTGGTAAACGCGTATCTCATGCAAGAACTCTGTGACAATAAGCCGCCAGAGGGTGAATATAAACTCTTTGCAGTAGAGGGTGCCACGGCGGCAATGTGTTACATTTTTCAGTCTCTGCTTGAGAATGAGTTGCTTGCACGCGGCGATCGCATCGCGATCATGGTGCCCATTTTTCCACCCTATGTCGAGATCCCTCATCTCGCCGAGTACCATTTTGACATCGTAGAGATTCACGCGTCAGGAACAGCGGATGACGGTGAACACACCTGGCAGTATCCGGCGCAAGAGATTGACAAATTGAGAGATCCCTCGATTCGCGCGCTCTTTTTGGTGAATCCAAGCAATCCACCATCGGTTGCCATCGACCAAAGTACGATGAGCTCGCTCATCGACACGATTAAGCGTCACAACCCACAGCTCATGATCATCACCGATGACGTGTACAGCACGTTTGTCGAACATTTTCGATCGCTTATGGCGGATTTGCCGTATCACACGATTGGCGTCTATTCTTATTCCAAGTATTTTGGCGTGACAGGGTGGCGCCTCGGAGTAATTGCGATTCACGAGAAAAATGTGTTTGACGATCGGCTTTTGCAACAAACAGAACCACAAAAAAAGCGACTCAACGCGCGCTACTCTTCACTGACAACTACGCCTGAGCAATTGCGCTTCATTGATCGGATGGTCGCCGACAGTCGGCAAGTCGCACTCAATCACACCGCAGGGCTATCGACGCCCCAGCAGGTGCAAATGGCACTGTTTTCAGTATTCGCCATGTTGCCAGAAGGGCTTTCGTACCGAAAGCAGACACGCGAAATCTGCCACAAACGCATGCGATTGCTCTATGAAGGGCTTGGTCTTCCCCTTCCACAGTTGCCGAATGACGCCGACTATTATACGCAGTTTGATCTCGCGAAATGGGCCGTAATGCACTACGGACAAGGGTTTGCTGACTATCTCACTGCGACGTACAGTCCCGTAGATATCTTGCTTCGCCTTGCCGAGCAATCTTCCATTGTCCTTTTAAACGGTGGGGGATTTTATGGACCCGCGTGGTCGATTCGCGTTTCGCTTGCGAATCTGTCTGATGACGACTATGCCAAAATCGGTCGTGCGCTTCACGCGGCACTCGAAACGTATGTGCTGGAGTGGCGCGAAGCGGGTGGAACGACGGGCGGTTCGTAAACGCATACCTGCGTCAATAAATACCTCTTGTGTCCAATCCTTCTGTACCGTACGATGAGAGAGAGGGATATGGTAAAAGAAGGGGTTCTCGCATGACTTCGCTTCACGCAAGTGTCGGTATACTCTTTGGTGTAATCGCAGTTTCGATTCTTTTGCGCGTGCGGCGTTTGACGACGTTTCGTCCACTGATCCCTGTTCAAGTGATGACGAGAATTGTCGTCAGTACGATTCTTTTAGCGATACCACTCGTCACCCAGGGCGCCCTGCGCTTTCCAGGGTTCGTCGGATATGGAATGGGGATTCTCGGCGGCGCTGTCCTGAGCACGCTTGCACTAAAAACAGCCGTTTTTCAAGACCGCGAAGGAACGCTTACCTACCGGGTTCACGGTGCGATCGGCAGTGTTGTGACACTTTTGTTTCTTGTGCGGATCGCCTTTCGCTATTTGCTTCCTTCCTCCTCGCTGCACACCTCACTCATGAATGATCCGTGGAGTCTTGGAACGTACGCACTTTTGTTCAGTTATAATGCTGCACTCTCTGTGCGGCTGTGGCAAAAACTAAAAGCGAGAAAAAACGCGATCGCCTTTTCAGATCAGGGGATGGATCAATGAATACTGCGTTTACAGATCGTTTTGGTATTCGCTATCCAATCGTTCAGGCGCCGATGGCAGGCGGGCCGACGACGCCTGAGATGGTGATTGCAGTGAGTGAAGCTGGGGGGCTCGGTTCGCTTGCGGGCGGATATGTGACGCCGGATGTTCTATCACAGCAGATTAGCGTGGTGCGAGCGAACACAGACAACCCGTTTGCGGTCAACCTTTTTGTGCCTGCAAATCCGGACGTGACCGCTGACGCACAGGCGATGTGGGATGCATTGCAAGGTGCGCGCGAAGCGCTCGGCATTTTTACTTCAATGCCTGCGTGGAGTGCGGATGACCACTTTTTGGAAAAGGTGCAGATTGTGCTGAGTCAGCGCGTGCCGATCGTCAGTTTTACATTCGGCATTCCAGACGCTGCGGTGCTGCATCGTTTTAAAGAAGAAGGCCGATTGCTCGTCGGCAGCGCGACATCTGTGGCCGAAGCGCGCCAGCTTGAGGCGAGCGGAATGGATGCGATTGTCGCGCAGGGAAGTGAGGCAGGGGGACACCGCGGAACGTTTTTCGGAGATAGGCGCCCGACACTCATCGGAACGATAGCGCTCACGCCGCAGATCGTTGACGCGGTAAACATTCCTGTTCTCGCGGCAGGCGGCGTGATGGATGGGCGGGGGCTTGCGGCGGTGCTCGCGCTTGGCGCGGCTGGAGCGCAGATGGGTACGGCTTTTTTACGGGCCAAAGAGAGTGGTGCGAGTGCGTTATTACAGCGTGCGCTGGTCGAACGTGAGGAGACGGAGACGGTTGTGACGCGCGCACTCACTGGGAAGTACGCGCGCGGGTTTCACACAACCTTTATCGAGCAGTTGGAAAAGGGCGAAGTTCCTATTCCTGATTACCCGATTCAGCACGCGTTGACAAGCCCAATTCGCAAGGCGGCCGCCGCGTCTGGAGAGGTATCGTTTATGTCCCTGTGGGCGGGTCAAGGGCATCGGATGGCAGCGTCACTGGGCGCCGGCGATCTCGTTGTGCGCTTTGCGCAGGAAGCGGCAGAGATTTTTGCACGGTTCTCTGAGTGAGTGACAGAATGAGCTCACGGATTGTCTGTGCAATGACGATCAGGAAGAAACCCCAGAGTAGATAGAATTGTAGCGCTCCTGCGACGCGCAAAACAGCAGGCTCACCTAACAGCATTGCGAGTGAGAATGTCCCTGTCGTAAAGCTGCCGAGCGGAAAGACATAACTCCACCAGCCGAGGTGGTGTTTGAGACCATCTCCGCGGCGTGTGAGATGATAGATCGAGAAAAAGGACGCGGTGATGATCCACCAGAATCCGATCCCATACATGCCGCAAGAGACGAGAATCGCGAGTGTTTTTAGCACACTGCCGCTGAGAACGGACAGTGCAGACGAATGAATTGCGAGATTGGAGAGCGTCGCCATGGACATGCCGATGGGGCCGATTTCAATAAAGAGACTGGGCGCTTCAAAGCCGCCGATGCGCGCATGGTGTGTGAGGCGCGATACAACGAATACGCTCATGACAAGAAAGAAAAAGAGGGTCAGGCCAAACAAGGCAAGGATGGCAAGTGTCATGTCAAGGCGCATGGACGAATTTACGAAATACGGCAGTAGATTTGCTCCTGTGGCTGCCGCAACGATCGGCGGTACAACGGGAATCAGCCATGCTGCGCGTGTGTGCTCTAAGGATTTTTCACGGCGTAAAAAGAGTACGATCGGTACAGCGAGCACGGAGAATAAAGAAGCGACACAGCCAATCAACCAAATCGCCTTGCTGAGCGCGATGGCAAATGATGCGTAGGTGGCGTGAGCACCAAGGATGAGCACGTCGTTTCCGACAACGTTGATTGCCATGGCAAACGCGCCGTAAAACAAGGTGCGCGCCGGATCGAGAAAGTCTTTCAGAGATTTCCTTGGGTGAATCACCAGTTGAAAGAGGAGAATCAGTGTCGCCGCGACAAGCAGTGTGCCGTCGATCCCTGCCAGCGTATTTGACAGTAGCGCGCGCGCCGGTACATAAAACGGAGCGGTGGCAGAGAGCCCAGCGACAATCCCGATGCCCATGACGATCGTGAACCATTGGGTGTGAAACTCAAAAAGCAATCGCTTCATCATCCTTGTAACCTCCAGCAATGAGTTGTTATGAATACTTTAAAGCGTATCGAAGAATAAGTAAAATAGATATAACGTATATAATTTATAACTAAATCTTATCGATCTTATCGTGCTGAGGAGAATGAAAATGGATGATCGTTTACGCGTCTTTTTAACGGTGTCCGAATGCAGGAGTTTTTCCAAGGCGGCAGAGCGTCTGCCCATGTCTCAGCCTGCGGTCACACAGTGCATCAAAAGCATCGAGCGCGATCTGGACGTGCAGTTGTTCGATCGTTCGCACCGCACGGTGCGTCTGACACGTGCGGGAGACATCGTTCTTGCATACGCAGAACAGATGGATCGCTTGGATCGACAAATGCGTTCTGTCCTTCAAGAGATGACGACAGGAATCTCAGGACTTTTCTCGGTCGGCGCAAGTTTTACCTATGGCGAGTACGTACTTCCGCGTGTGCTTGCCGCTTTCCGTCTCAAACACGCTGAAGTCTTACCGAGTGTGACCATTGGAAATTCGCAAAAGGTTGAGCAGTTGCTTCACGATGGGAAATTAGATCTGGGCATCATTGAGGCAGACCCAAAGCTTGCGGGTCTCGCGCAATACACCCTTTTCTCTGATCGACTTTATGTGGTACGTTCAGGCGAATTGGATCAAAGTCGTGAGAGAGGGCACAAAGCCCATGCGCTTCCTGAGGAGACGTGGCTCGTACGCGAGGCTGGATCAGGAACGCGGCAAGTGTTTGATGCTTGGCAGTCTGAGTCTTTGGTGACGCCGCATCGTTTGATTGAATTGGGGAGCACACAGGCGATAAAAGAGGGGGTGGCGGCGGGGCTCGGAATTGCGATTCTGTCAGAGTTGTCGATTCAAGATGAGTTGCGCCAAGGCACCTTTAGGATCGCCGATGTGAAGGGGTTTCCGCGGGTGAGGAATTTTACGATGCTGTCTGCGGAAAACACATTTGAACCGATGGTGGTCAAAGCGTACAGAGACTTTACCATGGCGTGGGGACATCCGGTGATCCACGCATTACATGAAACATCCGACAAGGAGGGTGAGGTATGAAACCGATTCGCTTTGGCATTCTCGGCGCGGCGCGCATTGCCGCAAACCAGTTAATTCCTGCCATGAGAGACACGCCGGGCGTAGAAGTCACCGCGCTCGCGAGTCGCGATGAGGCGCGAGGTCTCGCATTTGCAAAGAGGTTTGACATTCCGAATGTATATTCATCGTATGAGGCGCTCCTGCGTGATCCACACATTGATGCTGTCTATATTCCACTGCCGAATCACCTGCACGCTCCGATGACCCTGCTGGCGGCAGCGCACGGGAAACACGTTTTGTGTGAGAAGCCGGCTGCGCGAAGCGCGACCGAGGCGGTGCAGATGATCGCCGCATGCCGAGAACATGGTGTGATTTTTCGCGAAGCGTTTATGTATCCGCATCATCATCAGTGGAAGAGGGTCCACGAAATTGTCGCGTCTGGAGAAATCGGCACAATCCGCGCCGTACACGCCGCGTTCTCTTTTCCGCTAAACCGTGATGTCGACATTCGTCTGAATTCGGAGATGGGAGGCGGCGCGCTCTATGACGTAGGATGCTATGCGGTGCATGCTGTGCGTACTTTTTTGGGAAAGGAAGAGCCGGAGAGCGTGACGGCGTCAGGTTTTTTTTATGAAGATGGCGTGGTGGATCAGACCATTGTTGCGATTCTCCAATTTTCAGGAGGGCGCTTTGGCTATCTCGATTGTTCTTTTTCTTTCGCGGATCGTCAACGCGTAGAAATTATCGGAGATCAAGGCTCCATCGTCGTACGCTATCCATTTCGCCCAGATAAAGGATCGCCGGATTTGCGCATCGACACACCACACGCTCAGCGCGTGGAGACCTTGGCGCATGACGCGATGTATCGCGCGATGGTCGAGTCGTTTGCGGATGCGATCCGAACGGGCCGCTCTCTCACGGAGGAAGAAGAGGGAACGATTCAAAACATGATGTGGATGGATTTGATTTATGATGCTGCAGGAAGGAAGATGAAAGAATAGTCGTTAGTACAAGACATAAATGCATGCGTCTTGAATCTTGTCGATGAGTGGTTTGGAGAGGGTGAGAAACGTGGTTGAAAATGAACAGTTGGAGATGAATTCTACGTCGCCAGACTCTGATGAACGACAGGAGTCCAATATGATTCGGGATTTTTTACGCAGAATAAGAAATTGGATTCGCCAAGGTCTAAACAGAATAGGAAATAAGATCCGCCAAATTAATGGGTGGATTTCGGAGCGACTCTCGAATTGGCTAGCGACCATGTGGACGTTCTGGATCTTAACGTTACTGATTGTTTCGACGCTGCTGATCCAGCTTCCGAATGGAGCGCAGGGCTGGATTCTCTTTGTCGTATCCGTGTTCTTTCAGGGTGTTGCTCTTCCGGTGCTGGCGCTTGTCAGCAACCGTCAGGGCGATCGAATGGAGTCCGTTTTGCGCGAGACGCACGACGTGGTTCTCGATGAATTGCGTGAGCTTCGCGCCATGCACGAAGAATTGGCCGCGCGAAACAACGACCTGCTTGCGCGTTTTGAAAGGCTGTCTTCTGTAGAAGCGAAGATCGACAAAGACGCATAAATGCGCTGTGCCGATCTTCGCAAGATGACCTTCCGCTTTCTTTAGTTGGCAATCGCCTGCGCCTCAATAGAACTCGCGGGGCCAAAGAATTCGAAGGTAATGTTCTCCTGTTTTACGCCAAGTTTGGTGAGCAAATGATACATCGCACGCATGAATGGCTCTGGACCACAGATGAAAAAGAGACCTTCAGGGTGGAAGCCAGCTTCGCGCAGGACATCTGCGGTGATGTAGCCTTTTGCGTCGAATTGTTTATCGCGTTCATCGCGATCTGTAGGACGCTCATATACGACACGTTTGGTCAAATGAGTCAAGCGCTCCGCCAGTTGCTCGGATTCTTCTGCAAAGGCATGGACATCGCCGTTTAGCGCGGCGTGGATCCAAACGATGTGGCGCTCGCTCGCTTGGTCTGCCGCAGTGTTCATATAACTCATAAAGGGAGTCATGCCGACGCCGCCACTGAGCAGCGTGAGCGGCTGCGTGTTTTCTGGGATGATAAATTCGCCTGCTGGAGCGGCGACTTCGACGGTGTCACCGACGGACAGGCTGTGGATGTAACGAGAAATTAAACCGCCGGGTGTGGTGTCTCGTTCGTCTTCCCGCTTGACGCTGATTCGATAGTAGGATTTGTTTGGACTGTCAGACAAGCTGTAGTGACGCATTTGCGCGTAATCGACACCAGGCGCTTTCAGTTGGAGAGTCAGGTACTGTCCAGGTTGAAACGCGGCAATCGACTTTTGATCAAGCGGTTCAAGATAAAATGAATCGATGACATCACTCTCTTTGATACGTCGCGTGATGCGGAAGCTGCGCAAACCCTCCCAACCGCCAGGTTGTTCTGCCGCTGCCTCATACAGTTCTTTTTCAACGTCGATGAATGCTTGTGCAATGATTCCGTACGCTTCGGCCCATGCGGAGATAATCTCATCAGTCGCATTCTCCTGAAGAACATCACGCATCGCACCGAGCAAATGTTCGCCGACAATTGGGTAGTGGGCAGGCAGTACGCCGAGACTGCGGTGTTTTGCGCCGATTTGTTTGACAACCGGGATGATCGTATCGAGTTTTTCAATATGAACGGCTGCAGCGTAAACGGCGTTTGCAAGCGCAGCTTGTTGGCGCCCTTGACGCTGATTGTTGATGTTAAAGACATTGAGAAGTTCTGGGTGCGCCTCAAACAGCCGCTCGTAAAAACGACGCGTGATCGCTTCTCCGTGCACTTCAAGTACAGGAACAGTCGCTTTGATGATAGCGATGGTTTTTTCTTGCAACATGATAATCACCTTTCTGTGGCGGAGTTCGACACGCGACACAAAAAGTAGTATATCAAATGCATGTTTTATAGTGCAACCTTAGTTGGTGACGAATCGTTCACAACAAATGAGCTAAATTCGCATTTACAGAGGAAGGTGAGTCGTCGATGAACTTGACGCTTTTTACAGATTACTCTTTGAGAACATTGATCTATCTAGGAAGTTTAGAAGGGCAGCAAAAGGCCAGTGTCGAGCAGATCGCAAAAGCGTATGGCATTTCCCATCACCATCTGGTGCGCGTCGGGCAACGTCTCGCAAAGTTAGGGCTCATCAAAACGCTGCGGGGGCGCAATGGCGGCATTGAACTCGCCAAAGAGCCAGCCGATATTTCAATCGGCTGGCTCGTGCGGGAACTTGAAGATAACATGAACTTGGTCGACTGTTTTTCAGGCGAACAGATGTGTGCGATTCAAGGGGCGTGCGGCCTTCAAGGCATGCTCGCAGCGGCTCTTCACGCATATCTTCAAGTTCTTGACCGGTATACGCTGGCCGATGTGATTCGCAATCGTTCAGCGATCGCCAAGCTGTTCGCAGACGCGTCAGAATGGCCGTCGTAGCGATTAGCCGACGACAGGGCCGCTGCCGTTTCCTTGAATCTGAAGCGGCGGCAAATTGCTCAGTTTATCTGTGAGCACCAGTTTTTTTGACCCGCGGTAAATGGTCACTTGCACATCTTGGCCAGGCATGTAGTTTGCCAGGATGTTCTGTAGGCTCGTCAAACCTGTGACTTTCTTTCCGTTCACGGCGACGATGATGTCCCCGTGCTGAATTCCGGCCGCTTTTGCGTTCGGATTGTCTGTCGCGTCGACCCATACTCCGTAAGTAACGGGTACGTTTGGTGAGTAATAGCTAGGAATATTTGACAGAGATGCGCCAGAAATGCCGAGTGCCGCGTGTTGCGCATGGCCAGATGTCAGGATTTGATTGACGATCTTTTTCACTGTATTAATCGGAATGGCGAATCCCATGCCGGAAAAGTTTTGGGCGGCGATCTTGCTGCTCGCAATGCCGACAACCTGTCCGAGAATGTTTAAGACAGGACCGCCACTGTTACCTGGGTTAATCGCTGCATCTGTTTGCAAAACGGTTTCGTTGCCGAGCGTTTGTCCAGTCAATTCATCTTGCACGGGCATCGTGCGCTGTGTCGCGCTGATGATTCCAGCGGTTGCAGTATCAGCGAACTGTAGTCCGGCTGGATTGCCAATGACGACATCTGGTTCACCGACCTGCAGCGTGTTTGAATTTCCGAGGACGGCGACATTCGCTGCGGTGATGTCTGACGCAGGAACCTTGAGGACGGCCAGGTCGGTGTATGGATCGGTGCCAACGACGCTTGCAATCACTCGTTTGCGCTGATCGATCACGACTTGCACTTGGTTTGCGCCTTCGACGACGTGGTTGTTGGTGACAATGTAACCGGCGGAACTGATGATGACGCCGGAGCCGATCGCTGCTTCTTGAAGGCTCATCCCCACACCGTTTGCATTTGGTTGATTTTGCATGTTTAAAACGCCAACGACAGTCGGGGTTGCTTTTTTTACGGTGCTGACAATTCCGTCTGACACGGAAACGTTGACCGTTTGTGTCGCGGCAGGTGGTGTTGTATAGCTCATGTTAGCAATCGCTTGCGCGGATTTTGAATTGTTGAGGGTCGCTGCCTGGGTAGTGTTGACAAGGTTTGTTGTGAGCAACGTTGATCCAGCGCCAATGGATGCGGACAAAACCGTCAATGCGATGACTGCAGAGAGTGGAACGCGGCGCTTAACGCGACGGCGAAGTTTGCGATACGTAGACTGACTCATCGAGATTCTCCCCTATCCTATTGATAAGCTTGAGACTATCGTACGTCTTCATTCTTGCAAAAAGCTTGAAAAATGGTCTTTTGGCCCAAAAATATACGATTAGACACTAAAAATTCATAAATAGCGCACGAAGTTGAGCAATGATAGCGCTGAAAAATTATTTCTTTCAGGTAGTTGACAAATAGATTACAAAAATGTACTGTTGGAAACATAGTTAAACGTTTACTTTTTTAATGGATGAAGAGAGATGACTCATGGAGCGCAAATCTTCAGCAACTCTCCACGATGTTGCGCGAGAAGCGAACGTATCGATTGCCACAGTCTCGCATGTCATTAACAATTCACGCGTGGTGAAAGCGTCTACACGAGCGCGTGTTGAGGCGGCGATTCAGATGATCGGCTATCGACACAATATGGTTGCTCGTGAGCTTAAGATGGGGTCCTCTGGTCTGATTGGCGTCTTGATTGTCGATTACAATCCGTTTTATACAGACGTCCTTCGCGGAATCGAAAAACGACTTGAAACGATGGGGTACAAGTTTGTAGTGGCAAGTACGGGTGAACAGTGGGAGCGTCAGCGCGAACTGATTCATTTGATGGTAGCGCGCCGAATGCAAGGCATACTGATCGCACCGGTGGCAGGATTTGATGCAGAGTATGTTTTACGTTATGTGCCTGAGCAATGTCCAGTCATTCTGTTTGATCGTGAGGTTAGTGGATTACCTTCTGTCACCTCAGAGACGCGCGATGCAACAAAGCGCCTGGCTGAACACCTTGTAGATCACGGGCATCGTCACGTTGGGATGATTCTTTCAACGGATGAAATCTCGACCATGCGGGATCGTCAATTCGGCATGGAAGAGGCGTGCAGGGAATTTTCATTAAAGCTCTCTATGGAGCGGACTTCTCCGGATGATCGCGGAGGTTACGAAGCAACGCGGAAATTGTTCAGTCGCTTTGCGCGAGAAGACCAACCGGATGTCGTCTTTGCGGCAAACAATGTAATGCTGCTTGGCGTCCTGAGATATATGAAAGAGTATGGATTTTCTATTGGAAAAAACCGAGCGGTAGTCGGCTTCGATGATCAGATCTGGTGTGAGGTGTTTGAACCTCCAATCACCGTGCTTGATCAAAACGCGTACGGCATGGGGGAAGCGGCGGTTGATTTATTGCAAGCTGCGCTGCATGGGGAAGCGGTTACAAGTAAACGTTTACCTGTGCGTCTGACGATAAGGAGGTCATGTGGATGCCCAATGGAGTGAGTTCACCTTACGTACTACAGGCGCAGGGAATCTCCAAAAATTACGGCAAGATCCAGGCGCTTGCTGCTGTCGATTTTGCTATCGGGGCGGGCGAAGTCGTGGGACTTGTTGGTGACAATGGCGCAGGGAAATCGACGCTCATCAAAGTGTTGTCGGGTGCGATTATGCCTGATGCGGGGGAACTCCAATTAAAAGGAGAAAACGTTCGCCTGAAGTCTCCGGCAGATGCGCGACGCCGTGGCATTGAAACGGTCTATCAGGATCTCTCGCTCGCGCCACATTTGACGATCGCTGACAATTTATTTCTCGGCCGCGAGATGTTTCATTCCAACTTTAGCAGGATGTTCGGCGTCCTGAATCGCAAGCACATGATGGAGCGTGCGCAGCAGATTCTCGATGAGCTTCACGTGACAGTGCGGTCGATGAAGTCGTCAATCGCTGAACTTTCGGGTGGTCAGCGTCAAGCGGTTGCCGTCGCGCGCGCCGTGCTTTGGGGCGATAGTATGATCATCCTTGATGAGCCCACGAATCACTTGGGAGTAGAAGAAGTTGAGATGGTGTTAAACCTGATTCGCCGTGTGCGAGAACGGGGAATTCCAGTTGTTTTCATCAGTCACACCCTTCCACACGTGCTTGAAGTGACCGATCGCATTGAAGTGATGTTTTTGGGGCGTAAAGTAAAATCATTGATCACGAAGGACACCACATTGGATGAAGTGATCGCGTATATCACAGGATCGCGCGTAGCGTGAGTGTCACAGAGGGAGGTGCGCCAATAAGGGTGAAACAACAGCTGCCTTTGCAAAGACGCGGCACATGGCTGCAGGATTTAGGCGATTGGTGGACATTTTTGATTCTCATTCTTCTTGTCATCATCTTTTCCATTACAGCGCCAGGGTTTGCCACAGGTCAGAACTTCGTCAGCACGACCGTAAGCGCGTCAAATACAGTCATCCTGGCAATCGCAGAAACGTTTGTCATCATTACCGGAGGCATTGACCTTTCTGTTGGCGCGATTCTCGGTCTGTCCGGAATTGTGGGAGCAACGGTCATGCAAAACATGATGGTTCACGGTGACATGCCTGCGCTGATTCTTGGCGTGCTCGCAGGTCTTGGCACAGGGATTGTGGCAGGCGCCGTCAACGGGTTTGTCATCTCGTTCATGGAGATTACTCCGTTTATTGCAACGCTCGGCATGCTTGGCATCGGAACGGGACTGACGTATCTCGTTTCAAACGGGACAGACATCGTGAATATTCCGCCTGAGTTGTCCACGTTTGGCGATGCAGTTCTCTTTAACTTTCTTGGGATTCCAGCCTTGCTCGCGCTGGTTCTGCTGTTGCTCGCCTGGTTTTTTCTGACCAAGACACGGTTTGGAAAATACACATACGCGATTGGCAGCAATGCAGAAGGTACGCGGCGGTCAGGGGTTAATGTCAAAGCTCATCTTTTTAAGATCTACACGCTTTCCGGTTTGCTCAGCGGTTTTGCAGGTGTTCTCATTGTCGCACGTCTCGCGACAGGGTCACCGCTTGAGGGAACCAATGATGAGTTAAATGCGATTGCGTCCGTCGTCATCGGGGGCGCCAGTCTCTTTGGTGGTCGCGGAACGCTGTTTGGGTCGACGGTTGGCGCGCTTGTCATCTCCGTGCTTGTGTCGGGGCTTGTCATCATGGGTGTTCAACCGTATTGGCAGCAAGTGACCATTGGGGTGATCATCATCCTCGCGGTCTATGTGGATCAGCGCAGGTATCGCAACCGTGTGCTGAAGTAGGTTTCCTGACGGTAGTGCGATTTTATATAAACAGGGGGTTTCTACATTGAATTTGAAAAAGGTTGGCGCCGTAGTCAGCAGCATCTCGCTGCTCGCCTCACTTGCCGCAGTTGCACCTGCTTTTGCACACGGTGCGAAAACCGCATCTCACGTCGTAAAGCATGCCAAAAGCAAGCCGATTGTCATCGGTTTTGTACCCGGTGTGACTACGGACCCATTCTTTATTAGCATGGAGTACGGCGCGCAGATGGAAGCCAAAAGGCTCGGAGTACAGTTGGTCTATGAAGGCGGAGTGACGTACAGCCCGTCCAATCAGACCCCGTATGTTAACGCGATGGTTGCGCGCAAAGTTTCGGCACTCGCAATTGCACCGACCGATTTGCAAGCAATGATTCCGCCGATTCGTAACGCGGTTAAATCAAAAATTCCTGTGATCACGGTTGATTCCACGATCAGCGATACGGCACTGCTCGCATCGCGCATCACATCGAACAATGCGCAGGGCGGTGCTGCCGCTGCCGACTTTATTGGCGGCTTTGCAAGAGGCAAGGGGGTCGTTGCCATTCTCTCGCCATCGCCAGGAATTTCGACAGACAAAGCGCGTGTCGCTGGATTCACGGCAGAGCTTAAGAAAAAATATCCACATATGCAAGTGGTCGTCGAGTATGATAATGAACAGAGCACGCAAGCAATTCAATTGGCGCAAGACCTGTCGCTGCGCTTTGGCAATAAACTCGTCGGTATCTTCGGAACTGATGACACGTCAGCGTCTGGCGCCGCTGAAGGAATTCGGGCGTCTGGCAAACTCGGTAAAGTGAAAATCGTCGGCTATGACGCAGAACCGGCGGAGGTTCAGGATCTGAAACAGGGCCTAATTTCAGCGCTGATCGCACAAAAACCGATGGAAGAAGGCATGCTGGCGGTTCAATATGCGGTTGCCGCCGCGAAAGGGCAGAAAGTGACGAAGTTTGTCCAGCTTGCTAATGTTACGATTACCAAGGCGAATCTCGCGAAAAATGCACAGTGGGAGTATCGCTCCACGATATAATTCGCAACTCGATTCAAACGATTGCCGCGCCCGAGGGGGTGCGGCCTTTTTTTTTTGCAAAAAAAAGGCGAACTACCGCGAAAGAGGAGGAGAATCAGCGGATCATGTCGAAATCTATGAATTGGCTATGAGACAGCCCGGTTTTCTAGTAAACGGAATCCGTATTCTTTACGTAAATGATTTGCCGATCGATCTCAATTGGGGTGACAGTGTGAAATTGGTAAAACGCGTCTGTGTGACCATGATTTGCATGGCCACTCTTCTCAATTCGCAAGTCAGTTTTGCAACCACGCTGGCAGGGGCGAAACAACAGGCGGCGGCGCTTAAAAATCAAATCTCTTCGACGACACTACAAATCCAACAAGATCAAGTGCGCGTGGAAACCCTCAAGACGCGACTCGGCTTGATCAACCACTCTTTGCAAAATGTGCGCGTGGCAATGTCAGCGAACCTTGCTCATATGCGTGTCGTAAATCATCAACTCGTCGTTCTTGGCAAGCGGATCAAGGTTAATGAACGCCAATTGACAACGACGCGCACGGAACTCCAAGGACAGCTAAAAACGATGTATGAACATGGGACGGTATCGTATTTGCAGGTGTTGTTTCAATCGACGAGTT
This sequence comes from Ferroacidibacillus organovorans, assembly GCF_001642725.1. Taxonomy (GTDB): domain Bacteria; phylum Bacillota; class Bacilli; order Alicyclobacillales; family SLC66; genus Ferroacidibacillus; species Ferroacidibacillus organovorans. Next base: position 96,932 of record NZ_LSUQ01000003.1, read on the forward strand.
TCCAAGACTTTTTGACGAGATTGAATATGCTTGTCACCGTTGCCAATGCGGGGCAGGCGCTCGAAAAGCGATTTCAAGCTCTTAAGCAAACCCTCGCAGTACAACATCGACAAACCGTCTCTTATTACGGAGAATTGATCCACACTCAAGTTTCGGATAATGTGTTGCAACAAGCGGACGTCCTTCTCCAACAAGAACAGCAGCAGTCGATCCAATCCATTCAGACGAATATGAGCAACCAGCAACTGCGTCACGGCGAATTGGAGAGCCAGTTGCAGCTCACGCAACAGCAAATTGCTTCGATTGAGGCGGCGACGGCGCGCGCAGAGCAATTGATGCACAACACCACGTACGTCAGCCAGACGGTTGCGGGAATGCCTTCGATCAATCTGCAGAACATGTTGAAGTACGCAGAAGGGTATTTGGGAACACCATATTCATGGGGCGGCACATCGCCTTCAGGATTTGACTGTTCTGGGTTTACTCAATACGTGTTTGCACATTCGGGCGTTTCCATCTTGCGCACGTCAGAACAGCAGTTTGCAGAAGGCGTGAGCGTGAGTTACCCGAATCTATCGCTCGGAGACCTTGTCTTTTTCTCGACGTATGCGCCCGGTGCGACACATGTCGGAATTTATATTGGCAATGGGTTGATGATCGATGCGCAGGATTACGGTGTGAGTATCGATAACATCTCGAACTCGTATTGGGGGCCGAAATACCTCGGCGCGCGTCAACTCGTAAAATAATCAGTGGCTTGGCGCATCGCTTGTAGATTTCGTTGTGAGCAGTCGTTTACAAAGCGACATACGCGTGATAAAGTTTAGTTGAAAACCTATCGTAAGGCGCTAGGGGTGCCATTGGCTGAGAGGCGAAATGAACGTTTTGCCAACCCTTCAGAACTCGATCTGGGTCATACCAGCGGGAGGAAGTGCCGTATTCCGGAGATGCTTCTGCCAATTGCGCCTTGAATGCGATTGGAGAGATGCGTCTTTTTGTTTGCGCGCGTTCTGACATGCCCAAGCGATGGTCAAAAGGGGGCATTTTGATGTGGAAGTTGCGGGATATTGTCGTCGCCGCCATTCTGTCGGTGGTCTGCGGAGCAATTTATTTGAGCTGGGATCTTCTTACGGGGATTTTTGCGGCGGCCTGGTCACCCATTGCGTACGGACTCCTAAACGGTCTTTGGTGGCTCGCGGCGGGTCTTGTCCCTTATATCATACGGCGGCCTGGCGCTGCATTTTTTGCGGAGGTTGTCAGCGCCTTTTGTGAATTTGCGTTTGGCAGCCCCTATAAATGGGGAGCTGTCATTTCCGGGCTGCTGCAAGGCGCTGGGGCGGAACTCGGCTTTGCGATGGGAGGCTGGAAAAAGTACAATACAGCATTCATGATGCTCTCAGGCGCGCTCGCGGGCGTCGGGAATAGTGTTCAATACTATTTTCAATACGGTGGGAACAAGGTTGCGCCGGATCTTTTCATTGGCTACGTCGTCACGACGATGATCAGCGGTGCGTTCGTAGGCGGTCTCGTGCCAAAGTGGATCGGGGACGCGCTTAAACGAACAGGCAGTCTGCGCAACTTCGAATTGGGAAAAAGCGGGCAGGCTGGTCGCTGATGCAAACGGATCGGGCACTGCCACTGCATGCGTTGGCAGAAGAAGAGGGCGTCACGGATCTTGATCGAGGGATGAGTATGGGGGGCATCATCGAGGAGTGCCCTGACGTGCTCGTTTCACTTGACTGTGTGACCGTGCAGTATGAGGGGGCTGATCGCCCCGCATTGAACGATGTGTCGCTGACGATCAAAAAGGGCGAGGCTGTCTTATTGCTTGGACCCAGTGGATGTGGAAAAAGCACAGTTGCGCGCCTCCTGTCGGGACTGATTCCCCGGGCGATGGAGGCGAGTGTCCAGGGACGTGTCACGCGCGCGCCTGAACTCGCGCGAATGGGTGCGATCGGGTACGTCTTTCAGGATCCTGACGCCCAGTTTTGCATGATTGAACAGGATGATGAGATCGCGTTTGGACTGGAGAATCAGAGAATTTCTCAAGCGGATATGCTTGCGCGCATTCAGGAACAGCTTCAGAGAATGGGCCTCCCTGATCTTCCGCATGTAAAACATGATCGATACTCTGGCGGAATGAAACAGAAACTTGCGTTGGCGAGCGCCTTGGCGATGCAACCAGAGTGGCTTATTTGTGATGAACCGACGGCGAATCTCGACCCACAGGCCACTGGAATGGTTTTTGACGAGTTGATGCGCGTTCGTGAGCGTGGACAGAGCTTGCTTTTAATTGAACATAAATTTGATCGCATTCTCCCCGCGATGGATCGCGTTATTCTCTTTGACCAAGTCGGTCGCATTCTTCATCAAGGAACGCCTGGCGAGATGATGGAAAACTGGTGGGAGGAGATGCTTCGAATTGGCGTGATTGCGCCTTGGAAGGCGCGACCGTTTCAATGCAACGAAGTACGGCTTGGTCAGAAAGTGGTCTTGGAAGAACCAAAAATGGCGGAGCTTAAGAGCCAGGGTGACGCGTTCGCACTGAAAAACGTCGAGGTGACGTACCGCAAGACGCCTGTTTTGCGTGTCGACTCGCTGCACATCAAGGCGGGCAGTTTCACTGCGATTGTCGGCCCGAACGGGGCGGGCAAGACGACACTGCTTCAGGCGATGGCAGGCCTGATTTCGCATCGAGGTGGGCATTTGGCGCGCTTTGGGGCACACTCGCATAAGGCGGAGCATGACGCGCGCTTGGCGTATAGTTTCCAAAATCCAGAGTATCAGTTCGTGTATGGTCGCGTCGTGGATGAGTTAGGCAATCGCGTTCAGGCAGACGAGACTGATCCTAAACTTCACGAGTTGTTGACGCGTTTCGGGCTCGATGGGTATGAGGATGCCAATCCTTTTGAGCTGAGTCAGGGTCAAAAGAGGCGTTTGAGCGTCGCTTCTATGCTCAGAGAACCGCGCGCCGCCTACCTGCTTGATGAGCCGACGTTTGGACAGGATGCAAAGACGCAGCAGGTACTCTTAGAACAGCTGGAGACGCTCCATCGCGATGGACGAACCATTGTCCTGACGACGCACGATATGGACCTCGTCAGACAATACGCGACACAGGTGGTCGTTGTCATCGCTGGTGAAGTGGTCGCATCATGCGCGCCAGAGCGTTTGTTCGCAGATGAAGAACTGATGAAGCGGGCGCATCTGCTCGATGACCAGGCGGATAGCCGCTTGCTTTTGGAGGTATGGAATGGGCGCTCACGGGGCGAGCGTGCAGATTGGGCGACCGCAAAGAACACTGTGGCGACGCCGTGGGTTGAGCGCCCGCGCAGTGCGCCCGCGCGCTCGCTCAATCCGACGATGCAACTGGTTATGGTACTCATGGTCATGATCATCGGAGTTTTTGCGAACAATCTTCACCAAGCGATTGCTCTCTTTCTTCTCCCGGTCGCGCTGATGCTACTTGTCGCGCGTCTGACACCGTGGCAGATTCTCAAGCGACTGTCCCCATTTCTCGGCTTTTATCTGCTCTACGTCTGGACGCCGACCGCCTACGGCCCTGTCGCGCCGCATGAGCCGACGATTCACTTTCTATGGATGCATCCGACGGTTGCGGGCTTTAAAAATGGCTTGGTGCTCGCGTTTCGCATGCTCTCCGCCGTGTGCTTTGGCGTGCTGTTTGCATCGGAGGTTGACGTCACCGACTTGATCATCAGCCTCTGCCAGAACGTCCGCGTCTCGCCGCGCTTTGCTTACGGAACACTCGCCGGCATTCGCGTGATTCCGTTGTTTCAAACAGAGTGGGTAAAGCTTCGCCAGGCGCGGGCGCTGCGCGGAAAAGAGGGCCGTATTGCAGTGCTGCGCCCGATTCACTATGCGTTGCCGCTGCTCACGCAAGCGATTCGCATGAGTGAGCGCGTCGCCATCGCGATGGAGGCGCGCGGGTTTTATGGCGAGGTGGCGATGAAAGCGACGGCGCGTAGCTATTATCGGATCATTCCGTTTCGCGCGCGCGATGTGCTCTATCCGCTCGCCATCGCGCTGCTTGCGGTTAGTCTGATTGTCATCTTTCAATGATGGGTGAGGAGAGAGGGGATCTGTTGACGTGAAACAGCGCTACTACGACCTATCGATGCCGCTTTGTGAAAAAACGGCGCCATTTCCTTCGGATACGCCGTTTTCACGCGTCGAGACGATGCGTATGACGGACGGTGATGTCTGCAATGTGACGGCGATCACGATGAGCGTTCACGTTGGCACGCATGTCGATGCGCCTTATCACTATGATGAGCAAGGAATGCGCATCGATGAGGTGGCGCTTGATCGCTATATGGGGAAGGCGCACGTGTTTACCGTGATGTCACGCGGGGGCGACGGGGTTCACGTCATCTCGGCGAATGACGTGCAGCGACTGGACATCAGCGCAGAGCGCGTGCTCCTGCGAACGCTGACATACCCAGAGTATGATGCGTTTCACGCAAACTTTGCGTCGATTGCGCCTGACGCGATCGACGTTTTGGCAGAGCGCGGCGTGCGTTTGATCGGGGTGGATACTCCATCGGTCGATGAGGCGACAAGCAAAACGCTCCCCGCGCATGCGCGCTGTCGGGAGCGTGGAATCCTTATTCTTGAAAATCTGAGATTAGAGCACGTGCCAGACGGCATCTATGAATTGATCGCATTGCCGCTGCGCATCATCGGAGGCGACGCTTCACCTGTGCGCGCCATATTGCGTGAGTGTTCCGAGTGACATCGCATTTTTTGCGGTGATTACGGGTGAATGCGGCCGAGACCGACGGCGTTTACGCCGACACCGTGATCGTAGACAAGGGCGCCACCCAAATGACCCACATAGGTGAGTAGGGCAAGTCCTATCAGAGAGAGAATCAGGGACGGACCAAAGACGCGCCCGCTCTTTTTGTAACGCGTCATCAAGCGTACGACCCACGCGGCGAGAAAGACAATTCCCGTCAATTCACCAAACGAAGCATGCGTATGAATCAGTGCGACAGCTTGCGGTGTCAATTTGTCAGCATTCTCGCTGAGAACTCCGGCGAAACCGGCGGCGATCGTTGCGAGCACGCCGAGGCCGAGCATAATGAAGCCCGCGCGTTCGTAGAATTCGCTCTTCCAGAAGAATCCGATCAGATCGGCGAGCACGGCGAGATACAAAATGGCGATTGTAAAGTGCACGACCATCGGGTGAATGGTGGTCGGGATGAACATGTAAAGAATGTGGTACACAGACGCGAGCATGGTGAACCCCCAAGATGATTTTGGTTAAACGTCTCTTTGAGAGATTGGAAGAACCAAAATCCATCCTATCACGAAAACCTGACAGATGACTGGACATGTTACAATTTTTTTCTTGCGGGCAATCGGGTGGCGTGGGATAATACGGCGTAGGCAGGGGTAGCCCTGTCAGATGTAGAGGAGATGAGCTGAGATGAGCAGAGCACAGCCTGCACTTTTTTCTTATGCCACAAAAGGTGGCACCACCGTTTTTCGAACGGTTCGAAACGTCCCGGTTATAGGGGCGCTTGATCCCATACTCGCCGCACTGGACACGAGGCGCGGCGCACTTTTCTCGAGCAGCTACGAGTATCCCGGTCGCTATACGCGGTGGGAATTCGGATTTGTCGACCCTCCTCTCCTTCTTGAATCTAAAGAGCGAACGTGCACACTCCGTGCGCTTAATGAGCGCGGAATCCGCATGTTGCCACTTCTAGCAGAAATTTTACATGGACTTGAAGCTGTGTCAGACCTTGCGCATGACACACGCGAGTTGGTCGCCACGATCGCAAACCCTGCGCGTTTTTTTCCGGAAGAGGAGCGCAGCCAACAACCTTCTGTATTTTCTGTGATCCGCGCGATACAGGATGCTTTCTTTTCTCCTGAAGATGAACACCTCGGCTTTTATGGCGCATTTGGTTACGATTTGGTTTTTCAATTTGAAGAAATCGAAAAACACCAAACGCGCGAATCAGCGCAGTCTGATCTGATTCTCTATCTACCGGATCACCTTGTGGTCGTCGATCACCGTTTGGATCACGCGATGGAGATCAAGTATGATTTTCTAAACGGTGACGTCGATACGCGGGGAATCATCGGTGACGAAACCCCGTCTCAACGAAAGCGTGCGCGCGTGCGCGAGGTTCTTCAGGGAAGTGACCATGCTGCTGGTCAATACGCGGCGCAAGTCAGGCGCGCGACGGAGTATTTTCGACGCGGCGATCTGTTTGAGGTCGTCCCTGGCCAAACGTTGTCGGAGCCGTGTGATGTGTCACCAGCGGAACTTTTCACACGTCTCAAACAAAAAAATCCCAGCCCTTATGGCTTTCTTATCAATCTTGGCCGTGAGCATTTGATCGGCGCGTCTCCGGAGATGTACGTGCGAGTTGAAGGGCGACGCGTTGAAACCTGCCCGATCTCAGGAACCATCAAACGTGGGCGTAACCCGCTTGAAGATGCGGATAACATTCGTGAATTGCTCAACTCGCAAAAGGATGAGTCGGAGCTCACCATGTGCACGGATGTGGATCGCAACGACAAATCGCGCATCTGTGAACCCGGCAGCGTGCGCGTGATCGGTCGCCGTCAGATTGAAATGTACTCGCGTGTGATTCACACCGTCGATCACGTCGAGGGAATGCTGCGCGACGGATACGATGCGATCGACGCGTTTCTCACGCATATGTGGGCGGTGACCGTTACGGGTGCACCGAAGCGTGCGGCGATTCAATTTCTTGAAGAATTCGAGTTGTCACCGCGGCGCTGGTACGGTGGGGCGGTCGGTAAACTCGGGTTTAACGGCGATATGAATACGGGACTCACACTTCGCACGATACGTCTCGAAAACGGGGTTGCCGAGGTGCGCGTCGGCGCTACGCTGCTCGCTGACTCGGATCCGGAGGAAGAAGAACGCGAGACGCGGACGAAAGCGTCGGCACTTCTAGACGCAATTCGCGATCAAAAGGCTCTGCCAATCACGTCGGCGCGATATTCAAACGTCGGCGCAGGACTCAACGTCCTTTTGGTTGACCATCAAGATTCGTTTGTGCATACGCTCGCCAACTACATTCGCCAAACGGGCGCGAACGTGGTGACGCTGCGGGCGGGTTTTGCTGAAGCGATGTTGGATGAGATTGCGCCAGACCTCGTTGTACTCTCACCGGGGCCAGGGGCGCCCTCTGATTTTCATTTGAGCGACACGCTGTCTGCGGTGTGTAAACGTCAATTGCCTGTGTTTGGAGTGTGTCTTGGCCTGCAAGGTATCGTCGAATACTTTGGTGGAACACTCGATGTGCTTGAGGAGCCGATGCACGGGAAGCCGTCGCAGATTCAGGTCATCGCGCCGGATGCGCTGTACGACGGACTGCCCGACGCATTTCAGGTCGGGCGCTATCACTCGCTCTATGCGCGCGATGATTCGCTGCCGAGCAGTTTGGTTGTTACTGCGCGTTCGGAAGATGGCGTGATCATGAGTGTGAGTCACCGCGACTTGCCAATTGTCGCGGTGCAGTACCATCCGGAGTCAATTTTGACGATGGCGGATGATCACGGTTTGCGCTTGATTGAGAATGCGGTGTATGCGCTCAAGCGGGCGGTTGAACCTGCACTAAAATCGTAAGGATTGATTTTGACCATGGGCCTGCGTTCTCACACGAGAACGCGGGCCCATGCATGTCAACCGATCAGGTACGCACGGGACGAACGTCGCGGCCGAGGGTGAGGACGACGAGAAGTCCGATGAACGTGATCACAAAAAAGATGGAGAAGACAACGCTAAAGCTGGTTTGACTGGCGATCAACGCGCCGACGAGAAACGGTGCGAGAAAACCCCCGATTTTTCCAAACCCCATCGCAAATCCGAGACCTGTACCGCGAACGTCCTCGTCATACTGTTCAGCGGAAAAAATGTAGGTTGCGCCCCACGCGCCGAGGTTGCTGAAATTGAGGAGCAGGCCAAAGATCAGAAGTTGCGAGGTGCCTGTCGCCAAACCGAACAGAAGTGCAGATACTGCGCTCACGAGTGAAAAAAGGATCAGCGTCCACTTGCGACCGATGCGCTCGACGAGCCACGCTGCGCTCAGATAGCCGGGTAACTGCGCCAAAGCCATGATGAGAACATAGCCGAAACTGTGAATCAGGGAGAACCCTTTTAATGTTAGGACGCTTGGCAGCCAGATGAACATGCCGTAATACGCGAAGTTTGCGGTGAACCAAATCACCCACAGCACGATCGTGCGCGAGCGAAGCGGACGCGAGTAGAGCCGACCCAGGTTCGCCGTCAGGCTTACGGGCGCCTTTCGCGACTGAAAGTGGGGCGTCTCAGGAAGCGCCCTGCGCAAGTAGAGCGTGTAGAGTGCGGGCAAGACGGTGATGGCGAATGCGGCGCGAAAGCCAAAGGTTGGAATGATCAAAAAGCCGATCAATGCGGCGACGACTGCGCCGACGGCCCAGAAGGATTCGAGATAGACAGTGCGCTTTCCGCGCTCTTCTGGCGGCGATGATTCTAAAACGTACGCTGTTGCGACAGGCAATTCGCCGCCGAGGCCGAGACCGGTAAAAAATCGCAGGACGAGCAATATGCCGATGCCCCCGGCAAGCGCGCTGAGTCCGCTTGCCATCGAGTACAACACGATGGTGATGAGAAACGCGCGCTTCCTCCCAATGCGATCGGAGAGAAGTCCAACGACCGCCGAGCCGATGGCCATGCCGATCAGGGTGATGCTGCTGAGCCAACCGGCCTCGATCGGCTGGATGTGCCATGTGACAAAGAGTGCGGCGATGATGAATCCCAAAAGGCCAACGTCCATGGAGTCAAACAGCATTCCGATGCCGCTTGCAAATAACAGACGTCGTGCCGACGGCGCCGCCTTCATGAAGGTACCTCCCCATCCATTCAATTCGCCTAGTTTGCGGGCTCCTATCCCATATGCGCGTAAGCTTCTGTTGGTGACACGAAGTGCGGCAATCACGCAGTGTTTGAACCAAGGCTGCATGGATTGCATAGGCTGAGTGTAACCGTGCCGGGTTTCGCCTGGCATTGAACATAGGGAAGAGGACATGCGGGAGGGATTGTGATGCAACTGGACGCCGAAGAGGTGCGCGGGCAGATCGATGATCTGGCTGGTCAGATTCAACGCGCATTTGCATCCGAACAGACCGTTTCGGGAGCTTCCCTCATCCAAGAGTTAGAGGGATTGCGCAAGGCGATGGAGACAGCAACGCCTGATGTAATCGGCGCCTATTACGGTTTTTTGCGCGTCAACGAATCGTTTGAGCAGATCATTGCGCGAAATGCGTGGGCGCATAAGCGCTTTTGGCCGATTTATCTGATTGAAATGTCGCTTTTGATCATCTTGCTCGGCGGTGGCGCGACGCTTGACGTTTGGTCAACGCATAACGCTTGGCTGTCGTCTCTTCTCGCGCACCCCGCCATCACATGCGCGTGGTGGGGTGCGGTCGGGGCGACCATCGCGGCGCTTCATCTGCTCTACTACAATCGGATTCACGGCACGCTTTCGCAAACCATAGACGCGTGGATTGCGACGAAGCAGATTGCAGGTGGGGTGCTCGGCGTCGTTGCGTCGATGCTGCTGCAGGTTACGGCACTTACCACAACGGGGAGTCACGCAGTATCTTCTGGCATGCTCCCGGCGCTCACTGCGTTTCTCGCCGGATTTAGCGAAAGGAAATTTCTCACATATCTTCAAACGAAGTTGGGGAATCTGTTGCCGATGGCAAAAGGTTCACTGTGAGGCGATGGGTGTGAGTAATCAGGACGTGCAGGTCACGCGTGGCGAGGGAACTCCGTGAGGGGAGCGGACGACAAGCAACTCGAGTTTGCGGCAATCCTTCGTCTATTGCGCATGGCCACATCCGTTCCATCGACCGTGTGGATCGATCTGCGCAAGCGCTATCGCTTGAAACACCCACGGATACCAGGGCATAAGGCGCTCGTGGAGGAGATCGCTTTGTTTCGCGAAACTCTGCAGGCGCGACTCGCGGGCGATGATCGGGCGTCCGCAACGCAACAGGCGATCTCAGCGGAAGATGAAGATCTTCTTCGCCTGATTCGCGAGGAAACGCGTCAAATGACCAGAAACAATCTCACGCGTACGGACGCCTATTATGCGATCTTTAAAGCGTGTCGCGAATTGCACTGGGCGCTTCTGGCGCATCTCGTTTCGCGCAATGGCGGGTATAACATGACGGATCTTCATCGACGTGCGGTGAAGGCAATCACATCCGAGGCGGACCGCGTGGCGTTTTTTTCTTTTCTGGAGCGTTGTAACGATGTCATCTTTCGCGACGCTTATCCGCAACTGCGACTCTATCAACTGGGTGTGCAGCGAAATCGATCGTACCTTCATCTGTTGCCACACTTTCAAATCTCCATGTTTATGCAAGTGGCGTGGAAACTCTTTCAAAAAAATATGGACGAACGCCTGTTGACTGTTGCGCTGATCATCAATGAACAAAGGCGGATTGAGGCGGCGATTGTCGATCATGAAGCGGTGATCCGGCGCGTCTTCGCATCCCCCGCGTTTAGTGCGCAGTCACTCATGCACATTTCAGCCGTTCTTTTTGCCGCGCGTGACATTCGCTTGCGGCAGTGCGGATTGTATGGCAACTATGTGCGGGATTTTACGTCTGTTACGGAACGCATCGAGGCGGGGAAGAGTTTATACGCGCTGCTTTTTGCCAATCAGAATCAGCCGCGCGATGAATTTTTGCGCGCCGTAGAGTCGGTTCCACACACGGCGTCTCGTGAAGACATCCTGCCACAGATTTTTACACATGAAGCGACGAGTCGGGGGCTGATTTATAGTCCCCGACTCGTCGATGTTTGGCCTGACGTTTTAGCGTGGCCGATCACGGTGGGGGAGTGGTGCGTTGATCTCACCGCGCTTGACGATTTGCTTCCTGCGCCGACTTTAAAAATGCGGGATTTCTCGAAACGGTATACACGCCAACTGCGTCGATTAGAGCGTATGGCGACTACCCTCGGGTCGCCCCCTTGAGCTACAGAAGATTACGAGGTGATCGAAACGGCAAACGGTGCGCTGATTTCATAGGTGGTAATCGCATCTTCGTGTTTCATGGTCAGTCCGATATCATCGAGCCCTTCCATCATGAGATGCTTTCGATACGGGTCAATCGAAAAATTGTGCGTCTCGCCGCTTTGGAGCGACACGCGTTGCCCTGCAAGATCGATCGTCAGTTCAAGCGGTGCTTCACTCGCTTGGGCGAGGATCGAAGAAACGGCATCCTCTGGAAGAACGATCGGGAGCACGCCATTTTTGAAACAGTTGTTGTAGAAAATATCGGCAAATGACGGTGCAATCACGACTCGAAAACCAAAATCGAGAAGCGCCCAAGGCGCGTGTTCACGCGATGAACCGCAGCCGAAATTGGGGCCAGCAACGAGAACGGTGGCGTAGCAGTGCGGTTCTTGATTTAAGATGAAATCCGGATTGGGTTTCTCACGCTCGTCAAAACGCCAGTCATAAAAGAGGTACTGACCAAACCCCGTTCGCTCAATTCGCTTTAAAAATTGTTTTGGGATGATCGCGTCTGTGTCAATGTTTGCGCGCGGCATGGGCGCGACAAGTCCGTGGTGTTTTAAAAAGGCATCCACTTCGCTGCACCTTCTCTCGATTTTATAGATTAAGCCATCGTTCGCACATCGACAAAGTGACCGGTAATCGCGGCGGCGGCGGCCATCGCAGGACTGACGAGGTGGGTGCGCCCTCCGCGACCCTGGCGTCCTTCAAAATTGCGGTTTGATGTCGATGCGCACCGCTCACCTGGCGCGAGGATGTCCGGATTCATCGCGAGGCACATGCTGCAACCCGGCTCGCGCCACTCAAAACCGGCATCGATAAAAACGCGATCAAGTCCTTCCGCCTCAGCCTGTTCCTTGACGAGGTGTGATCCAGGCACGACCATGGCAGAAACGCGCGGAGAGACTTTTTTTCCTTTGGCGACCTGGGCCGCCGCGCGCAGGTCTTCGATACGCCCGTTTGTGCAGGACCCGATAAAAACGCGATCGATCGCGATCTGATCCATTGGCGTTCCCGGCGTAAGGTCCATATACGCGAGTGCGAGTTCCATAGAGCGACGCGCGACCGGATCAGACACATCCTCTGGATTCGGCACGCGATCCAATACACTCGCCCCCATTCCGGGGCTTGTTCCCCAGGTGACCTGCGGCGCGATTTCTTCTGCATTCAACTCTACGCGCGCGTCAAACGTTGCGCCTTGCTCCGTGCGAAGCGCCTGCCACGTTTTTACTGCCTCATCAAACGCCGCGCCTGACGGAGTAAAGCGGCGTCCTTTCACAAAAGCGATCGTTTTTTCATCAGGCGCAATCAGCCCTGCGCGCGCGCCCGCTTCAATCGACATGTTGCAGACGGTCATCCGCTCTTCCATGGAAAGCGCCTCAATCGCTTCGCCGCGGTATTCAAACACATAGCCAGTGCCAAAATCGGTGCCGTAGCGCGCGATCAGCGCCAGAATCAAGTCTTTGGCGGTAACGCCGTGTGGAAGAGCGCCGTTTACGACGACTTCCATGGTTTTGGGCCGTTGTTGCATGAGACACTGCGTAGCGAGGACATGCTCTACCTCACTCGTGCCAATGCCAAACGCGAGCGCGCCAAACGCCCCATGAGTCGACGTGTGGCTGTCACCGCAGACGATCGTTTTACCGGGGAGAGTCAGCCCAAGTTCCGGTCCAATCACATGCACAATGCCTTGCTCCCGACTGTGCATGTCTGCAAAAGGGATGCCGAAGTGCTCACAGTTTGTACGCAGCGTATCGATCTGTTGTTTCGCAATGGGATCGGCAATCGGGAGACGGCGGTCGGTTGTCGGAACATTGTGGTCGGCCGTGGCGAACGTCAAGTCAGGTCGGCGTACCGCGCGACCCGAGAGACGCAACCCTTCAAACGCTTGCGGAGAGGTCACCTCGTGAACGAGGTGGAGGTCAATATAAAGCAGAGTGGGCTCACCATCTGCCGCGCGCACGACATGCGCGTCCCAAATTTTGTCAAACATGGTTTTTGCCATGAACATCCTCCTAAGCTTGATCTAACTTCGCGTATGAAGCGTCTGAATTTCATCTGTACGGGTAGCGTAGCGTATTCTTGCTATTACGTCCAATGGATGTTTACTATGAATGCGATAGGTATTAACTATGGGGTGATTACGTGGATTTTCGTACGCTTGAGTATATTCTGGCCGTAGCAAAGGCTCGCAGCTTCACGAAAGCGGCGCTCGCGGTGAATGTCGCGCAACCCAGTTTGAGCCAGCAGATTGGAAAGTTAGAGCGGGCACTCGGCGTGACGCTCTTTGTGCGCAGACAAAGTGGCGTACTCTTGACGCCAGAGGGGGAGCGCTTTGTCGCACAGGCGGAGCAACTTTTGCGACAGCGCGATGACTTGCTGCGCGAAATGGCGGAGCGCAGCGGCGGCATGGCGAGTGAACTGATTCTTGGCGCACCCGCCATTACTGGCGGGCATATGCTTCCACCCATCCTTCGTCGTTTCACAGACCTTTATCCGCAAGTGCGCGTTCATCTTCTTGAGGAGACGACAGAGCGCCTGGAAGAGTTGACCGTAACAGGCGCCACTGATTTGACGATTTTGGCGCTGCCGATTCACGATTCTCGACTTTCTGTAAAGCCGCTGCTCACAGAGCGAATCGTGATCGCGTTGCCGACCGCTGCGCCTTCGTGGGGAAAAGCGTATCTGCCCGCTGCGCCGTTTGAAATTGATTTGGAACAGGTGGCCGCTGCGCCGTTTATTTTATTGAAGCGTGGGTATGGATTTCGCCAGACCTGCCTGACGCTGTGCGCAGAGCGCGGCTTCACCCCCAAAATTGCCTTTGAGACAAGCAGTGTGGAAACGGCGCAGGCGCTTGTGGCGGCGGGGCTTGGCGTCACGATGATTCCAGAGATGGTCATGCGGACGGATGACCCTGCTTTGCATTTTGCAGAGCTTTCGACGCGACCGACGCGGACGCTTGTTTTTGCGTACGTCAAGGATCGTTTTTTGAGTATGGCGGCACGGCGTTTTATGGCGCTTTACGAAGAGACTCAGGATTCGCTGCGTGCGCCACGCTCATGACGCTGCTGAGTGGAAGTGAAATGTCTTCGACGCCGTGAAGTTTGATTTGTGTTCCGTCAAATCCTGAAAAAACACCTTGAAAGCGTCCACCTTGTGTCAGGATGGAGACGGGTTTTTGCTGGAATTGATCCATCAGGTAGCGCGCGATGGTTCGCATGTGTGGGGGGAGCGTTTTCCACGCCCCGTCTGGCGTATTCTGCGAGAGGCTGACAGGACTGGATGCGGTGACGATACGCCCTCTTCCGTCCTTGCTGCGCGGGCGAGTGGCGAGTGGCGTGCCCATCTGCTCCTTTTTTTTGAGAAAAGACTGTAAGGGCTCTGACGGAGTTTCGTCGCGCTTTACTTCAGGATCTCTTACGTGGCGCGCGGAGTTTGGTGTACGCTCTTCTGTTGCGTCGATCGTGTCTGAAGTTGCGGAGGGTTTTGATACAGCAAGAAAGACGGTAGGCCGCGAAGGGGTTGATCGTTTCACTCGTCTCACGCTCCCGGAATAAACCTCGTAGTGATAGGATCTTGCTAATCTTATGCCGCATCGTCTTCCGCTGTGAATCAGACGGATCACTTTCTCTCGCGATGTTCCTTTGGAGGCAGGAATTCAGTGGAATTGTGACGAATTTCTTAGGGTGAGTGCAATCGATTGCACAACGCGCTTTTCAGGTCCCATCGCAGCGTTGAAAAAATGTCGATTCTGCGCTGTGAAGTGTTGATGTGGTTGGCAGTGAGAAGGGATGAGAGTCTTGCAAAAGCCGCACCTCTACAGTGGAATTATCGGGGATGGACAGATGTTAGCCGCGCTTTCAGCGCGAGGTGAACTCTTGCGTATTTTTTGGCCGCACATCGATTATGCACAACAGCTTGAGAGGTTTCACGTCGGTGTGCATGAACCTGATCAACCGATCGAATGGTTTCATACGCAACCGGCGTTTCAGACCTATCTTGGCGAGAGCAATGTTCTCGTGACAGAGTATGAGATTGGCACGCTTTCGCTTTCCGTGACGCAACAGGATGTTATCGCGCATCGCGCGAACGGTGTGGTGCGCCACGTGACGATGAAAAATACGGGAACAAACGCTCGCCAACTCATAGGGAAGGCACTGCTGGTCACGCAATTGGGAGAGCATGAACGTAGTCAAGCGGTACGCTACAATCCAGCGGAATCTATGATTGTGCACTATCGACGCGACACGTTCTGTGCTTTCTCGATGCGAGAAGCGGTGTTCGGTTTCTCATGCGGTGACACGTCAGAAGCACTCGCCTATGACACGCTGCTTGGCACGCTCGAGAACCTGGGAGCGGACAGTGTGCTCGCGACCTCGTTTGGCGTGATTGAACCCGGCGAGACGCGCACATGGACGATGTATTTGGCATTTGGCCGCGATCAAAAAGAGGCGGCGGCGCGAATGGCGCATTTGAAAGCGACGCCCGCGCACACATGGATCGAAAGGAGCGTGCAGGAGAGCGCGCAGTTTCTCGCTCAGGCAAAGTCGATCTCGAGTGGGAATGAACGACTGGATCGTCTCTATCGGAGATCACTCCTCGCGTTTTCGCTGTTGCTTGATCACGAGCGCGGCGGAATGATCGCGGCGCCTGAGTTTGATCCAGCCTGGCAGGCGTGCGGAGGATACGGATACTGTTGGGGGCGCGATGCGGCGTATATAGCGACGGCGCTTTTGCAGGCTGGGTATACCGCACAGAGTGAAGCATTTTACGCGTGGATGCTCACCGCGCAGGATGAGGACGGAAAATGGGATCATCGTCACTGGCTGAACGGAACGGTGGCGCCGTCCTGGGGCTATCAGGCTGACGAGACAGCAAGCGTTGTGTGGGGGATGTGGCGGCACTTTCAGGTGACGCGTGATGCTGCTTTTTTACGACGCGTGTATCCGGCCATGCAGCGCGCGGCGAACCATTTGCTCGCGACGCTTGATGTGGAGAGCGGTTTGCCGCGCGAATCAATCGACTTGTGGGAAGAACGGTTTGCGCAGCACACCTATTCATCCGCAGCCGTGCACGCCGCGCTTTTATGCGCGGTGGAAGCATCTTGTGAAGTAGCGGGGGACAAAGTGTCGCGTAACGCGTGGCGAGAGGCAGCTGAGCGGATCGGCAGGTCCATCGATCAAACGTTGTGGAATGAAGCGCGCAGCTGTTTTTATCGGAGTCGGCGTCTTCATCTTCGCGATGCGCACACCCATAGACCTGTCGTAGATGGTAAAGTCGTTTTCACGGAGCTTGACGTGTATGGGTATACGCGCGTGATTCAGTCGTTTGATGAAGTCGTTGACGCGAGTTTGCTCGGACTGTCCTATCCGTTTGCATTCTTGAAACCTTCTGATCAGCGCGCCGTGCAGGTTGCAGATGCCGTACGAGAAGCGCTCTGGGCACCGCGCGTGGGTGGGATCCTGCGCTACGAGAATGATGCGTATGTCGGTGGAAATCCATGGATTTTGACCACGCTGTGGATGGGGTTAGATGCACTTCGTCGCGCGGATGAGGCAACGGCTGACGAGATGCTATCCTGGGCGGCAGAGCACGCGACGGAGCTTGAACTCTTCCCAGAACAGGTCGATCGAGAGACGGGTGAGACGCGGTGGGTTGTACCCCTCACATGGTCGCACGCGATGTTCGTTTTGCTTATGCTTGAGCGCTATGGAAAGAAGGATCAATCAGCCGCGCTGTCTTCGTCTGCACTCCTACATCAATCCTGATTTGGTTTGAATCACAAAGCCCCTCTGCGTGCTGCATGCACACAGAGGGGCTTTGTGATTATGCGTCGATGGGATCTTGGCGCAGTCACTTTGATTTAGATTCGTCACCTTGCAACTGGGTGAGCGGATCCCAGGCGCCGCATGAGCGCCGAATGACAAGCTGGTGTTCGATGATTTGGTGCTTCGGTCCACGCACGCTCCCCTGAATTTCATCGAGCAGCAGATGGGTCGCCTGTACACCTAATTCATAGATGTTTACATTGACGGTTGTCATCGGTGGATTGGACAATTTCGCGAGAGGAATATCGTTAAATCCGACGATTGCCAGGTCATCCGGGATGCTATAGCCAAGCTCTCCCGCTGCACGCATCGCGCCAAACGCGAGCACGTCATCTGACGCGACGACGGCCGTCGGCCGCTCAGCGAGGGCGAGCAGGCGCATCATTCCGGAGTAGCCCACATCTTCCAGAAATTCGCCAGAAACGATACACTGCGGGTCAAGTTTCAGGTCTGCTTCAAAAAGCGCGTCACTATAGCCGCGCAAGCGATCGAGGCTGACGACGAGTTCCTGGGAGCCACCGATGTACCCGATTCGTCGATGCCCCATGCGAATGAGATGCTGGGTCATATCGTGTGCGGCTAGACGGTTGTCATTGTTGATCCAAGAGATCGGCAAGGAATTGAAGGGTCGTCCAATCAACACGGACGGAATTCTCAGTTCTGTGACCAATTCAAGCAACGGATCGGTTGTTCTTGAGGTCAGAAGGATCATGCCGTCAACGCGCTTGCTGCGGATCAGTTTTTCCAAGCGATCGACATCGTTCAACCCGTGTAGCGCGGTCGACAAGAAGATGTCGTAGCCGGCGTGTTGGGCGACTTGAGTAATGCCGCGCAGCACCTCCGGGAAAAAGGGATTCAGATAAAATTGTTCGATGGTGCTTGGAATTAAGAGCCCGATGACTTCGGAACTTCGTTTGACAAGACTGCGCGCGATGGCATTCGGGTGATAGTCCATCTCTTTCATGATCAGGCGAACGCGGTCGCGCGTCTCTTGACTAATGCGCGGGTGGTTCGCGATGACACGTGAAACAGTGGATGGACTGACCCCGGCCTGCATCGCGACGTCTTTGATGTTAACGCCCATACGGATCACGGCCTGTCTTTGCGTAGAGTAGCGCGGTATACGGCGGAATGGAAAGCGATTTGCCTTTTGATAATGTTTCCGGTCCATCGCCCGTGACACGAGTGTACATCACATCTCCGATGAGCGCATCCGTTACAGTGATCACCTGTTCATTTGCGGTGCTGTTCACGAGTGCGACCAACTGTTCAGCGCTCTGTTCACAGCGGCGCAGATAGGCACATACGTTTAGATTGTCGCGTGACAAAAGGGGGCGGTAGGCACCGTCGCGCAATGCGCGAAACTGCTTTCGCAGCGCGATCAGCGTCTGATAGTGCTCGAACAGCGAAAGGTTTTGCCGAACATGTTCCCACACCATCCCGCCGCGACAAAGCGGGTCATTTTCGCCCGTCATGCCGACCTCGTCGCCATAATAGAGAAGCGGCGCGCCGAACATGGTGAACTGGATAAAACTCGCGAGTTTTGCGCGCGCTGTGTCCCCATCGCAGAGCGTGAGCAGTCGTGCCGTGTCGTGTGAATCGAGTAGACACCAGAGGGTTTTAAGGACATGCTCTGGATAGAGGGAACGTATTTTTTCGACGCGATACAGAAATTCTCCAGCGTGGATGGTCGCGGTCGCAACGTAGTCGAGGATGGCGCGACCGAGCGGGTAGTTCATCACAGCGTCAAATTCGTCTCCGCGTAGCCACGGCGTGGCAACTTGCCAAATTTCGCCACAAATCAATGCGTCAGGGTTTTCCGCTTTGATCGCTCTGCGGAAGATTTTCCAAAAGGTGTGCTCCACTTCATCGGATACGTCAAGGCGAAAGCCGTCGACGCCTGTCTCGCGCATCCAGTGCGTGCCGACGTTACAAAGCATCTGCTCTACAGCGGGGTGTGCCGTTCGCCACTTTGGCATGTTTGCCACGTAGCCGAAGGTCTCGTAATTTAAGGCTTCGGGAGAGAGCGGCCAGTTGCGCGCGATAATCTGTGAAGCATAAGGGGAGTCTGCACCTTTCTCAAGTAAATCTTGAAAAACGGGATGCTGTGCGCCCATGTGATTGAATACGGCGTCGAGCACGACGCGAATGCCACGATCATGGCACGCGTCGACGAGACGCTTTAGGTCTTCTGTGCTGCCAAAATGCGGATCAATGTGAAAATAGTCGACGGTGTCATACTTGTGATTGGACGGAGCGTGAAACACAGGCGTCATGTACAAGACATCTACGCCGAGGGCGGTAAGGTGATCCAGTTTCGCGAGGATGCCTGGTAAATCACCGCCAAAAAAGGCGTCCGCAGTCGGCGTCGCATCCCAGTCAGATAAGGTGTGATCGTTTGGGACTGTGCCACTTCGATAAAACCTTTCGGGGAAAATTTGGTAATAAACAGCGCCTTTCGTCCACTCTGGCGGTGAAAAGTGATCCCGTTCGCCAAGATAGGGAACTTCAAAAGCGTCCGCGTCACTCGGTTCTTCACGAGAAACACCGTTGCGAGAGTAGAAATATGTCTCTTCAGTCGTGTGAATGCGGAAAAAATAGCGGAAACGTTTGCTGACGCGCGCAAGCTGTGCTTGAAACTGCACGAGTTCTTCGTCTTCATAGGCATACAATTGTGCCGAAATGTCTTCGCTTGTCGCTTCGCGTTTGAATTTATCGTAGTGGGTTACGGTGACAGAGTCGACAAGCGAGGGCACGCGAAGACGAACCACGAGAGTTTCGCCGTCCGCATAGGCATAAGGTTCAACGGATTCGTGATAGGTTGCGAGACGAAGGTCGCGTAAAACTGACACGGAGAAAACCTCCTTGCATGGAATGGCTCAATCAGCCTTTGACAGAACCGGCGACGAGACCGGAGACGATCCATTTTTGAAATACGGCGTAGAGCACTGTGAGCGGGACGGCGGCGAGCAGCGCTGCGGCAGAGAACTCCGTCCAGTTTTTCGCGAATTGCCCTTGGATAAATTGGAAGAGCCCAATCGGAAGCGTATAGTTTGATGGTGATTGAAGGATCGTCGAACCGAGCAGAAACTCGTTGAATGAACCGATAAACGTGAAAAGAAAGATGACGACAAGCATCGGGACGGATAACGGCAGAATGATCCGCAAATAGATCTGCATCGAGTTTGCGCCATCCATCACGGCTGCCTCGTCCAGTTCGCGCGGAATTGTATCGAGGTAACCTTTGAGCAGCCAGATGTTAAACGCGCTTCCTCCAGCTTGAACAAGCACGTAGATGTACAGATTGTCCAGCAGATTGAGCTGAGTCAAGACGGCGAGAATCGCTGAGACGGCGAGAGCATTTGGAAACATTTGCAGAAGTAAAAGGGTCATCAATCCGTATTTGCGACCAAAAAACCTCATGCGACTAAAGGCGTACGCAGAGGTTGCCGTAAATGCAAGCTGTACAGCGCCTAGGAGTATACCGACGATGAGACTGTTTTTCATCCACGTCAAAAAACTTGTCTGTGTAAGCAGTGCCCAATAGTTTTGCAGTGTGATGGAGCGCGGAAAGAGATTTCCTGAAAAGAAGGATTGTCCTCCCTTGAGAGACGCGAGAAGAACAAAATAGATAGGGAACATCGCGAGAAGGATAAAAAACCAGACAATGATTCGCGACACCCACAAAACGAAACGTTGGCCGGGCGCGAGCGATTTTTTCTTTGGCGAAAGGGTGGGAGCGCTTGTTGCAAGGGATGACATATCAATCCGCCTCCTGAAATGCGCCAGACGCCTTCATCTGAATGAGGCTGATGACGCCAACGAGAATGAAAACCATAACAGAGAGTGCTGCCGCGATTTCAAATTTGTTGAAGGTGAGCGACATCTTGTATGCGGCGCTGATCAGTATGTCGGTATACCCGGCAAACTGTGTGTCTGGTCGCGCTGGGCCGCCTTGGGTCAACGCGTAGATTGCATTGAAGTTATTAAAGTTAAACGCAAAACTCGGGATGATCAACGGAATGGTAATCTTCCAGATGGCCGGGATGGTGACGTAAAAAAACTGCTGCCACCAATTGGCGCCGTCAATCTGTGCAGCTTCATACAAATCTTTCGGGACAGCCTGAAGCGCGCCAAGACTAACACTCATCATATAGGGATAACCGAGCCATAAATTGACGAGCAGCACAGAGATTTTTGCCCAGAATGGATCGGTGAGCCACGGAATTGCATGGATTCCGAAAAGGTGTAGAAATTGATTGATCGGTCCATAATCTTTATTGAGCAGGTTTGACCAGCTTAATTGGGTAATTAGAGCTGGAACGGCCCAAGGAACGATAAGGATGGCGCGATAGATGTTTGACTCTTTCATGTGTTCATTGTTCAGCAGCACTGCAACGAACAGCCCGACCAGATAGTTTGCCAGCGTCGTCGTTACTGCAAAAACGATCGTCCAGACAAAGACCGGTTCGAAGACGCTCAGATAGGGTCCATTGATAATGTCGATAAAATTTTGCAGTCCAACAAATTGATAGGATGTAAAATGATACATGTCAAAGTTTGTAAACGCGATATACACGGTGTACAGAAGGGGTGCAATTCCGAGTATCGCGATGGAGATCAACGCGGGCCCTAAGTAAAGATAGGCGACGGGTTGGTTTTTACGTCGCGTCTTCTTTTTTTGTGCGGGTGAAACTTCGGGTGTTGCGGTCATCATCGCCACGGCAGGGCCTCCTTTATCTCCGCGGAGTTTTGTAGCACATCTAGGTGTGCTGGTTCAATTCGTGTCGTACAGGATGGTTTGAAAAAAGAGCAGAGACACCCGCATGCGATGTCTCTGCATCTCGTTTCGAGCGGTAGTATTAGTTGCCCATGATGCTTTCGCCTTGAAGAATCTGTTTGACCATGTTGTGAGCGGCGACAGCCGGACTCTCTTGCCCTTTGGTCACGAAGCCAAGCGCATTTCCAGCAGGTGTCCAAACGGCTTGCATCTGCGGCACGTTTGGCATCGGAACACCGTATTGTGCGGCGATGGCGAATGGATAGGCGTAAGGATTCGAAGAAACCATTTTGCTGTGCACATCTTTGATGAGCACTGGAATGCGATCGCCGACTGCAAGTTCCTGCGCCGCCGCGTGTTGCGAGATGAATCTAACCAAATTCCAGTCGAGCGCTTGATTGTGGCTGCGGGCGTTCACGATCATTTCTTGGAAACCCTCAAAAGTGACTGGGTGCTTGCCGTTTGGCAAAAGCGGAAGCGGCTCGATGCCAAAGTTGACATGCGCCTGAAGCAAAGAGGTTACATCCCAAGGGCCAGAGATGTAGAATGCGGATTTGCCATTTTGGAAGAGCGATTTTGCGATATCTCCGGTAATCGATGCAGGCATGAAATGGTATTGGGAGACGAAGCTCTTGATGATGCTAAGGCCTTTAATCGAGCCCGCGTTGTCAAGGCCAATTTGGCCGACGTTTGCGACGCCGTGATTGTTGCCAAAGACATAACCGCCCATGCCGCCCAAGAAGGCATAACTGTAATAGAAGTTGTTGATGTCATAAGCAAATCCGTGCGCTTTTGCTTCGGAAATAAACTGTGCCCACGTTTTGGGCGGTGTCTTGATGATCTTTTTATTGTAAAAGAGTCCATACGTTTCAGAGGAGAGGGGAATGCCATAGAGCTTACCGCCAATCGTGCCGGCTTGAATGGACGGCGCGATATAATCTTTCGTGTTGATCAGACCGGTAGGGACTGGCGCCATGACGCCCTCAATCGCAAAGGTGCCAAGGTTGTCTTGCGGAATGCCAAGTTCAATGTCAGGGCCTTTGCCACTGCGCGATGCGGTAGCGAAGTTTTGGAATGAACTGTTATCTTGAACGACGGTGACTGTGTTTCCTGTCTGTTTACCCCAGACATTTGCGAGTTTTTGCATGACACTCTGCTCTTGGGGTGTCAAATGGGAGAATACGGTGATGTGCTGTCCTGTGGGTAAGCTATCGTGCCGCGTTGCTGCGAATGCGCCTCCGCTGACGCTGGCAAGTAGAGTTCCTGCGGTTCCGAGCGCCAGTGCCACAGATGTTACTTTGTTAAGGCGTTTCATGTAAACATACCCCTCTCTATGATTGGGCGGCAGGTATCCGTCTGAACGCTACCGTTTGACCCCTGGTGGTTTGTTAGACGCTTACATGATGCGAGCGAAAAGCATGCGCTTTTCATGCTGTTCTATCGCTTCATAGCGTGCGAACAATCGTTTGCACACACGTCTGCTTGATGAATTCTATGTGACGGATTCTTTTTCCTGCTATGATCCTACATTTTATTTGTAGAATTTATATGAAATGGTCGAATAAAGGTTGAATAAGAAATGAGAAAACCCTTACATCGATGAAAATGGAAGGATTGAGGAAAAATTCATTCATCGAAGTTGATGAATGATCGGGAAATCCGATCTGAATTCAAATGGGTCAATCGTGCACACGTTTGCGCGTAAACAGTATTATTTCGTCCGTCGTGCACGAATGTGGCGCATCTATGCCGTATATGTGCGTGCTTTTTCAGTCTCCATTCAAATCTCAAAAGAGTACGCCCTTCGCAAGCCTTTAGGATAGTGATTTTTTAATTGATTTTTTACGCGCTTTACCCAACCGAGGGGTAGATGCTCAAGAAAGACGACCGTCCAGCCGTCTGGTCCTTCCTGCGAGATTACCTCACCACTCAGATAGGCGATGATACGTGTGTCTCCGTAGGAAAAACATACTGGAGCGCGCAGATTTTCCGGTTTTGTCGCGAGCGCGAGTGCGTGGTGAGGTGTTATGTGGTGATGCTTGGTTTCAAGGAGCGGTAATCCAGGCCGAAGGACATTTCGTGAGGGGAGGGGCCGGTGGGACGCCGCAAAAAGGACGTTTGGTGACGAGATAAAATCACGCCGATAAAGATCATCTATCCATGTTACGTGATCAACAAAAGTCTCATTGGCGAAAGCGGCAAATTGTTTCTGCTGTGCGAATCCGGATGGCATTCTGCTGGCGCGCAGAGAATTTCCCCTTTTTTTCTGGGAATATCCTGTAGTATTGGTTTTTTGATAGGACGGGTTTCCGTCAAGAGCAAATTTCGCGACGAAATGACCTTCAGCGTATCCCGCTTGTGGCATGATGCGAATCGTTCTCTCAAGCGCTGGGAGGGGTTCTGAAAACGAAGACGCAACCGCTTGAAGTTCAGGAATGAGCTTAGCGAGTTTTGTAAACCTCTCGGCGGTAAGTCCGGCGCGCGCGCCTGGCAGTTGAATAGGGGAGAGCGAGAGAGTCGGTTGGTCGCGTAGGAGTGTAGCGCACACAGCCTCGTTTTCAATAGGATTCAGGGTGCAGGTCGAATAAACAAGTCGACCGCCGGGGCGAAGCATGGCGATTGCGGCGTGTAAAATGGAACTCTGACGTAATGCGTAAGCGGAAAGTTGTTCGCGTTGCCACATGCGTATCGCGTCATCGTCCTTCCGAAACATCCCTTCGCCGCTACAGGGGGCATCAACGAGGATCGCGTCAAAATAGGCAGGATAGGTGTCACGTAACTCATCTGGATCGAGCTGCGTGACAGTGGCGTTTGTGACGCCGAGACGCTCAAGGTTCTCAGCGAGAATCGCGCAGCGCTCGCGGTTCGGCTCATTCGCGATGAGAATCCCTTCATTTCTCATGCGCTGAGCAATTTGGGTGGTTTTTCCTCCCGGTGCTGCACAGAGATCGAGTACACGCTCGCCGGGTACAGGGGCAAGAACAGGAACAGGCGCCATCGCGCTTGGCTCTTGCAAATAGTAATACCCTGTCGCGTGAAGTGGATCGCGTCCGAGATGAAGATCTTGATGAATATAGAATCCTTCCATTTCCTTTGTCCAAGGAACGGGGTCTGCCAAAAGAGAATTTATGACGGAAGGGATTGCCCCTTTTAAGGTGGAGACGCGAAACCCTTTTGCGGGAGGTTTGTGAAATTGTTCAAGATATTCGTTCCACGCCTCTTGACCGAAGCAGTGGAGAAAAAGGGATTCAAATTCTTTCGGTAATGCGAACACGTGATCGATCCTCCAGCGTTTTGCGATCTCCCTGACTCATATGTGCGATAAGCTTCACTGTTTGGGGCAGAAAAGGGATACCCAGGAGCCACCGTGAAGTCTGGTTCATAGTATACCGAGTGTGCAACAAAACCAAAAGGAGAATCGCATGTGGAGCGCGAGTTGAATGTTCACATCAAGGTTGTAGAGATTGATGACACGGATGGCGGACTTGTGCTGATCGGACTCAGTGCGGCGGTGCTCCCGCGCGCGTGGCGCGCCAAAAAGCGTACGCCCACTTGCCGTCTGCGCGCCGAGTATTTGGAGAGAAAAGGTGGGGGAGCGGGTGCATCCGAGTGAGTGGGAGGATGTTCGGCAAATCTATGATGATCGGTTGCGCGCACTGGAGCGGGAGATTGAAACATTGAAAGACGTGATAAGGCGTATGCGATATCAGAAGGTGGAGTATCGCATTGATTCACTGCACGTGGAGCGCTTGGAAGGGGTGCTTCATATTGGGCTTACAACGGAAGACAGTGAGCGCGCGTGGTGCGAAGGCGTATTCGATCAGAGTGAGAATCAACCGCCTGATCGTGATCAAGCGAACGGTCAGACGGAGGAAGGGATGGACTAATTTGACAAGGGAATCAGACATAGGGTACGGTTAGGGCAAGAATAGGAGGAGTATGACTTGCGGCTCCTGAAAGACCATGCCCTTTTTGTCGTTCTTCTTATCCTTGTAGCCGCGTACCGCTTTCAGTTGTGGCATCACACGCCCGTGACGTTGTACGGTGACATGTTGCGTTATAACACGATGGCGCTGCACGTGATTGATCACGGCTATCTCGGATTTAGAAATGGACCAGACGCCTATGTAATGCCCCTTTACCCGCTGTTTTTAGCTGTGATGTACAAATTGCTTCAGGCATTTCATACTCATTTAACCATGCTTCGTATGGTTCACGAAACGTTCTTGCTGCAGCAGGGATTATCGCTTCTCTCCTTATGGCTTACGTATCAGTTGGGGTCGCTGTTCGCCGGGAAGCGCGCAGGTTTTGCGGCGGCCATTTTGTCAGCGCTCTATCTGCCTAATAGCTTTGTCGGACTCACGTTACTGACAGAGCCACTTTTTATCCCCCTTTTGTTGGGGAGTCTACTTGCTGGAAGCTATGCGGTAAAGCGCGGATTCGTGTTTGACTACGCATTAACCGGGTTATTGATCGGTCTGACCGCGCTGGTCCGGCCGAATGTCCTTCCGCTCTTTCTTCTGGTCGTGCTCGTCGATTTGATTCATCGCCGAAACGCGGGTGTGATCAACGCCTTTAAGATGCAGTTTCGAATGTATGCGATCATGGTGGCGTTTGTCATTGTGCCTTTGATTCCGTGGTGGATTCGCAACGCGATCGATTTTCATCATTTTATTCCGCTCTCCACAGAAGCTGGCAACCCACTCTTGGCTGGCGCTGATCCTTACTTTCTTGTCGGGATTAACACGCTCATCGAGGCGTCGCGCAAACTGCATGAATCGCAGCAAACGTATGCCATTCACTATATGCTGCACGGGCTTACGCATCAACCGCTGCTCTTTTTAGGCTGGTACCTTTTTGGGAAATTGCCTTATCTCTTTTGGACGCCATGGTTTTATAATTATCTGAGCGCTTTTGTGCTCTATCATCGCGTGTTGGTGATTCTTGGCGGCATCGCAATGATCGTTGGTTTGTGGTATCGCGAAACTCGGTTTTTTGCGTTATCAACATTGTTTTTGCTTGCTGTGCAACTCGTCTTTCTACCGATTACACGGTACGGGTATCCTCTCGTTTTGATGACGACGATCCTTGTGCCGGCGGTCATTTGCCACCTTCCAATTGTCACACGCTTTCGCCGAGGAGGCTTTCGATGAAAGAAGCGTTGGTCATCATACCGGCGCTTAATGAAGAGCGCTCAGTTGGAAACGTTGTGAGGAGCATCCTCTCTTCTTGCCCTATGGTTGATGTGATCGTCATTTCGGACGGCTCTACAGACCAGACGGCCATTGTGGCGCGAGAGGCGGGTGCCAAGGTTGTCGAGTTGCCGGTCAATCTAGGCATCGGCGGCGCGATGCAAACCGGATATCTGTATGCATGGCGTGCAGGCTATCACTATGCCATCCAGATTGACGCAGATGGACAGCATGATCCAGCGGATCTTCCAAAGCTGCTCGACGAGATGGGACGCGGAGATGCAGACATGATCGTCGGCTCACGCTATGTGGAGCGCACGGCATACCGATCGTCAGCGTCGAGACGCGTTGGTATGGTGATGTTAGCCACGCTGATTCGTATGGCGGTCGGTTATCCGATCAAAGATACGACGTCCGGGTATCGCATCGTCAATCACAAGACGATTGAGCTATTCAGTCGTTTTTATCCGCATGACTACCCGGAAGTTGAAGTACTCGTATTACTGCATCGCCATCGCCTGCGCATTCGCGAAGTGGCCGTGGAGATGAAAGAGAGGCAAGCGGGGCGATCGTCGATTACGATGATGCGCTCTGCGTACTACATGTTTAAAGTTTCTTTGGCCATTTTATTGGAAGTGATGCGCGGGAAAGAGGCGCGGCGGGAGGGTAAATCATGATCATCGATCTGGTCGGCTTCCTGGTTAGTCTGATCTTTTTAATCGTTGTCATTGATTTAATGAGGCGGCGTCTCCTCCTTGAACAATACGCGCTATTTTGGTTGGGAATGGGCATTGTGTTGACGATCTTGTCCGTTTCGCCAGGTCTCTTGAATCGCGTGGCAAAGGTACTCGGCATCTATTACGCGCCCTCTCTTCTATTCTTGGTAGGTTTTCTGTTTATGCTGGGCACAATGCTTCACCTCACGGTCGTATTGTCGCGCTTGACCAATCGAACGGTGCGGCTCACGCAAGAACTCGGCATGCTCAAGTCACAATTGGAGATGGCAGATCATCGCACTGCATTGACAGAGCGATCAGAGCCTCTTTCCAATGGGTAATCTTTCATGGAAGTGACACAGCGAAATGATGAAAACATGATGGAAACGAGGAGTGAATTAACGATGTCGACAAAGCCGTCAAAAGAACTTGATCCGATCCCCAATCCGTACCCGCATCGCGACTATGAGATCACGATCGAGGCGCCCGAGTTTACGACGCTGTGCCCAAAAACGGGACAGCCTGATTTTGGGACGATTACCATTCGCTATCGCCCGGGGCCGTTCATCATTGAATTGAAATCGCTGAAGCTCTATCTCTGGAGCTTTCGCGACGAAGGTCATTTTCACGAAGAAGTCTCCAACGTGATCGCGGATGACTTTATCAAATTTGCCAAGCCTAAGTATATGGAACTCATTGGGCGCTACAACGTGCGCGGAGGCATTTCGACGAATGTCCGTGTGGAGTATACGGAAGCGTGAGGGGTGAACCCACGCGTGTGATTGTGAATCAAAGCTTGCTTCAACGCCCCGCGCGGGCGTTTTTTATTTGTCGAATAGAAGGGCGCCATCTGCAATGGATTCGGGCGTAACGCTTGGGACCTCCTGGAACCATTCAACATATACTTCGTTGACATTGTGGAGGAGGCCGCATCATGAGCCGTACAAAACTACTCGGTGTTGCGACAACGGTGAATCCCTTGATGCAGCGAGTGCGACCATCCTTTTTTTTCGAACTGGCTGATCACGCAAAACGTATGGATCATCGCGTTGTTTTGCTCGATCCGCGCGCGTATGGTGATGCAAAGAGGGGATTTACAGGACTATTAGATGAGGGAAGCAAAAATGATTCACACTTTGTGCGAAAGAGCGGTCTGCAACTGGATGCGATCTATGAAAATGTTTTTGTTCATCTCGTCATGAAGGGGATGGCAAGGCCGCTGCGTCGCGATGCAGAGCATCTCCACATCCCTCTCTTCAACCCGCTTGTACCAGGAAAATCGGTTATGAATGGGTGGGTGCAGAAACTGTCGGATGGCGTGATTCGCGCGCCGAAAACGATTGCTGTTCACGATGTCGAGCAAATCACGACGTTTTTCGAGCGCAATCAGACCGCCTATTTAAAACCGATTGGTGGCTATGGTGGGCGAAACGTGTTCCGCATTCTGAGAACGCCGCGCGGCTTCACGATGCAGTGTGATCGCTATCTTGAACAGGGAAAGATCAGGAGGGAACTCACTTCTTCTGAATTCAGGGCGTTTACGAGACAGTTGCTCTTGCGGCGACCTCACCTCATTCAGGAAGAGATTCCGCTCGTTCACGTGGATCAGGGAAGAATGGATTTTCGCGTTGTGGTGCAGAGGGATGTTAACGGTGCGTGGCGGCGTATCGGGATCGTACCCAAAGTGGCAAACCGCGGCGGGGTCGTCACCAATTTAGTCGCAGGCGGTCATCGTCTAAGTCTTGGTGAGGCGAAGATCGCGTATGAAAAAAACTTTGGCGTGTTTCCAGAGGATAAGTTGGAGCAGGCGGCGTGTACACTCTCGGAGATGGTTGCAGGCAAGCTTCCGACTTTTGGAATCGCAGGGTACGATCTTGGTCTCGATGCGGATGGACGAGTGTGGTTCATCGAGATGAATCCTAAGCCTGCACGCTCACTTTTAACACGTGAAATGAGGAAGGTGTCGGCGAGGTATACGGCTGAGTTCGCCGTGTTTCTGGCGCGCTGATGGGAAAATGGTGAAGATTGATAAAACGGGAGTTCCCCACTTTGGACAGCTTCAAAGTGGGGTGTTTGCGTTCACTCGATTGTGTTTTGGAGGGTGCGACCTAATTGACAGATCAGGCGCATGTCTATAAGCTGTCTATATAAATCCTAATATGCGGATGTAGTAATTTGTTCGGAGTACGTCTCGCGTGCTTGATTCGATGTGTGCGGTCCTGGGAATGCGCGCGGTGCCGAGAAACGTGCGACGCGCTGATAAACAGATGTCTTAAGAAGAATGGACGAATGCAATCGTGGCAAAAGTACTGGGAATCAGGCCGAATCTACAACAATTCTTGTGGCTGGTGTTTAGTACAATCTTGGTGGGAATGACGGTGGGGCTGGAAAGGACGGTCGTGCCTCTCCTTGGCAAAGACGTTTATCACATTACGTCTGCAACACTCCTCTTTGCGTTTATTATCGCATTTGGTGTGACAAAGGCAGCCTTAAATCTGTTCGCTGGGCATTTTTCCGACGCCATCGGTCGTCGCCCTGTGCTTATCGCTGGATGGGTGCTTGGTATTCCGATGATTTCTTTGCTGCTGTTTGTTCACACGTGGTCTGCTGTTATTCTGGCCAATATTTTTCTTGGCGCGAATCAAGCCTTTGCTTGGACAATGACGATCACGCAACAACTGGATCTGGTCGGAGCAAAAGGGCGTGGATTAGCGATGGGAATCAATGAGGCGACAGGGTATCTCGGTGTCGCAGCATCAACGATTCTGACAGGCATCCTCGCAACACGTTATGGGCTCATGCAGGCTCCGTTTGTCTATGGGGCTGTGGTGTTATTCTTGGGGCTTGGCACAAGCGTTCTCGCCATTCGAGAATCGCGTGGGCACGTAATGCAAGATGTGAATGGGCAAGCGCGATCGGCGGCGCCCGTTCGTGTTAAACCGAGTATTTGGCACATCGTGTGGGTGACAACCATTGCGAACCCTACGCTGTCTGCGATGAGTCAGGCGGGTCTTGTCAACAAGCTGGCGGATACGATGGTGTGGGCGATGCTCCCGTTGTATCTCGCGCAGCAGCATCTATCCATCATCGAGATTGGATACATTGGCGGGATATACACGATGGTGTGGGGCTTTGCACAATTTGGAACGGGCGTTTGGTCTGACGCCGTTGGACGAAAACCACTCATTTTCTCAGGGTTGACGCTCCTTGGCATAGGTATTTTGGCATTCGGGTGGGGGCACGCTTTCTTGTGGTGGATGATCAGCGCGGCGGCGATGGGATTTGGGATGGCGCTCTTGTATCCGAATTTGAATGCGGCGGTGGCAGATATTGCGCCCCCTGAAATTCGTGGCGGGGTACTCGGCGTATATCGTCTGTGGCGCGATGGCGGGTATGCTGTCGGTGGGTTGTTACTTGGGGTGACCACTCACACATTCGGGATGTTGCGCAGTCTTTTTATGGTGGGAGTGATCGTTTTGTTCTCTGCGTTGTTTTTGGCGGTACGCATGAAAGAGACGCACCCGGACTGGCGTAAAAGCGATGCATAACGTATGTTTATAAGAAATCATTCCTTTAGTTTGGAGGGGGCAAAAAAATGAGTGATTCACTACAGGCGAGTCATTCGCAAACGGAATTCGACTTTGCGTGGAAAGCGCTGGCGGATCCTATTCGTCGCGCTTTGTTGGAGACGTTGAATGACAGACAGCATTTTTGTCACGTCAATGGACAACCGGTAGATGGGATTTGCGTTCAGGATCTCAGTGCGCTCTTAGCATTGCCGCAGTCCACAGTGTCACGTCATTTGACAATCTTAAGACAAGCAGGACTCGTTGCTCATCAGCAAAAAGGCGTTTGGCACTATTATTCATGCCAGACAGACCGGATTCGTTCTTTGCTGTCTTGGCTTGATGCATTTAGCGCTCCGCGTGTCACGATCGAATGAGTTGAAATTTTTTGTGTAATGTATGCTTACATATTGACGCGAATTTTTACTCGTGATACACTCTCTGTGTGAAATAATATAACATAAGAGACGGAGGGGTCACCGATGTTGAATTCCGGGGATATGGCGTGGATCTTGGCGTCTTCAGCACTTGTTCTTCTGATGACTCCTGGTCTCGCCTTTTTTTACGGTGGACTTGTAAGGAATAAAAATGTAATCACTACGTTGTATCAAGTCTTTGCTGTGGTTCTGATCGTTTCCGTTCAATGGGTTCTGTTTGGCTATAGTTTGGCGTTTGGACCCGATATTGGACACGTGATTGGGAGCTTGAAATGGGTTCTTTTTAACGGTGTGGGGGGGGCGCCTGATCCGAACTACGCGCCTACCATCCCGAACGAATTGTATGGGATCTTTCAAATGATGTTTGCCATCATTACACCCGCATTGATCGTCGGAGGCCTCGCAGAACGTGTTAAGTTTTCTTCCTTCCTCTTATTTATTACGTTGTGGGCGACAGTCATCTACGACCCGCTCGCACACTGGGTGTGGGGGATCGGCGGTTGGTTGCATAACATGGGAATTCTTGATTTTGCCGGTGGAACCGTTGTTCATATCAGTTCGGGGATTTCTGGGCTGGTCTGCGCGATGTATCTCGGACGGCGCGCTGAACACGGATCGCCAACGATCAAGGCGCACAATGTTCCTCTTGTTCTTCTTGGGACCTCACTGCTTTGGTTCGGGTGGTTTGGATTCAACGCGGGCAGTGCGGTAGCCGCGAATGAACTCTCCGTAAATGCGTTTCTCGTTACCAACACCGCAACGGCCGCATCGGCGCTTGCGTGGATGGCGGTGGAACGCTGGCGTACTGGGCATGCAACGTTGGTTGGCGCTTGTGCGGGTGCCGTTGCGGGATTGGTCGCGATTACGCCTGCGTGCGGTTTTGTCAACATTGGTGGCTCGCTTATCATAGGTGCCGTCGGTGGTGTCATCTGCTTCTTTTCATCGACGGTCATCAAGGGAATCTTCGGTTATGACGATGCGCTTGATGCGTTTGGCGGTCACGGGATCGGCGGAACGTGGGGAGCGATTGCGACAGGTCTCTTTGCGACCGTTTCGGTCAATTCGAGTGGCGCAAATGGCTTGTTCTATGGAAACCCCCATCAAGTGGTCGTGCAATTGATCGGCGTTGCGGCAACGTGGATCTTCTCAGGTGTCGGGACGTTTATTTTGTTGAAGCTGGTTGACGTGATTATGGGACTGCGCGTAACACCGGAAGAGGAGCGCATCGGTCTTGACATTGTCTTGCACAATGAGAATGCTTACCCTG
Source organism: Ferroacidibacillus organovorans (assembly GCF_001642725.1). Taxonomy (GTDB): domain Bacteria; phylum Bacillota; class Bacilli; order Alicyclobacillales; family SLC66; genus Ferroacidibacillus; species Ferroacidibacillus organovorans. The sequence goes on from NZ_LSUQ01000003.1 coordinate 129,793, forward strand.
AAAACTTGACATGGGATGTCGCTTCAAGCGTCCTTTCCAGTCTCAAACAACCTGGTGTCGCCATTTCTGACCAACAGGCTCTTCATGAATAGTTTGGGACATTTGAAGACATCCGGCAGCGCTGCCGCCGGATGTCTTTTTGTGTGCGCCCGGCATGGGCGTTGTCTATACGGTGAAAGTCCGGAATGGTGAGGGTAGCAGTAGCCATTAGCTTAGGCCAAGGGTGTCCATCGTGAGGTGGAATCTGAAGGAAGGCGGCGGCAAATCTCCGGCCCGAGGGTCACGAACTTCAATTGAGGCTAGCAACAGCTGGGTGAGTCTGCACAACAAGACAAAGCCCATGCTACCAAAGGCTGTTGAGAGTAAATGGAGCGGGTAGATGGAGAGAAAGACAACGTTCTTACCCGGGGAGGTCTGCCGGTACGCCAGCAAGACTGGTAACCATCGTCGCAAGGCGGTGCTGAACGGCAGAAGTCAGCAGAGGTCATAGTACACAAATGGGTACACATTTGTGGAAGGACTGAACATGAAGTGAGGGTTGTTCATGGCGAGTTCGAGAGAGGAACACAGACAGCCGAAAATCCCAACAGGGAGCTCTCTTCAGGAGGAAGTGGTGAATCCACGGGGGACTGAAGAAGCGCCGAGTTTCTCACCGGCACGACCCAACGAACCAATCCGCGAAGTAGGTCATAT
>NZ_LSUQ01000004.1 GCF_001642725.1 Ferroacidibacillus organovorans
ATCGCAGACCGTGTGACGGCACTCCCCGAGTTGGCTGCGGCCAGCACGGTAGGCGTTTATCTCGCGATAGGTTCGGAAGTCTCACTTGACGGACTGATTGGGACGCTGCTTCGCGAAGGCAAACAAGTGTACGCACCGCGCGTGCTTGAAGATCGACGCACGATCGTTTTTTGTCGTCTGCGCGACGTAACGGATGTTGAGATTGGCTACTATGGGATCAGGGAGCCGCGGGGAGAGTCGCTCGAATCGCTCGATCTCATGCTGATTCCGGGGCTCGCGTTTACACTTTGCGGAATTCGCCTCGGGTATGGCGGCGGTTTCTATGATCGCTATCTCGCAAGCGCATCGCGTCAAGCGGTGAAAGTCGGGGTGGCGTTCGATGGACAGATCGTTCAGGAACTACCGACAGAATTTCATGACATCCGCATGGATCACTTGGTCACGGATCGCCGGATTCATCACTGTCGGACGTGACGGACAGCGAAACGGCAATCCGCTTTCTCTGTCGTGGTATGATGGAGAGGTCGCAAGTGTGAATCGGCGGACTTTGCAATTTGGAGGATCCTTATGGATGCGATCAGCGGGTTGGTTCTCGCTGGCGGAAAAAGTCAGCGAATGGGAACAGACAAAGCGCTTCTGCCACTTGGCGCAGAAACCGTACTACACGCAACGGCGAATCGTCTCGCGGCGCATGTCGATGACCTGTTGATCGTGCGTAGAAGTGATCAGCCGTCGCTCGATCTGCCGCGTGACGGCGCAGCGCGAGATTGGCGCATCGTCTACGATCTCCATCCTGGAGACGGCCCGCTCGCGGGGCTTGAGGCAGGGTTGCGGGCGTGTCGCCACCCGTGGGCGCTGGTGACGCCAGTAGACGCGCCGTTTGTGCGCAAAGGGCTCCTTTCCCTCTTGTGCGCGCAAATTGCGACGGTTGAACCGCGCACGCGTGTGATCACAGTCGAGCATGGGGATCAGACGTATCCGCTTTTTGGCGTGTATCACCGCGTGCTTGCCGAAAGGATTGGCGAGATGCTTGAGGCGGGAGAGCGGCGCGTCATCGATTTGCTCGCGCGCGTTCCGACGGTCAAACTTTCGCGGGAAGTGTGGGGCGCGGTCGATCCGGATGGCACAAGTTTTTCGATGATGAATCGGCGGGAAGAGTACGAAGTGTTATGTGATCGATGGGAGCGGGGTGAGGTTCTATGAAACGTGAAATCCGTGTAGAAGACGCGGTTGGCATGGTGCTCGCGCATGATTTGACGAGGATTGTGCCGGGCGAGTTTAAGGGCCGACTCTTTGCCAAAGGGCATCGCATTTCGGAAGAGGATTTGCCTAAGCTCCTTGCGATTGGCAAGGAGCACATTTTTGTCCTGGAGCCGGAGGCGCATGAACTGCATGAGGATGACGCGGCAGAGCGCATGGCGCGCGCGCTGTCCCATGAGAGTTTGCGCTTTACGGAGCCGAATGAAGGGAAAGTAAACGCCAAGGCGGCGCATGATGGACTGCTCGTGATCGATGTGGAGCGGCTCGACGCGATCAACGAGATTGGCGACGTGGTTGTGGTGACAAAGCCGACGCGCCAGGCGGTGCGTGCGGGACAGACGGTCGCGGGGCTGCGCGCGATTCCCCTGCTTGTCGACGCGGCGAAAATCGCAGCGTATGAAGTGATCGCCGGGGGAGAGCCGCTGGTGCGCGTGCTTCCTTTTTTGAAACGCTCTGTAGGCGTGGTTACGACGGGCAGTGAGGTGTTCAAAGGACGAATCACCGATAAGTTTGGCCCGCGGATTCAGGAAAAACTGGTACCTTTCGGCTTGACGTTTGCAGGGCAGCGCATCGTGGATGATCAGATGGATGACATCGTCGAAGCGATTCGCGCGTTTCAGGCGGAAAAGGCAGACATCATCTTGGTGACTGGCGGCATGTCGGTCGACCCAGATGACCGCAGTCCGCTGGCGCTGCGCACGGTCGCCACGGAGGTCGTGACGTATGGGATGCCCGTGCTGCCAGGCTCGATGACCATGCTCGCGTATGCGGGTGAGACGGTGCTCATGGGACTCCCGGGCTGTGTCATCTACGATGAGGTGACGGCGTTTGACTGGCTGTTGCCGCGCGTCGCTGCGGGCTTGCGGCCGACACGTGCTGAGATCGCGCGCTTCGGTTGCGGTGGACTGTTGTGAAAAAGCCGTTTGTCTTAGGCGTCGCGGGATACAAAAACACGGGGAAGACGACGCTGATCTGCCGCCTGCTCGACGCTTTGCACGCACAGGGTTTCGTATGCTCTGTAATCAAGCATGATGCGCACGGGTTTACGGCGTCGCCGCAAACGTCCGACACGGGGCGCTATTTTTCGACAGGCGCGGCGAGTGTCGCGATTGCGAGCCCTGATGGGCATATGGCGCTGGAGCGGACGTATGACAGCGAGCCGCCGCTCACGGAACTGCTGGGGCAATTGGCGCCTAGCGACGTGGTGTTGGTTGAGGGCTTCAAGCGCGCGCCGATGCAAAAGCTAGTAATGATAGAAGAAATGGCATATGACGCGCATCGCGAGGCTTTTATTGCACCTGATTTTGTCGATCAGATCGTTGACCCGTCGCACATTCGCGGTTATCTTGTTCCAGCACTCCCTTTGCGTGTTGCCGGCTTGAACAGACCCGTGTATCATAGAGATGAAATCGAGCGTTTGCACTTCGAGGTGATGCGATGGATCACGGAGGAAGCATATGGCGTTTGATCGCTTGCCGGTCGTCACTGCCAGAAGGTTGCCCTTATACTATCGCTATCTTCAAACCTTGGTTGCGCTTGGTAAACAGCGCGTATCCTCGGCTGAAGTAAGCGCTGCGCTGCATATCGATTCGGCGACCATTCGCCGGGATTTTTCGTATTTAGGAGAGCTCGGCCGAAAGGGATACGGATACAACGTCGATTATTTACTACGCTTTTTGCAAGACTTTCTGAAACAAGACGAGATCGTCAAAGTCATCTTGGTCGGTGTTGGAAATCTCGGTACCGCACTGTGCCGCTATGACTTTTATCGAAGCAAACAGATGAATATTGTTGCCGCATTTGATGTTGATCCACTCAAGCTCGGACAAGAGATTGAGGGCATTCCTGTCCATGCGGTGAAGGATTTGGAGTCGTTTGTAAAGCGAGAAGGCGTCGAAATTGCCATTCTCGCGGTGCCCGCATCTTCTGCGCAAGTAACGGCAGATCTTGTCGTGCGCGCGGGTGTGCTTGGCATTTTGAATTTTACACCGCGCACGCTCTCTGTTCCTCCTGACGTGCGTGTGCATCACATTGACGTCACGACAGAACTGCAGATCCTCGTGTACTATCTGAAGCGCGGTCAACGTCAGGATGATCCGCAAAAAGATGACGAATCGTAACTGGATGCAAAATGATGATAAAAGGGGTGTTTACGGATGTTGGGAAACATTGGCCTTTCCGGTATTATTCTTATTTTAGTTGTCGCACTTCTCGTGTTTGGACCAAGCAAACTTCCAGATATGGGAAAAGCGCTTGGCAAATCGCTGCGTGAATTCAAAGACGCGACGCGTGATCTTCGTGAAGACACCACGCAACAAGCCACGCGCAAAGAAGAGTAAATGTGCGCATGGTACTCGTGACGTTTGAGATGCGTGCAACAGCTTTTCGCGTTTGATGGGGGCGCTCTGATTGCAACAACGTTTTGTGCCGCACATGGAAGAGCTTCGCAAGCGCATTATTTTTGTGCTTGCCTTTTTTTTGATTTCTTTGATTGGTAGTCTCACGTTTGTAAATCCGCTTTATCACATTCTCACGAAAACGGCGGGAAATGTTCCGCTCGCGGTGTTGGGACCTGGCGATATCGTCAGTATCTATTTTATGATTGGCGGAATCTGCGCGCTTGTGTTCACGACGCCTTTTCTCTTTTGGCAAGTATGGCTCTTCGTCTCCCCAGGTCTTCAGGCTAAAGAAAGACGTTATGCCGCGCGGTTGATCGCGCCAATCACGTTTATGTTTCTGCTCGGGATCAGTTTTGGATATTTTCTCGTTTTTCCACAGGTGTATCACTTTTTGCAGCGTCTCGGTCAGCAATCGTTTCGGTTTTTTATCACGGCGACCGAATACTTCAGTTTTATGACGAACATCGTTCTGCCGTTCGGCTTCTTTTTTGAGTTACCTGTCGTCGTGGTGTTTCTCACGCGAATCGGAATTTTGACGCCGGGCGTCATGCGCAAGTTTCGCCGCTTCGCCTACTTTGGCTGCGTCGTACTCGGAACGCTGATCAGTCCGCCGGAACTGATCTCTCATTTGAGTGTCACAGTTCCACTCATTCTGTTGTATGAGCTCAGCATCTTTCTCTCCGCAGCGACGTATCGCAAGCGACAGCGGGCAGAGGCGTGGTGGCGGGAGGACAAGCCTGTCGCGCGCAATGTGCGACGTTCGGTCACTAATTCTGCGGCGAACGCAGAGCTTACGCCGCAAGAATTACCCGCATCTACACCTACGCTCACACCCGGGCTGAGCGTCGCAGTGCCTGACTCGTCTACCCCTTTGATCGATAAGGATGCTGCGCGGGAGTCAGGTGTGAGTGGACAGGGCGCAAATGGGTCTGAACCAGACAGTCTCGACGCGGCGGAATCTGTTACAGCGACGTTTGATACGATTGATACACACGTCGCGTCGGTTAATGACGGGATAGATCACGCGCAAATCGAGCAGGAGATGGCTGTTTTCCTTGTCAAGCATTTGGAAGAAGGTGCTGCCTTTGAGCGGCGACCGGGGATTAAACTGGATGTGCGCGAATAGCGGCTCTTTACAACAAAACGACCCTCGAGAAACGTGTATCGAAGGTCGTTTTGTTTTTTTTCAGGCGGGTTCAGCGATGGGAGAGACCAAGGGTAGCCTTCACGCGCGCAAGGGTTTTTGTCGCCACTGCATCGGCGCGCGCAGCGCCTTCGGTTAGAATCTCGGTGATTTCGTCGCTTGAACGGATGTGCGAAAAGCGCTCTTGGATCGGCTCAAGGTGTTCGACAATCGCCTCTGCCAGATCCTTTTTAAACGGTCCGTACCCTTGTCCCTCGTATTGATCGACAAGCTGAGCGATTGGGGTGTTGGTGATGAGTGAAAAGATCGCCAGCAGATTGGAGACGGCCGCCTTCTCACTCGGATCATAGCGTATTTCTCGTCCAGAGTCGGTCACGGCGCGGCTTATTTTTTTGCGGATCTCGTCTGGGGGATCGAGCATCTCAATGCGACTTCCCGGTACCGGGTTGCTCTTGCTCATTTTTTTGGTCGGATCATCGAGCGACATGATCCGCGCCCCTTCCTTCATCAAGAGGATGTCGGGGACAACGAATGTATCGCCAAACCGGTTGTTAAAGCGCAGCGCCAAATCACGCGTCAATTCAATGTGCTGTTTTTGGTCGTCGCCGACTGGAACAAGCGCCGTATCATAGAGCAGAATATCAGCTGCCATCAGAGCGGGATAGGTAAAGAGCCCAGCCAGCACGGCGTCTTTCCCGTCTGACTTTTCTTTGTATTGAGTCATGCGTGAAAGCTCACCCATGTGAACAACACACTGCATGATCCAACCGAGTTCAGCGTGCGCGGGAACATCCCCCTGAATAAAGAGGGTTGCGCGCTTTGGATCAAGCCCGCAGGCAAGGTAGAGCGCCGCGAGATCGAGGGTGCGCGCGCGCAGCATCGCAGGGTCCTGGTTTTGCGGGAGGGTTAAAGCGTGCAGATTGACGACACAGTAAAAACTTTCGTGGGAGTCTTGCAGTGCGACAAACTGATTGAGTGCGCCGAGATAGTTGCCGAGGGTAATGACACCAGACGGCTGAATGCCGGAAAATACGCGCGATTTCATCCGAATTTCTCCTAAGTTTTGAAAGGTTTTTTGCGGGAAACGGTTTCTCAATTTCGTATCGAAACAGGAACTGTACGCTGAGTTTCCCACAGCGTCGAGGCCTGTGTCAATCGCCGTGCCTAGCGCATCACACCTTTCTTGCGTAGACCATCGCACGCATTTCTTTCATATTGACATCCAGGGAAAAATGAAACGCTCGATTTAAAAAAAAGTGCGTATCAGGAGTTGCAAAAGTGAGCGTAAATCGGTAATATCATGATTGAGTTTAGCACTCGACGAGTCTGAGCGCTAACAAAACTAAAATTCTGTAGAATGAAAGAGGAGGGTTTCGCATGATTAAGCCACTCGGCGATCGTGTGGTGCTGCGCGCGCTGGAGCGTGAAGAAAAGACCGCCAGCGGAATTGTTCTTCCAGATACGGCAAAAGAAAAGCCGCAAGAGGCAGAGGTTGTCTCCGTAGGCCCTGGCCGCTATGAAGATGGAAAACTGGTGGCAGTCGACGTGAAGGTCGGCAACCGCGTCATCTTCTCTAAATATGCAGGTACTGAAGTCAAGTATGACGGCGTTGAATATTTGATTGTCCGGGAAGCGGATATCCTGGCAGTCGTAGAGCGATAAGCGTTGGCAGTTAAACATAGCTAAGGGAGGTCACGTTGACGATGGCAAAAGATATTAAATTTCGTGAAGATGCACGCCGCTCCATGCTGCGCGGTGTGGATGCGTTGGCGGATGCGGTAAAAGTAACCTTGGGGCCACGCGGTCGCAATGTCGTTCTTGAGAAAAAATTTGGTTCTCCGCTTATCACCAATGACGGAGTGACGATCGCTAAAGAGATCGAATTGGAAGACCCGTTTGAGAACATGGGCGCGCAATTGGTGAAAGAGGTTGCTACGAAAACAAATGATGTCGCGGGTGACGGCACCACGACGGCGACCGTGCTTGCTCAAGCGATGATTCGCGAAGGTCTGAAAAATGTGACGTCGGGTGCAAATCCACTTATGCTTCGCAAAGGGATTGAACTCGCGGTTGCGGCTGCAGTCGAGGAGATCCGTATCATCTCAAAACCTGTCGAAGGGCGCGAGAGTATCGCGCAAGCGGCGGCGGTTTCTGCCGGCGACGAAGAGATTGGTCAATTGATCGCAGACGCGATGGAGAAGGTCGGTAAAGACGGTGTCATCACCGTGGAGGAATCCAAGGGCTTTACGACGGAGCTCGAAGTGGTCGAAGGCATGCAGTTTGACCGCGGTTATATCTCCCCTTATATGGTCACGGATTCTGACAAGATGGAAGCGGTTCTCGATGAGCCTTACATCTTGATCACCGACAAGAAGATCGGCAACATCCAAGAGATCCTCCCTGTTCTTGAGCGCGTGGTTCAATCGGGCCGTCCGCTGCTCATGATTGCAGAGGATGTTGAAGGTGAAGCGCTCGCGACGCTCGTCGTGAACAAATTGCGCGGCACGTTCACTGCAGTCGGCGTTAAGGCGCCTGGCTTTGGCGATCGCCGCAAAGCGATGCTTCAGGATATCGCGGTGCTTACAGGCGGCCAAGTGATCAGCGAAGAACTCGGTCTCGAACTGAAAAACACCAATATCGATCAACTCGGCCGCGCTCGTCAAGTGCGCGTGTCAAAAGAGAACACGATCGTCGTCGATGGCAGTGGAAACCGCAAAGACATCGATGCGCGCATCAACCAAATCCGCGTCCAGTTGGAAGAAACCACTTCTGACTTTGATCGCGAGAAGCTTCAAGAGCGTCTCGCCAAACTGTCCGGTGGCGTCGCTGTCATCAAGGTTGGCGCGGCGACTGAAACAGAACTCAAAGAGAAGAAGTTGCGCATCGAAGACGCGCTCAACACTACGCGGGCAGCTGTCGAAGAAGGACTTGTTGCAGGCGGCGGTACGGCGCTCGTAAACGCGCTGCGCGCGCTGGATCGCGTGAACGCAGAAGGCGACATCGCGACAGGTGTGAGCATCGTGCGCCGTGCACTCGAAGCGCCTGTTCGTCAAATCGCTGACAATGCGGGCCTCGAAGGCGCGATCATCGTCGAGCGTTTGAAAAAAGAGGCTGTTGGCACGGGCTTCAACGCGGCAAACGGCGAGTGGATCGACATGTTCAAAGCGGGCGTTGTCGACGCGGCGAAAGTTACCCGTTCGGCACTGCAAAACGCGGCGTCTGTCGCGGCGATGTTCTTGACCACCGAAGCGGTGATCGCGGATAAGCCTGAGAAAGACAAAGCACCTATGCCGGGTGGCGGCATGGGCGGCATGGACATGATGTAAGTTGTTGCCAACCCTTGTTTAGGGAGCCTCCGCTGCGGCGGGGGCTTTTTGTTGTAGTATGTCATTCCCGTTTGTCGTATCATTGCATCAACGATAGCAAACAGGATAGGAACCTGATGGAGGTGGAAACTTTGGCGACAAATCTGCCTTTTTTCGTTCATCACTCCGTTCAGATTGAAAATGTGTTTCGCATCTTGCAGGGAGTTGTATCGCAGGATTGCAAATTTTTTCTTTTTGGCTCATTTGCGCGTGGAGAAGATCGACATTCGTCTGACATTGATGTTGCACTCGACGCAGGTGAGCCCTTGCCTCTGAGCGTGATCGGGGAAATGCGCGCTCAAATCGAAGATTCCAACATTCCATTTTCAGTTGACTTGATTGATTTGAATCGGACCAGTGCACTCTTGCGTGAACAGATCCAAAAGGAGGGAATCGAGTGGATCGAGTGAACTTATCTTTGAAAAGGGCAGAGCAAGCATTGAAATCCCTGCAAGATGTCCTGCAAATTAGTGATGCATCAGAAATTGAACGCGATGCAGCCATACAACGCTTCGAATTTACATTTGAAGCTGTGTAGAAAACGGCTCGTCACTATTTGCGCGAGGTGGAGGGGGTCGATGTGGCATCACCAAAAAGCGCCATACGTTCATCCAGAGAAACAAGTTTGTTAACAACGGTGGAGGCCGCCCAAGCCCTGGTCATGACAGACGATCGAAATCTTACAAGCCACACCTACGATCGCGAACTTGCCCTGGAAATTTACCGACGCTTGCATGGTCACGCTGATCTTATGACGATGTGGCTAGAGCGTATTTCAGAGGGCGTATCCCGATCTTTTAGTTAGAATTTTCCTGCGGCTGAATGGCTTGGCTTCATACCTCACCCATCCGCATCCACTGCCCGCTCGAAAAGTCGAAGCGCTTGATCACCCGCGCGGGATTGCCTGCCGCGACGCTGTAGCTTGGAATGTCATGCAAAACAACCGAGTTCGCGCCGATCATCACGTGTGTGCCGATCGTCACGCCGGGGCCGATGAAAGAGCCTACGCCAATCAGGACGTCATCGCCGATCGTGACAGGCATTGGATCTGTCAAGCCAGAGACAAGAATGGGGCGGCTGGGATCTTCATAGGCGTGACCGACATCGGCGATGAAAACGCGTTCTCCGATGACACAGCTATGTCCGATCGTGATGCGTTCTGCGCAAGACACGCCAAAAAAACGCCCGATTTGTGTATGATCCCCCACGCGAAGACAAGCGCCTGCGCGAGGAAGCGATATCCAGGCGTGTTCGGAGATGTGAACGTTATCTCCGTATGTCAATTGTCCATCCCCAAAGACAGAATACGGCATGCTGATGTGTGGTTCAGTCATATGCATCCCCCTTGTAAAGGATCTTCATGGAGTGTAGAGGTGATGGCAAGTCTTCAATAACCTATGTTGGAGACGGAAACATCGTGAAAGCATGATTTGATTGTGCGATTTATCCATAGATGGAAAATTACCGCAGTGATGAAATGGTGGAACGCAGCAGGAAAATGAGCGTGTACTGCCGAATTTGTCGAATGAAGAATTGACCTAACTATGGAACATGAAAAATCGTGTATGAGTATATCTTTGATTAGCACGGTTTGCGAGGCGGTACGACATGGCGCAAGTGAAACAGGTAGAGGCGTATGAGCAGACATCCCGGCAGATTCTCCGAGTGATGGATCATGTATCGACCGTCATCGTGGGGAAAGCGCGCGAGATCGAATTATGCTTCGTGGCGCTTCTCGCAAAAGGACACGTGCTCTTGGAGGACGTTCCGGGCGTCGGGAAGACACGGCTTGTAAAGAGTATCGCGCAGAGTCTTGACTGCCAGTTTAAAAGGATTCAATTTACACCTGATTTGTTGCCGTCTGATGTAACTGGAATCTCTATTTATAATCAGCACACGCTTGAGTTTGAGTATCGAGAAGGGCCCATTTTCAGTCAAATCGTCCTCGTGGATGAGATCAACCGCACTTCGCCGCGCACGCAGGCGGCGCTTCTTGAGTCGCTCGAAGAGCGTGCGGTTACGTTTGACGGTGTGACGCGTCTGCTGCCGGTTCCTTTCATTGTCCTTGCGACGCAAAATCCGATTGAGTATGAGGGCACCTTTCCACTGCCTGAGGCGCAACTGGATCGATTTCTCCTCAAGATTTCTCTTGGCTATCCATCCAAAGATGAGGAGTATCAGATTCTTGAACGCAGCCTCGTCGGAACGTTTGATCAGGAATTGGAGCCAGTCGCCACACAAAACGACATTCTCGCGTGGCAAGCGCTCGCCGCGCGCGTCTTTGTCGATCAGGGACTGCTTCGCTACGCGGTGGATCTCGTCGTGCGCACGCGCACGCACGAGTCTGTCTATCTCGGTGTTTCACCGCGCGGCGCGATTGGGCTTTTGCACGCGGCGCAAGCACTTGCCACATTGCGCGGGCGAGACTATCTTTTGCCTGATGATCTAAAGGAAGTGGCGCCGTACGTGTTACCGCACAGGATGATCCTGAAATCGGATGCGCGGCTGAGGCAAGTCACGGAAGCGACGGTTATCGCCGAAATTCTCGCATCGCAACCGGTTCCTGTGCATGGCGCGTCGTTTTCCGCTCGATGAAAAACACGTTTACACTGGCTGTGCTCATTTGTAGTGACGTTTTGCTGTTTGGGTTGGCGCACACGATCGGCGGCTCGGGGACTTGGTATCTGGCGGTGGCGTGGACACTTTTTGTCCTTTGGGAGGCTGCATCCCTTTTCGCCATGCCGCGCATTGTCGATGTGGAGCGGTTCGTCTCACGCGAACGGGGATTTTCCGGGGATGATGTATTCGTTACATTGACAGTTTCCGCGAAACGCGGGTGGTGGGCATCGCTGCCTGTGCGAATGGAAGAAGAAATGGACGATGTCCTGCGTATTCGCCAGACGTACGATCAGCCGCCACGTCGCTTTGGGCACACGCTTCGCGCCAGCTATACCTTTCACGCTCTTCCGCGCGGCGCGTATGCGCTGTATGGGCTCACCATTGAGTGTTCCGATCTGTTTGGGCTTTTCAAGCGCAGACAGACGGCAGAGCGTTTGAGCGAGTGGTTGATTTACCCGAAGATCGTTCCTCTTTCGACAGATTTCACGGCGAGTTCTTTACTTTGTGCTACGCGTAGCGCGCGCAGTCACCTCTTTGCGGCATCCGAACATCTCTCAGGCACTCGTCCCTATATGCCGGGCGATCGCTTGGGTGGCATCCACTGGCCAGCGACGGCGCGCACGCAACAACTGCAGTCAAGGACGTTTGATATCCATATGTCTCATCTCACTTATTTGTGGCTTGATGAGATAAATGGCGATGAGCGACAGCGGGACGTGTTTGAGCGATCCGTCTGCGCGTGCGCGTCGGTCGCAAGCGCGCTGCTCTCGGCCGGGAGACTCACAGGATTGCTGCTTGTAGAGCAAACCGTCTCGCCAAAACGGGGGGATCTTCAGCGGGGGCGGATAATGGATGCCCTTGCGCGCGCGAAACCATGCAGGATGAACGTCGCAGAGCAGCGAGCTGCGGTTCACGCACATCTGCTGCGCACCATGGAACGCGATGCTGTGCTCTATGTGTTTACCCAAACCTTTGATGACTTGTTAGTGCGGGATCTGAACGCGCTGCTGCGGCGAAACCTATCCGTCGTCGTGTTCCTCGCGCAGCCCGCGGGGGATGACAGCGTTATGGATCGACAGGGAGTCACCGTATGCGCCTACTCATCGCTCGATGCGCTGCCTGCGATGATGAATGACGGGTATATGTGGAAACCCAATCTTCGTTAGATGCGTTGTTGACCCTCAGTGGGTGCACGTGAGGGTGACGAGGTCACAGGACGGAATGATGGTGAAGAGGTGAGCGCACAGATGGCGCGGGAAAAGGTTCGCGATTTGCTGATCGCGTGTCTTACGTGGGCGTGGGCAGCGGCACTTCTCGCCCCTATGGAGAATGTGGGGTACATGGGTGATATTTATCCAATGATCGCCTTTGTCGCATATTTGACGATCAGCCCCCTTTTTTTGCGCGCGCGTTATCGCGTCTTCCTTACGCCGCTGCTCATTTTAACCGTGATTAAAGTGGAGTATTACGGGACCCTCCCTTGGTATGCCATCGGGCCGTTTCTCGCGCATTTGGCAAACGATATGATACTTGGACTGCACGGGATGACGCATCACGATGTCAAGCAGATTAACGCCGGGATACGCACCATCGCTTTTTTTGGCGTCATCCTGTTTGGCGCTCGTCTGCTGATGGATGCGGCAGAGAGTCCCGCTTGGCTGCTCACAACAACCATTGTGGGAGAAGGTGTGCTCATCGTGCTCGCAGCGCGCGTAGGGGTTCGCGACGGGGTGGCGATGGCCGTTCTCTTTTTGAGCGCGCTCGCCATGCTTGGAGTCCGCAGCGTATGGAGTCACCTTCCTGTTGACGGCGAACGTCTTTCTATGCGCGGGCGATTGGTGCGGTCTCCTGCTTTGAGCCTGGCAGGGATGCTTGCCGTCCTGGCGATTTTGAGCGTCTGGACGCCACGAGGGGAAGCCCGCGATTTTCACGTGCGCGCGTGGTGGCATTCGCTGTTTGCGCGACGCGTTGAAGCGACCGCGCCTGCCGCTGCGTATGGCGCGAACGACGCGCGCCTTGGCGGGAATTTCAACGGCAGCTCTGCGGTCATGTTTCGCGTTATCGCGCCACAGCCGTCGTATTATCAGATGGAATCGTTCTCAACCTATACGGGGGCGGGATGGGTCAGTGGCGCGCCGACGTCGGTGGTGGCAGGAACAGCTTCTCACAGCTCGCGCACGCTTATGAAACAACAGGTGTGGGTGGAGTCTGGCGTCTACCCGGCCGTGCTCGGCGCCAACCACATCCTTGGTGCCACGATGCGTGGCGGTGTTCGCGCGCGTTTCGTACCTGCAATGGACGCGTGGACCTTCGGCACACTGCACGCGGGCGAGCATTATACCGTCACGTCAGCGCTAAAAAACGTGAGCCCGCAAGCGCTCGTCTCGGTAGCAAACGGCAATGGAGTCTACGCGTATCGTATGGATCTGCAGTTGCCGACTGATTTTCCACAGCGGGACATCCTTTTGGCGCATCAAATTACGAAGAATGCGGTGACACCTTACGCAAAGTTGCAAGCGATCATCGCGTATTTGCAGTCACACGAATCGTATCAGACGCAAGGCATCCCTGTTCCGCGGCCAGGGCAAGATTTTGTCGATCAGTTTCTTTTTGAGACGCATCGCGGCTATTGTGACCAGTTTTCAACAGCCGCCGCGATTCTCGCGCGCGTCGTCGGCATTCCGACGCGCTGGGTGAAGGGATACATCGCGGTGCCGGCCGACCCGACCTACCGCGGAGCGCTAAACGAGTACACCCTTCGCGGAACGGATGCGCACTCATGGTTTGAGGCGTGGTTTACGGGGTACGGCTTTGTCCCTTTTGAAGCGACACCGTCGGCCGCCCTCGCGCAAATTACCCGAACAAAAGGGCAAGCGGTATCCCATGTGATTTCTTCCCATCTGCCAAAAGTCACGCCTGTCGCGCAGAGTGCGCACCCACACACTGCAAAGAGGTTAAAACCTCAAAAAACTCTAAGCATTGCCACCTCGCTCGCTCCCTTGGTGTATGATTTTTTCGCACTTCTTGCAGGTGTACTTGTGATCGTTTGGTTTATGCGGCGCGTGTCGCAAAAGAGATTCTTGGCTCATAGAGAAGATGCGTCTGTCGGCGTTCCTGGCACACAGGCAGAACGTTTGCTGCACGCGCTTGAGCAACGCATCGCGAACCCGCGCGCTGCTCACGAGACGCTGCGCGAGTGGGGCAATCGACAAACGATGGGCGTGGATCAGAATGAACTGATGGATGTGATTGCCTCTGTGGAGCGTATTCGCTATGGCGCTGTGGAGCGAGCGCGGGGTGAGGATGGCGTTGCTATGGATGAAACCTTGGTTGAGTGCCGATTTCGAGCACAATTGGAATGGATCGGGCGGTCTCCTTTCAAACGCGCTTTGGCTGTCCTGCGCCGCCTGGTCAAGCAGAGCCGCTGACATTCGTGGTACACTACACAGCATAGTTTTCAAATCCTATGAAGACGTGGAAAACTCCTTGTAGAAAGTGGTGTCGAGATGGGAATGGATCGTCACGAGACGGTCGTGGTTCTTGATTTTGGAGGACAATACAACCAACTGATCGCGCGCAGAATTCGTGAATTAAACGTGTTCTCGGAGTTGCTTCCGCACGATACACCGATTGAGACGTTGCGTGCGATGAAACTCAAAGGGATCATCTTTTCAGGCGGTCCGCAAAGTGTGTATCGAGACAGTGCGCCGCTCGTTGATCCGTCGATTTACGAACTTGGCGTTCCGATCCTTGGAATCTGCTACGGCATGCAGCTGCTTGCGCGCGATTTTAATGCGCACGTCACACAGGCGAGCGCGCGCGAGTACGGGCTCACCGAACTCTCTTGCCACAGCCACGCGACACTTTTCGCAGGAACACCAGCCACCCAGCGCGTGTGGATGAGCCACGGCGATATGGTCGTCGAAGTGCCGCAGGGCTTTCGCGTGGACGCGTACACGTCGAGCGCGCCGGTTGCGGCGATGAGTGACCCTTCGCGCAAACTCTACGGTGTACAGTTTCATCCAGAAGTCCAGCACACCGACTACGGACAGGATCTGCTGCGCCAATTCCTCTTTCGCGTTTGCGAGTGTGCAGGCGACTGGCGGATGGACAATTTTGTGGAAGAGTCGATCACAGCGCTGCGTGACACCGTGAAAGATGCGCGGGTGCTTATGGCGCTCTCAGGTGGCGTCGATTCGTCTGTCACGGCGGCACTCCTTCACCGCGCGATCGGTGATCGCCTGACGTGCGTCTTTGTTGATCACGGATTGCTTAGAAAAGACGAGTCCGAGCAAGTGATGGAAATGCTCTCCGGTACGTTTCACATGGACATCCGGCTCGTGAACGCGCGCACGCGCTTTCTCGCGCTGCTTGACGGCGTATCCGATCCGGAAGAAAAGCGCAAGCGGATCGGTCGCGAATTTATTGCTGTGTTTGACGAGACGGCAACATCGCTCGGCTCATTTGCCTTTCTCGGACAAGGCACACTCTATACGGATATCGTGGAGAGCGGCACGAAAACGGCGGCGACCATCAAATCACACCACAACGTGGGCGGTTTGCCAGAAGATATGGCGTTCAAATTGATTGAGCCGCTCAAAACACTCTTTAAAGATGAGGTGCGCGCGCTCGGAGAAGAGTTGGGACTCCCGCACGCATTCGTCTATCGGCAGCCGTTTCCAGGACCCGGACTCGCGATTCGCATCATGGGCGAAATCACGCCGACACGCATCGCGACGCTTCAAAATGCGGATGCCATCTTGCGCGAAGAGATTGCGCTGGCAGGGCTTCAGGATTCAATTTGGCAGTACTTTGCGGTGCTGACTGGCGTGCGCAGCGTCGGCGTGATGGGCGACGAGCGAACCTATGCGGAAACGATCGCACTGCGCGCGGTGACTTCGCGCGACGGGATGACCGCCGATTTTGCGCATATCCCGTATGACGTGCTCGGAAAGATTTCCAACCGAATCTGCAATGAGGTGCACGGTATCAATCGCGTGGTGTACGACGTCACCTCAAAACCGCCCGCGACCATCGAGTGGGAGTAAACGTGTTCCCATCCGTGGAACGCGCATCAACGTCACCTCCTTGGCAAGAACGTGAAAACGCATAATATCGCAGATCGGAAACATGCTACAGCGAGACATCTCGACTGCGCGTGAGGTTGATCCGCGTACGTGCGTTTTAGAGGTTGTGCAGTTGATTGTGAAACATCCATTCGCTGAATTGGATCGAGTGGCAGGTTTCGCATTCTTTCGCACATGGCCGAAACGTTCGAGCTTAGGAGGCGTATTTATGATGAAACAGTCGCTTTTGGCGGCGTTTGCCGTCGTCACAGGGCTCGCTTCTCTCACGGCGTGTTCAAGCCCATCGAGTACAACGGCTCCCAATCCACCGTCCACCAGCCCCGCGCCAACATCGGGGAAGGTGACGATCAATTGGGCTGCCTCGCCGATTGCAAACGTCGGTATCCGCAAGCAATTGATCCAGTTGTTTGAAAAGGCGAATCCGAGCATCAAAGTGAACCTGATCAGTCAGCCGTCGAGCACCGATACGAACCGCGCCTCGCTGATTACAGAGATTTCCGGTGGCTCAACCACCCCTGACGTGTTCATGGGCGACGTGGTGTGGCCGGGACAATTCGCGGCGCAATCCCTCGCGGAGCCGCTTAACAAGCATTTTCCTGCGAGTTTCTTTACACGCTTTGCGCCAGGGCTCGTGCAGGGCGCGACAATTAAAGGAAATGTGTATGCGGCGCCGTTTTTCATGGACGCAGGCTTTCTCTACTATCGCAAGGATCTGCTGCAAAAGGCGCATTTGCCCGTGCCAAAAACGTGGGAACAACTGCAATCGGAAGCAAAGACATTGGTTAGCAATAAAATGGTTAAATACGGCTTTGTCTGGGAAGGCGCATCCTACGAAGGTTTAACGTGCAACTGGATGGAGTATCTCACAGACGCTGGCGGTCAGGTGTTCAACGCGCAAGGGAAACCGAACATGGATACCCCCGCGGCACAGCACGCGCTCTCCTTTATGCGCGGACTGATCACGTCTGGCGTATCGCCGCAGGCCGTGAGCGTGTTCCAAGAACCGCAAGCGATGAACACCTTTAACAACGGACAGGCTGCCTTCCTTAGAAACTGGGACTACGCGTGGGCAAACTCGCAAACACCGGGCCAGTCCAGTGTTGTTGGCAAAGTGGGCGTCGTGCCCTTGCCGACGTTTGCCGGACACGGTGCGCGCGGGTATGCATGCATCGGCGGCTGGGATCTCTACATCAATCCGCACAGCAAGCACATGGCGGCTGATCTCACCTTTATCAACTGGATGACGAGCGTTCCGGCGCAAACGGTGCTCGCCTCTCAGTATTCGGAGATTCCGACCAACGCGACTGTGCAAAACAGCCCGGCGGTCAGAGCGAAAAACCCTGTTCTTTCCATCGTGGGACAGACGAACCTTGTCGCGCGTCCCGCCCAGAATCCCTACTACGCAAAAGTGTCGACGGCGATCTACACGAATGTCAACGCGGCGCTCGCGGGGCAGGTCAGCGTCTCAACAGCGCTTAGTCAAGCCAATGCGCAATTGGCGTCGGCCGTCGGCAGTTCGAGTTTGTAGGTCGACTCAAATCATGCACCGCAAACGCATGCGGCTGTCGAGAACGTCCTTCTTGGACGGCGCTCGGCAGCCTTTTTTATCGGATAAATCATGCGGGCGTGGCAAACACTAGCGCTACAGGAAGGAGCGGATGTGCGCCATGCGTGTCAATAAGTTAGACCGAGGCTACGCTATCGCGGGATATGCCATGGTCACCCCAGCGCTGCTCGTGATTGCGCTCGTGACACTGTTTCCTATCGGTTACTCCATTTATATGAGCCTAAACGCGATTCAATCGACGTACTCCGGTTTCCAATTTTCCTTCATCGGTCTGCACAACTACGCCATCATCTTTGGGATTGCAGAATTTTGGCAGTCGCTCGGCTTCACGACAGGGTATGCGATCGTCACGGTGGTCATCGAGCTGATCCTTGGCATGCTCACCGCGCTCGCGCTCAATCAGCCGATCAAGGGACGCGGTTTCGCCGTCGCCGCGATGCTGATTCCGTGGACACTGATCACTGTCATCTCTGCGCAGATGTGGGGATACATCTTCAATCCAGTTTACGGGGTGCTAAACGCCATCCTGCTTCAACTCCACATCATCGGGCAGCCCATCTTGTGGCTCGGCCTACCCAACCTCGCGATTCCTTCGCTCATGGTCGCAGACATCTGGAAGACCACGCCGTTTGTCACGATGATCCTGCTTGCGGGCCTGCAGTTGATCCCGACAGAGTTGTACGAGGCGGCGCGCATCGACGGCGCGAGCGCTGTGCGCGTCTTTTTCCAGGTGACGTTTCCGCTGCTGCGTCCAAGTATCGGACTCGCGGCTCTTTTTCGCATTCTACAGGCGTTTGGTCTCTTTGACCTCCCGTTTGTTCTCACGCAAGGAGGACCTGGGACGAGCACCGAGTCGATCGCAATGCTCGCCTATAAGGCACTCTTTAACGACGGCGAGTTTGGGCCGGGCACGGCGGTCGCCGTCTCAACCGTGGTCTTGGTCATCCTGCTCGCGCTTGTCTCGCTGCGCGCCTTGCGCACACAAGTCGGGGAGGTGGAGTCGTGACAAGGAGACTCGCGCTGCGCAAAGGGATCGGATATCTCGTTTTGATCGCAATGCTTTTAGTGATCGTCGCGCCGTTTTATTGGATGGTCATCACGTCATTTAAGACAAACGGAGAGATCAGCGCCTTTCCACCGACGTACTTTCCGCAAAATCCGACGCTGCTTCAGTATCAGCAGGCGTTTTATCAGTTCGGATTCGGCGTATACTTTCGCAACAGTTTGGTCGTATCGCTTGTCTCCACGTTTTTTGTGATGATTCTCGCGGCGCTTGCGAGTTACGCATTGGCGCGGCTGCCGATTCGCGGAAAGGCGCCAATCATGGTCGTTTTACTGATGATCTCAACGTTTCCACAGGTGGGTGTTATCTTCCCGCTGTTTGTTTTGTTTCAGTCAATCGGTTGGTTGAACAGCTACCAGGCGCTCATCGTGCCGTACACCGCGTTCAATCTCCCATTCGCCATCTGGGTGATGCGCACGTATTTTATCGGTATTCCTAAGGAGCTTGACGAAGCGGCGCGGGTCGATGGCGCGAGTGTGATGACCACGGTGTTTCGCGTGATTCTACCGCTCGCGACGCCGGGACTATTCACCGGGGCAATCTTTACGTTTGTCGCGTGTTGGACAGAATTTTTCTTTGCGCTGGTTTTTAACAACAGCAACGCCTTGCGCACGATTCCTGTCGGCATCGCGCTCTTTGGGGGACAATTTACCATCCCCTATGGTACGATGTTCGCAGCATCTACGGTGGCGGTTCTGCCGGTCGTCCTGCTGGTACTTATTTTCCAGCGCTGGGTGGTCGCGGGACTCACGGCGGGTGCGGTAAAAGGCTAAAGGCGGGATTTACTACCATGACAACCTTGCGAGTCGGAGTGATCGGTTGCGGTGCGATCGCCGTCAATCGCCACCTTCCGGAGTATCGGGACAATTCGCGCGTGAAGTTGGTCGGTGTGTGTGACGCGAAGGAGGCGCGTGTCCAGGATGTGGCAAAGACGTATGGCATTCGCGCGTACACGCGCTGGGAAGACATGCTTTTGGAGCAAGAACTCGACGCGGTAAGTGTGTGCCTGCCCAATCGCTTTCACGGCCCTGTCTCGACGGCAGCACTTTGGGCGGGAAAGCATGTGTTGTGTGAAAAACCGATGGCCGTTTCGGCGGATGAGGCAGAAGCGATGATCGCGGCGGCGGATGAGGCGGGGCGCGTCTTGATGATCGCGCACAATCAGCGCTTTTTCCCGGCGCATATTCGCGCAAAGCAGCTCCTTCACAGCGGGCGGCTCGGCGCGGTGCTCCAGTTTCGCACGACGTTTGCACACGGGGGACCTGAGCAGTGGTCTGCGGAAGGGATGCAGTCGTGGTTTTTCAATGAGCAGGACGCGTTTGTCGGCGCACTCGGCGATCTCGGGATTCATAAAGCAGATCTGATACGCTGGTTGCTTGAAGACGAGGTGGTTGAGGTTTCCGCGATGCTCAGGACGCTTGAAAAGGCGGCCAATGTCGATGACAACGCGGTGTGCCTACTCGGCATGCGTTCAGGTGCGGTCGGCACGCTCACGGCGAGTTGGACGCACCGCCCTGGGGAGGATGACACGACGACACTCTATTGTGAACACGGGATTCTTCATATTGATCCGCATGCGGAAGTGCCGCTTCACGTGTTGTATGAGGATGGCACGGAAGAGAAGATTGCAATTCCGGATGAGGCGCAGGCGCACAACAGCCGCGTCGTGGATGAGTTTGTCGACGCGGTGCTCAGTAGCCGATCTCCTGCGATCTCGGGACGGGACGGGTACGCGTCGCTGCGCGTGATTCTCGCGGCTGTGAACGCGTCGCGCGAGGGGCGTCGCGTGACGCTGTAGGTGATGGACGATGGCGGCGAATGCCGCGCGGCATGATCAGTGAGACGAGTGGAGTCCGGGCCTGTGCGTAGGATGCACGGGCGTTTTGTGTTGCATAAATATTATATCTGATGTATATTGATAGAATTACAACCCTAGAGGGGTAAACATGGAATCGTGCGAGATTGACGATGAAGAACTGGTTTTGCGTGAGGAGTGTGGAAGATGGCCGCGATGGAAATGGGTGATCACGCGACATTTGAACAGTATCTTGAAAAGGGAAGTGTCACTTTTTCAAGTGGACGAATCGGGATCAAGCGCGATGGAGATGACGCCGCGCTTTTTGTGTTTTCTGAGCATGCCGTATATGCGGGCGCGTTTACGACGAATGCGTTTAAAAGCGCGTGTGTGACGAGCGCGATGGATCGCCTGCGAGCGCAAAAGAAGATCAAAGCGGTGCTGATCACAAGTGGAAACGCGAATGCGGGCACAGGTCCGGCGGGGCGTGCGGATACGGAGCGACTGGCGGCGGGCGTTGCGGGGCACGTGGGCTGTGCGGCAGATGAGGTGGTCGTGCTTCACACGGGAGTGATTGGCGTGCCGCTGCGCGCGGAGCGGTTGATCGGCAGCCTTGAGGGTCTTTGTCAAGGGGCGACGTCAACGCCTGAAAAGCTGGTCGGCGCGGCGCGCGCGATGATGACGACAGACACCTTTCCTAAGGTGAGCGCGAGGGCTTTTCAGGTTGGTGACACTTCGTATACGGTGTGGGGTGTGGCCAAAGGTGCGGGTATGATTCACCCTAAGCTGGCGACGATGCTGTCGGTGCTGGTAACCGATGCGCCGGTAAGCCAGCGGACTCTGCAGCGTGTGCTTTCGCGGGTTGTGGGTCAGACGTTCAATCGCATCTCGGTGGACGGCGACACGAGTCCGAATGACAGTGTGCTGCTTTTTTCGACGGGCGGTGCGCGGATGGAGGCTGGCACGGCTGAGTTCTATGGAGTGGAAGGGACAGGGGGCGGCCGAATTGACGATGGAGAGGTTGATGAAACCTTATTTGAAGATGCGCTGAGGAGCGTCGCGCAGGATCTAGCGCATAGCATTGTGCGCGACGGTGAAGGTGCGACGAAATTTCTGGAGATTGTGGTGCGGGGCGCACAGTCCGAGGTGGATGCGGAGCGCATTGCCGAGACGATCGCCACGTCGCCGCTTGTGAAGACGGCGTTTTTCGGTGAGGATTTCAATCCGGGGCGGATCATCTCGGCGATTGGGCGCGCGGGTATCGCCGTTTCGTTTGATCGCCTGCGGCTGACGCTTGGGGATCAGAGGGTGTATGACGCGGGACAGTTCCTTGTGACGGCGGAGTCAGACGCGCGACGGGTGATGGCGATGAAGGAGATTCCGGTCGTCGTTGAACTTGGCGCGGGTGAGTTGGAGATACGCTATTGGACGTGTGATTTGACGTTTGACTATGTGAAGATTAACGCGGAGTACACGACCTGAGGAGGTGGATTCGATGGCCGTTTCAGAAGAACGGGTGACTGGCGTGTTGCGCGAGGCGACGGTTCGCGATGTCGATTCGATTGTGGCGCTCTTGCGGGATTATGCGGAACAGGGGCTGCTCTTGCCACGCACTCGGCAGTCTGTACTCGAAATCTTGCCGTCGTTTCGGGTGATCGATGTGGCGGGCAGGGTGCAGGGTGTGGCCTCGCTGTGTATCCTCGGGGATGATCTGGCAGAGATTCGGTCGCTCGCAGTCGCCCCAGAGGCGCAGGGTGGTGGATTTGGCAAGCGCCTGGTGCAGGCGCTGCTCGTGTATGCGGCGGATTTGCAGCTGCCAAAGGTGCTCGCGCTCACGTACCAGGAGATGTTTTTTTCGCGCTGCGGGTTTCACGTTGTGGAAAAGCACACGCTGCATCAGAAGATTTGGAAGGATTGTATCAACTGCAAGAAGTTCCCGGTGTGCGATGAGATCGCGATGATCTATGAGACGGGTGTGTAGGGCGTGGCGGCAGGAGAACGGGCGCAGGCGTGAGCGTTCGTGCGCGGCGGATGATGCGCTTGTGCGATGCGCCTGCGCAACCCTCGCGTCGATGCGGTAGGTTGGGTGCAACGGAAGCCGAATTCGCGGGTAGGATGGCGGCTGTGCATATCAAACTGGCTTGTGCGCGCGCATCTTGGGTATACTAGTAAAACACGGAAACACAGGCAGATGATGCATAGATGTGTCACGTGACTTTGACCAAGGAGTTTTCTCATGAGTGAACCAGGCACACCGTCTCCGTTTCTTACCCTGATTACGAATCCGCGCCTCTACTTTGAGACGCGTCGGGAACAGCCGCGCTGGATGCTGTTGACGCTCGTTCTCGCCGCGATCACGGGCGCGCTTTCGAGTCTGACACTGCGCTACATGATGCAGTCCCCGAGCTACCTCGCGTACGTGCACACGTTGACAAAGGCGCAGGCGGCACGTGTCGCGTCGCAAGCCGCATCCGTCACACCGATCAGCGCATTTGCCGGCGTATTTGTCGCGGTGACTCTGTCCGCCGTCTTTCTCTGGTTGATCGCGCGCATCTTCTCGCTTGCGATCGAATATCGCCGCGTCGTTTTCATCATGGCGAGCGCGACGGTCATTTCCGTGCTGGGGACCCTCTTTGACACCATCATGACGTTTTTGACGGGTCGCTATCAGACGAATTTTTTATCCATCAGCACGTTGACTGGCGGAACGGGGCGATTCGGGGGGATTGAGTCGGCGCTCGGTTTGTTTCTGATCGGCTCACTGATCATCCAGACCATCGGTTTGGCGGTGTTCACGCGCACGTCAGTGCGCAGGAGCGTGTGGCCAGTGTTGGTCGCATATCTATTGCCGCCGATTCTGAGTATGATCTTTTACAAGCCGACACCTTGACGAGGGATGTTTGGAACTGACCGTCTACCGCGAATTTTGCCGTCTCCCGTGGGAGGCGGTTTTTTCAGAGAAAAGGAAGGGAGCTGCTGAGTTGGGGGCTAATTTTTATACGATAGTATGAGAAGCAATTTTTTGCTTTATATTACGCTCTGTTCGGATAAATTGTGGATTTTGAGGACAGAGGAGGGAACGTCGCTTATACCCAACAAGACCTGACATAGGAGAGAGTCGTTCTCACGTTCAGATTGCTTTCCCTTACTTCGCCACCGGAGAGGTTATAGCGTAGACCTTTACTGGACAACCACAGGTGGGATCAATCGTTTCTCGCTCCAAGTGCATTCCAAGTTTTTGCATGATGCGTTCCGATGCATCATTGCCAACCTGACAAATGCTTAGAATCTCGGTTAAGTCGCAATTCTCGAATCCGAAACGTAGAACCCCCCTGGCTGCCTCCGTGGCAATGCCTTTTCCCCAGAAGGAACGCCCGAGCCGCCAACCTATTTCCACAGCAGGCATTACTTCCGGTAAAAAAGTAGGAACTGAAAGACCTACGAATCCGGAAAGTTCACCCGATTCCTTAACCTCTACGGCAAATAGACCGTAATCCAGTGTGTTCCATTCTTCTTCCCAGTGCTTGATAGCCCTTTTCGTTTGCTCTTCTGTTCTAGTGGTGCCTCCACCAATCCAACGCATGACCTCCGGATCAGCGTTGATTTCAGCCATTGGCGCTATGTCTTTTTCGCCCCATCTGCGTAGCACCAATCGTGATGTCTCTAAAGTCGGCATATTTGACTTCCTTCTGTGTAAATTTTCGCTCAACCTGTCTGCCTATATAAGACATGGAAACAACAATCGTGGCAAAGATAATCGGGTTCCCATTCCCCTGTTTCGTGGGATACAAAGAACATACTACCACTACCATGTCCATCTTCTATAGGTTGGTGGCAAATAACGCATTTTCCTGTAGGGGTGCTAGATTTATAGCGAACCGTCTCGTTATCAATACAAGATATGGCAAGAAAAGCGACGTTCCCAAGTACCGCTGGCAATGTCACGTGTTGTATCAATGTAAGCAAACCACGTCATGTAATTGCGAGATACTTTGTAGCGACACCCTAGAAACCTCCATCCAGCCCTTCAGACGGCTGTGGTATGCGTTGACACTCCCTGCTCGATTACAAACCGTGACAAACCCAGGCCAAACATGGCTTTTGGGTCATTTGTCGTTTCGTCTGATCGGCGGTGGGATACATACGCTAGAATGGAAGTGTCGGGAGATGATTGATGGCAGCTTCATCGATCATGCCAAACTTTCATGACAAAGTTTGTTTTCATAATCCGAACGATCGTGTAACAAATTTGTGGTAATGTTCGTGTTTGGGTTGACCCGTTAACGCCTGCTTGCTAGACTACAAGAGCAAGTGAATCGTGTGTTTATCGGGTAACTTAATCATCATAGCAACCTAAAGAGTGAGGGATTAAAAAGATGATCGAACGCTATACGCTCCCTGAAATGGGCGAGATTTGGACGCTTGAGAGTCGCTATCAGGCGTGGCTTGACGTGGAGATCGCGGCGTGTGAGGCGTGGGCGAAACTTGGCGTGATTCCTGAGGAGGACGCGCGATTGATCCGTGAACGCGCGCGCGTGGATGTGGAGCGGGCTCTTGAAATCGAAGAGGTGACGCGCCATGACGTCGTGGCGTTTACGCGGCAAGTGTCAGAAACGCTCGGCCCTGAGCGCAAATGGGTGCACTATGGGCTTACCAGCACGGATGTTGTCGACACGGCGCTTGGCGTGCAGTTGAAGCGCGCGAACCGCCTTTTGCGCGAGAAGCTCCAAGGGTTCATCGGAACGCTGCGCGAGCAGGCTGTCCGCTACAAAGACACGGTGATGATGGGTCGCACGCACGGCGTGCACGCAGAGCCGACCACGTTTGGTCTGAAACTCGCGCTCTACTACGCAGAGATGGTGCGCAACCTTGAGCGCTTTGATCACGCGGCAGATGGCGTTCGCTACGGCAAGCTTTCGGGCGCTGTTGGAACTTATGCGAACATTGACCCGCGCGTCGAGGAGACGGTCTGCGACATCCTGGGACTAAAACCCGCCCCAATTTCGACGCAAACCTTGCAGCGTGACCGCCACGCAGAGTATATGGCAACGCTCGCCTTGATCGGATCGAGCCTTGAGAAGATCGCAACGGAGATTCGTGGATTGCAAAAAACAGAGATCCGCGAAGTCGAAGAGCCGTTTTACTCCGGGCAAAAAGGTTCATCGGCGATGCCGCACAAGCGCAATCCAGTGACTTGCGAGCAGATCTCAGGGCTCGCGCGGGTTCTGCGCGGCAATATGACGGCCGCGTACGAAAGCGTCACACTGTGGCATGAAAGAGACATCTCGCACTCCTCTGTCGAGCGGATCATCTTGCCTGACTCGACAATTTTGCTGCACTACATGCTCTCCAAGATGGATCGGATCATCGCGAATCTGACGGTGTTCCCCGAAAACATGAAACGAAACATGGGGCGCACCTTTGGTCTCATCTTCTCACAGCGCGTGTTGCTCGCGCTCATCGAAAAAGGCGTGACGCGCGAAGAGGCGTATGACGTGGTGCAGGCAATGGCCATGCGCGCGTGGGAAGAGCAGCGCTCCTTTCGCGGCCTGCTTGAAGAGACAGACCTCGTCGCAAACCATCTCTCGGCAGAGGAACTCGACGCGTGCTTTGATGAGCGCCATCACATGATACATGTTGATACAATCTTCGCACGGCTCGGCCTTCTCTAAGCTGTGAGATCGCCTCACACGGAGGTGGTGGACGGATATCACCCGCGCTGTCGACCGTGTTTAGCGCCGCTGTCAATGGCTTGCGCCGCTCGCACCGAGTCATGAAGAAACGAATCGCCGACGGAGCATTCCGTGGCGCACAAAGGAGCATGTCGCGTGGAAAAAGGTCACATGATCTATGAAGGCAAAGCGAAACGCGTGTATGAAGTCGTGGGTCAACCAGAATCGGTGATCGTCGTGTATAAGGACGATGCGACCGCGTTCAACGGCGCGAAACACGCGTCTCTTGAAGGAAAGGGCGTTTTGAATCTCGCGATCAGCACAGTCATCTTCGAGTGGCTCAAGCAGGCCGGAATCGCTTCGCACTATATCCGCACACTGTCCGATCGCGAGATGCTTGTGCGCCGGGTAGAGATTGTGCCGCTTGAGGTTGTCATTCGCAATCGCGTGGCGGGAAGTCTCGCAAAGCGCCTTGGCATAGCGGAAGGGGTCACGCTCACAGAACCGTTTGTCGAGTGGTACTACAAAAACGACGACCTCGGCGATCCGCTTGTCACGGAGGCGCACATTCGCGTGCTCGGCGTCGCGACGCCGGAAATTCTTGCATCGCTTGAGGCGCAGGCTCAAAAGATCAATCAGGTGTTGCGCGCAAACCTCCACAAAGCAGGCATTGAACTGGTTGACGCGAAGTTTGAGTTTGGTTTGACGAAAGAAGGCACACTGATTCTAGCCGATGAAATATCTCCCGACACGTGCCGCTTTTGGGATACGGCGACTGAAGAGAAGCTCGACAAAGACCGCTTTCGTCGCGATTTGGGCGGTGTGATGGAAGCGTATCAGGAAATTCTGCGCAGAATTAAGGGGGTCCAAGCGTGAATTTTATTGCAAGCATCCGCGTGACGCTCAAAGAGAGCGTGCTCGATCCGCAAGGCAGCGCAGTCGTTCACGCGCTGCACAGTCTGTCATTTACGTCCGTGAGCGACGTGCGCATCGGAAAATACATGGAAGTGTCCTTTCACGCAGATGATGAGCAGACGGCGCGCGCGCAGGTTTCGCGCATGTGCGATCAACTTCTGACAAATCCCGTCATTGAGACCTATTCGTTTACACTCGCGGAGGTGCGCGAATGAACTGCGCCGTTCTTCAATTTCCGGGGAGCAACTGCGATCAGGATGCGGTCAAAGCGGTGGCGGGCACACTCTCTTTAAAGGCGGATCTGGTGTGGCATGAGACGGCGGATCTGAATGCGTACGACTTGATCATCGTGCCGGGCGGATTCTCGTACGGCGACTACCTTCGCGCTGGAGCCATTGCACGGTTTTCAAAAGCGATGCAGGCGACCGTGGCGGCGGCAGAGCGTGGCGCGTACGTTCTTGGCATCTGTAATGGGTTTCAGATATTGACGGAGGCGGGCCTGCTTCCGGGGGCGCTACGCCGCAATGACCATCGGCAGTTTCGCTGCGACATGGTGGAGTTGGAAGTGGTCAATGGCGCGACGGATTTTACGCGCGCGTATGAAAAAGCGCGCGTGACGATTCCCATTGCGCACGGTGAAGGCAATTATTATGTCGATGATGAGATGCTAAAACGTTTAGAAGAAAACCAACAGATCGTGTTTCGCTATGCGAGCGAACAGAGTCCGAACGGGTCTGTCGCAAATATCGCTGGTGTCATCAATGAGCGCGGCAATGTGCTCGGGATGATGCCACACCCGGAGCGCGCGGTGAGCGAACGCCTCGGATCGACAGACGGGATTTCGCTGTTTCGCTCCATCCTGACGAGCTGGAGGGATGGCCATGCGTCGTGAACCGACGGAGCAAGAGATTCGCGATCAGCGGATGTATGTGAAATTTGGACTGACGGATGATGAATATGCGCGCATCTGCACGCGTCTTGGGCGTCTTCCAAACTACACGGAGACGGGCGTCTTTAGCGTCATGTGGTCAGAGCACTGCAGTTACAAAAGCTCGCGCAAGCACCTGCGCCGCTTTCCGACCCAAGGGACGCACGTCTTGCAAGGGCCAGGCGAAAACGCGGGGATCATCGACATCGGTGACAATCTCGCAGTCTCCTTTAAAATGGAGAGCCACAACCATCCAACGGCCGTCGAACCGTACCAGGGCGCGGCAACCGGTGTCGGCGGGATCATCCGCGACGTTTTTACGATGGGCGCGCGGCCGATTGCGCTGCTCAACAGTTTGCGCTTTGGCACGCTCGATCAGGCGCGCACGCGTTACCTGTTCTCCCACGCGGTCGAAGGGATTGCATTTTACGGCAACTGCATCGGCATCCCGACGGTGGGCGGCGAGGTGGTGTTTGACGCGCGCTATGCAGAAAACCCGCTCGTCAACGCCATGTGCATCGGGCTCATGACGCACGATCAAATCGCGACAGGCCACGCCAGCGGTGTCGGTAACCCGGTGCTCGTCGTCGGCGCAAAGACAGGGCGTGACGGCATCCACGGTGCGACGTTTGCGTCGGCACAAGACCCGAACGAAAAAGAGCGGTCTGCCGTTCAGGTGGGCGATCCGTTTATGGAAAAACTTCTTCTTGAAGCGTGCCTCGAGCTGATCGCGACAGGGCGCGTTGTCGGGATTCAGGATATGGGTGCGGCGGGACTCACATCATCATCCGCAGAAATGGCGAGCCGCGCAGGCAGCGGTCTGACGCTTGACGTATCGCGCGTGCCGTGCCGCGAAACGGGCATGAGCCCGTATGAGATCATGCTGTCTGAGTCGCAGGAGCGAATGCTCGTCGTCATGAAAGAGGGCGAATCGGCAATCGCCGAGGAGATCTTCGCGAAATGGGGCCTTGAGGCGACGGTGATCGGGCGCGTGACGGACGACGGATCTCTTCGCATCACCGAGGGAGAGCGTGTCGCGGCGGAACTCCCGATTGCGGCGCTGGTAGACGAGGCGCCCGTGCTCGATCGCCCCGCAGTGCGCCCGGCGTATCTCGATCAGCTAAACGTTGCGCCTGTGCGGCTTTCGACGCAAGGCGACCTTACGGGCGATCTGCTTGCGCTCGTCGCGGAACCGACGATTGCGAGCAAGGAGTGGGTGTACCGCCAGTACGACACGATGGTGCGCACGGAGACGCTTGTTCGTCCTGGTGCGGACGCAGCGGTCATCGGCATTCCAGATTCGCAAAAAGCGATCGCGACATCGGCGGATGGGAACGGTAAATACGTCTATCTGAATCCACGCCAAGGCGGTGCCATGGCGGTGGCTGAAGCGGCGCGAAACATCGTGTGCACAGGCGCGCGTCCACTCGCGGTGACGGATTGCCTCAATTACGGAAACCCAGAGAAGCCGGAGATTTTTTATCAATTCCGCGAGTCAATCGACGGAATGAGCGAGGCTTGTGAAAAACTGGGTACGCCTGTGATCAGCGGCAACGTCTCGTTCTACAACGAAACCGGGGGCCAAGACATCTACCCGACGCCGATCATCGGGATGGTCGGCCTTCTCGAACAGGCGGAGCGGCTTGTCACGAGCGCGTTCAAGCGCGGCGAAGGCGCTGTGTATCTGCTCGCGCCAAAGGGACAGGCGATTCGCGACGGTCTCGGCGGCTCGGCGTACCTTGCGATGAAGCGGCCGGACGAGGCGCTATCGTATCAGCTTCCCGCGTTTGACTTGGACGCAGAAAAGGCT
Source organism: Ferroacidibacillus organovorans (assembly GCF_001642725.1). Taxonomy (GTDB): domain Bacteria; phylum Bacillota; class Bacilli; order Alicyclobacillales; family SLC66; genus Ferroacidibacillus; species Ferroacidibacillus organovorans. The sequence goes on from NZ_LSUQ01000004.1 coordinate 29,625, forward strand.
GTGCAAGACGCATGCCTGGCGCTTGCCGAGGCGGGTGTGCTCGCGGCGGCGCACGACATCTCGGATGGCGGTCTCGCAGTGGCGCTCGCCGAGTCGTGCGTGCAGGGCAGTGTCGGTCTCGCGGTGGCGGTTACGATCGCCCCAGATGACGAGCAGGAGGTGTTGCTGTTTGGGGAGTCGCCAAGTCGCATCCTCGTGCAGGTTCGCGCAGGACAAGAAAAACGCCTAAAAGAGCTTGCGTCGTCGTTTCTCGTTTCCTTTCTTCCGCTTGGCGCCGTCGCGGAGACGGATCGCTTTCACATCACGCTTAACGAGAAGACAGCGATCGACGCGGAGGTTTCGGCGCTGCGCGACGCATGGCGGGGGGCGATTGCATCGTGGATGAACTGATGATGGACCGCATGCACGAAGAGTGTGGCGTCTTTGGCATTTGGGGACATCCGGAAGCGGCGCAACTGACGTATTACGGGCTTTACGCACTGCAGCATCGCGGGCAGGAGAGTGCGGGGATCGCGAGCATTGACGAGATGACGATGCACAACCATCGCGGCATGGGGCTTGTCACAGAGGTGTTTGGCGGTGATCGCCTGAAGGATCTGCGCGGTCACGCGGCGGTCGGTCACGTGCGCTACTCGACGACTGGAGACAGTCGGTTGGCAAACGCCCAACCGCTCGTCTTTTCTTACCATCAAGGGAACATGGCGCTGGCGCACAATGGGAACCTGGTGAACGCGATGACCATTCGCGACAGGCTTGAGCGGCAGGGTAGCATCTTTCAGTCGACAAGCGATACCGAAGTGGTTGCGCATCTGATCGCGCGCGGCGGCTATCCGAGCGTGATTGAGAATGTGCGCGACAGCATGGCGATGATCAAGGGTGGATACGCGTTTGTCATCCTGGTCGATGACGCGCTGATCGCGATGCGCGACCCGCAGGGCTTGCGCCCGATGGCCTTGGGGCGCCTTGGGGACGCCTATGTGGTGGCGTCGGAGACGTGCGCGTTTGACACGGTGGGCGCCACCTTTTTACGCGATGTGGAGCCGGGCGAGATGATTATGATCACGTCTGAGGGGCTTCACACGGAACGGTTTGCGGACGCCTCGCGAAAAGCGCTGTGCACGTTTGAATACATCTACTTTGCGCGTCCAGATAGTGACATCGACGGCTATAACGTTCACATGGTGCGCAAGCACCTTGGCAAAATCCTCGCGCGCGAGGCGCCGATTGAGGCGGATGTCGTCATTGGGGTGCCAGACAGTTCCATCTCAGCGGCGATCGGTTATGCGGAAGAGTCGCGGATCCCGTATGAGATTGGGCTTATCAAAAACAAATACAGTGGGCGCACATTTATTCAACCGTCTCAGGAGTTACGCAATCTCGGCGTACGCCTGAAGCTGAGCGCGGTGCGCAAGATCGTGGATCAAAAGCGCGTGGTGATGGTGGATGACTCGCTGGTGCGCGGAACGACGAGCGCAAGACTTGTCACACTGCTGCGCGAGGCGGGCGCGACGGAGGTTCACGTGCGCATCTCATCGCCCCCGGTAAAACACTCGTGCTTTTACGGAATCGACACGTCGGCGCGCGAGGAACTGATTGCCGCGCAAAAATCGGTCGATGAAATCCGCGATTTTATTGGGGCGGACAGCCTCTCGTTCATGACGGAAGACGCGATGCTCACGGCGTTTGGCGTGGAGCGCGGGAAGCCGCACGGGTTTTGCAACGCGTGTTTCACGGGTCTCTACCCGACGGAAGTGTACCAGACGAACAAGCGTGCTTTGGAAAGGCAGGTTAAAGTGTGACCGAACAAAAGGGGGATGCGTTTGCGACGCGCGATTTGTACCGCGAAGCGGGCGTGGACATCGACGCGGGAAATGAACTGGTAAGACGCATCAAGCAGCACACGGAGCGCACGCGCAGGCCGGAAGTGTTATCCGGGATCGGCGGCTTTGGTGCGGGGTTCTTGCTTAAGGCGGGCCAGTATGAGGAGCCTGTGCTCGTTTCGGGAACGGATGGCGTGGGAACGAAGCTGAAGCTCGCGTTTGAGACAGGGCGGCACGACACGATCGGGATTGACGCGGTGGCGATGTGTGTCAACGACATTTTGGCGATGGGTGCAGAACCGCTGTTTTTTCTCGACTACTTTGCGACAGGTAAGCTTTTGCCCGACGTGGCGGAGCAAGTGGTGGCGGGGATTGCGACAGGTTGTGAGCAGGCAGGCGCGGCGCTGATCGGCGGTGAGACGGCGGAGATGCCAGGGATGTACGGCGAGGGTGAGTACGACCTGGCCGGTTTCACGGTAGGTGTCGTTGAGCGCGCGCGGGTTGTTGACGGGCGTCGTATTCGACCGGGGGATGTCCTGATCGGACTCGCGTCTTCGGGGCTTCACTCAAACGGTTATTCGCTTGCGCGGATGCTTGTGCGCGAGGCGAATGTGTCACTTCAGAGCACGCCACAACCGCTCACAGTGCCACTCGCCGACGCGCTGCTTGAGCCGACGCGCATCTACGTTTCAGCGATAAAGAAACTCGCACAGCGCGTGGAAATTCTTGGCATGGCGCACATCACGGGTGGGGGACTGCTTGAGAATGTGCCGCGCACGATCCCGGAGCCGTTTGGCTGTGTGATCGATGTCTCTGCGTTTCCCGTCCCATCCGTCATCGAATACTTAATGAGCTTGCGTGAAATCGATGTGCAAACGCGCTATCGCACGTGGAACATGGGAATCGGTTTTGTGGTCATCGTGACAAACGCGGAGCTTGACGATGCGCTTGAGACGCTCGCGGCATGCGGTGAGACGGCCTACGTGATCGGCAGTGTGGAGGCTGGATTCTCAGGTGTGCGGCTTGAGGGCTTGATGGAATGAGTGACGCGCGACGTGAGCGGACCCTAATCGCTGTGTTTGCGTCAGGGTGTGGATCGAATTTTGCGCAACTCGCGGACGCGGCGCAGCGCGGCGCGCTCGGGGGTGCCGAGGTGGCGCTTCTCGTCAGTGACAAACCGTCTTGCGGCGCTGTGACCATTGCTAAAGAACGGGGCATTCCGGTCTTTGCACAGACGCATCAAGCGGCAGGGGGACGCGACGCGTTTGAGTTAGCGGCGCGCCGATTGCTGAGCGAGCGCTCGGTCTCACTTGCTGTGCTCGCCGGATACATGCGCATCGTTGGGCAGACACTGCTTGACAGCGTTCCGCTGATCAATCTTCACCCGTCGTATCTACCGGCGCACAAGGGGCTCGACGCGATTGGACAAGCGCTTAGTGACGGCTCGCAGTATACGGGCGTCACAGTGCACCGCGTCGATGCAACGCTTGATGGCGGGGAGATTCTGCGGCAGGTGCGTATCCCAATTTTTGCAGGGGATGACCGCGCGACATTGCAGGCGCGCATACAGCAGGTGGAGCACTGGTTACTCCCAGCTGTCGTGCGCGATCTGGTCTTATCAGAGTTTATCGATCGATAAAGGAGCATTCACGATGAGTCGGGCACTGATTAGCGTATCAGATAAGGAAGGAATCATCCCGTTGGCACAGGCGTTTGTCGCACGCGGCGTCGAGGTTGTCTCGACGGGCGGCACGTATCGCACGCTGACGGCGGCAGGCGTACCTGTCACCGAAGTGGCGGAAGTGACTGCGTTTCCAGAGATGATGGATGGGCGCGTCAAGACGCTTCACCCGATGATTCACGGGGGACTTCTCGCGCTGCGCGATGAACCAAGCCACATGGAGGCGGCGCGCGAACATCAAATTGGCATGATTGACTATGTGATCGTAAACCTTTATCCATTTGCAAAGACGATTGAGAATCCAAATGTTCACCTGGCAGAAGCGGTTGAGCAGATCGATATCGGGGGTCCGAGCATGTTGCGCGCGGCGGCGAAAAATTACCGCTTTGTCGTCACCGTGGTCGATCCGGCCGACTACGGCCTATTGATTGAGCGACTTGCGACTGACGCTGTGTTCGCGGAAGAAGAGCGCTTCGCACTGGCCGCTAAAGTCTTTCGCCACACGGCGGCGTATGACGCGCGCATCGCGCAATACCTGACGGAAAAGGCGGGCGTCTCGAACCCGGAATCGGTTACGTTTTCGTATGAATTGCAACAGCCACTGCGCTATGGTGAAAATCCACACCAACAGGCAGCGTTTTATCGCGCGTCGGGCGTGCTGGCAGGATCGCTTGCGAGCGCAAAGCAACGGCAAGGGAAGGAACTCTCCTTTAACAACATTCAGGATGCGGGCGCGGCGCTCGATCTATTAACAGAGTTTGACCAACCGACGGTGGTCGCCGTTAAGCACATGAATCCGTGTGGCGTCGGGACGGGAGTCACGGCGGCTGAAGCGTTCGCGCGCGCGTACGAGGCGGACCCTGTGTCCATTTTCGGAGGAATCGTCGCCTGCAACCGCGAGGTGGACGAGGCGACGGCGAGCCAACTCGTGGAGTTGTTTTTGGAGATTGTGATTGCGCCGACGTTCACGAGCGGAGCGCTTGAGATTCTCGCGAAGAAAAAGAATGTCCGTGTCCTTGAACTGGATATGGCGGAGCGCAAGAATGAGGGCGTCGATCTGCGCGCGGTGTATGGCGGGCTACTTGTGCAGGATCGCGATGCGCGTGCGCTGACAGATGCGGATTTGCGTGTCGTGACCGCACGGCAACCGAGTGAAGAAGAGTGGGCTGACTTGCTTTTTGCGTGGAAGATCGTGAAGCACGTCAAGAGCAACGCAATCGTTCTTGCCAAGGACGCGCAGACGGTCGGCGTCGGTGCGGGACAGATGAACCGTGTGGGTGCGGCGCGCATCGCGATCGAACAGGCAGGGGAGCGCGCAGTTGGCGCGGTGCTGGCGTCAGACGCCTTTTTCCCGATGCCAGATACGGTGGAAGTGGCGGCACGCGCTGGCGTGCGCGCGATTATTCAACCAGGTGGCTCGATCAAAGATCAAGCGAGTATCGATCTCGCGAATGAGCGCGGCATCGCCATGGTGTTCACGGGAATTCGCCATTTTCGTCACTGAGTATAGCAACATGGCTCGAATCGGGGCTTCCCGGTTCGGGCTTTTTTCGATGAATGAGGGGGACAACGAGAATGAAGGTATTGGTTATCGGGAGTGGCGGGCGCGAACACGCAATCGTCCGCAAAATTGCGCGGGATCGCGGTGTACAAAAGCAAAGTGGGCGTGCGGGGACAGATGCTGATTCGACGCTCACGCTCTACGCCATGCCTGGCAATCCGGGAATTGCAGAGTATGCGACGTGTGTGCCGATCGCAGTTGAGGATGTAGCGGCGATTGTCGCATGGGTTGTTCAAAACGCGGTGGATTTCACGATCGTCGGCCCTGAGGTTCCGCTTGCGCTTGGGCTTGCTGATCGCCTGCGCGCGCTCGGGCATCGGGTGTTTGGTCCGGGTCAGGCAGGCGCGCAACTTGAGAGCAGCAAAGCGTACGCAAAAGGAATCATGGAGCGAGCGGGCATCCCTACGCCGCGCTATCATGTGGTCACATCCTATGAAGAGGGGATGGCGGTGCTTGCGCGCGAGGGTGCGCCGATTGTTGTCAAGGCGGATGGTCTTGCGGCGGGCAAAGGCGTCACCGTGGCGCAAACAGAAGATGAAGCAGAGCGGGCGCTTCACGCCGCGTTTCAGGAGCGCGCGTTTGGCGATGCTGGGGGCACAGTGGTGCTTGAGCAGTTCTTGGACGGCGTTGAAGTGTCTGCGCTCGCCTTCATGGATGAGCGCGGGTATCGCGCGATGCCGCTGATTCAGGATCACAAGGCAGTGGATGACGGAGATCGCGGACCGAACACAGGCGGCATGGGAACGGTCTCTCCCGTTTCCATCGCAAGCGCCGCGTTGTCGACGGCGATTGAGGAAGAGATTTTTACAAAAATCCATAAACAGCTTGTGGCAGAAGGCATTCCGTATCAAGGGGTGCTGTTCGCGGGCTTGATGGTGGTCGATCAGACGCCGTATGTGATCGAGTTTAACGCGCGTTTCGGAGATCCAGAAACGCAAGTGGCGCTGGAGCTTTTGCAGGATGATCTCTTGTCCGTGTTGGAGGCTGTCACAAAAAACAGTGTGGCAGAGCATCCGCTGCACTTTGCAAATGACGCGGTGGTGTGTGTGGTCGCGACCGCGCAAGGGTATCCAGGGACGTACCGCAAGGGAGATTTGATCGAGGGACTTAACGATGTGGAGTCGGCAGGCGCGTATGTGCTCCACGCGGGAACGGCACTTGCTGGCGATGGCTCTGTGCGGACAAACGGCGGACGCGTCCTCAATGTCGTCGGGCGCGGAGTGTCTCTGCATGATGCGCGCGTGATCGCTTATGGCGGCATGGAGCGCATTTCTTTTCCCGGCAAGCATGTGCGCACGGACTTGGGCTTGCGTCGGTGATGGAATCGTAGTGTGTGGACATACTACGGATGAATCGTACAGGAGCGTTTGGTGTGCGGTTTAAAGGGGTTATGCGATGCAGTCGATCGTTGTTCACGCGAGCATGTCAGGGCACACGGAGACGCTTGCAAACGCGATTGCGCAAGGCGCGCATGTGGCAGGGGCGCAGGTCGCCATGCTCTCAGCCGATCAGTGCGGACCTGACCATCTCGCATCGGCGGATGCGATCTTTTGGGGAACTTCCAGTTATTTTGGCGGTCCCAATCCGAAGATGGTTCACCTGTTTGAGCGACTCGGCGGGGTTTGGATGGCGGGCGGTCTACAGGGAAAAGTGGGTGGTGTCTTTGCGACGACATCCACGATGCACGGCGGTCTTGAGACGGTGCTGCACACCTTGATCGACGCGATGATGCACCACGGCATGATCATCGTCCCAAATACGGGGGCATTCACGCCAGAGCGTATCCGCTTCGGGTGTCCATATGGCGCGGCAGCGGTGGTGGAGACGGCGTTTGACATGGAGATGGCTATGGGGCAACCGACGCCCGGTGAGATGCAACTCGCGTATGAGTACGGGCAGTGTGTTGTTTCGGTTGCCTCGCGATTGCGCAGTGCGCAACCGCCGTACATGGCGCGCTGATCGCTTGCGATGTAGCTCGGAATGTAGCGTAGCGTGGGGAATTTTTGCCGCGTGGCGGATTGCGTAACCGATGAACCATGAGGAGGCGATGGGGTGGATCACAAGACAGATCACAAAGCGGATGAACCATCCACCATGCATTTATCCATTCTCGCGTCAAAGTCGCAGGCGCAAGGTATCCCTGAAGATGAACTTGTAGAGAAAGAGCGTGAGACTTTTCGCGATGCGGGAAGCCGCGAGGTTTTGAAAACGCGTGACGCGCAAGAGATCGTGCGTCACGTCTAAGCTTTTTGACACTGCGAGAAGCGTGTGCGTCGTACCGATGAAAATCGGCGGCGTGCACGTTTTTTTCGTATCTAGATAAGGATTCTCCAATGTTGCATCGACAAGATGAGGTGCGTGTTGGATGCTTAAAGATAGGGAATTTACACGTTTGTCATATTTCCCTTTATCTCTTTTCACGATTGAAAAGAGTATGTATAATGACGATAGGAACGGTGATACATGCCGAGAAATGCAACGGATCTCATTTTAAAGTACCTGGTGGGCGCCTTTCAGGACGCTGCGCTTGAATGGCTAGGTGTGCGTGATACTCATATTGTTCGAGCCTACCCAACCGAAATTGCGCATGTAGAAATACGGCAGAATTTTATGGATACCGTTTTTGAAACGGCGCGTGGTGAAATCCTTCACTTTGAATTTCAGACGACAAAAGAAAGCAATTTATATCGCTTTCTTTTGTATGATGCACATATTGCGGCACAATATCGTAAACCTGTGCAGACGATCGTACTGTATGTTCGCGATGTACATCATGCTAAAGATCGGATTGATGCGGGAGGGTTGCAGTATCAGGTAGAGAATGTTTATTTAAAAATACGTGACGCGTATGCGACACTTGATCGCATTGAACGTCGAATCCACGCTGGAGCGTGGCAACCGAGTGATCGATTTGATTTGGCGTTTGCTCCACACATGAGCCACCCTGGTCAATCCATTGAGGATGTGTTGCGAAGAACGGTTGAACTGGCGCTCTCTATCCCGGATGCAGATGAGCGGAGTTTCATGGCAGCCCTTTTGATTGGCTTGAGTGGAAAATTTGTAGATGAGTCAGAAATGGCAAGGCTTGAGGAGGCGTTGCAGTTGAATGACCTTTTGAAATCATTGTTCGAAGATATCGCCAGTAAGGTTGAGCAAGAGGCGGAAGCGCGTGGTGAGGCGATTGGAGAAGCGCGCGGTGAGGTGATTGGAGAAGCGCGTGGTGAGGTGATTGGAAAAATTGAAGTGGCTAAGAGAATGATCCGCATGGGATTGGATCGTAGTGTCGTGTTGGAGGCGACTGGACTTTCTCACAGTCAACTGGAAGAATTGCAGAAAAACGTGCATTGAGGTTTGCAATTTGCAGCGGATACAAGAGATTTGACCCGGATGCCCGAGGGATGTACGCTATGGAGAGAAAGGGTGGAATCTCTTGGTAACATTACATATTGTGGTGGGCGTCGCGCTTCTTCTCGTCTCGCTCATCCTGATGATTTGGAATATCGTGCGCATCACGCAGAAGCGAAGCGGTCGCAGCTTCAGCCGCCTGCTGTCGACACTTGTCGATATTCAGGTCTTGCTTGGCATCATCGCGTACATGCTAAAGCCGCTCAGCGGGATCGGCATTCTCCATCCGATCACGATGCTGCTCGTTCTCGCAGTCGTCCACACGATGATTCGGGACAAGCGCCCAGAGCGCACGCAGTTGATCGGTTATATCCTCACGTTTGTCTTGATCGTCATCGGCGTCAGTTTTGTGCGCTAATGTAACTGTATCCGTGTGATACGGTGAGCGCAGTGTGTTGACCCAAACATCGTTTTTCAAAAAAGCCATCGCGTGTCTCTCGCAGCGCGCCCGCACAGCAACTCAGGGCGCGTTGCGATGTTTGGCGCGAAAATAGTCCCCGCCTTAACGCATTTCATCATCCGTTCCCACGCGTTGGTTCCACGGATCTACCAGCCTTTCATTTCACCTTAAATTCCACACGAATATGGACATTCTGTCACGAAACCTCTCTTTCTGTACACGCATATTGAAATTTTATGCACGTATATGTATAATAATCGAAGACGAAGGGGGTGACCACATGCGTATCGCGATCTGTGGTGCAACCGGATATAGCGGCATCGAAGCGATTCGCTTGTTGGCGCCGAGAACGGATGTAACGATTGTAGGGATATCTTCCGAGACGCAGGCGGGACTCATGCTCGAAGAGGCGGTTCCAGGATTTCGCGGATTTGCCGTAGGACGTCTGCGGTTGCTCCCGCTGCGCGCTGCAGTCACGGAGGCAGAGATTGTGATCCTCGCGCTGCCGCACGGTGAAGCGCAGCACGTGGCGCCAGAACTTTTGGCGCAGGGAAAATCGGTGATCGACCTGAGTGGTGATCATCGACTGCCGCGTGACGCCTATGAATCCTGGTATAAAGCGGAAGTGGCGAGTGACGCGCATGCCGATGCGATTTATGGGCTTACAGAGTGGAACCGCGCAGCGATTGCTAACGCATCACTCGTCGCGAATCCAGGGTGTTACGCGACGTGCGCGGAGCTTGCGCTGTTACCGCTTCTTGAGCGCGATGTGGCGGAATCCTCGCAGATTCTTATTGATGCAAAATCGGGCGTTTCAGGCGCCGGGAAAAAGCCGACGGCGGTGACTCACTATGTTGAAGCGGATGAGAATTTTTTTGCGTATAAGCTAGGCCGGCACCAACACACGCCGGAAATTGAGATGACGTTGCGCGAGGCGAGACGAAGGCAGACAGGGCTAGATAAACCTGTGAATGTGCTTCTCGCGACGCACCTTTTGCCGATCAAACGAGGTATTTTATGCACAGCGTATATCAAACTCAAAGAAGAGATGTCGGGAGAAGCCTTACACGAGATCGTTAGCGCACGGTATGAAGGCGAGCCGTTTGTCGATGTGTTGCCGTACGGCGTATCGCCGCAACTCAAGTGGGTGAGCGGCACGAATCGCGTCAGCATTGGTGTATATCTTGATCCGCGGACGCAGACGGCAGTCGTCCTAAGCGCGCTTGACAACCTCATCAAAGGTGCGGCGGGGCAAGCGATTCAAAATTTGAATGTGATGACAGGTGCAAACGAGCAAGAAGGGCTATGGTTTGTGCCAGCGGTCTGACGGAGGAAAGACACACATGACAACGCAAAAGACGATGGTCATCAAACACGGAGGAAGCGTTGAATCTTCAGGTGCGCGCCTGCTCGAAGAGGTTGCCACGGTCGCGCGTGACGTGCGCGTGACGCTGATTCACGGGGGCGGTCCGGCCATTACGGAGGCGCTAAGGCAAGGCGGTGTGGCATCGACCTTCTTGCGCGGCAGGCGCGTCACGGACGAGCGGACGCTCTCTGTCGTTGAGGCGGTTTTGGCGGGAACGGTCAACAAGCGCATCGTGCGCGCGCTGCAAGCGGCTGGCGCAAACGCTGTGGGCGTCACTGGCGAAGATGGCGGTTTGCTGACAGCGATCCCCAGTGTAGAAGAGGGACTCGGCTTTGTTGGAGATGTGCAGCGTGTCAACACGAAACTTCTTGAAACACTGCTTTTGGCGGGGTTCCTGCCTGTGATTGCGCCGCTTGGACTTGAGGAAAGCGGACAGTTGAGGAATGTGAACGCGGATGCGGCAGCGGCGGCCATTGCGGGCGCGCTTCGTGCGGACTGGTTTATTTTTACGACGGATGTGGCAGGCGTTAAAGAAAGCCTGGACGCAGAGAAACCGATTCCTAAACTCACGATCGCAGATGCCTATGCGTTGATTGAAACGGGCGTCGCGACAGGCGGAATGATTCCGAAACTTGAAGCGGCGATGTCTGCGCTTCGCCAAGGTGCGGCGCGTGTCGCAATCTGCGACGGTCGAACGGAAGGGTTGCTTGTGCGTTTGCTCTCTGGAGAAGCGATCGGAACGGTAATGACTGCATAAATTTGGGAGGAGGATATGAGATGCAAGAGATGCAAGCGAAGACATTACTGGTCCAGCATACAAATGCGAAACATGATGATGAAACAGCGGTGATGGGCACGTACGCCCGCCAACCGCTGACGATCGTTCGCGGCGAAGGGGTGTACGTCTATGACGATCACGGCGCGCGTTATCTCGATTTCACGAGCGGCATTGCGGTTTGCGGTTTAGGGCACTGCCACCCGGCGCTGGTGGCGGCGGCAACAAACCAGATCCAGACGCTTTGGCACATGTCCAACCTCTATCTCACAGAACCGCAGGCGCATCTCGCGGCGAGACTTACGGAAGCGGCGGGAATGGACCGTGTATTTTTTAGCAACTCAGGTGCTGAGGCCAATGAGGCGGCGATCAAAATCGCGCGCCGCTATAGTAAGCAAGTGCATGGCGCGCATAAAGGCGAGATTCTGACGTTTCAGCACTCGTTTCACGGGCGTACGATTGCAACCGTGACGGCGACTGCGCAACCGAAGTATCAAGAAGGGTTTGGACCTCTGCCAAGCGGGTTTAAATATGTTGAGTCCTTCACAATGAAATCGGTGCTCGAACGCGTGACTGAAAAAACGTGCGCGATCATGATTGAACCGATCCAGGGCGAGGGTGGCGTTCGCCCCGTTGCTGTCCCATTTCTAAAAGAGTTGCGCGCTTTCTGTGACGCGCGTGGTCTGCTTCTCATTTTTGACGAGGTGCAGACAGGCGTCGGCCGTACAGGCTCGTGGCTCGCGTGGCAGCAGATGGGAGTCAAACCGGATATCGTCACGATGGCAAAGTCCTTGGCGGGCGGGCTGCCGATGGGCGCGATGCTTGCGACGGAGCGCGTTGCGGCGGCCTTTGCGCCGGGGACGCACGGTTCGACATTCGGTGGCAATCCCGTCGCGGCAAGCGCGGCGCTTGCAGTGCTCGATGTGGTGATGGAAGACGGATTTCTTGATACGGTGACGCGGCGCGGACAGCAACTCTACAGTGCGCTTTGTGCGCTGGCTGCTCGGCGCACAGAAATCGTTGATGTGCGCGGCATGGGGCTGATGTGGGGGATCGAGTTTGCGACACCGCTTGCGGGAGATCTGGTTGCCGCCTGTCGCAAGCGCGGGCTACTAGTTCTCACGGCCGGGGCGAACACGCTTCGCCTATTGCCGCCTTTGATTGTGTCGGCAGCCGATGTGGAGCGCGCTGTCGCGACGATTGCTGAAGCACTTCAGGAGATGGAGGCGTGACCATGGCGGTACTTGAGAAAAACTTAAAACAACCTCTCTACGGACGAGATTTTCTCGATTTTAGCGATTATCAGACGGATGAGATTGAATTCCTTCTGGGGATTGCCAGTGACGTTAAAAAGGCGCGCGCGCGGGGAATCCTCACGCCGTACCTGCAAGGAAAGACGCTCGGCATGATTTTTGAAAAGGCTTCGACGCGCACGCGCGTATCGTTTGAGGTTGGGATGTACGAACTTGGCGGTCACGCGCTGTTTCTTTCAAACAGTGCGACGCAGATCGGGCGTGGGGAGCCGCTTGAAGACACGGCGCAAGTTCTTTCGCGCTATGTTTCAGGACTCATGGTGCGGACGTTTGCGCATGAGACGGTAAAGACTCTCGCGGAGTATGCGACGGTGCCAGTGATCAATGGGCTGACGGATGATCATCACCCATGCCAGGTGCTCGCGGATCTACAGACGATTCAGGAGCACAAGGGGACGCTTCGCGGCGTGACGCTTACCTATGTCGGCGACGGGAACAACATGGCAAACTCGCTGCTTCAGGCCGCGGCGCTGGTCGGAATGAATGTGCGCATCGCGAGTCCTGCGGACTACTTGCCGCAAGCGGAGGCTGTGCAATTCGCAAAAGAGCAGGCAAAGCGCTGGCAGTCTGAGGTGGTGGTGACCACAGACCCATTTGCTGCGATCAAGGACGCGGATGTGGTATATACAGACGTGTGGGCAAGCATGGGTCAAGAGCAAGAGGCAGCGTCTCGGCAGATCGCATTCGCGCCGTATCAGGTCAATCAGGAACTGATGGCAAGCGCGCGACGCGACGCAATTTTCTTGCACTGCCTGCCGGCGCATCGCGGTGAAGAGGTCGCGGCGAATGTGATTGACGGATCACAATCGGTCATTTTTGATCAGGCGGAAAATCGCCTGCACGCGCAAAAAGCGGTTTTGATCGCGCTGCTCGGCGGAATGGATTGAGCTTATAAGCTCGAACGGGTTGAATGAATTGGGTGGGGGAAATGACGATGAATAAGAAGATTGTGCTTGCGTATTCTGGTGGACTCGATACATCAGTGGCGATCGCGTGGCTGCGCGAAACGTATGGCTATGACGTTGTGGCGATGTCGGTGGATGTCGGGGAAGGCAAGGACCTGGCGTTTGTGAAAGAGAAGGCGTACACGATCGGCGCGGTAGAGTCGCACATGATCGACGCGCGCGATAAATTTGCGTATGAGTTCATCCTGCCGAGTCTGATGGCCAATGCGCTCTACGAGGGGGTCTACCCACTGTCGGCGGCGCTCTCGCGGCCGCTGATCTCAGAGCTTCTTGTGCAGGTCGCAAAAGAGACGGGGGCAGAGGCGGTTGCGCACGGCTGCACGGGCAAAGGGAACGATCAGGTGCGTTTTGATGTTTCGGTCGGTGCACTCTCACCGGAGCTCTCTGTGATCGCGCCTGTGCGCGAGTGGGGTTGGACGCGCGACGATGAGATTGAATTCGCGAAAACGCATAACATCCCGATTCCGGTGACGCTTGACAGTCCGTTTAGCATTGACGCGAATCTGTGGGGGCGCAGTTGTGAGGCGGGCGTGCTCGAAGATCCGTTTGCGGAAGCGCCAGAAGAGGCGTTTGACTGGACGACAAGCCCGCTTGAGGCGCCCAATGAGCCGGAAATCGTAGAAATCGAGTTTGAAGCGGGCGTGCCCGTCGCGATCAACGGCGAGCGCATGGGTCTTGTTCAGGTGATCGAAACGCTCAATCAGACGGCGGGACGGCACGGCGTCGGTCGGATCGACCACGTGGAGAATCGCCTGGTCGGGATCAAATCGCGTGAAGTGTATGAGGCGCCTGCGGCTATCACGCTGATCAAGGCGCACCAAGCTTTGGAGTACCTGACGCTCACGCGCGAAGTGGCGCAGGCGAAGCCGGCGATGGAGCAGAAGTTTGCGGAGATCGTATACAACGGGCTGTGGTTCTCGCCGCTAAAAAAAGCGGTCGATGCGTTTATCCGCGAAACACAGCAGACGGTGACTGGAACGGTTCGCATGAAACTTTACAAAGGCTCGGCGACGGCAGTCGCATCCGCTTCGCCCTACTCGCTGTATCAGCACCATCTGGCGACGTATGCGGCAGGCGATCAGTTTGATCACAAGGCGGCGGTTGGTTTCATCTCGCTGTTTGGGCTACCGACGCGCCTTCAGGCGACCGTGACGAAAGGATCGCAGGCATGAGCGATCGAAACGAAACAAGCAACGTGATGTGGGGCGGCCGCTTTCAAAAGCCGCCACACGTTGCGGTTCAGGCGTTAAACGCGTCGATCCATTTTGACAAGCGACTGGCGTTTGTCGATATCGCTGGCAGTATCGCGCACGCGCGGATGCTTTTTCGCCAAGGGATCATCGCGCAGGATGACGCAGAGCGCATCATCGCGGGTCTTCAGGCGGTGCGCGCGGAGATTGAGTGCGGCGAACTTACATTTCGTGAGGACCTGGAAGATGTGCACATGAACATCGAGCACCGCTTGACGGAGTTGATCGGCGCGGCGGGGGGACGTCTTCACACCGGACGCTCGCGAAACGATCAGGTGGCCTTGGACATGCATCTGTACCTGCGTGAGCAGGTTGATGCGATTCATGAGGAGATTCGCGTCTTCGAGCGTGTGTTGCTTGACGTGGCAGAGGCGAACCTTGATGTGATCATCCCGGGTTACACGCATTTGCAGCGCGCGCAACCCGTGCTTTTCGCGCATCACTTGCTTGCTTATGTGTGGATGTTTGAGCGCGACTGTGAGCGTTTGCGCGACGCGCGCAAACGCATCGATGCGCTGCCGCTTGGCGCGGGCGCGCTGGCGGGGACGACCTTTGCGATCGATCGCGCGGCGGTGGCCGAAAAGCTCGGGTTTGAGCACATTTACGAAAACAGTATGGATGCGGTGAGTGATCGCGATTACATCCTGGAGACGCTCGCGGCGCTCTCGCTTTTTATGGTACACCTGTCGCGCCTGTCAGAAGAGCTCATCTTGTGGAATTCGACCGAGTTCGGGTTTATTGAACTGGACGACGCGTTTACGACTGGCTCCTCCATAATGCCGCAGAAGAAGAATCCAGACGTGGCGGAACTCGCGCGCGGCAAGGCGGGGCGCGTCTTTGGTCATTTGACGGGGCTCTTGACGGTGTGTAAAGGATTGCCCCTCGCTTACAACAAGGACCTTCAGGAAGACAAAGAGGGTGTTTTTGATGCGCTCGACACGGTGCATCTGTTGCTTGCCGTGTTTCCTGCGATGATCTCGACAATGGGTGTCAACCGCGAGCGCATCAAGCGCGCGCTTGATGGAGATTACAGTGCGGCGACCGATATGGCCGATTATCTCGTGCGCAAAGGATTGCCGTTTCGCCAGGCGCACGAAGTGGTAGGGCGCATCGTGAATGTCAGCATCCGTGAGAGGCGCGCATTGACCGCGTGGTCGATTGAGGCGTTGCGAAAGGAATCGCCACTCTTTGACGAGGATGTGCTCGAAAAGCTCTCGCCAGAGGCGGTCGTCAATGCTCGACGATCGCGCGGAGGGACTGCGCGCGATCGTGTGGTAGAACAGCTGACGCTGGCGCGCGCGCGCGTAGGCTGATCTGCGCTCGCGATGCGTGGCAGGTCATGTAGAGATGTCCTGAACGTCTATTCGATTTGTGTCACGTGCTTTAGGACATGTGTCGCGGCGCGCTTTCCATCTTTGATACAGTCGGGAATTCCCATGCCCCGATAGGCGGCTCCTGCCATGGCGAGACCAGGAAAATCGTGTAGCGCTTGCTCCATGCGCGCTACGCGATTTGCGTGGCCCACATCGTACTGTGGCATCGAAATCGGCCAACGCGTGAGGCGGTAAAACGCGGGTGTGCGTTTTACCTTCCAGATCGCGTGAAGGTCATCCTCCACAGCTTTTACAATGTCCTCATCGCTTTGTTTCAAAATTTCCTCGCTACCATCTCTCCCTACATAGCAGCGTACAACCACTTGTTTTTGATCTAGAGACGATGGCCATTTTGTCGTGACGACTGTGCATGCGGTGATGGAAAGTCCGGCGCTGCGAGGAACGAGAAATCCGGTCATCTCACGCTGTTCGGGAAACGTGGCCGCAGCAAACCCGAGAATGACGGTTGCCGTCGACGCATAGCGAATGGATGGAAGCAGATCTGTGGTGATCCCTAACGTCTCTACGATCGCGGCAGCGGCGTGAGCGGGGGTTGCCAGGATCACAGCGTCTGCCTCAAACCGTGTGGGAACATTGTCAGAAAGGTAGACAAAGGTATAGCTACCATCCGGGTTTTTCTTTAGTTGCTTCACTGGCGCGTTCGTTTTGTAGTGGACGAATTCATTCGTTTTAGCGAATAGTGCCTCAGTGAGTGTTGACAGCCCGCCTTGCAAGCTGATGAACGGAGATGACGCGCTTTGCGACGCAGGGCGTTGAGTACGTTTTTTGCTTCTTTTTGCGCCAAGCAAAAGGCTGCGGTGTGTTCGAATCAAATGTTCAATGGCAGGGGTTGCATCAGCGATGCCCATTCGGTCAATGTCTGCTGCGTGGATGCCGGCGAGCAGAGGTGCTGCGATTTGTTCCACGACCTCGTGACCAAAGCGTAAGCGCAACAAATGGCCTAGAGAAAGTGTCTCCAACTCGGAAGTCCTTGGCAAGACGAGATCGCCGAGCGCGCGCAGTTTGCCGCGCGGACTCAGAAGAGGCGACATCGCCATGGCAGACCATCGCGCAGGGATTCCCATGTACAGATCGCGCGGAATGGGAAAAAGCGTGTGGTTTCGGGCGAGGGATGTTTGACCGGAGACGGCGTGAATGATTTGGTCGGAGATCCCCAGTTCGCGAAGCAAAGTGACGCCGTCTGGTTTTGCGGTGAAGATCGAATCAGGGCCGAGTTCAATCCAGAACTTTTGATCTCGATGTGTCTGAATTTTTCCGCCGATGCGAGATGTCGCCTCAAACAGTGTGCATTCCAGCGGTAGGCCGCGTTCTTTGCTCTGCTCCTGCAGATGGTAGGCGGCAGTCATTCCTGTCACGCCGCCTCCAATGATCGCAACCCGGATGAGTCTCATTCTGTTTGTGCCCCCATCTCCTTGCCGCCGCGCAGGGAGAGCGGCAAATAGGCGCAACCGGGGTCACTCTCCAACGGATCGCCTGTCACGGCAAAAGCGCGCGCACGTGATCCGCCGCAAATTTCTTTGAACTCGCACACACCACACTTTCCTTTGCGGAGTTTACGGTTTCGCAAGGAGAGCAGCAAGGGGCTCTCGCGATACAGCGTTGGGAGTGGCGTGCGCAAAACGTTTCCTATGGATACGGGAAGGAACCCGGAAGGATAGACGTGCCCATTGTGCGATATAAAGATGAAGCCGTCCCCATCCGTGACATTTCGCCCAGGTGTGCGCTGACCATGTTGGCTTGTGATCCGCTGAAAAAAAGGAGCTTCTGTGGTTTTGATCGCAAATGGACGGATTTGAGTTTGTTCATAAAGCCACTGCAAAATGTCTTCGTTTTGCTGTGCGTCAAGCATCATGGAAGCGCGTCCTCGCCCTGTGGGGATCAGAAAAAAGAGACTCCACAGATCGATCTGGTGCTGTTCAGCGATGGCTGCGATGCCTTCCAGTTCAGTTTTGTTCCACGCTGTGACCGTCGTATTGATTTGGGTGGACAGTCCAGATTCCCTAAGGTTTTGAAGCGAGTTCATGGTCTCTTTGAATGAGCCGTGTACAGAGCGGAAGCGATCGTGCGTAAGGTTTGTCGCACCGTCCAGACTGATTGCAAAGCGGGAAACGCCAGAGAGTACGGCACGTTGAAGGACGCTTTTGGTCAGCTTCGGGGTGACGCTCGCAGCGAGAGAGACGTGAACACCCTGGTTTACAGCATACTGAATGAGATCGAACAAGTCGGGTCTCTCTAAAGGATCGCCGCCGGTGAAGACGAGGAGGGGATGATCCATTTCCGTGATTTGATCGATCACGCGTTTTGCCTGATCGGTTGTAAGCTCGTCAGGCGCGCGGCGGGTTTGTGCTTTTGCGCGGCAGTGAACGCAGTGCAATTGACAGGCGCGGGTTAATTCCCACATGACGATGCGCGGGTGTTGTTCATACTGGAGCACACGCGTGGTTGCCGCAGAAGATTGAAGCAGTGCCATTTGAAACGGCCTCTTTTCGCTTCTGAATTCAAAGATCAGTTCCTTTGAACTTATGATAAATCGGGTGCGGTCGTGAGGAGAGTTCCCTATGGACCATTCTTCCTAGATGGTTTGGAGGGGGGAGACTAGTAGAGAATGCCTAGTAGGGGTCAGAACTCTTCTGCGCATTGCCGCGTCAGCGTCAAACCTGCTCCGTCACGTACCAGGGACGTACGCTCCGTCCGCATGTTTGACTTGCTTTCTTGCACTGCTTGAAGCTTACCTGACCCCTTTTTGATCTCCCATCCTTTTTAGTGGTCTGGAAAAAAGGACTCTCCTGACGCTGTATCAAGGCTTGCGCCTTGCCCGGTTTCGACACCGCGGACGTACCAGGCAATGGCACCTGCCAATCCGATGACCCAAATGAGGATGTTGAACAACGTGTAGGCGTTTAGGCTAAAACTCTGTGTGATATAGATCGTGGCGACATACAGACCAATGCTTACAAAACGCACAAATGCAGTGTACGTTCCGCGCGACTGTGTCGGCCACACTTCACCTTTTAAGGTATCCTCTGTGAGATAGCCGATGTTTACAAACAGGTTTAAAAGAATCAGCAGAATCCAGAAGAGCGCCAAATTTTTCGACCACGCACCGAGCGTAAGCCAAATCACGATCGTGAGCGCGACGGAACCGCCGTAACCGAGAAGCAACAGTTTTTTTCGACTCAAGCGATCCGCCCAGAATCCCAAGAAACCGGAGATGAGTCCTGTCCCTGTCGCGATCAGGACGATCTCTGATTTGAAGTTTGGAAAATAGTTAGGCCCTAATACATAGGTCATCAGACCAAACCCGGCGGCGCCTGCGAATGACGTTGTGATCGTTACGAACAGTTTGAGTGGAATGCCAACGCGGCGTGAGGTGGATGGCGCTTGCTTTGCCGCAGTTGTTGCCGTGCGTGCGGCGAGTCTGCGCGCTTCGTACTCTTCACGCCCGTAAAAGCGGTCGATCTCTGCCTGTGCACGTTCGTGGTAGCCCCTTTTTTCGAGCCATGGAATCGACTCGGGCGTGTTGCGCCGCGCCAGAAACATGACGATGAGAACGGCGAGTAGTGTAACGGCAATCATCCCGCGTTGAAACGCAATCTGTTGTGAAGCGGAAAAGAGGGTGACAATCGCAATAATAACGCCGCCGAGATTGATGAAATTAAGCTCCAGCATCATTGCCTTGCTACGATGTTTATGAGGCATCATCTCGTGGGACGCCGCCATAATCGTGTTCATTTCACCGCCGGCCGCAAACAGCAGGAGCGCGAGAAACAGAAGAATAAGTACATAGGTCTGGCTAAAGACGATGCCGATGGCGCCAATTCCATAGAGAGACATCGTCGTATAAAACGTATTTTTCCTTCCAATCCGATCCGCGAGTGGACCGGCAACGGCGATGCCAATCACAAGCCAGATAGGAGCCCATGCGAGCAAAAGGGACTGAAGGCTCTTGGGCATGGTGACCCAACCTGTCGCGAAGGTGGCCATGCTAAAAATGTAGTTTTCGAGCAACATCCCGAGTCCAAAAGACCAGAATGACCAATTGTCCGTACGTGTCCAGTGTTCAACAGCATGAACGTTTGTTTCTTGGGATGCCATTTGCAAGATCCCTCCTCAGATTTAGGATGTGCGTGAGCGGAATTGATCATTCTTCTTAGCATCAGAATATCAGAAATGAAGAATCTTCCACAGGGTTTTTGACGATGGGTGTCGAATGTAAGATGTCGAATCACGCTGTCGAAGCATCGCGAAACAGCGCCTGTCGAATTATTCAATGGAGGATTTGCATGATTGAGATGCAGGACGTCTGGAAAGAGTACGGGAACGGTGTCGCCGCACTTTCTGGCATATCCGTGCGGATCGCACAAGGAGAATTTTGCTATGTGGTTGGCCCGAGCGGTGCCGGCAAATCGACATTCATCAAACTTATGTACCGTGAAGAAAAGCCGACGAAAGGTCAGATTTTTGTCGGTGGTTTCAATATTGAGCGATTGCGTGAGAGGCAAATCCCTATGATGCGCCGCCACATTGGGGTGGTCTTTCAAGATTATAAATTGTTACAACCCTTGACGGTGTACGAAAATGTATCGTTTGCATTAGAAGTTATTGAAGCGTCGCGAAAGACGATTCAAAAGCGCGTCGCCGAAGTCTTGGAACTCGTTGGTCTCACTGAAAAAGCGAACATGTTGCCACGCGAACTGTCAGGTGGCGAGCAGCAGCGTGTAGGGATCGCGCGCGCACTCGTCAACAAGCCGAGTGTGATCATCGCGGATGAGCCTACCGGAAACCTTGATCCGGACAATTCGTGGACGATTATGAAACTGTTTCAACGGGTGAATGATCGCGGAACAACGATCGTCATGGCGACGCATAATCGGGAACTCGTCAATTCGGTTCGCAAGCGCGTCATCGCGATTGAACAAGGTCGCATTGTGCGCGATCAGGAACGCGGGGAATACGGCTATGAAGATTAGGACGGTAGGAAGACATGCGCGGGAAGGAATGCGCAATTTATTTCGCAATGGTTGGATGACCTTCGCATCGATTAGCGCAGTTGCAGTCACCTTGTTTATCTTGGGCGGATCCATTCTCCTGAGTTTGAATGTGCAAAACATCTCCCTAAACATTGAGAGTCAGTTGCAGATTAACGCGTATGTGAGCAATGTCGTGCCTGTCAAAGCGCTCCCGGCGCTGGAAAAGCGACTCGCACACTTGAGTGGCGTGCGCTCTGTGCGCTTTGTGTCGAAAGTTCAAGCGTTGAAGCAAATGAAGCAGATCTTAAAGAGCAATGCGGATATCATGACTGGGCTTGGCAACCCGTTGCCAAACGCTTTCATCCTAAACGCAGTGAATCCGCAACAGACTGCAGCGGTTGCAAAAGAGGTGCAGAGCACGCCGGGCATTGAGAGTGTTCAGTACGGGCAGAGCTTTCTTCCAAAACTTTTGACGATCATGAACGTCGCGCGCGATGCGGCTGTCATTCTGATCGGCGGATTGCTCATCCTCGGGATGTTTCTCATCTCAAATACGATTCGCGTCACCATCTTTACGCGACGCCGCGAGATTGAAATTATGAAGTTGGTTGGCGCGACCAATGGCTTCATTCGCGGCCCTTTTTTCGTCGAAGGAACACTGATGGGGTTAGTGGGCGCAGCCATACCGAGCGTTGTTCTGTATGAGCTTTATCGCTGGATTGCACAGACGGTAAAACTGTTTCCACCGTTTACGCTCGTCCCGTATCCGCTTGTCATTACGCATGTCGTTTGGGTGCTTGTCGCCTGTGGACTGTTCATGGGCGTATGGGGCAGCCTCTTTTCGATGCGCCGCTTTCTTCGCGTCTAGACAGTGGCGTGGGGGATCACTATTTGCCTTTTGAATGGGAAGAAAGGGCTACATGAGTTCTCAAGGTTGAACCTGTCCGCATAGAGTGATGGTGTCCCGCAAACGGGACGCTGTTCGCTGCGCGAAAAGGACAGGTGAACGACGTGAAAATCGCCCGCGTTTCAAAATTTCTGGGGACCATTGCATTGACGGCGGCGGCAACGGTTCTCACGCTGCGCGCGGTAGGCGCAGACTTTTCTCCGCTCGCGAGTCAACCCGCCTATCGGCAGTTCATGTCCACGTATCGCCTTTTGACGACGTCATATTACCGTCAGGTCGATCCGAATGAGTTGATTCACGGCATGATCTCCGGCATGATGGACACCTTGCACGACCCTTTCTCTCAGTACATGAACCCAGCGATGACAGCCCGGTTTCGCGAGATGGTCAGTTCGCACTTCCAGGGAATCGGCGCTGTACTCTCCTATGAGTCAGGCCAAATCGTCATCAGTTCTGTCCTGCCCGGCTCACCTGCTGATCGCGCGGGTGTTCGGTCAGGGGACATTTTGACGCAGGTCAATGGGAGCAAGACCGATGGAATGTCTCTTTTGCAGGTGGTGGAGCGCATTCGTGGACAGGTTGGCAGCTATGCGAATCTGACCTTGCTGCGCGGCTCTGCGACGCTACACATTCGCGTGCAGCGGGCAAACCTTCACCAGTCGACCGTTTACGCGAAGATGTTCTCGAATCACATCGGATATATTTTGATCACACAGTTTAGCGAAGACACGGCGAGCGCATTCGCGCGCGATTTGAGCATTCTGAAACAGGAAGGCGCGCGCGGTCTCATTCTTGATGTGCGGGATGATCCGGGTGGACTGCTGTCGAGTGTCGGTCAGATTGCAAACGATTTGTTGGCGAGAGGGAAAACGATTGTCGAAGTAGAGAGCCGCAATCATCAGATTCAGGCACTCCACGCCTCGGGCAGTGGAATCAAGCTTCCAATGGTTTGTTTGATCAATGGAAACAGCGCCAGCGCGGCGGAGATTCTTGCGGCGGCGCTTCACGATTCGGGTGGGGTGCCGCTGATCGGTGAGCGCACCTACGGTAAAGGCACGGTGCAAGAAACGCAAGAGTTTGCGGATGGATCGAGTCTGAAACTGACGGTTGCCAAATGGCTAACGCCAAAAGGGACGTGGATTCACCACGTGGGAATTGCGCCGTCGATGTACGTTGCGACGCCTGCATTCTACCATCTGCCGCCGCTTCCCATGACGCTTAGGCGGCCGTATGCGCTTGATCAATCCAGTGTCAGTATCGCAGTCTTGCAACGGATGCTTCTCGCGCTCGGGTACAATCCAGGGCGGACGGATGGCTACTACAGTGTGCAGACGGAGCAGGCGGTCACAGCATTTCAAAAAATGCACGGTTTGAAATCAACAGGGACGGTGAGCGATGCCACCGCGTACGCATTGAATGTCGCGCTGCTAAAGATACGCGTCCGCGACGATCCGGCCATGCAGACCGCTATCGGGTATCTTGATCAGAAACTCGGAGGATGAGCAGGAAGCGGCGTATAACGTGTCGAAATATAGCAACCGAGGAAGACTCGGTTGCTTTTTCATATGTTCATGATGCGTTTTGTTTGATTGATCTGTGCGAGAGAGGTGATTTCGTTTATGGTTCTTCACGGCCTTCTCGCGCTTCTTCACTTTCCGTGGCTTTATCTCGTCACACTTTTGCTTGCAGGGATTCAACACCTTCGACAGCGCCATTTGGAGCGCGCAACACTCGGAATCAAAGTGACTCGTGATGTGCTGCACGCATTTCGCAGTATCGGTATTGGTCTGCTCGCAGGGATTGTGATCAGTGCGGCGTTTGACTACGCGCATATACCGTTCAGTTGGCAGGACGGTGTCAGTGTCTGGGTATTGGGGACGCTTTTCTCGGTGATCGACATGCGACTGGCGTGCGTCTCTTACGGCGGTTCTCTGGTTGCGCTCGCGGGACTTGTCAGCGTTTGGTGGACGCCTGCGAACGCGCCGCTGGTGACTGCATGGCTGCGCGCGCTGCACCCTTTTTCACTCTTGGCGCTGATTGCTGCGGCAAACGGCGTAGAAGGGATTGCGACATTTATGCGAGCGGGCATTGCGTCTCCATTTTTAATGAAGAGCCGCCGCGGGCAAACTGTGGGTGCCTTTTTATTGCAGGGATTCTGGCCGTTACCGATTTTTGTGTTGGGAAGCGTGCCTTTTAGCGTTCTGCCGAATCGCACAGGTATCGCACTCGGCACGACGCCACAACGCGTCTTTTTTTTAGGAGGTGTGTCGATCAGCCTGTATGCGTTCATTTTGGCGGTCGCCTTGTTTTTATTGCGCCACTCAACGCTCGGATTGGTCATTGTCACACTGATCTCGCTGTTTTCACACATATGGATTGACAAATTCCAGGTTGTCCGAGAAGAGTCGCAGCCCCCACTCTACGTTCGTCCCAAAGCGGGTGTGCGCATTCTCGCCATTCTTCCCGGAACGCCGGCAAGGCGCATCGGTCTGATGCCAGGTGAGACCATTGCGCGTGTCGGCGGCATCACGGTAAACAGTCCGTATGATCTGCATTTTGCAATCGATCATAACCCAGCGTATGTAAAGCTTGAGGTGATCGATTCACGCGGTGAACTGCGATTGATCGGAACGCCGATCTTTGAACGCGATCCTCACCATCTCGGATGCATGTTTGTACCTGACGAGCGGGGGTTGGCTGAGGCAAACGTGTTTAGCGTTGGGCAGCAGGGACGATTCTTCAAGCTCTGGCGAAGCGTCGAGGCGGGGGAGAATGCGGCTGAATCACCCGCGTGACCGATTGGTGGTTTCCCGCATGATCTGGTCTGTTCATAGAAATTGTTCAAAACGTTGACATACCATCGCTTATAGAGAGCGTTCAAAGCATCAATAGGTGTTCGCGAATACACGAAGTTCGGTGCGATTTTATTCACGATAGGGAGTTAGAGGATGGATCTTACAACCATAGGCGGCATCATACTCGGGTTTGCTTCGCTGATTGTCGCGTTTGTCATGGAAGGCGGCTCTCCGCTCGCTTTGTTAGGTCTGTCTGCCGCCATTATCGTGTTTGGCGGGACGGCTGGCGCTGTCATCATTTCTTTTTCAGCAAAACAATTGAAAATGGTGGGCTCGCTTTTTAGCATCGCATTCAAGCAGCAGAAGCTCGACAGTTTGGCGGCGATCGAACAGCTTGTGGCGCTCGCGACGTCTGCAAGGCGGGAGGGTATTCTCTCGCTTGAGGACAAGCTGGAGGGGATGCAGGATGTGTTCTTTAAAAATGCAGTTCAGCTTGTGGTCGATGGCGTTGACCCGGAACTCGTCCGCAGCATCCTTGAAACAGAGATTGGCTACATGGAGGCGCGGCACGAAGCGGGGGTCGCTGTTTTTGAGTCGGCAGGTGGTTTCGCTCCGACGATGGGGATCATCGGAACGGTCACGGGGCTCATTCACGTATTGAGCAACCTGACGAATGTCAGCACGCTCGGACCGCTCATTGCGACTGCGTTTATTGCAACCCTCTATGGGGTGGGCAGTGCAAACCTGCTGTGGTTGCCGCTGGCCTCTAAGCTCAAGCAGCGCTCTAAAGAAGAGATCTTGTTGCGTGAAATTATGGTAGAAGGTGTACTGTCGATTCAAGCTGGAGAAAATCCGACTGTTTTGGATCAGAAGTTGAAAGTGTTCCTCGCACCGCGCATGCGTGAACGCAGTCAAGGCAAGAAAGGGTCAGCGTCGTCCGAGTCGGAGGTAGCGAATGCCTAGACGAAAAAAGTCGGTCGTAAAAGAGAACTCCGAGCGCTGGTTGATCACTTACTCGGACTTGATTACCCTCTTGCTCATCTTTTTTGTCATCATGTACGCCATGTCCAAAGTTGACGTGGCAAAGTTTATGACGCTCTCTGAATCACTGAATGCGGCGCTCAACCCGAGCAATCAAATACCTTTGCAAGGATTAGGAAAGACGGCACTCCTCGCGGCAGAGAATCCAACCCAGGGACACAATCAGGGATTTAGTCTGAAGGCTGGCAGCAAAGCGCAAATGATCCAACTGCAAAACATTCTAAAAGAAGACGTCAAGTTTTCAAATCTCTATCAAGAGTTGAAACAGTTTGTCTCAAAGCGCGGTTTGGAAAACAGTCTTTCGATTACCAATCAACAGCGGGGAATTCAAATCACATTAAGGGATGTCGTCCTTTTTGCGACGGGACAGGACCAAATTCGCCCGCAGGCGGTGCATGTCTTGCAACAACTTGTCCCTTTTTTGCAAACCCTTTCGAATCAGATCCAGATTGAAGGGTACACGGACAACGTGCCGATTCACACTGCGCAGTTTCCGTCGAACTGGGAGCTGTCGACGGGTCGCGCGCTCAATGTCGTTGAAGATTTGATTCAGTTTGGGGTCAATCCGACGCGTCTGAGCGCCGTCGGTTACGGTCAGTACCACCCGGTCGTGCCAAATTCCACAGCGGCTGGGCGACAGCAGAATCGCCGCGTCAATATCGTCATCCTGCGCAGTACGTACTCCCTGCAACAAGGGGAGTCATCGTTTGGCGCACAGCCGAACGCCCTCGCTGCGATCACACCGGCAGTCGGTGTGAATCGCAATGTGCTGATCTCCCAAAACACGACGCCAAGCAATCTGCAAATCCCCATTGTCCTTCAGTCAAAATCGGTGCAAAGCGGTGCACCAACTCATCCGTGATGCTGTTGCGACGCGGACGGCGTAGCGGTGTGGCGAAAAATTGCGAACCAAAGTCTGTCCTCTTCCATTTCCATCGAACGTATGATCGTATATAATGCGAAGAGATGATGGGTGATGATGGGAGGCTGTTTGCGATGGCACTGCCAGGATCGTTTGAACTGGTGTCTGAGTATGAGCCGACGGGCGACCAACCGAAAGCGATTGAACAATTGACATCAGGCATACAAAAAGGTGATCGCTTTCAGACGCTGCTCGGCGTCACGGGTTCTGGAAAGACGTTTACCGTGGCTAACGTCGTCGCAAAGATCAACAAGCCAACGCTTGTGATTGCGCACAACAAGACGCTCGCCGCACAGCTCACGTCCGAGTTTAAAGAATTTTTCCCCAAAAACGCTGTTGAGTACTTTGTCAGTTATTACGATTACTATCAACCGGAAGCGTATATTCCGCACACCGATACGTTTATTGAGAAAGACGCGAAAACGAATGACGAGATCGATAAACTGAGGCACTCTGCGACGAGTTCGCTGTTTGAACGAAATGACGTTCTTGTTGTCGCGAGTGTCTCAAGCATTTTCGGACTAGGTTCGCCATTTCGCTATAAAGAAAACGTTCTCTCGCTGCGTGTGGGCATGGAGAAACCGCGCAACGAGATGCTGCGGCGACTCGTAGATATGCAGTACGAGCGAAATGATGTGAACTTTGTGCGCGGAACCTTTCGCGTACGCGGAGATGTCGTTGAAATTGTTCCGGCATCGCACGGGGAACAGGCGCTTCGCGTCGAGTTTTTTGGGGAAGAGATTGAACGCATTACGGCAGTCGATATCCTGACCGGTGAAATGATCGGCCGGCGCGAGCATGTCGCCATTTTTCCGGCGTCCCACTATGTCTCGGGAAAAGAGACGATTGAGAGAGCGGCGGCATCGATACGCGCGGAACTTTTAGAGCGCCTCTCCGAGTTGCGATCTGCAGGACGTCTGCTTGAGGCGCAGCGGTTAGAGCAGCGCACAAACTACGATCTTGAGATGATGCAGGAGGTCGGTTTTTGCTCAGGCATTGAAAATTACTCGCGTCATTTAGACGGCCGCTCGGCCGGAGACCCTCCCTATACCCTGTTTGATTACTTTCCAGATGATTTTCTCTTGGTGATTGATGAGTCGCACGTGACGATCCCGCAGTTGCACGGTATGTACGGTGGGGATCGCTCGCGAAAATTGACGCTGATCGAACACGGTTTTCGGCTGCCGTCTGCTGCTGACAATCGTCCGCTGCGTTTTGAAGAGCTTTCGATGTACAAGTATCAGACGATCTTTGTCTCGGCGACGCCTGGGGATTATGAGTTGAAGGTGAGCGCGCAAAAAGTAGAGCAGATCATCCGCCCGACGGGACTGCTCGATCCGCTCATCACAGTGCGGCCAATTAAAGGACAGATTGACGATCTGATCGCGGAGATTCGCAAGCGGATCGCCCGTCAAGAGCGCGTTCTGGTAACTACGCTCACGAAGAAGATGTCAGAAGACCTCACCGATTATTTGAAAGAGGTAGGCATCAAGGTGCGCTATCTGCACAGCGACATTAAGACGCTTGAGCGCATGGCGATACTGCGCGATTTGAGGATTGGCGTTTTTGATGTGCTGATCGGAATCAACCTCTTGCGTGAAGGGCTTGATTTGCCTGAAGTATCACTCGTCGCCATCCTCGATGCGGACAAAGAAGGCTTTTTGCGAGCGTGGCGGTCGCTGATTCAGACGATTGGAAGAGCCGCGCGCAACGCGTCGGGCGAGGTGATCATGTACGCCGATGTGTACACTGACTCGATGAAGCTGGCGATTTCAGAGACGGAGCGCAGGCGTTTACTCCAGTCGGAGCACAACGAGGCTCACGGCATCACACCGCAGACGATTCATAAAGCGGTGCGCGATGTGATAGAAGCGACGAAACTCGTCTCTGATGGGGAAGAACTAGCGACGAAAGTTGCAAAGATGACCAAAGCGGAGCGCCGCGAGTTGATCGGGCGTTTGGAACAGGAAATGAAAGAGGCGGCAAAATCGTTGCAGTTTGAACGTGCGGCAGAGTTGCGTGATATGTTGATTGAGTTGTCTGCGTCCTGAGGGACGCAATAAAACGCGAGGTGCGACGAACGCGGTCGCGAGCAGAGACAAGACTCGTTTGGAGGCCCGAATGGCACACGAATCGATTGTGATTAAAGGCGCGCGCGCGCATAACTTAAAAAACATAGATGTGGTCATTCCGCGCGATAAGTTGGTCGTATTCACCGGACTTAGCGGTTCAGGGAAATCATCGCTCGCGTTTGACACGCTGTACGCAGAGGGACAGCGGAGGTATGTCGAATCGCTTTCGGCGTACGCCCGACAGTTTCTGGGGCAGATGGACAAGCCGGACGTCGATTCGATTGAAGGGCTGTCTCCCGCGATTAGCATTGATCAGAAAACGACGAGCCGAAACCCGCGCTCGACGGTGGGCACGGTGACCGAGATCTATGACTATCTGCGGTTGCTCTTTGCGCGTATCGGCATCCCGCATTGTCCGAAGTGTGGCACGCCGATTTCCTCTCAAACGATCGATCAAATGGTCGATCGTGTCTTAACGCTTCCCGAGCGCGCCCGGATTCAGATTCTCGCCCCAGTCATCACGGGGAAAAAGGGTGAACACCAAAAGGTCTTTGAGGACCTGATGCGAAGTGGCTACGTGCGGGTGCGTGTTGACGGTGAACTGCGTGAGTTGGGTGAAGAGATCAAGCTTGAGAAGAATAAAAAACACACGATCGCCGTGGTGATTGACCGTATCATCGTGAAAGAAGACGTGCGCACGCGCGTTGCAGAGTCATTGGAAAATGCGCTGACGCTTTCGGGGGGGACGGTCATCGTTGACGTGCTGGAACAGGAGGAGCTCCTGTTCAGTCAGAATCTCGCCTGTCCGAATTGCGGGTATAGCGTTGATGAGCTTGCGCCCCGTATGTTTTCATTCAATAGCCCGTTTGGCGCGTGCGAAGCGTGTACGGGGCTTGGCGCCAAGCAGGAGGTCGACTTGGACTTGGTCATTCCCGATCCGGGCAAGACGATCGACGAAGGCGGCATTGTGCCGTGGGCGGGGACGACGTCAACCTATTATCCGCGACTGCTTGAGAGCGCCTGCAGGCACCTTGGGATCGCGACGGATGTGCCGATCAAGGATGTGGACCAGGCTGCGCTTGACCAACTCTTTTATGGCATCAAAGGACAAAAAATCAAATTTACTTATGAAAATGATTTTGGGCAAGTCAAACAGGCAGAAGTGCCCTTTGAAGGGGTTGTCCACAATCTTGAACGACGTTATCGCGAGACGGCGTCTGACTATATTCGCGAGTTTGTCGAGGAGTTCATGAGCAGTCGGCCATGCCCGGCCTGTCGCGGGAAGCGATTGAAGCCAGAGAGTCTCGCCGTGCGCATCGCAGGTGCATCCATCGCAGATGTCACGGAGCGGTCGATCGTCGAAGCGATCGCATTCTTTGAGGCGCTTACGCTTACGGAAAAGGAGCTGCAGATTGCGCACCTCATTCTGAAGGAGATCGGCGCGCGGCTCGGTTTCTTGCGTGATGTGGGACTCAATTATCTCACGCTGGCGCGCGCGGCAGGAACGCTGTCGGGTGGTGAGGCGCAGCGCATTCGGTTGGCGACACAGATTGGTTCTAGCCTCGTCGGTGTACTGTACATTTTGGATGAACCGAGCATTGGACTTCACCAGCGTGACAATGCGCGACTGATTCGCACGCTGACACAGATGCGCGATCTCGGGAACACGCTGATTGTCGTGGAGCACGACGAGGATACGATGTTTGCGGCCGATCAGATCATTGACATTGGACCCGGCGCGGGTGAGCATGGCGGTCATGTCGTTGCGCAAGGAACGGTTCAAGAGGTGATGGACCACCCGCATTCGATTACGGGCATGTACCTCAGCGGCCGACGTTCGATTCCGATTCCTCCGGCGCGTCGTCAATCAGACGGCCGAGTGGTCGAGGTTCGCGGTGCGAAAGAAAACAATCTAAAGAATCTCTCGGTGCGCTTCCCGCTCGGCGTATTTACGTGTGTGACAGGCGTTTCTGGGTCGGGAAAAAGCACGCTCGTCAATGAAATTCTCCACAAAGCGCTCGCGGCAAAACTCAATCGCGCGCGGATTCGCGCCGGGCGCCACGATGAGATTCGCGGACTTGAGCACCTCGACAAAGTGATCGATATCGACCAATCGCCGATCGGACGCACGCCGCGGTCGAATCCAGCGACATACACAGGGGTGTTTGACGACATCCGCGATGTGTTTGCGACGACGCAGGAAGCAAAGGTGCGCGGGTATAAGAAGGGACGTTTCAGTTTTAACGTGCGCGGAGGTCGGTGCGAGGCGTGTCGCGGTGACGGCATCATCAAGATCGAGATGCACTTTCTCCCGGATGTGTACGTGCCGTGTGAAATTTGCAAGGGTCGACGCTACAACCGTGAGACGCTTGAGGTGCACTACAAGGGGCGCTCGATCGCGGACGTCCTCGACATGACGATCGAAGAGGCGCTGACGTATTTTGAAAACGTTCCTAAAATTGCGCGCAAGCTACAGACGCTCTCTGATGTGGGACTCAACTACATGCGCCTGGGACAGCCTGCGACAACCATGTCGGGCGGCGAAGCGCAGCGCGTAAAGTTGGCGTCTGAACTGCATCGCCGCAGCACAGGGAGAACCTTGTACATTTTGGACGAGCCAACGACGGGACTTCACGCCGCAGACATTGAGCGACTGTTGATCGTGCTTCAACGACTCGTTGATGCAGGGGATACGGTGGTCGTGATCGAACATAATCTGGATGTGATCAAGACGGCGGATTACCTGATCGATCTCGGACCTGAAGGCGGCGATCAGGGGGGGCGACTCGTCGCGAGCGGCACACCTGAGAAGATCGCAAAGTCCCCTGAGTCGTATACAGGTCAATATCTTGCGCCTGTGCTTGAGCGGGATCGGGCACGCGCGGAGTTGCGTGAAACGGTTGCACTTTAGGGCGGCAGAGCAGGTGCGGGCGGCAGGGAGTTGCGTGAAAAGGGGTTTTGTGAATGGTAACGGATGATGCTTCTCAGCGAAAAGAGGAGACTGCCTACGAAGCGTTTACCGCACTGGAGGTGCGGGTGGGGAAAATTCTAACGGCTGTGCTTCATCCGAAGGCGAAGAAACCTGCCTATCAGTTGACGATCGACTTTGGCACACTCGGCGTCAAAAAGAGTTCGGCTCAGCTCACCGTTCAGTATCAGCCTGAAGATCTGATCGGACGGCAGATTGTCGCTGTCGTAAATTTTCCGCCGCGTTTGATCGGCGGGTTCACATCGGAAGTGTTGGTGCTCGGTGCTCTGCATGACGATGGGGCGGTCACACTTCTCACGCCAGAGCGCGCGGTGCCGCTTGGCGCGCCGATTGCCTGAGATGCGCGTCACGTGGTTTGGCGATGACGCGACGCTCGTTGAGGGCGTTTCACGTGACTTGCGCCATGCGTTGGTGTTGTCCGTCCGTCCAGCGTGGCTGCGCGAGGTCGTTTGTGTGGGAGAAGACGCGATGCTGTATCTTCAAGCACCGCCTCGTGATCGCGAAATTTCCGCGGATCGAGCAGCGCTCCACACCGTGATTTGCGCATGGCTTTACGCTGTGGGGCAAGGCGAGACTGCGTTCATTTCGCAAAAACCAAAGTTGCATGCGTGTACCGTGCGCTATGGTGGCGAGGATACCGATCTGGAAGAGGTCGCACGCCGTGTCAACCTCTCCGTTTCAGACGTGATCGCGCGGCACACGAGCCAGACGTACATCGTTGACGCGGCGGGTTTTGTGCCAGGGTTTGCCTACCTCGAAGGCCTCCCGGATTCGCTTTACCTACCGCGCAAAGCTGTTCCGCGCGTTCAGGTGTTCCCTGGGGCGGTGGCAATCGCAGCTGGTTATACGGGGATCTATCCTTCGGCGAGCGCTGGGGGATGGTGGATTTTGGGGACGCTCGTTGATCCACTGCCCGGTGCGCTGTGGCAGTGGGATGCCGATCCGCCTGCGCGTCTGGGTTTTGGCGACCGCGTGGTATTTCGCTCCGTCGACGCGTAGCGAGGAACGGAGGGTGAAACAGAGATGAGCTATATCCGCGAACTTGAACGCGTTTTTGCGGGGCGACTACGGATCAATCACGAGCCTCCAGAAGCGTTCCAGGCCGAATCGTTCGATGCATTGGTACGCGGGAGCACCGTGCGCGATCAGCGCTGTTTTGCCTGGATCGAACACGGGAAAAAGTACTATGTCGCGTATCACGTTTCGCAATTGACGAAAACGGAAGAGACGCTGTTACGCCTTTTGCTGACGAATCATCAGGACGAAACGCTGGAAAAACCGAGATGGCAAGAGGAGATTCACGCCGCGCTGCGGGAAGCGCCGGAGCCTTTTCCACGCGCGATTCGGATCGAAGATGAAGTTGAAGAAACGCCTGTTCCGTGGAGTTGGCCCGTCTACTTGATTGGCGTGCGGCCTCACGACACACCGAAAGAAGATACGCGTCAAGAATTGCAGAGCGCGCTTCACTCGCTCGCCGAAGCCTCTTCCGGTGAGTTTTACTTTACATATGACCAGGCGCTTGTCGTGTGCGTTTTTCCAAGGCATGCGGATGAAGATATGCACAGTCCTAGGGAAACAGCTGAGGCGCTCGTCGATGGTCTGGTATCTGAGTCGTTTATCGATGCGCGCGCGGTCTATAGCGGTGCGGTGCGCAGTTTGCCAGAATTGCTCCTGACCCTTCGGCGCATGCTGTTTGTCGTGATGACCGCTGAGGCGCTCACGCCAGAATCGCGCGTGCTCACGGCCCAGGGACTCGGCGTCTATGAATTGCTGTTTGGCTTGCGTCCGCACTTGCGACAGGCATATGCGGCGCACACGATCACGCCGTCTGTCACGATGACGCTTGGGGCAGAGCTTGAGCAGACGGTGATGACGTTTGTGGCATGCGATCTAAACATGAGCGAAACCGCGCGCAAACTCTATCTGCACCGCAACAGCTTGCTGTATCGGATTGAGCGCATACGCGAATTGACCGGCTACGACGTTCGTCGGTTCGACGACGCGGTGACGGTGTGGGCGGCTCTTCTCTTGCGTAGACTGTGAACGAATATTTTTCGGCGCGCGAACTGCCTAAACATTGGTGTGGAACTTTGTGTAGAGTGCCATATGGTGGGGTGTGGGCAAGTCGGGCTATACTACCGAAAGTAGTGAAACGCATCGACTTTTTGAAAGGGGCTCACAGCCTTGGCAGAAGTAATTTTGAAAAACGTATACAAACGCTATACCGGCAACGTTGTCGCAGTGACCGATTTTAATCTTGAAATTGCAGATAAAGAGTTTATCGTCCTGGTTGGCCCATCGGGTTGCGGAAAATCCACGACACTCCGCATGATTGCGGGGCTCGAAGAGATCTCGGACGGCGATTTGATGATTGGTCAACGTCGCATGAATGACGTCGCGCCAAAAGATCGCGATATTGCGATGGTATTCCAGAACTACGCGCTCTATCCGCACATGACGGTGTATCAAAATATGGCGTTTGGGCTCAAACTGCGACGCTTCCCAAAAGCTGAGATTGACAAGCGCGTGCGCGATGCGGCGCAAATCCTCGATATCACCCACTTGTTGGCGAGAAAACCAAAGGCGCTTTCTGGCGGGCAACGTCAACGCGTCGCGCTGGGACGCGCGATTGTCCGAGAACCACAGGCGTTTTTGATGGACGAGCCACTTTCAAACCTTGACGCGAAGTTGCGCGTCGCGATGCGCACAGAGATCAGTAAACTTCACAAGCGCTTGCAAACGACGTTCATCTATGTCACACACGATCAGACGGAAGCGATGACGATGGGCGATCGCATCGTCGTTATGAAAGACGGTTTTATTCAGCAGGTGGCAACCCCGCAAGAGATCTACAATCATCCGCGCAATCTGTTTGTGGCTGGATTTATCGGTTCACCTTCCATGAACTTTATCAACGGTCAGGTTGAAGAACAAAACGGAAAACTGCGCTTTGTAGCGCAAGGACTGTCACTAGAAATCCCGGAGGGACGCCACGAAGCGGTGCGTGCAGCGGGCGCGGTTGGTAAAGAGATGGTGCTCGGCATTCGCCCAGAACACATCCACGATGAGCCTGTCTACACGGAGACGTATCCGGGTGGCATTTTTGAAGCGGTGATCGAAGTGGTTGAGCATATGGGGTCGGAAATGTACTTGATGATGGACCTCAGCGGCCAGCAGGTTACGGGACGGATTGTCGCGCGCAGTGACGTGCACGCTTCAGAAAACGTGAGACTCGTGATGGACATGAGCAAGATTCACATGTTTGACAAAGAGACGGAACTGTCCATTCTGTGATGACCTTATATCCCCAAGCTTCTGATAGGAAGGGGGCTGCGCGATGAGCGGGTTTGTCACGGTCGCTCAACTCGTGGAAGAGTTAAATCTTGAATTGATCGGCAGCGGAATCGGTTTAGCGCGCACGATCAACTCAGAGGAGATCAATCGTCCGGGCCTCGGGCTCGCCGGATTTCTCGTGTATTATCCATCCGATCGCGTGCAGGTGCTGGGGCGCACAGAACTGGCTTTCCTAAGCTCCATCGATGCGATGGACGCGCGTGAGCGACTGAAGCGGATCTGTAGTTTTGAGCAGACCCCCTGTATCGTAGTGACGCGCAACCAGGAAATCTCAGATGAACTGCGTGAAGAAGCGGAACAATACGGCGTTCCGCTTCTTCGGACGCGCCTTTCGACGCCTAAGTTTATTGCTCAGATCACAACCTTTCTCGAACTTCACCTCGCGCCAGAAACGCTCGTCCATGGTGTCTTGGTGGACGTGTACGGGATCGGCATTTTGATGACCGGGTCAAGTGGCATTGGGAAGAGTGAGACAGCGCTCGAACTGCTCAAAAGAGGTCATCGCATGGTGGCGGATGACGCGGTGGAAATTCGCCGGATTTCTGAGGACACGCTGGTGGGGATGGCGCCTCCCCTCTTGCAGCATTTGCTTGAGATTCGTGGACTCGGCGTACTGAACGCGATGACCTTGTTTGGCGCAGGCGCGATTCGCACGCATAAGAAAATTGAAATGATCATTGAGCTTGAGGCTTGGCAGGATGATCGCTCGTATGACAGACTCGGACTCGATGAAGACAAGCGGCGCATTCTCGATGTAGATCTTACCTGTCTGATTATCCCTGTGCGACCGGGGCGAAACCTTGCGATCATTATCGAGGTGGCGGCGATGAATCAGCGCCTCAAACGAATGGGGTACAACGCGGCGCGTGAACTGTCGGAAAAGTTGATGTCCTCGATGGACGCGCACGAAGATTAGGTCCTATGTGGTCTAATGCGAAATAAAATAAACGCTTCTTACACTACGCGGTGGGTAAAAACCGACTGGCGGAGACATACTGTGCGCGTCGGAGGTGGTGGAGACGCGCAAGGTATCGGTCTATCGCTTACCTGAACGTACTGGAAAAGAACCCTGCAATCCCTTGTATCGTCTCTATGAGACGGTGCCTTTTTTTCGTGTCGTAAGGTCAGTGCTCATCCAGCGAATGGTTCGCGTTTGTCCCAGTTTCTCACTAAAAAATACGATATACCGGCGACTGCTTGGGGTACAGATCGGTGTGCATACGGCGATCGCGCTTGATGTGACGCTCGATATGCTGAAGCCCGAGTGGATTTCGATTGGCCGAAATTGTGTCATCGGATACCAGACCACGATACTCACACACGAATACCTCATTCATGAGTATCGATTCGGACCAGTCACGATTGGCGATGAGGTTATGATTGGAGCGAATTCAACGATTCTCGCGGGTGTCACGATCGGGAGCGGAAGTGTCATCGGGGCGGGCTCAGTCGTTTCATCCGACGTCCCGCCAGGCGTATTTGCAGCAGGGGTGCCTGCGCGAATCATTCGCTCATTGACAGCAACGACGCCCGAATGATAGGATTGTACAAGCGGATGCTTTAGCATGTTAAATCACTAAAGTGTATGGAAAAGGACGAGAGCAAATGGCGCGTGCTTGGGAGAGACCGGTAGGAACGCGTGATTTCTTTGGAGATGCAATGCGTCAACGCAATCAGATCATCCATGCGATTCGCAATACGGCGAAAACGTTTGACTATGACGAGATTGAGACACCGATGCTTGAGTATTCGCAGACGTTTCAATTCGGTCTTTTGCGAGATGACGAGGAACGGCTTTTTCGCACGTTTGACCCAGCGGGGCACACCCTCGCACTGCGGCCAGAGATGACCACGCCAGTCGCGCGCGTGGCGGCTACCCTCCTTGCGCGCGAGCCATTGCCGCTGCGCTTGATGTATGCGGCAAAAACGTATCAGACGCCGACATTGCGCGCGAAGCAGACGATTGAAGTGACGCAGGCGGGGTTTGAGTGCATTGGCGATGAGGGACTGGAAGCGGATGCCGAGGTGATCGCGCTCGCGGTGCGCAGTCTGCAGGCGCTTGGCATTCAAACGTTCCGAATTGCGATTGGCCACACCGGGTATGTACAAACATGGTTTGAAAAAATACCCGAGACTCTCGCACGCGGTTTGCGTCAGGCGATGCTAGAGAAGGACTGGGTGCAATATGAGACAGAGCTAAAGCCTTACCAGAGTGCGACGTGGTACGACGCGGTGCGGTCGCTTCCAAGGGTGCGCGGAACGCGCACGGCACTGCTTCAGGCGCGAAGCGCCGCGACCGATCCGGCAGGGCGTGCGTGTTGTGACGAACTTCTGACGCTGTTTGATTTACTAGATCTCTATGGGGTTCTTGAGTATGTGCACGTGGATTTAGGGCTTGTCCTTGACCACGATTACTACACGGGACCAGTCTTTGAAGGATATGCGGAGCATCTGGGGCAGCCGATCTGTGTGGGGGGAAGATACGACAACCTGCTAGGGTGCTTTGATCGACCATTGCCTGCCACTGGCTGTGCCCTCTTCGTTGAACGTCTCATGCGCGTAGTCGCGGAGCCACAGGAAGAAGAGGAGAGGATCGTGGTGCGGTATGTTGAAAAGGGGCGGATGTCTGCCCTCTCGTTTGCTGAGTGGCTGAGGCGAAAAGGTTCGATCGTCCGAACAGAGCGCATGCCATCAGATGCAATGGGTGCGGAGGGTGAAACGGCTGGGGGATGCTCTGGTGGCATCATGCGTGTGCTTGAAGTGAGTGGAGCGCGCGTACACGGCGATGTGCGTTTACAAGACGACTATCGCGCTTTCCTGCGTGAGGGAGGGATCACATGCTGACGGTCGCACTCGCCAAGGGACGCATTCTTGAAGATACGATGCAACGTTTGCGATCTGCTGGGTTTTCGCCTCCGGAGGAATTGCTCGACACGCGCAAATTGGTGCTTGAAGATAAAAAACACCCTTTGCGCTATTTATTGGCAAAACCGTCTGACGTTCCGGTGTATGTTGAACACGGCGCCGCAGACCTCGGTGTCGTCGGCAAGGATGTGCTCTATGAGTCGCAGGCAGATGTTCACGAATTGATTGACTTACAAGACGGAAGATGCCGAATTGTCGTGGCTGGTCCAAGCGGGCTCGATGTAAAACGGGTGACGCGCGTCGCCACGAAGTATCCGCGCTATGCGCAAGCCTATTTCCGCACGCTCGGTCGTCAGATTGAAATTATTCCGCTGAGCGGCAGTGTGGAACTGGCGCCGATCATCGGATTATCCGACTGCATTGTGGATCTTGTCGAGACAGGGCGTACGTTGAAGGAAAATGGGCTCATCGAGCTCGTGTCTTTGTCTGCCATTTCGACACGCCTCATTGCTAATCGCCGCAGTTACCAAGTGCGCGGGAGCGAAGTGGATCACGTCGTTTCGCGCATCCGCGATTCGCTGTGTGAAGGAAGTGTTGCGCAGTGATTGGAATCCTTGATTACGGTGTCGGCAATCTGTTCAGTGTAAAAAAGGCGTTTGACTATTTGGGTGAACCATCTGTCGTTATTCAATCGGCGTCCGAGTTTGACGCGCTTGATCGACTCTTGATCCCAGGGGTTGGCGCGTTTGGCGATGCGATGGAATTGCTCCACGATCGCGATCTCGTTACAGCGATTCGTGCCTTTGCGGCGTCAAACCGGCCGCTGCTTGGCATTTGCCTCGGCATGCAACTCCTCTTTGACGCGAGCTCTGAGCATGGCGATCACGCGGGGCTCGGACTCTTGCCGGGGCGTGTTGAACGAATTCCGGGGCCTTATAAAATACCGCAGGTCGGGTGGAACCAGTTGCAACCCGCTCGCCGACACGCGCTCACGCTTTCATTAGAGGGCGAAGATTACGCGTATTTTGTCCATAGTTACTATGTGCGTGTCGCAGATGATTCGATTCTTCTTGCGACGGCAGAGTATGGCGTCGATGTTCCGGCCATTGTTGCGCAGAATAACATCGTAGGCATGCAGTTTCACCCTGAGAAAAGTTCAAACACAGGTTTAAAGCTTTTGAAACAGTTTGCCGTTTTTCCGGATCAAAGCGGTGTGGCGCGCGACGAAAAGACAATCACCACATCAGCGCGAGGAGGTGTCGAGCGTGTACATTTTGCCCGCGATTGACCTTCTTTCAGGAGATGCAGTTCGCCTCTATCAGGGTGATTATGAGCGTGTCACGTCTTATGGGGATCCACACAAGCTCGCGCGCAGCTATCGGGAGGATGGCGCAACCCATTTGCACATCGTTGATTTAGATGCGGCGCGAAGTGGCACGCGCACACCGCAAACGGCGGAGTGTATCCGTGAAATCCTTGAAGATACGGGGCTTTACATCGAACTTGGCGGCGGTATACGGACAGAAGAAGATATTGAGTACTGGCTGAAACTCGGCGTGTGGCGGGTCGTCCTCGGCACTGTCGCGGCGCGTGCGCCAGAGGTTGCGGGAGGCTATCGCAAAACGTATGGAAAGAGCGTCACGGTAGGGATTGATGCGCGAAACGGGAAGGTTGCGACGGCTGGTTGGCTGGCGGAGGAAACGCTTGAAGCGACCGCACTCGCGAAAGCGCTGTGTGAGTTCGGATTCGAAGACTGTATTCATACCGATATTTCGAAAGACGGTACGCTTGCAGGTGCCTCCCTGGAACGTTCTGTAGAACTCTCCAAGTGCTCCGGGTTGTCTGTGATCGTCTCTGGCGGTGTCAAAGACCTGGCAGATGTCAGGCAGATTATTGCGCGCGCGGACGCGGGCGTATCAGGTGTGATCTTAGGAAAAGCGTTGCTCGACGGGCGGATGTCCTTGCGTGATGCCCTGAATCTCACCGCCGGGGAGGTGCCGATGTAGCGTGATCACGAAGCGGATCATTCCGTGTTTTGATGTGCGAAATGGGCGCGTGGTAAAGTTTCAGTCGTTTTTTGCGAATGAGCGCGATGCCGGGGATCCTGTCATTCTCGCAAAGCGATATGATGAACAGGGCGCAGATGAACTTGTGATGCTCGACATCTCAGCGACACATGAAGGGCGGCGGACGATGCTTGACATCGTGAGTGAAACGGCTGCTCAGGTTTTCATTCCTTTTACTGTTGGTGGAGGGATCGGATCGGTTGCAGAAGTGCGCGACGTCTTGCGGGCGGGTGCCGACAAGGTTTCGCTCAATTCGGCTGCCGTCAAAAATCCCGCGTTGATCTCAGAGTCGGCGAAGCGCTTTGGCTCTCAGTGTGTCGTGATCGCGTTGGATGCGAAACGGCGCACAGAGCAATCGTGGGACGTTCTGGTGAGCGGCGGTCGCATCAACACAGGGAAGAGTGCGGTCGCCTGGGCAAAAGAGGCGGAGGCGCGCGGCGCGGGAGAATTGCTTGTCACAAGTTTTGACGAAGACGGGCAACGTGATGGATATGACCTTGCGCTGACGCGGGCGATCGCGGACGCGGTAAGCATCCCGGTGATCGCGTCGGGTGGCGCGGGGTGCGCAGAACACTTTTATGATGTGTTTACAGCAGGTGGCGCGGATGCTGCGCTTGCCGCTTCGATCTTTCACTTTGCGGAGACATCCGTCACAGAAGTGAAAAAAAATCTTCGCGAAAGGGGAGTGTCGATCCGATGATCCGTGTCGACTTTGATCTGGATCGTCTCGCCTATGACCGTGACGGTCTCGTTCCGGTGATCCTTCAGGACGCGCAGACATACGCTGTCTTGACGCTTGCCTACGCGAATCGCGAGGCTGTCGCGCGAACGATGGAGACAGGGGAGACGTGGCTCTTTAGCCGCTCTCGGAATGAACTTTGGCATAAAGGCACATCGTCTGGCAACCGACAAACGGTACTTTCGATTCATCGCGATTGTGATCATGACGCGCTTTTATATCGGGTCTCGCCACATGGACCGGCCTGCCACACAGGCGCCTATTCTTGTTTTGAAGGGGTCGCCAAGAGCCAGGCGGCGTATGGCGTGCTGGCGGCGC
Organism: Ferroacidibacillus organovorans; assembly: GCF_001642725.1. GTDB lineage: Bacteria > Bacillota > Bacilli > Alicyclobacillales > SLC66 > Ferroacidibacillus > Ferroacidibacillus organovorans. Next base: position 70,593 of record NZ_LSUQ01000004.1, read on the forward strand.
TCGAAGCACTGATTGATCAGCGCTACAGAGAACGGCCGGAAGGTGCCTATACGACCTATCTGTTTGAAAAAGGTGTCGACAAAATTCTTAAAAAATTGGGCGAAGAGACTTCAGAGGTAATTCTCGCTGTGAAAAATGATGATCCCACGGAGATTCGCTATGAGGCGGCTGACTTGCTTTACCATCTGTTTGTCATGCTGCGACATACGGGAATTCCGCTGTCTGCAGTTCTAGAAGAACTGTCCACGCGCTACGAACGACCACGAAAAACTGAGTAAATTCTAATGATCATTCGGACTTTTTTGTGAACCCATTCAAACCGATTGTCGATATTTGACGAATACGAGTTTCGTATGATAGAGTGACCCATTGTGTTGGGTCATTCTAGTTTCTATGGAATAAGATTCTCATCGAAAGTAAACGAAGCATGTGCTACCATAGTTCGTACGTGATAACAAGTTAGAGCGCGTGTTTTTTTCAGGGACTTTTGGATGTCCGTCCCAGGTGGATTTAAAGAACGGTACGTGTTACGTAAGATGGGTGAGGTGAGACCATGTCTACCATTTTATCTGTGGAACATTTAACGACGAGTTTTGGAACGACGAGTGGCTATGTGCCAGCGATTGACGATGTCAGTTTTCACATCGACAAAGGTGAAACACTAGGAATTGTCGGTGAGTCAGGGTGTGGAAAGAGCGTCACTTCGCTTTCCATCATGAAACTGCTTACTGCAAACGGAAAAATCCAATCCGGCAGCATTCAGTTTGAAGACCGCGACCTCGTGAAACTGTCTGAGGCGGACATGCGCAAGGTGCGAGGCAACGACATCGCAATGATCTTTCAGGAGCCGATGACGTCGCTCAATCCAGTGCACAAGATCGGCAAACAGATTACCGAGTCGCTGCGTATTCACAAAGGGATGCGCGGGCCGGCGGCGCGAGCGCGGGCGATCGAACTGCTCAATCTCGTCGGCATTCCTCGCGCGGCAGAGATTGTGGATGAGTACCCCCACCGTCTCTCTGGTGGTATGCGTCAGCGTGTCATGATCGCGATTGCGATGGCGTGTGATCCAAAATTGTTGATCGCAGACGAACCGACGACAGCGCTCGACGTGACCATTCAGGCGCAGATCCTTGATCTGATGAGGAAGTTGAAAGCGGAGCGCCAGATGGCGATGATGCTGATCACGCATGACCTTGGCGTCGTGGCAGAAATGTGTGACCGCGTCGTTGTCATGTATGCTGGGAAAGTCGTTGAGCAAGGAAATGTACGCGATATTTTCCGCAATCCGACGCATCCTTATACGATTGGCCTTTTGAACTCGATTCCAAAGCTTGATGAACGCAAAACGCGACTTGATTCGATTCCAGGCGCTGTGCCAAGCATCGAGAACATGCCTGCGGGTTGCCGCTTTGCGGCGCGCTGTGAACACGCGACGCAGCGGTGTGCTGATGCAGATCCGGGACTTCGCGACGTAAGTGGTGACTATCAAGCACGTTGCGTGCTGGTCTGAAAGGAGGGCGTTTCAGGATGGCCGATGTACAAACTGTGGAACAGGGAAAAATAGCTGCCGACAAAGAGAAGATGCCGCTGCTTGTCGTGCGCGATTTAAAGAAACACTTCCCAATCAAGCGAGGCCTTATTCAGCGCACGGTTGGTCACGTTCGCGCGGTGGACGGCGTGAGCTTGAGCGTGGATACAGGTGAAACGTTCGGTTTGGTCGGCGAGAGCGGTTGCGGCAAATCGACGACAGGACGCTCGATTCTGCGTCTAATTGAACCGACTGCTGGAGAAATTCTCTTTGAAGGTCGCGACATTCGCAAGATGGGCTCGGCGGAAATGCGGCGAATGCGCCGCAAGATGCAGATCGTTTTTCAGGACCCCTACGCGTCACTCAATCCACGCTATACGGTGCGCCAGGTGCTCGAAGAACCGATGCTGATTCACAACCTCTTTTCGACTGCGGCGGAGCGCAAAAAACGCGCCAGTCAACTGATGGAAATCGTCGGGCTGTCCCCCTCGCGTTTGGATCGCTATCCGCACGAGTTTTCAGGCGGCCAGCGTCAGCGCATCGGAATCGCGCGGGCGCTCGCGGTGGACCCGAAATTGATCATCGCGGACGAGCCGGTCTCGGCGCTTGACGTTTCAGTGCAGTCGCAGGTGCTGAACCTGCTTGATGACCTGCAAAAAGAGTTGGGGCTTGCCTATGTGTTTATCGCGCACGATCTGAGTGTCGTAAAACACATCAGCGATCGCATCGGTGTCATGTATCTCGGGCGCATGGTGGAGCTGTCACCGGCTGACGCGCTCTATTCGGAACCGTTGCACCCATACTCACAGGCGCTGCTCTCAGCGGTGCCAGTTCCTGACCCGGAGGCGAAACGTGATCGGATTATCTTGCAAGGGGATCTCCCGAGCCCCTCAAAGCCTCCTACAGGTTGCCCGTTTCACCCGCGGTGTAAAGACGCGAAAGACATTTGCAAAACGGTGGTTCCAACGTGGGAAGAGATTCGCCCCGACCACTTTGTCGCTTGTCATCTGTACTCCTAATTAGGACAGATTCAGAGAGGAGGAATGATCGTGGCAACCGTGATGGAAACGCAAAATGGGATCAAGCAAACACTTGCTTATCCACAGAAAAAACCTGCTCCGCGCGTGTGGCGACTGTTAAAGGCATATCCTTTGGTCTTTCTGGGTGGAATTCTGGTGCTCGGACTTATCTTTGTCGCCGTATTTGCACCGCAGTTGCAACACTTTAATCCAAACCAGCAATTCCAGAATGGACTCTCCGCCATGGGCGGGCCATTGCCACCAAACTCCACCTTCGTGTTTGGAACAGACGATCTCGGTCGAGACATTTTTAGTCGCGTGTTGTTTGGCGCTCGCGTTTCGCTCGAAGTAGGCGTTTTTTCCAGCATCATCAGTCTGTTTATCGGTACGTCACTCGGCATCATCTCCGGCTATTTTGGGAAATTTGTAGATACGGTCATCATGCGTTTGACCGATATCATGCTTGCTTTCCCACTGATTCTGTTTGTTGTGGCGCTCGTCGCGTCGCTTGGGCAGAGCATCACCAACCTGTTTATTGCAATCGGCGTTCTCGGGTGGGCGGTCACAGCGCGCGTTGTGCGCGCGCAGGTGCTCTCTGTGAAGGAGTATGAGTACGTACAGGCAGCCAAGGCGCTCGGCGCGTCTAACTGGCGAATCCTGACGAAAATCATCTTCCCGAACATCATTCCGCCAGTGATTGTCTTGACGACGCTTTCAATCGGCAATAACATGTTGCTAGAGTCGACACTCAGTTACCTCGGGATCGGTGTCGCTCCGCCGAATGCAAGTTGGGGCAACATGCTTGCGGAAGGCCAGCAGGTTTTCCAGTACGCGCCGTGGCTTCTTTATTACCCAGGGCTTGCACTTCTCTTAGCCGTTCTCGGCTTTAACCTCCTTGGGGATGGTCTGCGCGAAGCGTTTAATCCGCGCCGCGTCCGCTAAGGAGATAGAGCAAATCGCTAGGCAATCATCATAGAGGGGGAACACGCATGAAGATAAATAAAAAGACGCGCCTGCTGGGTGTCGTCGCATCGGTTACACTGCTCGGCGCGGCACTCGCTGGCTGCAGCACACAACCGTCTGCAACATCGCAAGCGCCTACCACACCTACCGCTCCTGCGACAACGGGCGCACAACCGGTCTACGGCGGAACGCTAAACCTTGATTTGGCGGGCGCTTTCCCACACCTTGACCCAGTCAAGGCGTACGATACGACCTCGTATGAGGCGGTACTTCAGTTTTACAATCAGCTCGTGACGTACAAAGGCGCGACGAATACGATTATTCCGAGCTTGGCTTCGCGCTACACGATCAGCCCGAACGGTAAAGTGTATACCTTTTACTTAGCGAATGCGAAGTTCTGGAATGGTCACCCGGTGACAGCGCAGAGCTTTATCACCGAGTTTGAGCGCGTGTTGAACCCTGTGAACAGCAGCGGCGGCCAAGGGTTTATCGATCCGTTCATCGCAGGCTCGAACGCGTACTACAGCGGTCACGCCAAGACGATCTCTGGACTGAAATCGCTCAACGGCGGCAAGACGCTCCAAATCACTTTGACCCAGCGTGATCCAGTCTTCTTGTATGTGCTCGCGATGCCGTTTTTCTCGGCAGTCGATCCGACCTATATCGCGGGGCACAGCGAGTCGTACATCGATCACAACCCAATGGGTACAGGTCCGTTCTATCTTGCGAGCTATCAACCGAACCAACAGTGGGTACTCAAGAAGAACCCGCACTATTTCCAAAAGGGTATCCCTTATCTGAATGAGATTGTGTTTACAAACAACTCGTCTCCTTCGGCGGAACTTCTGCACTACAAGCAAGGCTTGACGGGGCTACTCGGCTACAACATCGGCGGTAACGGCATTCCGTCGCAAGACTATTTGCCGATTGTCATGAGCCCGACGTACAGCAAGCAGGTGTACAAAGTGGTTCAGGTGGCGACTCAGTATATCGGCCTTAACAACAAGGTCGGCCCGACGGCAAACGTAAAAGTCCGTCGCGCGCTCGAGTACGCGATCAACAAGAACTACCTTGTCAAAGTTTTGGGTGGACGCGCACTCCCGGCGAACCAGATCATCCCGCCGAGCATGCCTTCTGGCTATGAGGCGAAACTGCCGGCGAATGCGACGTATTCGTACAATCCGGCGCTCGCAAAGAAACTGCTCGCGCAAGCTGGCTACCCGCACGGCTTTACGACAACGATCTACTGTGACAACTCGAACCCAGACGATCTGCGGATCACTGAAGCGGTGCAGAGCATGTTGAAGGCAGTCGGCGTGACGGCGAACATTAATCAGTCGTCGTGGGGTACGTTCTTGACCAACAACGAGACGGGCAATCAGCCGATGTTTAACCTGGCGTGGGTTGAGGATTTCCCGGATCCGTCTGACTTCTTGAACACACTGTTCAATTCCAACCAACGACCGGTTAACAACTCGACGATGTACTCCAATCCGGCGGTTGACAAACTGCTAAACACTGCAGCAAACATGCCTGCGGGAACAGCGCGTGACAATCTCTACAAGCAAGCGCAAAACATCATCATGTCGCAAGCTGCGTGGATTCCATACGCGTATCCAGTCTTCACAGCGGCTGTCCAGCCTTGGCTGAAAGGGTACTATCTGAACCCAAATCAGGTCGATCCACTGCAATACGTTTGGATCGCGAAGCACTAAGAGATTTTCAACTGGGTTTCAGCGTCATCTGGCGCTGAAACCCAGCCTTTAAGGGGGTAGGGATTGCCGTGATTTCGTATATCATTCGCCGTCTCGGTGGATCTGTGATTGTTCTTTTTGGGATCGCACTCATTACCTTTATCCTCGCATATGCCGTTCCGTCTGACCCTGCGCGCATGATTCTCGGTCAGCATGCGACCCTTCAACAGGTGGACGCGCTGCGCAAGCAGATGGGGCTCGATGAACCCTTTATTCAGCAATTCGGAAACTATCTTATGAATATCATACACGGCAATCTTGGCTTCTCCTTTCTTCAAAACTTGCCTGTCGCCACGTTGATTGGTCAGCGGCTCCCCGCAACCTTTCAACTCGCGCTAGTCGCGTGGTTGATGGAACTTATTATCGGATTGCCAATCGGCGTTTTTATGGCGCTTAAAGATCGCAAGATGACCGATCATGTGTTCAACCTGGTCAGTCTGATCGGCATTAGCTTGCCAACGTTCTTTGTCGGCCTTGAACTGATGTATTGGGTCGCATATCGCGCCAATCTCTTTCCGGTGGGCGGCACAGGCGGACTATCGTTTGTCATTCTTCCTGGTCTCACGTACGGGATTACGGGCGCGGCTTATTATTCGCGACTGCTTAAATCGAGTATGGTGGACGTACTCAATTCTGACTATATTCGCACAGCGAGAGCGAAGGGCGCAGCGCCTCTTCGTGTGATCATGGGTCACGCGTTTCGCAACGCAATCATTCCGGTGATCACGTATGGCGCAACGGATATTGGCGCACTGTTTGGTGGAATTGTCGTTATCGAAGATGTCTTCGGATACTCTGGGATTGGACAGATGGCGGTGCAGGCGATCAACAATCTTGACACGCCTATCATCATGGGGACGGTGCTCTTCGCCGCTGTATTCGTCGTCGCGTTTAACTTTATTGTTGACTTGCTCTACGGACTGATTGATCCGCGCATCACGTATTGAGATTTGCGAGAAGATAAAAGCCCCTTTGTGCAGCATCTGCACAAAGGGGCTTTTTGACGGGTGTGTGCCTAGATTTCGGAGGGGGCCTCGATGCCGAGCCATGTCATGGCGTGCAAGAGTGCGACGCGTACAGCGTCGGTCAACGCAAGGCGCATCGCCTTGAGCTCGCCGTCGGACGTGAGGATGGGGCAGTCGTGATAAAAGCGATTGAACGCCTGTGCGATATCGAGCGCGTGTTTTGCAACGAGTGAGGGATCGCGTTCCTCAATCGCGCGCACACGAATCGCCTCAATGCCTTGAAGTGTGAGTGTGAGATACCATGTGGCGTCGTCGACCGCATCTTCTGCGTGCGTATTTGGCAGAGATGTGACCCACCCTTCTACCGAGGGACCTGCTTGAAGCACACCTGCCTTGCGCAGAATCGAACACGTCCGCGCGTGTGCGTACTGGACGTAGGGACCCGTTTCGCCGTCAAACGCGAGTGCGGTGTCCATCGTAAAATCAATGTCGTGAAGTCGGTACGTTTTAAGATCATTGAAGATCACGGCACCGACGCCTACCGCGCGAGCCACCGCGTCTGCATTTTGTAAGTGAGGATTTTTCTCTTCGATGATGGCGCGGGCGCGGGTGATCGCTTCATCTAAAACCTCTTGTAAACGAACGATCTGACCTTTTCGCGTCGACATTTTCTTTCCACCCATGCGCATCAAGCCAAACGCGATATGCTCACACGCGTCGGCAAACGTGTACCCCATTTTCCGAAGAACTGCGAACACCTGTTGAAAGTGCAGGCGCTGTTCGCCCCCGACGACATAGAGCAGGTGATCTGCGTGAAAATGACGGGCGCGATACAGTGCAGCCGCTAAGTCACGCGTTGGATAAAGCGTTGCTCCGTCTGAGCGACGAATCAGACACGGCGGCATGGTCTCCCCAAGCTGTACCACTTCGGCGCCGTCACTCTCTTCGAGCAATCCTTTTTCGCGCAATTCGTCGACGACAGCGTCCATTTTGTCGTTGTAGAAGCTTTCACCCAAATTATAGTCAAACTTCGTGCCAAGCAGACGGTACGTTTTCTCAAACTCTTTCATACTCACGTCAATCATGTAGCGCCAGAGCGTCAAATCTTCTTCGTTGCCATCTTCCAATCGTTTGAACGCGGCGCGTGCCGCGTCGTCAAGCTCGGGGCGCTCGTTTGCCTCCTCGTGAAACTGGACGTAGAGGCGATTCAATTCCGTGATCGGATTGGCACTGACCGTGGCTTCGTCCCCATAGGTGCGATACGCGACGATGATCTTGCCAAACTGCGTACCCCAATCGCCGAGGTGATTGATTCGCACCGTTTTGTATCCGGATGTTTCAAACAAGTTGGCGAGTGCTGTGCCAATTACCGTCGAGCGAAGATGTCCCATGGAAAAGGGTTTGGCGATGTTTGGCGAAGAGAGATCGATCGCCACCGTTTGTCCCGCGCCGCGCGCGTCTTGAAAGACAGTTTCGTTCGAGCGCAAATGCACGAGCGTATCGGTCGTGACCGTTTCACGTGTTAAGCGCACGTTGAGATAACCGCCCGTCGCCTCTGCGTGATGGACAATCGTACACGTCTGAAGATCTTGTGCGAGTGCTTGGGCGATCACGGGTGGCGCAAGACGCATCGTTTTTGCCAGTTTGAAGCAGGGAAGCGCAAGATCCCCGAGCGTTCGATCCGGCGGAACTTCCATTAAGTTTGCCAATTCTTCTGCGGTCCATCCTGTCTGCGCGACAAAATGGGACGCGATTTGAAGTTTGTAACGTTGCAACACCATAACGTCCTCTCTACGTTCGACTGCACTTCCTGACATTATAACCGAGTCTTGACGGAGGCGGCAATTTTCCCCTGTATGACAGTCGACTTTTTGCTGTGCTATACTTAATTTCGTAGATCAACTCCCATCATGCCACTGAGGAGGTTGCTTCATGGAAGGTCGGGAGAAGGGAAAAAAGATTGTGCCGTTTGCGGCAGATGCAGCGTTCTTCTTTGAGCGGGGTGTGCGGTTTCTTAACCGGCACGATTTATCGCGTGCGCTCAAATCGTTTCAGCGTGCCGTCGATTGTGAGCCGGGAAATGCGGTCAATCACTGTAATTTAGCAGGTGTGCTTTCCGAACTCGGCGATTTTGAAAAATCAAATGAGATTTTGCAAGGCGTGGTCGAATCGATCGCCCCGGATATGAGCGAGTGCTACTTTTATATGGCGAATAACTATGCCAATCTAGGACAATACGAGCTTGCAGAAGAGCATGTCGTCAAGTATCTGGAAGAGGATCCTTCGGGTGAGTTTGCACCTGATGCGGATGAGATGCTTGACGTATTGATCCACGAGTTTGGCGGCGGCGAAATCCTGCGCGAGCGACGACGCCAGCAGCACGAAACGACGCGGGAGAAAGACCTCGCGCGTACGCTTTTAGAAGAAGGAAAGTTTCACGAGGCGAGCGAACTGCTAGAACAGGAGATTAGCCGCCAGGATGACGCGATTGCTGCGCGCAATAATCTTGCGCTGGCGCGCTACTATCTGGGGCAAATGGATCGCGCGATTGCGCTCTGTGAAGAAGTGCTGGAGCGGGATCCTGCGAATGTTCACGCGCTGTGTAACCTGGTGGTTTTTTATCGGCATTGCGGCCAGGATGAAACGTATCACACACTGCTCGATTTTTTAAAGAAGCTTGTCCCGCTCCAGTTTGATCAAGGGTATAAACTCGCGACAACGCTCGGAATTCTCGGTGAGCATCAAGCAGCGTATCGGATCTTTTTGCAATTGATTCAATACGGAGATCGGCATGACCCGACGCTTTATTTTGCTCTCGCTGCGGCGAGTGCAAACCTCGGGCAAATCAAGCGCGCCAGGCAGTGGCTGCTTGAGGTGCAGGCGCTCGATCCGGAGACGGACATTGCAGACTACTACCTGCGCGAGATGGATCGCGTGGTCGATGCGCGCGGGAAGTTTTTTATGAGCTACACGTACCAGCTTCCCTTTCACCTGCGCAACAGTGGAACGACTGGACTCATGCAACAAAAGGGCGCGACGCAGGTCGTTCATTGGGCGAAGGATCCAAGCGTTCGCTCGTCGCTCTATTTTGCGCTTTATCGCGGGCCATACTCGACGAAGCGTGAGGCACTTCAGGCGTTTGCAGTGCTTGGCGATCGCGAGACGACGCATATTTTAAAGGAGTTTGTCAAAGACACAGGCCAGTCCCAGGATATCATTTGGAATGGACTGTTCGTATTGCAACGGATGGGGATTCACGAAACGATCCCGGCCTATCTCCAAGGGGCGCTACAGGACGTTAGCATTCCCATGCAGGATGAGCGACTTCTTATGTGGAACAAGTTACTGCTCTCGATCTTGAAGGATGTGCATCAACAGATGGCGGCGCGCGATCAGGAACTGACACACGTTGCAACGGAACTCTGGCTGCGCTATGTGCAGGCGGTTTATACGGATCTCCCGCGCATCGTCAAACGAAGCGTCTGGTCGGCGGCGCTCGACTACGTGACGCGAAGATACTCTGGACGCACAGAGCCGCAGGCGGTTGTAGCGGCGCGTTACGAGGTCTCCGTCAAGGCGCTTTCAAAAGCTGCACACGCGATCATGATTACACTGTAATTTGAACGCTCACGAGAAAAGGATTTGCGCGAGAATAATGGGAGTTGCGCGTGTGGGAGGCGAACGTGGAAGACTTTTTTATTGTCGGCACAGCCGGCCACATCGATCACGGAAAAACGACGCTCGTCGCGGCGCTTACAGGTGTGGATACGGATCGAATGAAAGAAGAGAAGGAGAGGGGCATCTCGATTGATCTGGGATTCGCCCCTTTTCGCTTGCCAAGTGGCAAGCGTATTGGGATTGTCGATGTGCCAGGACACGAGCGTTTCATCCGCAATATGTTGGCGGGAGCCGGCGGGATGGACGTAATTCTGCTCATCGTGGATGCGCGCGAAGGGGTAATGCCGCAAACGCGTGAACACCTTGCGATTCTGAGCCTATTGTCTGTCACGGCGGGAATTGTCGTGTTTACAAAGAGAGACTTGGTGGATGAGGAGTGGCTGGAACTCGTTAAGGAAGAGACAGCGCGCGAATTAAAGGGAACGTTTCTTGAAGAATCCCCCTTTCTCGCAGTTTCTGCCAAAACGGGGGATGGCATCGACGCGTTAAAGCAGGCAATCGAGGAGCAATTAAAGCGCGCCCATCCGAAACCACGGGATGGCGCGTTTCGCATGCCCTTGGATCAGATCTTTTCAGTGCCCGGCATCGGGACGGTGGTGACCGGGACGGTGTGGCGCGGAAGCGTCGCTGTGGGTGACACGCTCAGCGTTTACCCTGCGGGGGAGCGCGTGCGGGTGCGCAGTGTCGAAGTGCACGGGCAAGCAGTCGAGCGCGCCTTTGCGGGACAGCGGACGGCCGTCTCTTTAACGGGTGGAAAGCTAGAGCTGGAACGCGGGATGACCCTTGCTATTCACGACGGGTATGAAACGACACGTCTGCTCGACGTACGCATCCAGATGCTTAAAGACAGTGAACGTTCGCTCGAGCACAGACAGCGCGTTCGCGTCTACGCGGGGACGGCCGAGATTCTCGGGCGGGTGCTCATGCTTGGCGTGCAGAATCTGCAAGCGGGTGAAGAGGGACTCGCGCAGCTTTTACTCGAACAGGATGCGGTTTTTGAGGCGCGCGATCATTTTGTCTTGCGCTCCTATTCGCCGATGCACACGATTGGCGGAGGGGTAATTATTGATCCACATCCGCCTCGACTGCACCGTCGCCACAGTGAACTTGTGCGCGAGCGGTTGATTCGCAAAGAGCAGGGAAGCCCTGAGGAGCGTGTGCTCGAATCGCTATTTCAAAGACCGCTGGTGCAGGGGATCGATGAGCTTTCAGCGACGCTTGGCCTCGGAAAAGCGGAGATTGAACAAGCGATCGATACGCTTCGTGGGGATGGGTTGCTCGTCACAAAAACGGGGTTTCTTTTGTCGCGAGCGTATCTTTTGGATTGTCTGACACACGCAAAACGTACGCTTGATACCTATTTTGAGCGAAACAAATACGATGTATTTGCGCCAAAATCGCTCATCTTTCAGATGTTACGCGAGCGAGGTCTCGATACCCGCTCTGCAGAGGATGTGTTTCAACTCATGTGTGAGCAGGGCGCCTTTACGCTTTTGGGTGAGCGCATTCGCTCGGATCGTGAGGTTCCTTTACAGCCGTTTGAGCGGGAGATCTATGATCGAATCCTCGACACACTCCACACCTCGCTTTTCTCGCCACCCGCGATTCAGGAACTTGAAGCACGCGAAAAAAACCGCGATCGCGTTGTTAAAAATATGATGCATCTTTTGGAACAAGAAGGTAAAATCAGCATCATCAGTCCGGATCTAGTATTGAGCGCCGAAGCACTGCGCGAGGCGGATCGTTTGGCGCGCGACCTGACTGTGGAGCACGGCTCTTTCACGATGGCTCAGTTTCGCGACGCCATTGGCAGTAGCCGGAAGTTTGCGCTGGCGATTTTGGAGTATTTTGATCGACAAAAGCGTACGAAGCGCACGGGTGATGTGCGGACGTACCTATAATTGAAAATCCAAAAATGGATAGGGTGGGGACAATTTCCGCTACATATCGTGTTCCATACCACGATAAGCCAGTTTATGGTGTTGTGAGCGTTCCCGGGTCTAAGTCGATCACGAATCGGGCGTTGGCGATTGCGGCGCTCGCAAAGGGTGCGACGCGCTTAAACAACGCCCTGTTCAGTGACGACAGCCGCATCCTCATGGCTGCGCTGCGCACGGTTGGGTACACGGTGAATGCAGATGAAGCGAGTGCGACAATCGATGTTTTTGGCGCGCAAACCGAGCCGCTACAACAGCGTGCGGAATATGACCTATTCGTCGGGAATTCAGGTACGAGCACGCGGTTTTTGACTGCACTTTTGGCGCTCGGCAAGGGCGTCTATCGCATGGATGGCGTTGCGCGGATGCGTGAACGGCCGCTTGGCGACCTGCTAAATAGCTTGCGCGCTATGGGCGTCGATGTACGCGATTTGTTAGGGACGGGATGTCCACCGATTGAGATTCGCGGCGCGGGACTCCCCGGAGGGACGGTTTCGATTCGCGGCGATGAGAGCAGCCAGTTTGTGTCGGCGCTGCTCATGGCGGCACCGTACGCGCAAAGCCCGCTGCGCATCGAGATTCTTGGGGAATTGGTCTCCGAGCCGTACGTGGAAATGACGCGGTCCATGATGGCAGCGTTTGGCGTTCACACGGTTCGTCGGGAGCGTATTTTGGAGATTCCACAGGGTGTGTATCAAGCGAATACAACGTATGATATTGAACCGGACGCGTCGGGTGCGAGCTATTTTATGGCGGCAGTGGCGCTTTGCGGCGGTGAGGTGACGATTCGCGGGTTGACGCGTGAGTCACTGCAAGGGGATGTTGCGTTTGCTGATGTGCTGGAGCAAATGGGATGTACGGTGACATTTTCTTCACACGGAGTCACGATTGCGCGCGGAGATGAACCCCTGCGCGGTGTCGATGTCGATTTGTTTCACCTCTCTGACACGGTGCCAACACTCGCGGCGATCGCTCCCTTCGCCTCATCGGCGGTCACCATTCGCAATGTCGCAAACATTCGCGTCAAGGAGACGGATCGCATCGCGGCGTGTGTCGCAGAACTTCGCGCGTTTGGCGTCGAGGTTGAAGAATTTGCAGATGGGATGCGCATCTCCCCTTGCCGCAATCTCCGCGAGGGCGTGTCGGTCAGGACGTATGATGACCATCGCATGGCGATGGCGTTCAGCCTGCTCGGAATGCGCGTTCACGACACGCAGATTCTCGATCCGATGTGTGTTTCAAAAACGTTTCCGACCTACTATGAACATTTCGAGAAACTTCTTGATCTTTCCTAGATACAACGGTAACCGAAACTTTACTCTCGTGTAACGGCTTTGCAATCTTCGTCGCTTATGATGATCTTGTAACATATTTGACCCCCTTTTGATGATTGTCTTTGCGTGACGTGGGCATGTTGCCTAGCGTTGCGTCTTTTTTTTGTCTTCATGTTACAATGCATTCAATATGATGCGAGCGCTTAGGTAGCTAGGAGGTCATGTATGCGAAAAGCGGTAGGTATTGATCTTGGCGGTACGTTTATGAAAGGGGCAGTCGTCGCGCAAGGCGGCGAAATCCTTGTGAAAGATGAGATTCCAACGCGTGCGGACGAAGGCGCGGAACGCGTCCTTGAGCGACTCGCGGTGATGATTCGCGATCTTGCAACGCGCGCGCAGGTCCCGCTCTCGGAGCTCGCCGGTATCGGTGTGACGATTCCGGGATTTCTTGATCGAAAGACTGGCGTCGCAAAAGAAGTGGTCAACATGGGGTGGCGTGACGTTCCTGTCGGTCAGTTGCTTGGGTCGGCGCTCGAATTGCCGATTCGACTAGAGAATGATGCAAATGCGGCCGCGTTCGGAGAGGCGATCGCGGGAGCAGGAAAAGGTCGAGTGAACGTTTTGTGCGTTACGCTTGGCACAGGTGTCGGCGGCGGAATCGTGCTTGATCACCGAATTCTTCACGGGCAGAGTGATATGGCCGGCGAAATTGGACATATTGTGCTTGATCCCGAAGGCGCACTCTGTAATTGCGGGCATCGCGGGTGCCTTGAGACGACATCGTCTGCGACAGGGGTTTCGCGCATGGCGAAGGAAGCGGTGGCATCAGGGGTTGAAACAACGCTCGCTCAGTGCGAAGAGATCACCGCGAAGGACGTTTTTATGGCGGCGGCGCGCGGCGATGAGGCTGCGTCCCATGTGGTGGCGCGCGCGATTGAACGCCTGGGGCAGGGGCTGGCGATTGCGGCTAATCTTTTGAACCCGGACATCATCGTGGTAGGCGGCGGGATGTCGCGCGCCGGTGACGCTCTTTTTCATCCACTGCAACACGCATTCTCGCGGTATGCGCTCACACGCGTGCGCCACGCTGTTCAGGTGGTTCCGGCCACGCTTGGCAATGACGCAGGCGTCGTCGGTGTCGCGCATCTCGCGTTTGAATAAACTAGAAATGGATCGTTAAGCCAGAAAGTGAGGAGGTGACGACGTGGCGCAACCTGTTCGCATGCTGATCATCACGGGAATGTCCGGCGCAGGAAAGACGCTCGCAGTTCAAAGCCTGGAGGATCTCGGTTTTTTTTGTGTCGACAATTTGCCACCTGCGCTGATTCGCAAATTTAGCGAATTGCTCTTGCACTCTGCGAATGCGGTGCGTCGCGTCGCGCTCGTTTGTGATCTGCGCGGGGGGGCCTTTTTTGATCAACTGTTCGATTCGTTGACAGAACTCGAAGAACACGAGATTGAATACCAGATTCTCTATCTAGAAGCGGATGATGAAACGCTCGTTCGACGCTATAAAGCATCACGACGAAAACACCCACTCTCTGCGAATGGTCGGCTGGTTGACGGGATTAACCGGGAGCGAGAGCTTCTCAAAGAGGTGCGCGAACGCGCGCATGTCATCCTTAATACGAGTCGCCTTCGACCGCTCGAATTGAAAGATCTACTCACAGAGCGGTTTCGCGCAGGTGGGGATGACCCGGTTTTTTCAGTCAATGTCATCTCATTCGGCTTTAAATACGGACTTCCGATTGACGCTGATCTGGTATTTGACGTCCGCTTTTTGCCGAACCCTTACTATGTCGAGGCGCTTCGCCCGCGCACGGGACAAGATCCGGAAGTGTACGATTACATCATGGGGTTTCAGCAGACGGAGGAGTTTGTCAGGCGCTGGTTTGAGATGATCGATTTTTTGCTTCCACAGTATGAGAACGAAGGCAAGTCGCAAATCATCATCGGCATCGGCTGCACGGGCGGACGCCACCGCTCGGTCGCGCTTGCAGAGCGGTTGCGTGAACATTTGCAGGCGCGCCGCGCCGTCACGGTCACACACCGCGATGTGGGTAAGGACGGTGAGCGATGAGCGGACGAATCGTAAAGTACGCGTGGATCATTGTCGCGTTTGGCGCAGGCCTTCTGATCACCAACCTCACATCCCCGTACGTCGCACTGAAGTGGTGGTTTATCGGCCTTTTTTGTGTGCTGCTTGGCCTGTTCTCACTGATTCTGGTTTTTGTGCGACAGCGCGCACGTGAACGCTATGCTGCACTTGTGTTTGAGCGGCGTCCGCGCGTTGTCGTGATCGGCGGGGGAACGGGGCAGCCTGTGCTTTTGCGTGGGCTGAAGAACCAAGGTGCGGAGATTACCGCGATTGTAACCGTAGGGGATGACGGTGGAAGTTCGGGTCGCTTGCGCACAGAGTTTGACATGCCGCCCCCCGGAGACATCCGCAATTGTTTGGTCGCGCTCGCCGATACGGAGCCCCTTCTCGAGGAACTCTTGCAACACCGGTTTAAAGAAGGGTCCGTGCTGACCGGGCACAGTTTCGGAAATTTATTTCTCGCCGCGATGACGAGCATTACGGGTGATTTTGAAACGGCTGTCAAAGAGACGAGCCGCGTTTTGGCGGTGCGTGGACGCGTGTTGCCTGCGGCGACACAGGAAATCACGCTCTTTGCGACGTATACAGACGGAACGACGGAGGTCGGAGAGTCAGCGATTCCGAAGCAGGGAAAATCGATTGAGCGAATCGATATCGCCCCGCCTGATGTCTTGGCACTCCCTGACGCGCTCGCCGCGATTCGCGAGGCAGACGCGATCGTAATTGGTCCGGGGAGCCTTTTCACGAGTGTGCTGCCTAATTTGCTCGTCCCTGGTATCGCTGACGCGGTGCGTGAGTCGCATGGCAAAGTGATGTACGTATGTAATGTGATGACACAACCTGGTGAAACGGATGGCTTTACGGCTTCACAGCATGTCGAAGCGGTGTATCGTCATGTCGGGCCGCGTTTCTTTGATATGATCATTGTGAACTCTGCTTCGATTCCAGCGGAGATGAGCGATCAATACGGCATACGCGGCGCGCACGCGGTCACAGCAGATGTGGAAAAACTACATGCGTTAGGGCTTACGGTGATTGCGCGAAACTTTCTGCACAACGCTTCGTATGTCCGGCATGATCCTGATCTGATTGCGCAGCAAGTGCTCGCTTTAATCGGACGGGAACATCGACGCTAAGCGAGGGGGATGAATCATGTCGTTTGCTGCGCGCACGAAAAAGGAACTGACGCACATTGTCACAAAGCCGTGTTGTGAGCGGGCAGAGTTGACGGCATTGATTCAGCAGTGTGGCGCGATACGCGAGGGAGCCATCCTTGATCTCTCGACGGAGAATGCGGCGATTGCGCGTCGAATCTATTCGCTTCTAAAGACACACACGTCCGCCGCGCTTGAGGTTATCGTTCAGAAAAAAATGAGGCTCAAGAAAAACAATGTCTACATCGTTCGGATTCGCCGCGAGCGGATCGCTGTGCTGAACGCCCTTGGATTGACGGAAGACACGCTCCAATCTGCGATTCCTCCATCTGCCATCGCGCGCGATTGCTGCAAGCGCTCCTATTTGCGTGGGGCGTTTATGGCGAGTGGGTCGGTAAATGATCCTGATAGCAACTCGTATCACTTGGAAGTATCTGCACATACAGAGCGACAGGCGCAAGCGATTCTCGACCTGATGAGCGGTTACCACTTTCACGCAAAGACTGCGGCGCGCAAGAAAGAATTCCTGGTCTATATCAAAGAAGGCGAGAAAATCGTCGAGTTTTTAGGATTGATTGGTGCGCATCAAGCGCTGTTACATTTTGAGGATGTCCGCGTCGTAAAAGGAATGCGCAATCAGGTGAATCGGCTCGTAAACTGCGAGACGGCTAACCTGAACAAAACGATCATGGCGGCTGTGCGACAGCTTGAAAACATTCGATTGATTGAAGAGGAACGCGGGCTGCATACGCTTGCGCCAAAGCTACGCGTCGTCGCAGAGATGCGCTTGCGTCACCCGGAAATCACGCTGTTGGAGCTTGCGGAACTTTTACCGGAACGCGTAAGTAAGTCAGGATTAAACCACCGATTGCGCAAACTTGATGAAATTGCCCAACGAATCCGTGCAGAATGTGGGATTTCTGATGATGGCAGTTTCACACATAGTCACACTGTCTCGGATTTGGTATAATGTGATAAATCATGGATGGACTGTAATGTTGAATGAAATGCGACTGACGACACAGGGTTATTGGGGGAACGGAAGATGGCAGAACGTACGGTGCAAGTCAATTTGCGTGCGGGACTTCAAGCGCGCCCTGCGGCTCAATTTGTGCAGGAAGCAAACCGCTTTAGCAGTGATGTATTTCTAGACAAGGACGGCAAGTCTGTCAACGCAAAGAGCATTATGGGTGTCATGTCACTCGTCATTCCAAAAGGTGCGACAGTCACGCTTCGCGCGACGGGCAGCGACGCTGAGCAGGCTGTCGAACGCTTGGCTGTACTCGTTGGCAGCGAAGAGTAATCGCTTGCGCGTAAGGCTGTTGACTGTGATTTGAAATGAAGAGAATCCCTGTAACAAGGGATTCTTTTTTTAGGTTGAATAGAAAATATTGTCAGAATCATATGCGTCGCTTGATGATGCGGTTCTGACTCATTTTCATTTGCACAGTGGACAGTGATTCGATTGACGCGGTAACGTCAAGAAGAGCATTGAAGTTGTCACGAAACACGCTGTTTTGCCGAGACTAAAAGCCGGATCGTTAAGGTTTAGGCTGTTTGGAGAATGGTGCTGTGTGTTTGGAGGTACCCGTGTCTCTGCTTTTGCCATACAATGAGGGGCAGGGCAAAATGTGATGGCGGTGAGCGCTGTGAGTGGAAAAAAACAAGACATTATTCATGATATCATTCTGCTTTTTACGGGTATTGTACTATTTTTGTTCTTCTATTTATTGCCCACATAATCTGGAGGGAATCTATTATGAAAGCGAATGAACAGAATCGCTCCACGCAGCCGAGTGACAATACGCCAGAGCCTACTTGGGTGAAAAGAACGCGTGGAGCAGCAGGTGTCGCTTCGATCCTAGGGATTGTCGCAGTAACACTTTTGGCGTTTGATCACCTTAAACCGTGGTGGAAGGAAACGATTGAAGACGCTCGAGAGCGTGAGAGTGAGAGGAAATCCGTCATGTGAAAACGCGTTTGACACAACTTACAAAAAGAGAATTAGCTATCTTGGCGGGTATATTGCTCGCGACTGGGTATGTGAACATAGGTTCGGTAAATATCACTTCGAGGGAGTTTCATTTTGACCTGCGAGGCCCACTATTCTGGCGACTGACGAGTGGGTTGCAGCCGCTTTTGCATCGTCCAGGATCAGAGTTTTATATTCAACTCGAAGCGTATATGGCGCTTCTTCTCTTTACGGGTGAAGCGTACGTCGATGGAATCACTGTGGGTGCTTCTGCGTTGTTTCTACGCATACGCTCTCCAATGTTCGAGTGGAAACGTCTATCGACGGAGCGCTCGATTGAACACCTCGGCACAGCGAAGGCTGTGCTCGCACTTATGAATTTTGCGGTAGGAGTGCAACTTTTCTTTCGCAAATTGCCTTTTGTCATTACGGCAGTCAGTTTTCCAGAAGGCAAGGAGATTCGCTTCGTTACAACGGCTAATACGATACAACGCGTTGAACGCAAACTGCCGAGTAAATTTACATTCCCAGAGCAGACGAGATCAACACACGCGCTCAATAAACTGTTAGGCGCCTTGCTTACGTTTCAGGTCTTGCGCATTTATACCGTCTCAATGGGACGCGGGGGTGAACTAGCGTTTTCAATCGGCGGATCTATTTTTCAATTTCGGAGGCATTTTATTTCATAAAAGGAAGACTATTCAATACGTGATGAAATGCTACAATCCTGCATGGTCAGATGTTTGCGTTGCGGTTACGATCGTTCTATTAACCGTTGCGAGGGGGAACACCATGGAACGAATGCTGTCTTCGATACCACGTGCAAATGTAACGTTTAAAAGTGATGAACAATACTTTGAGATGTTGACGCGCGTGGTTTTTCTTACAGGATTCAGTGCACATGTTGTAAGCAAACGTTGGCCTGCTTTTCGGATTGCATTTGATTTTTTTGCACTTGATGAGGTCGCAGTCTATGATGATGCGCGTTTTGAGCAATTGCTCTCGATTCAGTCTGGAATTGTACGAAATGCTCGGAAAGTGAAGGCGACGATTGAAAATGCGAAAAGGTGTGTCGCTTTGCGGGATCAATACGGAAGTCTCCACGCATTTTTTTCCGACACACTGTGTTCACCGGCGGAGAGCGCCGTGAAAATGTTTACTCGAACCTTCGCACAGATTGGTGAGAGTGCGGCGTTGGTTTTATACAACATGTTGGAGCAGGATGCTTCTATCATCCATGAATAACATGCCCTAGAAGCAAAAAGATTGTAAGGTTTGCTCAGCCATTGTATGATCGAGTTACAACAATGGTTAGAATCGGGTGGTTCGTCTGACGTTTACGCCTTTGCGCGTTAAAATGACTCACACTTCTGTGCGCATTTTTATTATCGCTATCCTCGGAATTTCTGCACTCTTGCCTGTGAGCGATACGTTTGCGCAACGTCTCTCTACAAAGGTGGCGCGTCACGCTGTTGTAAACACACAGCTACACGTAAACGCGCTGCTTCGCAGTGCGGCGCTGCATCGATCCAGTAAAAAACATTCTTCTCAGTATGCTTTTGGGACGATGCCGACCCTCGCGAATGCGCAAGTGCTTGTCGTCGCAGTACAATTTGCGGGGCAAAAGGCGACAACGTCACTCGTCCATCTTGCAAACACGTATTTTTATTCGCCAAACTCTGTGGCTGCCTATTTCCGTAGTGTTTCATATGGACAGTTTAAGATGAAAGGGAATGTTGTAGGGGCACAGGGAAAGTCGTTAGCGTGGATGACTCTTCCCCACACGGAGGCGTACTACGCAAATAAAGATAATGGATCGGGTGGACCGTTTCCCACCAATGATGACGGAATTGTAAACGACGTGATTGCGCAATTAGTAAAAGCACATTTTATTTTTAGCCCGTATGTATACCGTGGAGTGATTCCATATTTGGCGATTGTCTACAGTGGCTATGGGGCGGATGTTGATCCAACGGACACTGGATTGATCTGGCCTGTCGAGAGCACGCTGAATACGTCAATCTCTGTTCCGGTGTACGCTTCAAGCCCTGTCTCTGCCAAGGTGAGTACGTATGATTTAGCACCTGAACTCGCGGATCCCGGAGGTTCACCGTCATCAATTGGTGTTTATGCGCATGAATTTGGGCACATGTTAGGGTTGGATGATCTCTATGACACGTCGGGAAGCGCGAGCGCCGGGGTTGGAGACGGCCCGTTTAGTCTGATGGGAACAGGCAATTGGAACGGGAACCCTTCTGGATCTTCGCCTTCCTTTCTCGATCCGTACAGTCTCTTATTTCTTGGCTGGGCGCAGCCAAAGATCTTAGATCACAGTGTGACAGGCAATGTATTGTTGCCGATTGAAAAGTTCGCGTCCATTGACTTGATTCCTGCGCCGCAGCATCAAAAGGAGTATTTGCTGCTCGATAACGTGGAACCGATCGGATATGACACGGCGCTGCCCAATCAAGGACTCCTGATCTGGCACGTGGATGCAAGCCAGGTCAACCCGAACAGTCCAGACTGGTTGAACAATGTATTAAACACCCCTGCGCAAAACGTGACGAAACACGATGATTTGGCGATTATCGGGGCATCCGGAAAAAACGATTTGTTGGCTCCCGCAGACAGTGGAATATCGTATGATGACGCCTATCCCAGCATGACAGGAAACAATAAATTAACAGCTTCGAGTCATCCTTCGAACAAGATGTTTGCAGGGCCGTCATTCGGAATGGACGTGCGCAACATTGCGCGGCACAAAAATGGAACGGTCACGTTTGACACGATTGACTGGCAGCAGGGAAAAGGGCTATTTATCGCGCGACCGACAACAGGTCTCACCCTCTTTTCCGGATTGCCTCTTCCATTGAATGCATTTTATGGATCAAGCTATAAGAGTTCTAAGAATGTTACGCCTTCTGGCGATTGGTACGCGTCAAACGATGTGATCCGTGTGGTAAATGGGGTGGTGACTACGCTGTCGAATCGTGATCAGATCGTGACCGTAAATGTTGTCTATAGGTCACAACTGGCCTCCATTAATCTGCAGATTGCCCACGTCGTCACGCTTCATTTATCGTCACAACGTTCACCCGTTTCACTCATTCATACTAGACCAGCGGTGACGGCGATTTACTCAAACGGAGCGCATGTGAACGTCACGAAGGACATTGTTTGGACAAAGGAGACGACTCGCGGGCGTCACTCGTCAGGACTTGTAAATAACAATTCCGGAAATGAATCGTACGTCGGGGAATTTGCTGGTCAAACGATTACTTATTAAAGGAGCTTATCGATGAATAACCATACACTGCGAGAGTCCTTCGAGACATTGGGCATCTCTGATCTCGTCTTGACACCAGGCGCCAGCTTTCGCTATCTATCTGGGCTTTCTTTACATGCGAGTGAGCGATTGACACTTTTGTTTGTAAACATTGACGGAGAAAAATCGGCGCTCCTCCCTGCGCTTGAGGCGGAGTCTGCCAAAGGCGCTGATTTTTTGCATCTTGAAACGTATCGCGATGAGGAAGGTCCACTTCGTGCCCTGCAAGCATTAACCCAGAAAATGGGGTTCTCATTTGAAACGATTCTCGGTTACGAAGCGCAGATGATTCGCATGTTTGAGTACCAGGCGTTGGCAGGTTTTGCGGGGATATCCTTTCTTGCCGCGGATGACGTACTGGCTTCGATTCGACTGATCAAAGGGGAGGATGAACTCGAAAAAATTCGCCGAGCGGCGCAGATCGTGGATGGCGCGCTTGTGCGTTCTCTCCCGCTTTTTAAATCAGGGATGACCGAATTGGAGGTCGCTGCAGAACTAGAATATCAGATGCGCAAACTGGGATCGGAAGGTACTCCATTTGCAACCATCGCTTGTGCGGGTCCGCGCGGCGCGCTGCCTCACGGAGGCCCCAGCATGTCGGTCATAAAGCGTGGGGATCTGGTGGTGCTCGATTATGGCGCAATGATCGATGGATACGCGGCTGACACGACGCGTACAGTTTCATTCGGAGTGCCGTCAGAAGAGGCGTTATCTGTCTATGAAGTGGTCAAAAAGGCGCAGGCTGCGGCTGTTCAGATTGTAAGGCCTGGCATTACAGCGCAGGAAGTGGATCGCGCGGCGCGTGAAGTGATTCGCGGGGCGGGATTGGGAGTTTATTTTACTCACCGTACTGGACATGGGCTTGGACTCGATGTCCATGAGTTTCCGAGTGTGATGGAGGGCAATGAGCTGATTCTTAGGCCAGGTATGGTGTTCACCGTTGAACCTGGAGTGTATTTATCGGGAAAATTTGGCGTCCGCATTGAAGATGATGTGTGCGTTACCGAAACGGGCGTTGAGGTTTTGACACAGTTTACGCGCGAATTGTGTGTGATTGACTGAACGTCGTCTCGCATGTGCCAACACATTCACTCGGCGCATACGATGGCTTGCGAGGTGAAAACGCGTGCGCATTCGTATGACATTCAACATTGGCTCCATTCGGTTTTCAAACATTGAAAACGCATCGGCTGTCAACTTTGGGCAGAGTGTTCAGGCAGACTGGGATAGCTACAGCAAGACAAACACGGGATTCGGGAAAATTACGGGAAGCCATAACCATATCGAAGATACGAAGAGTCGCGTGGATGATCCAGACACGGTGGATTCAATTATGGCTGAGACGTACCAGACGTATCGACCGAGGATTCACGGGGAGGGTCATGACCGATGAACTCGGGCATGGATCCATCGGGGATGTGGCAATCCATGACGGAACAGTTCCGCCGTGTTTTTGGCGATGATTTCGTACAAAATCTAATGAAATCGGTCAATCTCTCTGACATGGCAAACGGCGCTGGATTTGGTGGTGTGGGAATGTCTGGTGGTTCGCGTCAAGGAGAGAGTGGAATTGCAAACGGCGGAGTTCCGTTTGGTCAAAATCCGTTTTTCCCTTTCGGAAAACAGGGGGTTGCGAGTGAACCGGGTTCTTCGAATCAAGGGGGGCAGCATCAAGGGGCGATGATCTCTTTTCCGCGAATCGACGTGTATACGACGCGTCATGAAGTGATCGTGCTTGCGGAAGTTCCCGGCGCGTCCCCTGGAGATGTAAAAATCAGTGTTGATCCAGAGGCGCTCGTGATTCGCGGGCATATCAAGAACCCGCTACAACCGATCACGGACCATGAAAACATCCATGTGGAGCTTTTTCGTGGAGATTTTACGCGCGAGATTGCTCTTCCTGTTCGTGTGCGTACCGATAAGGTGCGCGCGTCGTATCGTCAGGGCTTTCTTGAGATTCGCATGATGAAAGATGGGGAACGCCCCGCCCGCACGGGCAAAGACGTCCCCATCCGCTTTGAATAGGTGCTAAGGATTGATTTAGTCGATCTTTTTAATCGTGTCGAGAAAATCAAAGTCCTTTGTTCGTGTTGAAGCGATGAATTTATTCTCATCGCCAGTGATTTTTCCAAACCCAGCGTTTGCCTTCGAGGTTGCTCGCACGTGCGTTTTACGCGTTTTCCCCACATAAATTCCTGAGTTGCTTAAAATGAAATTTGATGAAACTGATCCGATGTTCAGTTCGAAGTCACTCATGTTCATTCCTCCTGAAAATCAGCGTATGCGGAGAAAATCAATGCGGTTAAATCAAAAAATCGATACACATTCCGGCTATTTCCGGCGTAGGCTAAAGTCTGCGGGGGTGGTGCTCCTGAACGTAAATGTAAATCTAGGCGGTATCCGTGTCGGATCGATGGCTAGTGACTGCGGGATCTTTATCGGAGATAACATGCAGCATGGGTGGGATAGTCACGGAAAAACGAATGCAGGATTTGGCGCGGTCGTAGGAGATGGCAATCAACTGCTGGTGTGGATGAGTCAACTCTTTGACAGTGATCTGATCGATGCACCGATTTTTGACAATGATATCAAATCTCCTGCGATGAGCTATGTGCAGGGCGGATAAACGCACAGGAGGTTAGGATATGGCGGCGATAATCAATTGCGGATTTATTAAGACGTCGGCACAGGCGAATGACGTGGGCATCTTTTTTGGCCAAAACATCCAGAATGGCTGGGATTCCCACGCAGTGACGAAAGTGGCCGCGTATCTAAATATGGGAGATGCCACCATCGCGTTTCTCATGAACAGTGTGTACATCGATTCTGACGTGATTGACTCACCAATTATCGATCCGGATATCAAATCTCCAATGGCGCCTGTATTCCAAGGATTTTGATTCGGGCGTCTCTTGCTGAATTCTTTGAATGCACTCGAATGGTTTTGTGTTGTCATGGTACAATATCCCTGTCTCACCACACAGATAAGGAGACAGGAGAGAGCACTGATGAAATTTAAAAAGGTTCTTGTCGCAAATCGCGGTGAGATTGCCATTCGTATTTGTCGCGCGTGTACTGAATTGAACATTCGCACCGTCGCGATCTATTCAAAAGAGGATAGTTTGGCGCTGCACCGCTACAAAGCGGATGAGGCATACCTTGTGGGCGCGAACAAAGCGCCAGTCGAGGCGTACCTCGATATTCCAGGTATTCTAGACATCGCTAAGCGTCACGAGTGTGACGCGATCCACCCGGGATACGGCTTTCTTTCCGAGAACGCAACGTTTGCGCGAGCGTGCGAGGAAGCGGGAATCGTATTTATCGGTCCTACACCTGAACACCTTGAGATGTTTGGAGACAAGGTGACAGCGCGCCTAAAAGCAATGGAGGCGAATGTGCCGGTCGTCCCAGGCAGTAAAGGGCCTGTTTCACTTCAAGAGGCGCGCGAGTTTGCGGATGAGTTCGGGTATCCGCTGATGGTTAAGGCGGTCAGTGGTGGCGGCGGACGAGGTATGCGCGCGGTGACCAATCACACGGAACTGGAAGAAGCGTACTCACGCGCGCAATCTGAAGCACAGACTGCGTTCGGTGCGGCGAGTCTCTATGTTGAGAAGCTGGTTGACAACCCCAAACATATCGAAGTGCAGATTCTCGGCGATGCGCAAGGCAATATTGTTCACCTTTACGAGCGAGATTGTTCTGTTCAGCGCCGCCATCAAAAGGTGATCGAAGTCGCGCCATCTTTGCTCCCTGAAGAGAAACGCATGATGATCTGTGAAACGGCGCTTCGCCTTATGAAAAGTGTGAATTACAAAAACGCCGGAACTGTCGAGTTTTTGCTTGGCGCGGATGGTGCTCTCTATTTTATCGAGGTGAATCCGCGCGTACAGGTCGAACACACAATCACGGAACTGGTGACCGGAATTGACATCGTACAGGCACAATTATTGATCGCGCAAGATGTCCCAATGTCCGACCCACAGATTGGCATTGAGCGGCAGGAGAGTATCGTGTGTCGCGGTTTTGCAATTCAGAGCCGCGTCACGACTGAAGACCCACAAAACAACTTTCTACCGGATACGGGACGGATCACTGCCTATCGCACAGGCGGTGGATTTGGCGTACGCCTGGATGGCGGAAACGGATTCAGCGGCGCGCGCATTCTGCCGTACTATGATTCGATGCTTGAAAAAGTGTCGGTGTGGTCGCTGCGTTTTGACGGTGCGATCGACAAGATGAGTCGGGCACTCGCAGAATTCCGAATCCGCGGTGTAAAAACAAACATCCCGTTTCTTGACAATGTCATCCATCACTCGGAGTTTCGCAGTGGTCGGTACACGGTGCGCTTGATCGAGGATCACCCTGAACTCTTCATTTTTCGCAAAAGACAAGACCGAGCAACCAAATTGCTTCAATACATCTCTAATGTGACGGTCAATGGTTCTGAGGGAATTAAACATGGTGTAAAGAAGCCGACTGTGCGTCTCCCTTCTTTCCCGACGTACCGTTATGACGATAAGCCAAAACCAGGTACGCGTGACGTTTTGCTTGCTGAAGGCGTCGATGGGCTTCTACGCATGATGAAACAAAGCAAGCAACTCTGGTTGACGGACACCACGTTGCGTGATGCGCATCAGTCGCTTTTGGCAACACGTATGCGCACCTATGATCTTGTACGAATCGCCGATGTGATTGCGCATGAGACAACTGGCTATTTTTCGCTGGAAATGTGGGGAGGCGCGACGTTTGACACGTCAATGCGCTTTTTGAAAGAGGATCCGTGGGAACGCCTCGCCGTTTTGCGCGAACGCATCCCAAATATTCTTTTTCAAATGCTTTTGCGCGGGGCAAACGCGGTCGGTTACAAAAACTATCCAGACAATGTGGTCAATCACTTCATTGATGAGGCGGCAATGGCCGGCATTGATGTTTTTCGCATCTTTGACAGCTTGAACTGGGTGCCGAACATGGCTGGTTCGATTGAGCGCGTGAGACACAACGGAATGATCGCTGAGGCGGCGATCTGTTACACTGGCGATTTATTGGACGAAAAGCGCACGAAGTTCAATCTTGCCTATTATGTTGACTTGGCTAAGCAGCTTGAGCAGGCGGGCGCGACGATTCTCGCGATCAAAGATATGGCAGGACTTTTAAAGCCGCAAGCCGCACATTTATTGGTGAAAACGCTGAAAGAGCACGTTGGATTGCCAATTCATCTGCATACACATGACACGGCGGGTACAGGCGTGGCCACAATTCTGCAGGCGGTCGAGGCAGGACTTGATATTGCGGATGTCGCCCTCAGTTCGATGTCTGGTCAAACATCACAGCCGAGCAGTAGCGCAGTTGTCGCATCACTTATGAATACAGCGCGTGACACTCATTTGGATCTGTCCGCTCTTCGCGTACAGAGTGACTATTTTTCCGCAATTCGCGAGTGGTATCAACCGTTTGAGAGTGGGCTACAAGCGGGTGCGGCTGACGTGTATGAGCACGAGATGCCAGGTGGACAGTACACCAACTTGCAAAAGCAGGCAGAATCGCTCGGACTGGGCGGAAGGTTTGATGAAGTGAAGCGTGCGTACCGTGAAGTCAACGATCTCTTGGGCGATATCGTCAAAGTGACGCCAAGTTCAAAAATGGTGGGAGATTTCGCGCTTTTCCTCGTACAAAACCGAATCTCCGCTCAGGAGTTGGAGCGGCGAGCGCACGAGCTTGACTATCCGGCGTCTGTTGTCGACTATTTTTCAGGTCACATGGGGCAGCCGTTTGGCGGCTTTCCGACATGGTTACAGGAGGCTGTATTAAAAGGAAGAAAAGCGCTCAAGGAACGTCCAGGCGCGGGACTTCCCGCCGTTGACTTTGGACAACTTGCTGCAGAGTTGAAAGAGAAGACGGGTCGCATATGCACAGAACAAGATGTCATTTCGTACGCCCTGTACGGACAGGTGTACGTCGATTTCTCGGTGGCACAGAACCGATACAGTAACTTGTCTGTGCTTGATACAGGCACATTTTTCTACGGATTGCGCCCTGGAGAAGAAGCGATCGTCGAAATCGATCGCGGCAAGACGCTAATGATCCGCCTAATCTCCGTTTCTGCTCCACGACCGGATGGAACGCGTGTTGTTTTTTATGAGTTGAACGGACAGCCGCGTGAAGTGGAAGTGATCGATCAACAAGAAGCGGTCAGCGCAAAGGGGCGACGCAAGGCTAACCCCTCGAACCTCAAAGAAGTGGGCGCCTCGATGTCGGGTACGGTCATTTCGCTTATGGTTGAAGAAGGGGATCACGTCGTTGCAGGACAGTACTTGTTGGTGACCGAAGCGATGAAGATGGAGATGCAGGTGCAGGCCCCACGCGACGGGCTTGTAGAACAGATTGCGGTGAGTGTCGGAGATTCTGTTTCGGCGGGCGATCTTCTGTTTATCCTTGAATAATACGAATGTCGAAGCAATTCTTTGAATGAATATGCGATGACTTGCAGGAAAAGCGTCATAACTCGCGAATATACTAGACCCATACATGGCGAAGTCAGCTGTGTGTGGGTCTGCAAGCGATTTGCAAGCTCACAAAAATAAAAGAGGGGGCGTATCATGCAAGCACCTGAATTAAAAAGAGAGCTATCTCTCGTCGATTTGACCTTCGCGTCCGTCGGAGGAATTATTGGATCCGGATGGATCTTGGCGTCACAGACCGCCACGTCCATTGCAGGACCCGCCGCGATTATCTCTTGGATTATCGGTGGCGTTGCCATATTGCTGTTAGGTTTGGTGTACACAGAGCTTGGCGCCATGATGCCGGAAGCGGGAGCGGCAATCCGCTATCCACAGTATTCACATGGCACGTTTGTCAGTTTTATTATGGCGTGGGCCGGCTGGCTGACATGGGTGACCGTCGCCCCCGCTGAGGCAGAAGCGGTCACACAGCTTGCAAACGCATATATTCCTGGACTCTACAATACTCAGACGAGCCTTCTCACACCTGTAGGGTTGCTCATATCGGCTGCGCTTATTCTCATTTTCTTCTTGATCAACTACTACGGTGTGAAATACTTTGCTCGCGCTAACACTGCACTCACATGGTTTAAATTTCTGGTGCCGCTAGGGACTGCCCTCATTTTTCTGTTTGGCGCGCATCACTACAGCAATTTTACAAGTCAAGGGTTTGCCAGCAATGGATTTTCTAAAGTCTTTCTCGCGATCGGTACTTCGGGCATCGTCTTTTCGTTTCTCGGGTTTCGTCAAGCGATTGAACTCGCAGGTGAGGCAAAGAATCCAACGCGCGACGTACCGCGCGCAGTCGTTCTCTCGATCCTGATCGGAATCGTCGTCTACGCGGCGCTTCAGGCGGCGTTTGTCGCGGGTGTTCCTACTGCCGATGTGGCAAAAGGTTGGGGCAATGTGAGTTTTGACAACCCGTGGGTACGCCTCTCAGTAACGCTCAGTCTCGGTTGGTTGGCACTTCTTCTCAAGATTGACGGATGGCTTTCGCCGAGTGGAACGGGTCTTGTTTACACGGCTTCGACCGGACGCGGGCTCTATGCTATGGCAAAAAACCGCTACATGCATTCATGGCTTGGCAAAATCAACGCGCAAGGTGTGCCTGCCAACGCGATGATTCTGAACATGATTGTGGGTATCATTACGCTGTTCCCATCGCAAGGTTGGGCGCATATTATTGGATTTATCTCCGTGACGGGTGTGTTCAGCTACCTGATCGGCCCCGTCTCTGCGGCGAGCTTTCGGAAGACGGCACCCGATCTTCATCGTCCAGTTTTCTTAAAAAGCTTACCAGTCGTGGCACCGATCGCCTTTATCATGTCAGGACTTATCGTGTACTGGTCTGGTTGGAATATTGACCAAGCTGCCCTTTACGCGATTCTCGCCGGACTTGTGATTTATGCGGTGGCTTTTTTCGTCAACGGTTTTTCCGCGAGCGACATTTCTCGTGGAATCTGGCTTGTCGTCTATATTGCGGCACTGCTTATCATTTCTTATCTCGGAGACAAAAACTTTGGCGGTATCGGCGTTATCGCCTTCCCGATGGATATCATCGTGATTGCGATTGTTTCGCTCATCTGCTATTACTGGGCTGTCGCTTCCGGATTTGAGACGAATGATTTGAAAGAGCTCAAGAAGAATGCGAGCAAAAACTCGACGGTGGCGTAACGCGTAATCAATCTCGCGAATTGTTGCGTTGAGTGACATCTATAAGAAGCCCGACAATCCAAACGGATTGTCGGGCTTCTTTAGAATATGCGGCAAATGGAGTCTATCGACTTTCTCGCATGGTTTCGCTATAATGCTTGATGAAGGTGCGCATCAGCGCATAAAAGGGAATCGGGTGAAAGTCCCGAGCGGTCGCGCCACTGTATCGGTTTTGCGAGAGACAGGCTCTATGGAGCAGCCACTTCACTGCGGTGAGGGAAGGCGTCTCACGTGTGAGATCGAAAGCCAGGAGACCTACCTTCAAATGCCACCAGAAGACCTTCGCGCAAAAGGTAGGGTGTAGCGGATCGTGCGTCTATAAGCTCATTGACAACGCCTATTCGATACAAGCCGACAGCGAAGCTGTCGGCTATTTTTGCGATGCTTAACATGTACTGGGGCATATTTTCAGAGGGGGTTTTTGTTTTGAAGAAAGGTTCACTCACCCGAATTGCGTCAACACTCGCACTTGGCACGTCGCTGCTTGGCGTCGGTCTCGCCCATGCCGCTACGGCACACGCTGGCAAGCAGACCACTCATCGCGCAGCGACGATAGCGCGTCGCTCATCGTCGCCGCAAACGGTGTATCCACTCACGATTAAAGATCAAACGGGGCAAACTGTGGTGCTCAAATCAGAGCCGACGCGGATCATTTCGCTAACTCTTGGGAATGATGAGGCGCTGTTCAACATGATCCCTATCAAACATCTCATTGGCGTGGACTATACAGCGACAGAAGCGACATACTCCCACGTCACCCAAGCCATCGTCAAAGATCACATTCCTGTGTTTGGCAGCGTAAACGGCACACTGAATGCAGAGGCAATCATTAAAGCGAAGCCGGATCTCGTTCTCGTAGCGGATTATGTGAATCAAAAAGTGGTTGCACAACTCAAGAACGCGGGGATCCCGGTCTACGAGTTTAACAACTTTAACTCGATTGCAAACATTGAACAGAACATTCAGGTGCTTGGACAACTTGTAAACGCGCAAGGGCAAGCAACCAAGCTCATCGATCAGATGAAAACGAACCTCGCATGGTATAAAGCGCATCAACCGAAGAAAAAACCGACGGTGCTTTATGACAGCTATAATTATGTCTCGGGAACAAACACGACGGCGAATGACATCATCCTTGCAGCGGGTGGAATCAATGCGGCAGCCAAAGTGAATGGGTGGGCGCAATTGACAGCCGAGCAGGTGATTGCGATGAACCCTGATGTGATCGTCATTCCGGATGACTCGGGGGCGGCCGACACGGAGTTAAAGACGTTTCTCGCCAATCCAGCCTTTGCGCACCTTAAAGCGGTGGTGAATCACCATGTGTACACGGCGCCTGACGCGGATCTCTCGGCAGTCTCTCAGTTTGTCGTTTGGGGTGTGCGCGACATGCGGCAAATGATTTTGAACGCGACGAAATGATCTCCGGGGTGCGTCCATCCTCCTTTCGCTCGATCAGGATGATCATTTTGCTCATCCTGCTCGCGGTGAGCATGCTGCTTGGCATCGCGATCGGACCTGTGCGGCTCACGCTCGCGCAGGTCATTCACGGTGTCTTTCACCCGAATGGAAGCGCGCCGAATGATATCATCGTCAGCGCACTGCGCGAACCGCGCGTCGTTTGCGCGGCGCTCGTCGGGGCGGCGCTCTCTGTATCCGGCGTTATCGTGCAGTCGGTGTTCAAGAACCCGATGGCCGATCCTGGCATTCTCGGGGTATCTTCCGGCGGGACGCTTGGGGCGGTGATCGCGCTCGCGCTCGGCTGGGACATCGCATCTCCATACATTCTGCCGCTCTGCGCATTTTTGTTGGCAGGCCTCTCCGTGACCATCGTTTATTTGCTCGCGACGCGCTCCGGGCGTACCTCCCTCATCGGAGTGTTGCTTGCGGGCCTCGTTGTCAGTTCGATGATTGGCGCGGCCGTTTCCCTCGTCTTGACGCTCGTCAATAATGAGAGCATGCGCAGCATCGTCTTTTGGCTGCTAGGCGGCTTTGACGGGGATGGATGGAGCCAGGTCGGCATGATCGCCCCGCCCATTCTGCTTGGCATTGTCATCGTTTTGTTCTATGCGCGACCACTGGACTTGCTCCATCTCGGAGAGGACAACGCGTACTCGAGCGGTGTTTCTGTCGAGTGGACCAAGCGTATTCTCATTACGCTGGTCGCCGTCATGACAGGTGCGGCCGTCTCTGTGAGCGGCATGATCGGGTTTGTCGGATTGCTCGTTCCCCACATGGCGCGCCGCCTCGTTGGTTCATCCCACGCGCTGCTCATCCCTGCGTCCGCGCTACTCGGCGCCAGCCTGCTGATTCTCGCAGATATGCTGGGGCGAAGCATCGATCCACTCTTTGAGATCAACGTCGGTGTAGTCACGTCGTTTCTTGGCGGTCCTTTTTTCCTCACGCTGTTGCTGCGCACCGAACGAAAAACGTTTCGCTAGGAGAGAGCGTATGTTGACCATTACGTCGATGTCCTACCGCTCGATTCTTCGCGACATCACGTTTTCCATAGAGAAAGGTGAATTTGTCGCGCTCATCGGCCCGAATGGCGCCGGAAAAAGCACCCTGCTGCAAGTGGCGGCAGGGTTCCTTGCGCCGACCTCTGGCATCGTGCAACTCGCTGATCGGCCAATCCGCTCGTATCGCGCCAAGCAGCGCGCCGCGCGACTATCCTATATGCCGCAGACAACCGTGCTTGACGTGCCGTACACCGTCTCTGACATCATCCAGATGGGTGCCTACGCGCACGACCGTCCTGATCACGACATCATAGAAAAATCGATCGCGCGCTGTCATGTCGAACACCTGTTGCATCGCGATCTGCGTTCGCTCTCAGGGGGTGAGCGTCAGCGCGCGCTGCTCGCTAAAGCGCTTGTGCAAAAGGCAGACTATCTTCTTCTCGATGAACCGGTGTCCGCGCTCGATATCCAGCACCAGTTAGAGATCCTCACGGTGCTCAAGTCACTCGCGCAAGAAGGACAGGGGGTGTTCGTTTCGATCCATCATCTGGAACATGTCGTCACGTTTGCCGATCGCGTCATTCTTCTTTGCGACGGCAAGATAACGGCGGATCACGCAGTGCGCGATGTGATGTCGTCGCACGCGCTCTGCGACGCGTTTGCTGTTGATGTCGCGCTCTTTGACGACCCATTCACGGGAGAACCGCGCCTCTCGTTTGCGCGAAAGAGTGAAGGGGAACGAGTGCACCGCAACCGCGTAGCGGTGGAGGGGGGGATCTCGCTTGATTGAACACGTTGTACTGGGTGGCGCGCGCAGTGGCAAGACCGCTTTTGCAGAGCGCGCCACATTGACGCTCGCAGAAAATGCGCATGTCACGCCTCTCTACATCGCGACGGCTGTCGCAACCGATCCGGAGATGCGCGCGCGCATTGAGCGTCACGTTCAGTTGCGCGCATCACGTTTTGTCACGCGTGAGGCGCCGCGCGACATGCTTGAGATCGTTGATACGCTTGATCCAGACGCCGTATGCCTCATTGACTGCCTTGCCACGTACATGGGGACACTTTGGCACGATGCTGGCGCGCGCGTAAGCGACGACGCGTTGATCGCAGAAGGCACGGCACTCTTGGAGGGGCTTGCGCGGCGCACGCCACGCTTTGTCATCGTCAGCAACGAAGTCGGTATGGGGATCGTGCCTGAAACCGCAGCGGTGCGCATGTACCGCGATGCGCTTGGTCGCTGGAACGCGCTTGCCGCCGCGCTTGCCGCGCGCGTCACGCTTACCGTGGCCGGCATCCCGGTTCAAATTAAGCCGAGCCAGCATGATACGCGATCACGGGAGCAGGAACTGCGATCACGGGAGCAGGAACTGCGATCACGGGAGCAGGAACTGCGATCACGGACGGCTGATTCTCCGTGACTGCGAAACGGTTTTCGCACATCCCTTTCCTACGCCCGTTTCTCATTGCGCTTCAGTTTCTCACGCGCATTCCCGTGCCTGATCTCGGTCCGCCTGATGACGCCGATTTCCGCGCGAGCGTGCGCTGCTACCCGCTTGTCGGCCTGTTTATCGGCATTCTGACGGTACTGTTCGCGCTGCTGCTCCCGCTGCTTTTCCCATCGCGCCTGCTGCAAAGTGTCCTGCTCGTCGCGTTTGATCTGTTGATCACGGGTGGGCTTCACCTGGACGGGCTGATGGATACGGCAGACGGATTTTTGAGTTACCGGGATAAGGCGCGCGTCCTTGACATCATGCGCGACAGTCGCGTCGGAGCCATGGCGGTGCTTGCCGTCATCATCACGCTCACTGTGCGCATCGCGGCACTCGCCGCGCTCCCCACTGCCACACGGCTCAGCGTCCTTCTCGTGGCGCCCTTTCTCGCGCGCGGACAACTTCTTCTTGTGATTCGCTTCAATCCGCTTGCCCGCGACGATGGTCTGAGCCGACAAGCGCTCGATGTGTTTGACTGGCGGGATCTTCTTCCGTATCTTGTCGCGCTGCTACTTACCGTCTGGCTTGCGCGACTTTCCGGTTTTATCATGGCGCTTGCCGCGGGCGCTGTGGCAGTTTGGCTCAGCCGTGTCGCGCGACAGCGTATTGGTGGAATGACGGGAGATGTATACGGCGCTGCGGTTGAACTCGCACAGGTGGCGACCGTTCTCGCTGCAGCAGTGCATCTGCCTTAGACTAGAGGGAGTGTGATCACCTCATGCGCGGTTTGCTTTTGATTCGCCACCCAGAGACGCTCGCCAATCAGCAGAGACGGTACCTTGGGCACAGCGATTCACCGTGTGACCCTAAGGCGCTTGTCGCGTTTATGCGCGTGGCAGAGCGTGTCGCAAAGCTCCCGCTCGCGCGCGTTCTCTCCTCTGATCTAGGGCGCGCTTTTGCCGCCGCCGCGCAGATTGGCGAACTGGTTCATCTGCCTGTAGAACAGGACGGGCGACTCCGCGAGATGAATTTTGGGGTTTTTGAGGGAATGACGTATGAAGAGGTCATGTCATTTGATCGATCGTCTGCCGTAAAATGGTATGAAAACGCAATGGATCGCTGTCCGCCGCGCGGTGAGACAGGACGGCAGGTTGCCTCGCGCGTGCGCGCGGTGCTGTGTGAACTGCGTGAAAATGCCGCGCGCACCGACCGGTTATTTGCTGTCGTGAGTCACGGTGGTCCCCTGCGGCTCTATCTGGCAGAACGGCTCTATGGCAATTGTGAAAAACACAGCGATGTGGAGTTGCTCCACGGTCACATGTTCTATGACTCGCTTGACGCGAAACCGATTCGTTTTAAGGGAGATGAATAAGGATGCTTGATCGCAGGATTGAAGAGGCATTGGCGCAGATTGAACGGCCAGACGCGCGTGCTGAGAACGCGGCGCGCGCCCGACTCAATCAACTCACAAAACCGCGTGGCAGTCTGGGAATGTGTGAAACCTTGCTGATTCAAAGCGCGGGGATTCAGCAGCGCGCACTGCCCGATTTTGATCATCCGCACATTGTCGTAATGGCGGCGGATCACGGCATCGTGGAGGAAGGCGTTTCTGCGTATCCGTCCGAGGTGACGGTGCAAATGGTGCACAACTTTCTCGCGGGAGGCGCCGCGATCAACGCGCTTGCGCGCACGGCGAATGCACAGGTGCACGTCGTTGACATGGGCATGGCGACAAACGTTGAGCACCCGCTGCTGTTTCAGCGTGCTGTGCGTCGTGGTTCGCGCAATTTTGCGCGAGAAGAGGCGATGACAGAGAGTGAGGCGACGCGCGCGCTGCTCGCGGGCATTGAGCTTGGTCAGTCACTCGCCGAACCGGGCGGCCGCGTGGTGGCGCTCGGCGAGATGGGCATCGGAAATACGACGACGAGCGCGGCGTTGCTTGCTGCGCTGACAGGGATGGATCCAGAGGCGTTGGTTGGCGTTGGGACCGGTGTGAGCGCGGAGGTGCGCCGGCACAAAGTGGACGTGATTCGCAGAGCGCTTGCGCTTCATCGCGATGCGCACAGCGACGCCTTTCGGGCGCTTCAATGCATCGGTGGTTATGAGATAGCGGGACTTGCAGGCGTTGCGATTGGTGCCGCACAGCGACACGCGGTTATTCTGCTCGATGGGCTCATCAGCACGGTTGCGGGCGTCATTGCGCAGCGGCTTGAACCGCGGCTGGTGCGCTATTTTATCGCGGGTCATCAGTCCGAGGAGCCCGGTCACCGCGTCGCTCTTGAACAACTGGGTCTCACGCCAGTCTTGCAACTCGGGATGAGGTTGGGGGAAGCGAGTGGCGCCGCACTCGCACTCACAGTGCTACAGGCGAGCGCGCGCGCTATGCGTGAGATGGCGACGTTTGAAGAGGCGAGTGTCGATCACGCGCACGATGAGCAACTCGCGCGTGAACAGACAAAAATTGTGCCTGCGGGCGACCCTTTGGCACGCGCCTTGACGGCCACGGCAGATCGCAACGCCTCTGGGGCTCAGGTTGTGTCGCGTGCAGTGCAGAATGAGCACGAGCGCGCCTCGGATGAGCCTGGATTTGCCTATGCAACAGAGAATCTCGCGTTTACGGAGAACGAGCGAGCGGCGGTCTACAAGGCGATCTTTTTGCGCCGAGACATTCGCCAGTTTGCGCGTGATCCGCTGCCTGATGATGTTTTGTACCGGATTCTTGATGCGGGACATCACGGTCCGTCGGTCGGGTTCATGCAACCGTGGAATTTTTTGGTGGTCCGAAGCCGAGAAACGAAGGAGACGCTGTGGCGCGTCGTCGATCGCGAACGGATGGCAGCGGCTGTTCATTTTGAGGGTGAGCGGCGAGATGATTACTTGCGTCTGAAAGTGGAGGGTATCCGTGAGGCGCCAATTACGGTGTGCATCACATCAGATCCCACGCGGGGTGGCGCGCATGTCTTGGGGCGCAACTCGATTCGCGATACGGATCGCTTTTCGGTCTCTTGTGCGATTGAAAACATCTGGCTCGCGGCGCGCGCGGAGAATGTGGCGGTTGGCTGGGTGAGCATCTACCAGCACGCCGATGTGCAGCAAATCTTGAACATACCGCCGCACGTTGAACCTGTTGGACTGCTCACCATCGGCTATCCTTTGGAGTGGCCACAGGAACCGCTTTTGCAGCGCTCTGGATGGCGCAAACGAATTCCGCTCGAAGACTTGCTCTTTGAAGAGACGTGGGGCGTGCAAAAGGTGTAGTCGCTTGTGGATTAGAGTGAGCCATCCCAGATGAGTCGTGTCGGTCGGAGAAAGGGTGTCAAGCGCGGGTCTTGCGCCATCAACGCGAAAGAACTGACTGGCAGGGGGCCGAGACGATGTTTGTCGACAAAACGCGTGAGCGCCCGACTCATCGCAGGAGTGCACTGGGACAGGTTTTCTCCGGCTGTGCCGACCATGTAGAGAACACTCGCGACAGGTACGCGCCGCGCGGGAAAGAGCGCGCTTGCGCGAAGCCAAAAATCCCAATCCCAGTAATCGCGCATGTCTTCATCGTATGCGCCGAGTGTGTCGTGAAAGGTTCGCGGATACACGACGCCAGATGGGATGATCGTGTTCCAGCGGCGAAGTAAAAAAGGATCCAGATCAAAGGCGAAACGGTGGCGCGAGCGCATTTTGCGACCTCCGTCTGCGTGTGCGTAGTGAACGATCTCTGCGTCAGAAAAGAGGAGGGCGTCGCCTCCTTCGCGCATCTGGCGCATCATGCGCGTGACGTGACCTGGCAAGAGAATGTCGTCATCGTCACAAAACATGATGTAATCACCCGTCGCTTCGCGCAGCCCGGTGTTCCTGGCGTGAACGTGTCCGCGATTGACGGGTTGCTCGATGCAGCGAACCGACATCCCAGACGAGAGATGATGCAGCGCATCGCTGATGGGACTGCCTGCGTCATTGATGATGAGAATTTCTTTGGCGGGGTATGGATCGGCTGCAATCGCGCGCACGCATTCCAGTAGCATGCGCGGTCGATTATAGGTGGGAATGAGAATCGTCACTCGCTCAGGCACAGTTCCCCTTCTTCCCGATCCTTTTCTGGTGGCGGCTCATCCGCGTAAAGCTTACGCGCGCCTTGGGGCAGGCTTTTGCGCGAGAGATGTTACGGTGATCGCTTGTCGTCCCATGGCGACGTAACTGCTCTCAAACGTTTTGCGCGGTATGGCTTGGCGTGTCCCTGTCAGGGGGTTGTTCACATAAACATCGCGCGCGTTGTAGCCGACCAGGAGCACTACGTGCTCTTGCCAGGTTGCGCGCACGCGCCCGGTAGGGCTTTGCCACGTGATAAAGGGGACGTGCGCCGTATAGTCGATGGTGGTCCATACGATGACTGGACGCCCTGTGCCTAAAAGGGTGAGAAGAGCGCGAAAGGGCTTGCCAGTCATGTCGAGCGCCCGCTTTTGCGCCAACTGATTGAGCAGATTGGCAATGGGGGTGTGATAGACGCCATAGCCTGGCGCGTTGCCGCGCATACTTCCCACAAAACCGCGTTCCGGATTTCCCCAAGAGAGGATAGCCCCGTTTGGAGACTGCGTGAGGGGTGTTTTATCGCGCGCAATCTTATGGGCAAGTTCGGGTAAGGACACGTCGATATGAAGATAGCGTAGAAGCATTGCCAGACTCGTAATCTCACACCCGTTTTGATATCTCGGCAACTGACGGAGCCGGGTGACGCGCAAAAGTAACCCAGTGTCACCCTGCGCCGAGAATAGATCGGTGTGCCCCATCGCTGCGCCCTCGAGTTGGAACTGTCGCCGCAACATAAGTGGAGAATCGGTCAGCGCAGTGCTTGGAAAGAGTGAGAAGATGAGCGCAGACAGAAGGGGCACGATCAGGTAAATTCTTCCGAGATGAAGGAGCCACTCGCGAACGGCGCGCCTTTTTTTTGCGAAGAATCCTTGCGTCGACATGCCAGAAGATGCGTTGTGTTGGATCATAAGATGGATATGAATTGCGCGCAGCTTAACAACCGTTCGCTCAAACGTTCAGCCACGCCGCGAGTTCGCCTTCATCTACTGTGTGACCAACGTAGAATGGGCCGAATTCTGCATAGCGAGCGCTCACTTCATCAAAACGCATTTCATAGATCAGTTTTTTAAACTCGAGTGGATCTTGCGCGTAGAGCGTGACACCCCACTCCCAGTCGTCAAATCCAATCGATCCCGTAATGATCTGATAGACTCGTCCGGCGTACGATCTACCGATCATGCCGTGGCTGGTCATAAGTTCAATGCGTTTTTCTTTATCAAGCATATACCAGTTATCATCCGCGTTTCGGCGCTTGTTCATCGGGTAAAAACAGACGTGCTTTGGCTGCGTACTGAGTTTTGGTTCCAGTCTTCCTTTGAGGCGTGGATCATCTTTCGGATCGGAGCCCGGTTTGGATAAATAGCTGCTCAATTCAACGATCGATACATACGAATAGGCAGGAATCAGTTCATCGGAGATCTCCAGTTTTTCAAACTCCGTCTTACACGCGATAAGCTCTTCCATCGTTTTGCGGAAATGAACGATCAGCAAATCTGCTTTGTGGCCAGCGATCAAATAGACGCCATAGCTTCCATCTTCTCGCCCTTCGATTTCACGTTGGCTGCGCGAGTATGCTTGCAGGGATTCGATGCGCTGTTGTCGCATCTCAGGGGGCATGCTTTTCCAGGATGCCCAGTCCACCGTTCGAAAGTCGTGGTATGCATACCAGCCTTCAATGGTTTGGGTCGGTTCGCTCATTGTTGCCGCCTCATTTCCATTCACATTCTATGCGTTCTAAGCGTAGCGCACTTCAGGGCCCGGGCGCAAATCATTCCATCGATCAGATTTGAAATAACTCACAGAAGGATGCAACGTAACGCGGATCAAAACGCGTTCCAGAAAGCTGTCTGATTTCTTGAAGAGCGGCCGAATGCGCGACGCCGCGTGTCACGCTCTGTGCATATGTATCGGTGATCGCAACCATCCGCGCCAGCGGCGTAATCTCATCACCCGCGAGATGAAAGGGAAATCCTGTGCCATCGTACGCTTCATGGTGGTGGAAAATGGCGGTATACACATTTCCGGGGAGCCATTCGACCGTGAGCATCTCAAGGGTGAAAAACGGGTGTTGCTGGTAGCGTTTCCAGGCATCCATCGAGCGATGAGGATTTTTAATGATCTCAGGCTCGACCATCGTGAGCCCGTAATCAGCGAGCCTGCTGAGAAAAACGGCAGACGTTTCATCAGCGGCCGTTTCAGGGCAAACTTCGGCGAGCGCTCTCGTGTAAAACGTTCGCACATCGAGCAGATGCGCGAAATTGGGTTCGATCAGTTCGAGCGCGTCTGTGACGTCCAAGAGGATGACAAACTGTTCAAGCTTTGTCCACTCTTCGGGCGTCAGTGGATAGGTGGGGCGTTTGTGGGAAGGGACACTCCACGACTCCTGCAAGGTTTGCGCCGTTTGCCACGCCCGCCAGTTGCGCGCACGTCCAAACATCACGAGCGCTTTTTGCAGCAAACGAAGCGCGAGCGAAGGGTCACCTGCGTGATGCGCCACAATCGCCAAAATTTGCGCCAGGCTGGCGATTTCTTCACGCTCAAATTGGAGGTAACTTCTCCACACGACGTCGAGCGCGCGTTTTGCTGTTTTCGTAGCGTCATCCAACTGGTTTAGCGCAAAATCGAGTTGTGTTTGCACAGTATAGGCGGGAAGATAGGCATAATCGCCATACTGGTGCGCTCTTGCGAGATCATCGCTGGCTTTTTCGAATTGATTCAGTTCGAGATGTGCCATGGCGCGGTTTGTATATATCTCAGGGAGAATGTAATCAAGCTGATGCGCGAGGGCGATTTGCAAACTCTCATTTAAAAAGTGTAAGGATTCGTCCAGTAGGCCGAGTTCGCCGAGCAACATTCCATAATTACCCAAAAGGGATGCTTGTAATATAAAAGGTATATGAATTTCAGTTTGCAGTAAACTTTCGAGGATGAGACGAGCCTCTTGATTCTTGCCGTTGCGACGCTCTATGAGTGCTAAGTGCATTTGAAAGCGAATGCGTTGAACGGGGTCGCGACTTAACTCGATCGCCTGAATAAATGCGGATCTTGCATGATCCACTGTGCCGAGTTGAACAAATATTTTCCCCAGTTCATCCCATACAGCATCGTTCATGTCGTGAGTATTCGCGCATGCGAGAATGGCTTTATAAGATTCGATTGCTGCGTGATAAAATTTAAGAGAAACGTGTCTAGCTGCTTGATTAAATCTATTTTTACATGAACAACAGGGAGGATCGTGTGTCAACACGTGATCCTCCTTTCAAAATTTTTACTTTTCTCAAGGGAGAAGATAGATTACCAAATCTCACGCCAGCCGTGCGAAGTTGAGGTTGATGTTGACGTTCCTGTTGGAGAAATTACGAAGAGGTTGAGTGCAAAAAAACTCGCGCACACCGTAAAAGTGAGCACAGGAAGGCTACGTTTGAAAAATTTGAACACAAAAATCCCTTCTTTCGGTTAGGGTTCCGGCAACCCGGCTACCTTGGCGATCTCGCTTTAGGTCCGTGGCTTTGCGCCCTTACTTTTCAGTAAGTTTGCCTAATTAATATTTAGCAGTTTTGTTGAGTACTGTCAATGATTTGTTTATAGTAGTTCATGAAGCTGTACGAGGGCTTCACACTCTGCCTTGTATTGATTTTTTAATGGAGGCTTTAGGGGGAGCATACGTGAGTCGTCTTGTGCGTGTCGGAATCATTGGATGTGGCGGAATTGCTAATGGAAAACACTTGCCAAGCTTAAAGAAGGTCAAGGATGTTTCAATTGTCGCGTTTTGCGACTTGGAAATGGATCGCGCAGAAAAGGCGCGCGCTTCGTATGGGTCAGAAGATGCGGTGGTGTATACCGATTATCGCGAGTTATTGAAAGATCAGAGTATTGAAGTGATTCACGTCTGCACACCGAATGACAGTCACGCAGAGATCACGGTGGCGTCACTCCATGCGGGTAAACACGTGATGTGTGAGAAACCAATGGCAAAAACGTCTGCCGAAGCGAAGCGGATGATTGAAGCGGCAAACGAGACGGGTAAGAAGCTGACGATCGGCTACCAGAATCGCTTCCGTCCGGACTCTCAATATTTAAAGAAAACGTGTGACAAGGGCGAACTGGGTGAAGTTTATTTTGCGAAAGCGCACGCGATTCGCCGCCGCGCCGTTCCAACCTGGGGTGTCTTTCTCGATGAAGAGAAGCAGGGTGGGGGACCGCTGATTGATATTGGCACGCATGCACTTGACTTGGCACTGTGGATGATGGACAACTATCAACCGAAAGCGGTTCTAGGAACGACTTTCCATAAACTTGGCAAACGTGAAAACGCGGCGAATGCCTGGGGGCCTTGGGACCCTGCAAAGTTCACGGTGGAAGATTCCGCTTTTGGCATGGTCACGATGGAGAACGGTGCGACGATCTTGCTTGAGTCCAGTTGGGCGCTAAACACCCTTCAAGTGGGGGAAGCGCGCTGCACGCTCTCCGGGACGGAAGGTGGCGCTGACATGCAGGATGGTCTGCGCATCAATGGGGAACAGTTCGGGAAATTGTACACGACGAATGTTGAACTCGGCGCAGGCGGAGTCGATTTCTACGATGGTGAGATGGAGAATGCGGCAGACCTGGAAGCGCGTCTCTGGATTGAAGCGGTTCGTGAGGATCGCGCACCTGTCGTACTGCCGGAACAGGCTTACGTCGTCACTCAGATCCTTGAAGCGATTTATGAATCTGCAAAATCAGGCAAGGCAATCTACTTTTAACTCGCTGGGGGACTACGGTCCCCTTTTTTTGGCTATGGGTTTGACACCATTCAGGAAATTGTCGATGGAGTGATCAGGGTTAGAGGGAGGTCGTCTTGTGGATGGGCTGAAGTTGCGAAGCGTAGGCAGGACAGATCTCCAATTGTCGGCACTCGGGTTAGGTTGCTGGCAATTCAGCAACGGTCGCGGTTTGATTGGCGGTTATTGGTCGAGTATCGCGGAACGGGGTGTGCGCGAGATCGTAGAGACGACGCTTGCTGGCGGAATCAACTGGTTTGATACGGCGGAGATCTATGGTCGGGGTGGATCAGAGCGTGCACTTGCGCACGCATTGTCAACACTTGACGTCGCGTCAGACAATGTTGTGATCGCAACGAAATGGTGGCCATTAGGACGACGCGCTGCTTCCATTGCGCAAACGTTTCCGGAGCGGGTCTCGTGCCTAAGCCCGTACCCGATCACGCTTCACCAGATTCATCAGCCATTCTCGCTCGCGTCGATTCCGAGTCAAATGAAAGAAATGGCCCGCCTTCACGAGCAAGGACTGATTCGCGCGGTTGGCGTCAGCAATTTTAGCGCTGCACAAATGCGCGCTGCTCACAAGGCGCTCGCTGGGTATGGCATCCCACTCGCCTCAAATCAAGTGAAGTACAGCCTGCTTGATCGCCGGATTGAGCGAAATGGCGTGCTAGACACGGCGCACGACTTGGGGATATCTATTATCGCTTACTCCCCGCTTGAGCAAGGAATCCTCACCGGCGCCTTCCATCGTGACGCAGAGCGTCTCAAGGTACTGCGTGGTGCGCGAAAACTCCAGGTGACTGCAAAGCGAATTGAGACGAGTCGGCCGCTGATTGATCGCTTGGAAACGTTCGCAAAAAAATATGAGGCCACTGCGTCACAGATTGCGCTGCACGCGTTGGTCACTCTTCACGGTGAACTCGTCTTTGCGATCCCGGGTGCGTCAAACGTACGTCAAGCACAGGAAAATGCAGGAGCTTTGCACATTTCGCTCACCGA
The DNA here is from genome assembly GCF_001642725.1 of Ferroacidibacillus organovorans. GTDB lineage: Bacteria > Bacillota > Bacilli > Alicyclobacillales > SLC66 > Ferroacidibacillus > Ferroacidibacillus organovorans. The sequence continues at coordinate 114,210 of NZ_LSUQ01000004.1, forward strand.
GGAAGAACGAAGCGAGATTCAAGAGTTGAGTTTGCGTGTCGTCGCGAACGGGTGAGATAAAAATGCTTGACTTTTAAATCTTCTATGATTATCGTAAAAATGTTATTGTTCAAGACTATTTTTCTTTTGCTGCGCAAACGTTTGCACGGCGGCTATATCGTCACTTTTTGAATGCAATTTTAAATCACATTTTGAATGCAATGAGGAGGGTTCCAATGGCCGTTCGCGCCAGGAAACTGGCAACTGCACTCACCGTCGCGCTCGCGTTAACGAATGCTTTTCCACTCGCTGGCTTTATTGCAAACGCTTCCACAGTGAATCAAGTGGCTGTCACATTTCAGGTGACTTTGCCGCAGACGCCGTCGGGCGCTGTATATGTTACAGGAAATGCGCCAGAACTGGGCAACTGGACGCCACAGAGTGGCGTAGGCCCTTTTCACGCTACGTCAACGCCTGATGTGTACACCGATACGGTCATGATGAGCCCAGGGGAGGCATTTCAATACAAATTTGTTGAGATCAGCGGGACAACGGTGAACTGGGCGCCTGGGAGCAATTTTTCATATGTGGTGCCAACCGCTGTGTCCGCAGTAACGGTTAATGACGCCTATGCGACGACGATATCTCCTGTGCCGACGATTCTAACGTCAGCACTTCCCACGGCGACGCTTGATACGTCCTATGCTGCGACAATTCTTACTGTCAACGACGGTGCAGAACCTTACGCCTACAGCGAGCAAGGTGCACTTCCGTCCGGTTTAACTTTTGTGAGCGGAAGCTTTTATGGTACCCCCCTAGCGACAGGGACGTATCCGGTCACAGTGACGGTAAAAGACAACTATGGAGCCTCACAAACTGCAAACTATACGCTTTCTGTGGGATTTCCGCCGACCCCGTTGATTCAGAATACGACACTTCCAGCCGCCACGGTCGGACTCCCCTACACTGCACAACTTCAGGTGATCGGTGGAACGGCTCCCTATACCTTTTCGACGGTAACTGGCGCGACCTATGGGAGTCTGCCGGTTGGACTCTCGCTCTCTTCGGGCGGAACGCTCACAGGAATCCCACAGCAACCCGGTTCAGGCTCGTTTACGGTCTCTGTGTCGGACGCCAATCAGCGGTCGTCGTCACAAACCATCTCATTGCCTGTGAATGCGGCGACGATCGGTATCGGTGCCCAGCCGATAACGGCAGGATATTCAAGCGCGACGCTGGTTGTTTCTGGCATCGGGACAGACTTTCAAAGCGGCGTGACGACGGTGTCGATCAGCGATGCGGTCAATGGGACGATGAACCTGACGGCAGATACGTCTGTAACGTCGCCCTCCGCGCTCACGATTGCACTGCCTGGCGGAGATGCGGGGCTCGGCGCTGGAACGTACACGTTGAGTATCACGACGAGGGGGCAAACACAAACTGCCACGGTGCTTATCGCGCCGTTCACAAGTGCGACGACGGTTCAGTGGGATGGCATTTATACCACGCAGTCGGGCAGCTATCTCAGCAATCCGAATCCCGCGCCTGGAACAACCGTCACGATCGGGTTTCGCGCCTACAGCGGAAATTTGACTTCTGCCGTGTTGAATTACTACGACACGGCACAGGGGAAGGGATTTTCCGTCAATATGACGCCGGGGAAAACGTTCGGTCCTTATCAGCTGTATACGGCGACGATCCCAGCGTCAAACGGTGGGACGATTTATTATCGCTTCAACCTGTTTGACGGTCAGAATACCGCGTGCCTCTCGGGAGACGGTTTGCATACAGGAGATACGACGAACGACAATTTTGCGTTGCCGGTCGGTGGAATGTCCTTTTCTACGTTACACGCGAACGTGGGAGACTTAATCACTGCAAATGACAGCGTCGGGGATTTTAGCGCGGGGACAACTGTCGCGAATTATGTCAACGCGAGCGGACAGGTGGTGGCATCCGCTGCGGGGCAAAACGCGGGGTGGAACTCGGTTCAATTTTCGGTTCCATCCGGGATCGCGCAGGGGTTGTACACGGTTGATGTCGTCACACAGGCGAGAGACAGCAACGGCGTTGTCAACAGTCAGCTCGATCGCACATCCCTCTTGGCGGTCGGCTCGGGACACTATTGGTTTGACGATTTGAAACATGACTCATTCCAGCCGTTTTATCGCAGCCCGTTTGGCGCCGTCGCCGTTGGAACGAGTGTAACACTACGCTTGCGCGGACCGCTCGGTCTTGTGAATCCAGAATTGCGGTTGTGGGGCGCGGCGGGAAATGCGGCAGAGACCGATTTGCCGATGACTCCTGTGGCGATGAGTGCAAGCCAGATCGCACTTGCGACGGGGGATAATCCAGCCCATTACTCGTGGTGGCAAGTCACGATTCCGGCGACGGATATCACGCAAACAGGCGACATGTGGTACCAATTCATGGGGCTGTATCAGGGACAAACGATCTATTACGACGACAACGGTGCACAGGTTGAGGGAATTGGGCAGCCGGGATTCTCGGCAGGTGGGCCGAGTTACCAACTCTCGGTGTATCAGGCAGGGTATCAGACGCCAACGTGGCTCAAGCATGCGGTCATCTATCAGATTTTCCCAGATCGCTTTTTCAACGGGAACATTACTAATGACCAGAATCCGAATGTCGACAAAACGGTGGGAACGCTGCCAAACGGGCAGGAGGGACTCGTTCCGATTCAATTTCACAAAAACTGGTACAGTCTTCCGTATGACCCGGCGATCACGGCAAACCCGACGGATCCCAACTACCAACAAGAACTGAAGCTGCGCGGGTCGGGACAGTGGAGTTCTGACTTTTTTGGCGGAGACTTGCGCGGCATTCAATACAAACTTGATTATTTGAAGAGCCTTGGCGTCAATACGCTGTACCTCAATCCGATCTTCCAGTCGAGCTCGAATCACAAGTATGACACGGGCAACTTCATGAAGATCGATCCCGGATTTGGCACGATGCAGGAGTGGTTGAATCTGGTGCGCGCGGCGAAAGCGCGCGGCATGCATATCATCTTGGACACGGCGTTTGAGGACACTGGGAGCAACAGTGTCTACTTCAACAAGTTTGGCACGTACAACTCGGTGGGGGCGTGGCAGCAATACAAGAAACCGAGTGTCACGTCTCCCTACTACAACTGGTTTGACTGGACGGGCAATCCAGCTTCTCCGTACAATTCGTGGTTCGGGTTTGATACGCTGCCGCTTGCCAATACCAGTAATCCTAGCTATCAAAACTTTGTCTACGGCGGAAAGAACGCAGTCGCAAAATACTGGATCGAGCAAGGGGCGTCTGGTTGGCGGCTCGACTCGGCGGACAACAGCAATTTTAGTGTCGCATGGTGGTCTGCTTTTCGCAGCGCCGTCAAATCAATTGATCCAAATGCGGCGATCATCGGTGAAATATGGAACAATGCAACGAATGACAATGGTACCAACTGGTTTCAGGGGAACACGTTTGACTCTGTGATGAATTATCAGTTCAGAAACGCCGTAATCGATTTTTTCCGCGGCAACTACAACGATGGCAATGTGACACATTCGCAGGTCGACGCGAGTGGGTTTAATAACGAGTTGATGCGACTTTATAGCGAGTATCCGCTACAGTCGTTCTACTCGCTGATGAATCTCGTCGATTCGCACGACACGATGCGGATCCTGTCCATTTTGAGCAACGCGCCGAGTCCGACTGCGATGAGTGCGTATCAGCAGGCAACATGGCAGCCGAGTGCAGCGGATATGGCGACGGGCATCGCAAAACTGAAGCTCGTCTCGGACTTCCAGTTCGCGTTTCCCGGCAATCCGACAGTCTACTACGGAGACGAGGCGGGGACGCTCGGCTACAAAGATCCGCTGGATCGCGGAACCTATCCGTGGGGGCGCGCCAACACGGATCTGGTGAATCACTATCGCTTGCTTGGCGCGATTCGCGGCGCAAATCCGGTGCTTCAGACGGGGACGTTTACGCCGCTCTACACGCAAGGGGGCGTTTACGCGTTTGCACGCACGATCACGGGTAGCAAAGACGTGTTTGGCGCACCGGCGCAGGACGCATCCGCCATATTTGCGATGAACAACGCGGCGAGTGGTTCGACGGTGACGATTCCTGTGCAGGGGACTGTTGCGGATGGGACAGCGATGCTTGATGAACTGAGCGGACAGTGGTACACGGTTACGAATGGAAGTGTGACGCTGCCGCTTGGCGCGTATCAAGGCGCGCTTCTGATCGCGAATCCTAGCGCGCCGGTCGCCATGATGCAGAGTACGTCGACAAACACGTGGCTGCAGTGGACGCCCGTGGCTGGCGCACGCGGCTATCGCGTGTATGTGAAGCGTCCGGATGGGACGTATCAGCCTGTCGGGAAGAAGCTGTCGCGTGACACGCTGAGTCTTGATGTGACGGCGCTGCGCGGCGCGCGGGCGAAGGTGTTTCGCGTCCTTGCGCTATCGGGAGACAGAAAGGGTAAAGCGGGGGATGGTCAGGAATTGGCGCAGAATCCTGCGAGTTCATGTGCAGTGACCGTTCCGGCGGCCAATCTCTCGATCGGGCAACCGATTGCAACGGTGAAAAAGCAAGAAGTGAAGATCAGTCTGCCGGCGGTCGCGAATGCGAGTGCGTATAAAGTTTACGAGGAGACGAGTGACGGCTCTTACGGTTTGATTGAAACCGTTCCGGCGGCACAGGATAGCCAAGGGAAAGATGCGCAGGGGGCAGTGGACAAAGCAAACGGTGCCGATCAACGTCAGATGGTTCTGCGCGTGCCCGCGAGTGGATCGCTCGTGTTTGAAGTAGCCGCGCAAAATCAAGATGATTACGTGGTGACACAGCCTGTGACGGCATCGGATGCGACACTTCCGCAAACGCCGCCAAGCAAGTAGACGATTGAAGAGCTCGACAAGATGGCATCCACTCGCTAGAGTGTGGGTGTCATCTTTTTTTAGGAGTGCTGATATGCGAGATGTTCTTTTGCCAAAGGGCTGGGAGATGGCCTTGACGGATTTTTTCGGGGACCGCGGTCTGCGTGTGTGCGCGATTTCGCAGTTGCGTCAGGGCAGTTTCGGCACACTTTATCGACTCGCTGTGGAGAATGAGCATGGAAAGATGGATCGCTATGTGATGAAGCACCTCGGTGAGCATCACGACCTTGAACGTGTCATCGCGCCGCTCACGGCGCGGGAACTGTCGCCATATGCGGTACCGATTGTCGGGGTCATCTGCAGTGACCGAGGGTACGCGACCCTCGCGCCAGACCGGGGACCCCCTGTGCGCGAGAAACGTCCACTTTCTGTCGATGCGCTCACGCGGATTGTGGATCACCTGGTTATGATGCACGTTACCCTCTCCGACCACGCGCGGATGTGGCATCGGCAGGGCATTTTGCCGGCGCTCACCATTGCCGATACGCGCGCGTGGATGGAGACGGGCCATCAAGCATGCCGCGCCGCGCTTGCAAAGGAGTCAGTGGACTGGGAGGAAGAGGCGGCGCGCATCGCGTGGTTTTGTGAACAGCGCGAAAGTTTACTGGCGGGACGCTGTACGATGACACACGGGGATGCACATCTCGGCAATCTGTTTGACCAAGGCGATCGCCTTGAGTG
>NZ_LSUQ01000005.1 GCF_001642725.1 Ferroacidibacillus organovorans
CAGTTAAGCCCTCCAGCGCCGATGGTACTTGGACCGCAGGGTCCTGGGAGAGTAGGACGTTGCCAGACAACGCGCGACACCTCACGGTGTCGCTTTTTTCATATGGATGCACCCAAGGATCTGGTTAGCCAGATAATTTGGAAACTCGTGCAGGACTAATGTACATAATCGCTTCATCATCAGAGTTTCAACTGATGATTCTTCTCCGACGAGAGAAATCCATTCTTCTGCTTCATAGCGAGCGATCATGCTTGCGTGAAAAAGTAAACACGTCCAGATGAATGGTTCTGGTAGAAGGGGAATTTCATGGTGAATTGCCGGTGGGATAAATACGAAGTTGATCGTTTTTGTATCCCCGTCTGTTCGCTTACAACGTAGCGGGTGATCCATCATCCGTAACGTGGGCTCTCCCGTCATCCATACGTTTTGCACGAACTGAACTTCTGTCTGAGGCGTTTCACATCGTTCGCTGGTTCGGTCTTGTGTAAAAAGTATCTTAATTTCCTCGTGAGTCATCTGGCACCGTCTAGGCAAATCTGCGGCGAGGTTTAACTTGGTTTGAGAGACAGTACACTTCGATGTTCGCCGAGAACGGTTCATGATTAGTTGTAAATCGTCCACCTCTGGAATACAACCCCACAATTCATCGATTTTAAAGGAGTAATCTTGGTCAAATCTTGAGAGATGTTTCAGATTTTCCGGATTAAAGGTCATCAGCCAATCAAGCATGGCTCCTCTGCGCTTTAAATAAATGCGATCACGCCAATACTCATGGTTTGTTGATTTCTTTCGCGCTGTACTTAAACCGTGTTGCGTGGAGTTTGTTGTTTTCGTTGTTCTGTGATGGAGTAGAACAAGGACTTTTGTATAGTTGAGAATTCCGTAGTAGAGAAGCAGTGGCCGAAGCGCGAGTGTCCCCCTCTCTGCTTGGACAAAATAGGTTCTGCCCATCCTTAGCAAAGAGGACAGACGATAAGATACATCCATGCGCTCTTCAGGTTTAATACGTTCATTATCTTTTAAAAATGCACGGGCGCCTGCAGGCAACTCCAAGGTAGAAAGCAGATCGGGAAGCTCGTAAGGAACATTTGAATTCATACGGTTGACACCACTCCATACGCTCGTTAGACTTACTCGTAATATCCGCCAGTGTACGCGTGTGGTATACAAAGAATAGGGGGGTTTCGTGTGCCATTTGACGCACAAAAGTTTGCCATAGAAGGACTGACGTTCGATGACGTGTTACTTCGACCTGCTAAGTCGGATGTTCTTCCGCGAGATGTCGATACATCCACACAGTTGACACGCAAGATTCGTTTAAATATTCCTCTCATGAGTGCCAGTATGGATACTGTCACAGAATCAAAATTGGCGATTGCCATTGCGCGCGAAGGCGGAATTGGCATCATCCATAAGAACCTGACGATTGAGCAGCAGGCTGAAGAAATTGACAGAGTGAAGCGTTCAGAGAGTGGCGTGATTACGGATCCGATCTATCTAACGGCTGATCATCAGATTCACGACGCTGAAGAGATTATGGCGAAATATCGGATTTCTGGGGTTCCTATTGTCGATGAGAAGATGAAACTGGTGGGGATTCTCACCAACCGCGATTTAAGATTTGAAAAGAACTTTTCCCGGCTCATTGGAGATGTGATGACGCGAGATCGTCTCGTAACCGCTTCAGTAGGGACTACGCTTGAGCAGGCAAAAGATATTCTCCAACTCCACAAAGTTGAAAAACTCCCTATTGTTGATGAACATAACACCTTAAAAGGACTTATTACGATCAAGGACATTGAAAAGGCAAAACAGTTCCCGCTCGCGGCGAAAGACGGTCATGGACGATTGTTGGTTGGTGCAGCCGTCTCAACCGGGTCTGACACGTTTGAGCGCGTGAGGGCGCTACTGAAGGCGGGCGCGGATGTCATTATTGTGGACACAGCTCACGGACACTCCACAGGTGTTCTGGAACTTGTTCGCAAGATGCGAGCAGAGTTTCCAGAGATGAATTTGATTGCGGGAAATGTAGCGACTGCTGACGCAACGCGCGATTTAATTGAGGCAGGGGCGGATGCGATCAAAGTCGGTATTGGTCCGGGATCAATCTGCACCACACGTGTTGTGGCGGGAATCGGCGTTCCACAAGTCACTGCAATTTATGAGTGTGCACAAGTTGCTCGCTCGTATCACATTCCGGTCATCGCAGACGGTGGTATAAAGTACTCGGGAGACATTACAAAGGCGATTGCTGCAGGAGCGAGTGTCGTGATGCTCGGGAGTCTCTTTGCAGGAACTGAAGAGAGCCCTGGCGACCTGGAAATCTTTCAGGGACGGAGTTTTAAAGTTTACCGTGGCATGGGCTCAATCGGTGCGATGAAATCTGGTAGCTCAGATCGCTATTTCCAGGATCAGCAAAAGAAGCTCGTTCCCGAAGGAATCGAAGGTCGTGTTCCTTATCGCGGTCCGCTCACGGATACGGTATATCAATTAGTCGGTGGATTACGAGCAGGGATGGGCTATTGCGGAACGCGCACCATTGAAGAGTTGCAAACAAATACTCAGTTTATTCGTATCACCAGTGCGGCTTTGCGCGAGAGTCACCCGCACGATGTGCATATTACAAAAGAGGCTCCAAATTACAGCGTTTAGTCATCTGAGGAGCAGATCGGCGTATTCTACATTATTGTTATGATGAAACGTAACAGGGGCGTGTAGAATGGAGATCTTTGCACACCGAGGGGCGAGCGCGCATGCGCCTGAAAATACGATGGCCGCATTTGTGGCAGCCTATGATCAACGCGCAGATGCTATCGAACTGGATGTTCACGTTGCGGCGGATGGGACAATCGTTGTCATTCACGATGACACGGTTCAGCGTACGACGCAAGGAACAGGCGCTGTTGCGCAACTCACCTATGATCAGTTAAGGCGATTGGATGCAGGTTCTATCTTTGGAGCGTCCTTTCGCGGTGAACGCATTCCGACACTCGCAGAAGTACTTGACTTTGTCAGGAGCACCTCGATGCGAGTAAATATTGAAGTAAAGGGAGCGAATTTGTCAGAGGAGCGGTTGCTTCAACTGATTCGCGATCACGATATGATAGAGCGCACGATCGTCTCATCGTTTTCCTGGAATGTGTTGCGAAAGATGCAGGCTGTTGATTCGGGTGTACAGGTTGCGCCTCTTTGTACCGAGTTTCACGTTTTGACGCCAGATGAGGCGTATGCGCGAGGTTTTCAGGCGATTCATCCCCATCTCCGCAGTCTGTCTCCTATGTACATTCGCAGGGCCATTGATCTGGGAGTATCGCTTCGTCCGTATACGGTCAATCGCACAGAAGATGTGTCTGCACTGTTTCGCCTGGGGACGCATGCGATTATTACGGATGATCCGTTGAGGGCGCGCCGTATCGTTCAACAGATGCGCTCCGGAGACCGTAGATGATGTGCTATACTCTAGTCAATGGGTTGCACCAAAGAGATAATGGAAGAAATAAAAGTTGACGGAGAGGTAGGAATTACTTATGACTGTAATTGGATCAGATCGCGTCAAGCGAGGAATGGCGCAAATGCAAAAAAACGGCGTCATTATGGACGTCATCAACGCGGAACAGGCGCGCATTGCTGAGGCGGCGGGGGCAGTTGCCGTCATGGCGTTGGAGCGGGTTCCGAGTGACATTCGCGCTGCAGGTGGAGTCGCTCGCATGGCGGATCCGACCATCGTTGAAGAGGTCATGAAGTCAGTTTCGATTCCCGTCATGGCAAAGTGTCGCATTGGGCATATCGTCGAGGCGCGCATTCTTGAAGCGATGGCCGTTGACTACATTGACGAGAGTGAAGTTTTGACACCGGCTGATGACAAATTTCATATCAATAAGCGAGATTTCACGGTTCCATTTGTCTGTGGCGCGCGCGATCTTGGTGAAGCGTTACGACGAATTGCAGAAGGGGCCTCGATGCTTCGTACAAAAGGCGAACCCGGTACGGGGAATATCATTGAAGCAGTGAAACACATTCGCACGATGCGCGCTCAAATTCGCAAAGTAACCGCGATGTCAGAAGATGAACTCGTTGCCGAATCTAAAGCGATCGGTGCACCTTATGAACTCTTGCTTGAGATTCATCAAACGGGTGAGCTCCCTGTCGTGAATTTTGCGGCGGGCGGCGTTGCAACACCGGCAGATGCAGCGCTCATGATGGAGCTTGGGTCGGATGGCGTATTTGTCGGTTCCGGAATTTTCAAATCGGAGAACCCCGAGAAATTTGCGCGTGCCGTGGTTGAGGCGACGATGAATTTCCAGGATTACGACCTTCTTGTGCGTCTCTCAAAGGATCTTGGAACACCGATGAAGGGGATCGAATTGTCTACGCTTGCTAATAATGAGCGTATGGCTGAACGCGGTTGGTGATTGCCTGATGGAACGTGTAGGAGTACTAAACGTGCAAGGAGCGGTTCGCGAACACGCGGATCATCTACGACGTGTAGGCAGTGAGGTTGTGCTTGTCAAACATCCAGAAGACCTTCAGGTGATTGATGGGCTGATTATTCCGGGTGGAGAAAGCACGACGATTGGTAAGCTGATTCGCAAATATGAGCTCTATGACGGCATTCGGGAACGCATCGAAGATGGGATGCCGGTCTTTGGGACATGTGCGGGATTGATTCTTCTAGCAAAGAAGATTGAGGGCAGCGATGAAGCGCATCTCGCCGTGATGGACACGGTGGTTGATCGCAATAGTTTCGGGCGGCAGCGAGAGTCGTTTGAGGCGAATCTGCCGATTTCTGAGATTGATGGGGAGGCGTTTCCATGCGTCTTCATTCGGGCACCTCATATTGTTTCGGCAGGATCTGACGTGAGCGTGCTGGCCACATACGGAGAAAAAATCGTGGCGGCACGCCAAGGCAATCGACTGGCAACTGCGTTTCACCCGGAACTCTCCGATGATTTGCGCATGCACGCGTATTTTCTAGATATGGTTCGGGGATCAAGCCAACCTGATTAAGCTATAAAGAAGAGTAGAGAATAGCGATGAAGAGGCAGCCGTGAGGCTGCCTCTTTGGCGGGAATTGCCCGTCACCCGGGAGTATGGTATCTTTTGGGCATTGGATATTGATAAACATGGGAGTGGTTTTTGTGTTGGATGCGAAGCTTTTGCGACAAAACCCGGATCGAATGCGACAGGCATTGTCAAGAAGGCGCGAGTCACAGGAAACCATCGATATGTTTGAGCAATTTTTAGATGAAGATCGAAAATGGCGAGAATATGTTGCGGAAACAGAACAGCTAAAGGCAAATCGAAATGCGGTTACTCAACAGGTGGCACAAGCAAAAAGAAATGGTGAAGATGCACAGTCGTTGATTGAAAAGATGCGTTTGGTGGGCGATCAAATTCAGGCGTTGGATGCGCAAATTCGGGAATCAGAGCAAGTCATTGAGGACTGTCTCTTGAGATTGCCCAATCTCCCCCATGACAGTGTCCCAGAAGGCGCAAGTGAAGAGGAGAATCCCGAACTTCGTCGACACGGTGAGGCTCCAGTTTTTTCATTTGAACCAAAGAACCACTGGGATCTTGGTCAACTTTTAGGCATTCTCGACTTTGAGCGTGCGGCAAAGGTGAGTGGTTCTCGTTTCGTTATCTATAAAGGATTGGGAGCGCGTTTAGAGCGTGCTCTGATGAATTTCATGATTGACATGCAGGCGGGGCGCGGTTATGAAGAAGTGTGGCCGCCTTATCTGGTCAATCGTGCAAGCATGGTTGGGACGGGAAATTTGCCGAAGTTTGAAGACGATGTTTTTCGCGTCGCGGATGAGGACTTTTACCTCATTCCAACAGCCGAAGTTCCTGTGACGAACCTCCACCGGGATGAGATTCTTGCGCTGGAAATGCTGCCGATTAACTATGCTGGATTCAGTTCGAGCTTTCGCTCAGAGGCAGGTTCATCTGGTCGCGACACACGTGGGCTTATTCGGCTGCACCAATTTCAAAAAGTCGAACTGGTGAAATTTACGACCCCTGAGAGCTCTTATGATGCGCTTGAGGCGATCGTAGAGGATGCAGAAGCCGTGCTGCGCGCGCTTCGACTCCCTTATCGCGTGATCGAAATTTGCACAGGTGATCTAGGTTTTAAAGAGACAAAAAAGTACGATCTTGAGGTGTGGCTCCCTGGAGCAAAGATGTATCGCGAAATTTCTTCCTGTAGTAATTTCGAAGATTTTCAGGCGCGAAGAGCAAACATTCGCTTTCGCCGAACGGAGAAGAGCAAGCCTGAGTTTGTTCACACGTTAAACGGATCAGCGCTAGCGCTTGGGCGAACCATGGCGGCGATTCTTGAGAACTATCAGGAAGCAGATGGAACGATCCGCGTACCAGAGGTATTGATTCCTTATATGGGCGGCGTGACGCGTATGGGCTACGCCAATGAGCGTATCTAGATGAATACGGCGTTCGCGCTCTGGGTGGCGGCTGATGGGGTGCTTCTCGTGTGTTTGTGGATACAGCACCAGGTGATGGCTGTGTCCGCCTTTCAACGTTCGGCAATCATCAGCGGTTTTTTTTTCCTCGTTTCTATGATTGGATTGCTCGCTATGCCTGCTCGTTCAGGTATAGCGATCGCAGTTGTCTTCCAGTCACTGGGATGGATCTTTACGTTTGCCATCACGTTGCGTGCACTAAAGCAGCGGCGTAAAGGATCAGGTTCATCTGTCAAGACAGGAAAAGGTTTGAATAGGTAGGCGCGGATTCTTTCCTTGAGTCATATAGTGTCGTATCGAGACGGATTCGCTTTGTGCTGACCGTCTACGCACAGATCAAGGGGAGACGCAACCGTGCCAGAAGATCGCAAGCTCCGCGTTAATTCAACAAAATCCTCTCAAAAACAACCTGTGACGCTGGCGGCTGGCACCAAGAAACAGCCAGCCAAAAAACGTCGCCCGCGCCCACACGCGACGCGTGCGGATCACGTTACAGCAGCGTCTACGGATGTGGCCGAACCGATGCAAATGGAATCTCCTGCCGCAACCCGCTTGACGCTTCGCATGATGTTGCCGGAGGATGAAGCTGTCGTCACGCGTGTCACTCAGGAAGAACTAAGCGGCATTTATCGAGAGAGTTATGGAAACGATCTCGATATGAGCATGGTGATGCAATACATCCAAAGCGCGCAGACGCGCATGATTTTGGTGAATGACCAGGTCGCGGGCTATGTAAGCTACGTCGCGGATGATTTTGGGCGCATGAATGTTGGCTCACTTGTCATTGGCAAAGGGCACCAAGGCCACGGGTACGGTACGCGCATCATGAAATATTTGGAGCAAGAGGCGCGCGCGATGGGGATGAATGAGATCGAAGTGTTCATCCAAGGAACGAACACGCGCAGTCAAGCGTTTGTGCAACGATTGGGTTATGTACAAGTTCAGTCGAATCAACCGCAGACGATTGTAATGATAAAGACATTACGTACTACGGGTGAAGCACAACCACCACAGTGAAAATGTGCGTTGGGTAAAGGTTAGGCACGTTAAGGTGCCTAACCTTTATTTTTACCAGTACCACCAAGGGCTGAGAGCTGAGATTGCGAGGAATGGCAGGAAGAAAAACGGCCAGAAGACTTGCTCAAATGATTCTGACTCACCGTGATGGATTGCGCTTACAGCGTCTGCGGATGGTAAATTATCCTGATCATTTTGACGGATTGAAACGGTGCGAGCGCCGTTTGTATTCATCTGACGTAGGTGGATACCGTCTGCCGTCACATGATGGATGACCCCATAATGAGCCCGTCCGTAGGCGTGAACGCAAACGGGTTGGCCGTAGAGTGAACGCGCTTGATGATACAGCGGATGCATGCGTATAACACCTCCCCATGCGAATTGAACGTCTTACACCGTCAATCAATGCGACATTCGGGGCAAATGGAAGGTACAAACGCTGATTCATTGCGAACTCGATGTTGATTTGCAAGTGCATGGGCTGTGAGTGGGACTGGTTGAAAGTGTATTTTGAGGTTGAATTGAACTGTGGTATTCTAAGATTTATGGAACATGCACCCGTAGCTCAGGTGGATAGAGCGGTGGTTTCCTAAACCACGTCTTGCGGGGGTTCGAGTCCCTCCGGGTGCGCCAAAAAGTACAATAAAAGCGGCTTCCAGAGATCTGGGTAGCCGCTTTTATTAATTTTACTCCCGAAAAAAGTGATTAAGCTTTGGCAGATGCAAATTCACGTTTGCGCTCTTCGATTTGTCTGAAGGCTTGCTCTGGCAAAGGCTTCTCGCCACCAATAAGGCGAGCGTGAAGAATCAACTCTGCCGCTTCATCGAGCGTAGCTAGCAATTGCGCAGTTTCTGAAGGCGTGTTGCTAAAGGCGAGTACGCCGTGGTTGGCTAGAAGAACGGCTGAAACGCCAGAATTTTTTTCGACGGCGTTGACAATTCCTTGTACAGAGGCGTCAGAACCCCGCGGAGCCCAGGCGATGACAGGTGTAGGTTCGGTCACGCCAAAGCGCATGAGTGGTTCGTAGACCACGGGAATGGGTTCGTGTGCGATCGCAAATGCGGTAGCGTGCGGTGCGTGGGTGTGGATGATTCCGCCCACAGTTGGACGGGCTCGATAAACAGCGGCATGCATTTGAATGATTTCCGCCTGTGTGGGCATAACTTCGCCTTCGAGAACCGTACCGTCTGTTCGAATGACAGCAAAACTATCCTCATCGAGACTGGCAACATTACCGCCGCGTGTCATCAACATGGTATCTTCACTTAGACGAGCAGACAGATTGGCGTGGTGACCGCGAAACATCAGCCCAGCATCCCTCAACGAAATGGCCGCTTGAATAATCGCTTGTTTTGCTTCTTTGACATCCATCGTTAAACACCCCCGTAGGTATTGTGGATCTATACTGTATTATACAGCATAATGCGTTTGACGCAAGAGGTTGGAAAACCGCGGGCGGGAACATTCGGGATTTTGGAATAGAGCACAGGGTATAGTTTATGAGTGTGCCTTTGTCGTATTATGTCGAAATTGGTTGTATCACATACAACCGTATGCTATGTTAACTTTATATCTATTTTAAATATAAAGTAAGGGGTTACATAGTGTGAATCGAATCCGTCATAGTTTCGTGGGCAAGCTCATGTTGTTGCTGGGCATCATTGTCACTGCCGTAATTATCATGATTATTGTATCGTTTCAACATTCGCAGAGGGTAATCCAGGCAACCAACCTCCTTCGCAATACGGGTATTCGCATCAATCAATATTCACATCAAGCTTATACTTCCTTTTTAACTATGGATGATCAATCGAACATGTGGGTCGGGCTAAACGGTTTTGGAAATCAGACACTTAGACAAGCCACCTTTAATCAAATCAAGGTGGCAGAAGCCAGCCTCAATCAATCCCTACAGAATCTCGCGCCGCTCATGGCAAGTGCAACTGACCAATCCTTGTTACGTCGCGCGATGCGCGATGCGACAGGTTATGAAGGTTACTTTTCGCAAGTTGAGAAACTGAACGTGACGGATCACAAAGCGGCCCAACAGATTATGTATATTACCAATAGTGCAGTTTCAAACGCCCTTACCACGGATTTGATCAATCTTGAGGATATTGGAAAAGTGATTGTTGAACAAAACGCGAAGAGCACCTTGATGGATGCAAAGAGTCAGGAACAAATTGTTCTATTCGGCGGCGTGATCATCGTCCTCTTTGCGCTTAGCATCATGTTTTTTGTGTACATCCTCTTAAAGCCACTCACCCTCATTGTGAAAAGAGTACATCAGATCGCGGACGGAGACTTTAGTGTCGAGGCGCTTCGTGTGAAAAATAAAGACGAGATCGGCGTTCTTGCTGAATCTTATAATGAAATGGTCAACCGTTTGCGTGGGATTTTAATGAGTGTGAGCGATAGCGCGCAGCACGTCGTTGCAGCCTCTCAGGAACTGATGGCAAACGCTTCGCAAACGAGTGTCGCCACGGAACGCATTGCAGAAAATATTCAAGAGGTTGCGTCAGGCGCTGAACTGCAATCGTCGAGCACAAACGCGGCAGTTACCACCATCTCTGAGATTGGCGCTTCCGCACAAGAGATTTCCAAGCGCACAAAGAGTGTCGCCGCGACTTCGGTTGATGCAACCGCACTCTCCAATCAAGGGTTAATTGCGATTCAACAGGTTTATGATGCGATGGTTGGAATTCAATCTCAGGTTCGCATCCTTGCGTCAAATGTTAGCGCATTAGAAAATCACTCACAGCACATAGGCGAAATTGTCAATGTGATCAGCGAAATCTCGGGGCAAACGAACCTGCTCGCGTTAAACGCAGCGATCGAAGCGGCGCGGGCTGGGGAGTATGGAAGGGGCTTTGCGGTTGTTGCAGAAGAAGTGAGGAAGTTGGCAGAAGAGTCGGCTGCGTCATCAAAACAAATTGCCGATCGCATTCACTCGATTCAAACAGAAATGTCTGCCACCGTGGATCTGACATCCTCTGTGCAGCAGAAAGTAGAAAATGGGATGAATGATGTTCAAACGGCAGGCTCTGCGTTTACAAACATTCAACGCGGGATTCAAGAAGTGTCGCAACAAATCGCCGAGGTCTCATCTGTTGTAGAGCGAATGTCTGAGGGTACGGTTGACGCTAACCAATCCATGCAAAACGTGTCGAATCTAACCTCCGGGGCGTTCACGAGCACAAGAAATGTGTCGGAGGCAGCTCAAGAGCAGTTGGCATCCATGGAAGACATTGCGGCGTCGGCGACAGAACTCTCAAGTATGGCGGAAGCATTGCAAGAAAAACTGTCACACTTTAAAGTATAGGTAAAATCGGGGAGGTAATGACATGATTCAAGAGGTATCCGATCTTTATGCGCTCCTTACGGCAGTCCATGAAAGTATTGACAACATGCTGAACGATTTGACGGATGGACAGTGGTTAAAAAAACCGTTTCCCAATTTCAACAATGTCGCGTCCGTGGTGGATCATATTACTCGCGTTGAGAAAAAATTTCTCTCGGGTATTGAAGGGGCGTTACTTGAAACCAATCCGGGAGAGCCGTTTAAGGTTGAGCAGTGGGACTTGTTTGCCATTCGTCAGGCGTGGGCTGCGTCACTTCCCTATGCGAGGCAGGTTTTGACAAAGGTCACCTTGGAGGACTTGACCGACCCGGGAATGAAACTAGGCATTGGCGAGTTAAACAAGCGCCAGCTCATCAGTTACACAATTGCGCACGCCACCCATCACCGAGGACAGATTCCACTTATTAAGAAGTTACTCGGTTGATCGCCGATCGGATAGAGCTTCGCTCACGAAAGCGGTGACGGAGCTTTATCCGTTATCTGCTTTTTAACAGAAGATTCATTGCTTGTTGCACTGCGTCGTGTGTAGAAATCTCGTTCTCCATATCCATGCGAATGCACTTCTCTAAATTGTCAACGACAATCGCAGCAATCGCTTTATCCACTGCGCTGCGAATCGCAGAGAGTTGAGTCACGACATCTTTACAATCCCTTTCTTTTTCCATCATTTCCAAAACACCGCGAATTTGACCTTCTACACGCTTAAGCCGATTGAACATTTTATCTGTATACTCCATGCATCTCGCTCCTTTATAAAGGATATTCTATACCTTTAAGGGTATTATAATCTTGTCCTGTTTGGCGTCAATACGAAAAGATTGGAGAGAGGGGAGCACGCGTCTCACTTGACATATATACCCCGATAGGTATATAAATACCCTATCTCGTAGATGTGATAGAGGGGGTACGTTCATTGAATTATACATGGTTGATCTTGGTTTTGGTGATTGTGGCCTATTTTTTTTGGAGCCGTAAACGTGGTTCCGGAGTTTCACAAATCAGTTCTGCAACCTTGCAGGAAAGATTAAAGAGTGATGCTTCATCTCTGGAGATCGTGGATGTGCGTGAGCCTTCTGAGTTTAAAAGTGGGCACATTGCAAAGGCGAGAAATATCCCTCTTGGAACATTGGATCGGATGCTAGCTGAAATCCCGAAGGATAAAGATGTCGTATTTGTATGCAGGAGTGGTGCGCGCAGTTCCATGGCGGCGCGTAAAGCACAAAAGGGTGGATTGAAAGCGATTTATAATCTGACCGGCGGTATGTCCAGTTGGAGCGGTCCTGTAAAAAAATAGTGTAAGCAAAGACAAGTCTTTCATCTTGAATGTCTTGAGTGAATCTGAATGGATGGGGTGATGGCCATACTTACGGTCTCGCAGACAATTCTCGCTATTGTATCCGGCGGTGTGGTCGGTTTTACATTAGGCTTACTTGGTGGCGGTGGCTCCATTCTTGCGGTTCCACTGCTACTCTACGTCGTTGGGTTACGTGACCCGCACGTGGTGATTGGAAGCACTGCGCTCGCAGTCTCTGTAAATGCATATATCAACCTGATTTCGCACGCACGCAAGAAGAATGTATGGTGGAAGCCGGCGATCGTCTTTTCGCTTCCCGGGATTGCCGGTGCATATCTAGGGACAGTTTTGGGAAAATTGGTTCCAGATAAGCAGCTTCTTTTTTTGTTTGCAATTCTCATGATAGTGATAGCGGTCCTTATGCTTCGTCCTAAAAAAGCAACATCTGGACAAACGTTTGACAGAAGCAACATTCGCTGGCTGAGAATTATCATCGCAGGGCTGTTGGTCGGACTTTTGTCAGGGTTCTTTGGCATTGGCGGCGGGTTCTTGATTGTTCCTGGATTGATCTTTAGTACCGGGATGCCCATGATTCTGGCGATTGGCAGTTCACTCTTCTCTGTCGGGACGTTCGGATTAACGACAGCGATCAGTTATGCAGTATCTGGGTTGATCGATTGGTGGGTCGTGCTCATGTATGTTGTCGGGGGAATCGTTGGTGGCGTATTTGGGTCGTGGGCAGCTACAAAATTGAGTGCAAAACGCAAGACCCTAAATTATATCTTCTCGTCGATTATCATCGTTGTGGCAATCTACATGCTAATCATCAACTTCCAAGCCATGCATTTATAGAAAACAATGGTTGTTTCTCGGTTGACATGGAGGATGACATCATCGTACTATACCCTCTATGGTATACGCCGTTGGCGTAGCTCAGGAGAAGGCGTAAGGGTTGAACTCTGCGCCATCTCAAACTTAATTCATTTATTGGAGGGAAATCGATGGCGAAGCGCGTGGCGATTATCGCATCAAACGGTGGGCTAGAGGCTGCCTACAAAGTCTTAAACATTGCTACGGCGGCAGCGGCCACCGATGCGGAAGTTGGAATTTTTTTTACGTTTGAAGGATTGTCGATCATTCACAAACAATCCGAAACAATGCTCAAGCTTCGTCCTGAGAATGAGCACTTTTCGGAAGGGTTTAAACGCGCGAATGTCCCGACGGTAAGCGAATTACTCGAAATTGCGCAGGACAGCGGTGTAAAAATGATTGCTTGTCAGATGACCGTAGATGTTATGGGTTTAAGTAAAGACGATTTTATCGATGGAATTGAAGTGGGCGGAGCGGTCGCCTTTTTGGATTTCGCCTACGATGCAGACGTGTCAGTGACATTTTAAGGTTAAAGGGGGAGCATCGAAAGTGACGCAGCAACTTGTTAATTTGACAATTGATTGCAAAGGGCTTTCGTGCCCAATGCCCATAGTAAAAACGAAAAAGGCGATTGATCAAGTGAGTCCTGGCCAAGTGTTGGAAGTGCTCGCAACTGATCCAGGTTCGGTTGCTGATATCAAGAGTTGGGCGACGCGCACGGGACATCAGTTTATTGGAACAACGAAAGATGGAAATGTTTTCAAACACTACATCCGTCGGACCGATCCGAACGAGGTGAGGCCAGAGAGTCGGCACGCGGACGTGATCAGCAATGAGGAACTCCAAGCATTGCTATCTCAAAATCCGGTGATTCTGGACGTTCGTGAACCCATGGAGTATACTTTTGGACATATTCCTGGAGCGAAACATGTGCCTCTGGGACAACTCGAAGAGGAACTTGAATCACTTCGCAACTTTGCCGATCAAGTGATCCATGTTGTGTGTCGAAGCGGCAATCGTAGTGATACGGCGTGTCAAATTCTATCCGAGCACGGCTTTCCACATGTGAAAAATGTAGTGCCTGGCATGTCTGAGTGGACTTTTGATCTCGAACAAAGTCAGTCGTAATTTGGATGATGTAGAAAACCTGCCTGTTGTGCGAGTTTTCTACATCGTGCATCGCTGTGCTGGGAACGATAGGATTGAGATCAGACGGTTTGAGAGAGAGGGTATGAAGATGGCGACGACTGCAATTACAGACGCAACGTTTCGTGATTTTATCAATTCGGATAAACCTGTCTTGGTTGATTTTTGGGCAACGTGGTGTGGTCCCTGCAAGATGATGGCTCCTGTTCTTGAAGAGGTGTCCCATGAGTATGCCGCTAAACTCAAAGTTGGTAAGCTCGATGTTGACCAGAACCCACAGATGTCACAGCAATACCGTATTATGAGCATTCCAACGATCATCGTGTTTCAACAAGGTAAGCCGGTAAAGCAAATCGTAGGATTTGTACCCAAAGCTCAATTGATCTCTCAATTGACTGGGATCATTTGATCTCGGAAAAATCGTTGCGGGTGCGCGCCGAGCGAATGCGAGAAAATACGTCGCAATGGAGAGTGCTCCGTGAAGACAAGACACATCGTCTATTTTATCGCGCGCAGCGAGCGCGTCCCGCAAGTTTTAAAGGATGCGCTGCAGAGAATCTCAACACACGAGATTGACCTTTTCTTTGATTTGGATGGAACGCATGCGCTGGATAAGCGGTATGCGAATCATCTTTCCAAGGAACTGGGCATTGATCTTTTGGCACTGTTCGAACAGGCGATTCAAGCGGGCATCCATTTATACGCATGCCAAATGAATGTCATGAATTCTTGTCACCTTCACTGTATCGATGGTGTTGAACCGGCTGGTGTGGTCACATTTCTTGAATGCGCATACCGAGCTGACGCTGTCTTCAGCTATTGAGGTGATCGCGTTGGAATCTAAAAAAGTGGTACTCTTCGTTTTACATAGTGAATTAGAGTCTGCGTATCCACCGTTGAATATTGCGGTCGGCGCTGTTTCGTCGGGTGCTGAAGTGATTTTGGCATTTGGGCGAGACGGAGTCGATATCTTGCGCTCTGACTATATACCGATTCCCTCGAAAGGAGGCGCCTATCTCGCGAATGGTCTTTATGATTTTGGCGCGCCGAGCATTATGGAGCTCTTAGAGATTGCGTCAGAGATGGGCGTTCGTTTTGTTGTCATTGATGAAGACCACGTTCCGACGAAGTGGTTGATTGAGCGAAAGGAACTCCGCTGGATCCTCAATGAATCGGCAGATGCGGATCTTTTTGTCCACTTTTAGGATGAACGTGACGTCCGAAACTGCTGTCCAATCGAGCTCCCAAACCAAGCCCCAAACAAGCCGAGAAAAATTCCCCACACAACGGTTATCGCGAGGAGAATGAATCCCGCGGCACTGCCAATTCCCATGATGTCTGTAATGGTGTTCGCGGCCTTCATTAGCGGTCCCGTGATCGCGTCAAATGCAAGTTGCCCGCCCCATGAACAAGCTCCTATTAAAAGCCCTGAGAGTAATGCGTCCCGTCGATAAACGGTAACGAATCCGAGCATTGCGCTAATCACCCAGGTACCGTACCATAATCCGGTTCGGAGTGTGACGAGGCTAAGAATCATTCCGATAAGTGTGAGAATGACAATACGACGCATCTGCTTCGTTCGCAACGCACGTTGCGAGGAATAGGAATCGATATAAGCGTGTGAATATTTTATACGTGTCAAACCCTTCCGTTTAGGATATTAAACGAAAATCAGGTTGTGGGTATCAACTTCCACGTCATTGTCGCAGGAGAATGGATGACTTGGTTTCGTGAAAGCATAGGTTCATACAATCCATTCCACCACGGAGGAAGGAAGTTTTCATACCAAGGAGAGAGTGGATTTTCACTCTGTCCACCGGGATAAATACCATATCCTTGGTCACTCGCCAGATTCATCACGAATCGCCAACTCGGGCCAGCTGTTGCATTTGGAAATCCATCAGCTGCGTCAACGGTCCAGCTGTCGCCGCTACCGGGGCGTGGCCCATAGCCTAATGAGGCTACCTGTGTTAACGAGGGGACTGCGCGAAAATGTATGCGACCCCACGTCCAAGAAGAAACGGGTCCTGCCAAGTGGCTGTGGAGTGTGGAGACCGCTTGTAAAAACGAGATTTTCATAACCTGTGCGGAATCCCTTTTCGTACTTCCCGGAGGTGAGAACGCTGCGTTGGTTGGTTCATCGTCCAGAATTGCAGATCCTCGTCTAATGGAGCATTCCCGGGAGTTATCGCCAGATTGGCATCGGCATTCACGTTGACGTGATCCACTTTCCACCAAGGGGAAAACGTGTTTTTCAGATAATCTGTCCAAAATGTCCACCAGAGTGTTGCGGCCGCGGAGTTCACACTCATGTGATCATTCCAGCGCGACAAGATCATTCGCGCTTGAGCAGGTTGTGACGGGAGATTGGTTCCGTTTAGGGTATGAAGCAGAATCGGTACAATCTGTTCTGCCAGAATGTCTCTCGTGTCATTTTGGAGGGTTTCCATGTCTTTGACGGTGAGATGCTTCGCGTTATGTAGTGTTTTATAGATTTCGTCTGCCCGATACCCATTCGAGAAAAAATCGGCGGACGTACCGATATAGTAGGGATAGTTTGCACTGACGACGCGTTGATTGGCTGAAAAGACGATTCCGCTTGGCGGGTTGTAAACGTGGGGGATATCTTGATAAGGAATTGTTCCAACAATCTTTGCAGTTCCGTTCCCAGGGAGGGGTAGCCAAGGATCTGGAGTGTTTACAATTGGATAGTATCCGGCAGAAATCATGCCGATGTTTCCGGCACGGTCTGCATAGACGAAATTTTGGGTGGGGGCATGCCAGTTGCGCAAGGCGGATTGGAAATCGGGAAAATTTTTGGCGCGCACCACATCAAGCATACTTTGAAGATCAGGGCTTGGGAGATTACCCATCCAATCGACAGCTAGAGTCATTCCGGATTGTGTAAGCACAGGCCCTTGTTTTGCAATTTGCACGATGAGCGATACGGGTGCTTTTCCTTTGACGGGTATTTGATAGCGCACGCGCTGAAATGGAATGTATCGATTTTTATAAAGATATTGGCCAGGATACTTTGGATTGGTGTACTCGTGGTAAAAAAATGTTGATTGATTCTGTACATCGGTCAGGCTCCAGCTTATGGAGCGATTGTGACCAATGAGAATGATTGGAAGGCCGGGAACACTCACCCCGCTAAAATGAAAACTTGGTGATGACCCGCTAACTTGGTACCAAATGGAGGGGAGTGTCAGATTGAGGTGAGGATCGCCCGCCATGAGTGGCTTTCCGGAAGCTGTACGGAATCCCGAGACTGCCCAATTGTTGCTGTTTGAGTAAGTGTGAATAAGCCCTTTTGGTAATTGTTCGAATTCATGCGCCAAAACGTTTGCGGCGTGCGCCTCGCCCACTGTGACAGACTGCTCAAAGGATATGGGAACGGCGGCGGCGTGCGTGTAGGGACCTGGATCGTATGGGTGTTGCACTGTTTTTGCGATAACAGGAAACCAATCCATCGCGCGTTTGTATCCTAATGCGTGAACAAGGATCGCATAATCGATCGGCGTTGTCGAAAAATCGAGTGTTTGAGTCATATCTCCCTGAATGACCAAGGAGTCAACGGGCGTCCACGGCGCAGGTGTGTAATTGAGCAGTTTGAACATCGTGGGAAGTTGATGTGTCTTCTCGTCAAATGATATTCGTGCATTGACACCTTTAGAGAATGCGGTCAACGCTTGATGCGCAGTACTGGAAGCCGGCGTCGTGAGCCATTCTTTGACGGCTGTACGACTGATTCCTAACGTGTCTTCAAATTGATCGGAAGGAAGTGTGTCTTGCCCAACAACTTGAGAGAGTAACCCCTCACCTTGCCGTCTCATCAGATCCATTTGAAAGAGTCGAAATGTAGCCTGAAGGTAGCCCATTGCAAAAAAAAGATCCGCGTTCGTTTTCGCATCGATGTATGCGCTTCCGTTTGCGGTAAACGAGATTTGTGCGGGTTGCTGTAAGCCGGCAAGAGCAATGGAGCGATTTCGAGGCAGTAAGGCGCCGGCAACTATGGTAAAAACACCGGTGGAGGGGTTTAATAAAGTGCCTAGAGGAGGCAATGACCCCATTCCTGTTGCGCTAACATCAAGAATGGCTAAGCTAAAGAGAGAAGAAAGGGTAAGATTAAGAGTTTTACGCCATTTCATCAAAAGTAGCGCACCTCCATGGTGCGGATCGCATCACACGGGGTGCAATCCAACACGTTTCTTGAATGGTTATTGTCAATATGCACTCATCATTGCCTCAAGGTGGCGTTTTCGATCAGGCCACTCCTCATCAATGATGCTGTAATAAACGGTGTCCCGTATATATCCGTCGTGTAAGATGCGATGCTTGCGAAGAATGCCCTCTTTTGTTGCGCCAATTCGCGCAATCGCCTGCTGAGAGCGCACATTGCGCGCGTCCGTTTTCAGTTGGACCCGAACCATCCCTAATGTCTCAAAACCGTGTCTGAGGAGGAGGTATTTACACTCTGTATTAATCGCGGTGCGCCAAACGCGCGGAGCGAGCCATGTCCAGCCGATCTCGACGTGACGATTTGCTGCGGAGTAGTCCAAATAACGCGTACTACCGATCAGTTGATTTGTGGCATGCTCCCGTATCGCGTAGGGAAAATCAATGCCCTCGCGTTTGTCAATCAACGCACGTTCTACAATTTCGGCCATGTCTTCCTTTGTGTGAACAGACGAAGGGAGATAAGTCCAAATTTGTTCATCTTGGCATGTGAGAAAAAGTTCATCTATGTGTTCTTCACGGAGTGGGATGAGCGTCACTTGGCGTCCGGTTAATTCGGGTAGGTTAAGCATGTTCATCTTCCTTTTGAAATTCTCTATAAGGTTAATGAGTGGATAAGAAGAGCTTGCGTACCCATCATACTAGAATTCACAGATGAAACATAGCTGTCACATTTCCGAAAATGTTTTCGGAACGTTAAATAGATGAAAAAAGTTTTTTGTTCAATCTATTGAAACATGTAAGCGATTACTTTATGATGATCGCATAGGAAACTTCTATATTTTCACGGGATAGTGTTAGGTTTGTTCACGATTCCTAAAATATAGAGGTAGAAACGTTGGTGGAACCGAAATCCTTTTCGGTCGATTGTCAATTCACAAGGGGGGTCAAAGAATGAAACATCGTAAAAAAATAGGACTTGTCAGCGCAGCGGTTCTCGTCGGGACGCTCGCTGGTTTCACGCAACCGTCGCACGCTGTCGCGCGACTCGGCCAGCATGCAGCGAAACACGCAAGCGCAAACACGACACCGCTTACCATTGTTCCGGGACCAAACGGGGATTTTCAAAATGATTTCAACCCATTCTCACCTGCTGCGAATTACGGAACGATCGGACTGATTTACCAACCGCTTTTCTATTTTGACAACATCAGTGGAAAAACCTATCCGCTCATGGGCATGTCGTATTCGTGGACGAACGCGAACAAAACGTTAATCGTACATTTACGCAATGCGAAGTGGTCGAATGGAACCGCATTCACGTCGAGTGACGTTGTTTTTACATTTGATCTGCTGAAAAAGTATCCTGCGGCAGACGCGAACGGTGTGTGGTCACAGCTTTCCTCGGTGCAGGCGAGAGGTCCTCACGAAGTGGTCTTTCAGTTCAAACAGGCGAATGTTCCATTTGCCTCTTACGTTCTAGAGCAATTCATTGTACCGCAACGCGTCTGGGCGAAACTTGGCGACCCGACAAAGGTCGGCGCGATGCAACCGATGGGTACTGGACCTTACATTCTGTCCTCTTTTAACGCTCAAGATTATAAATTCTACTCTAATCTTCAATATTGGGGCGGTCCTCCGGTCGTCCGCAATCTCGACTTTCCTGCGTATTCTGGTAACCAGAGTGCAGACTTGGCGCTCGCAACCGGGCAAATCGCGTGGGCAGGGATTTTTATTCCGAGCATTCAGTCGATCTATGCGTCAAAGAATCCGCACAATAAGTACTGGTTTCCGCCGTCAAACGTTGTCATGCTCTATACGAATCTGCAAGATCCACTGTTGAGCCAACTCCCTGTGCGTCAGGCCATGAGTCTTGCGATCAACCGCAATCAACTCTATTTGCAAGGGGAGTACGGTTATGAGCCGCCAGCGAGCCCCACGGGACTCGTGCTTCCGAACAATAAGGCGTGGGTGGATCACGCTCTTCCGAAGCAGGATCTCGCCTTCTCATACAACCCGGCCAAAGCGATACAAATTCTTGAAAAGGCCGGATTTAAGAAAAATGCGCAAGGCATTTTTTCCAAAAACGGGAAACCGCTCTCCTTTACGCTACAAGTTGTCTCTGGTTGGACCGACTGGGATACGGATGCTTCCCTCATAGCCAACCAACTCGGGAAAATTGGCATCAAGGTGAACGTACAAGAGGAGCAGTTTGGAGCATACTTCAGCAACATCAACAGTGCCAAGAAAAACTATCAACTGGCCATTTCCTGGACGAATACGGGACCGTCCCCTTACTTCCTGTATCAGAACATGTTAAACAGTAAGGGATCCTTCAACGTCGAACAGTTGCGCAATGCGACGGTCGATCACGCGCTCCAGATGTTCTCTCAAACCTCATCGTCAGCGGTTCAACACCAGGCGATCAATACGCTTGAAAAGTACATGGCAGAGCAGCTTCCGAGCATTCCACTCGTGTTTGGTGCTACATGGAATGAGTATAACGACACGAACTATACAGGGTGGCCAACGGCGAGCAATCCGTATGTGAACCCAGCGCCCTTTACTCCAATTTCAGTAGGCATTGTCTTGACCCACTTGAAACCTGTCAACTAAGGTTGATTCACCTATTGACACGTTGGGAAAAGCGTGACTTGTTCCGGAAGATGCATCGAAGTTCGATGGATCTTCCGGGCGCCTATTTGAGAGTCTTTGTGTAAGGGGGAAATGCAATGCGTTATTTTTTTAATCGCTTAGGGTTCCTGCTCATCTCACTCTGGGCAGCCGTCACACTCAACTTTGTCCTGCCGCGGCTCATGCCCGGCAACCCGGCGGAGATCATGTTTGCCAAGTTTCAGGGACGCATGCTTCCGCAGGAACTGCACGCACTTGAGTTGCAGTTTGGATTCAGCAATCAACCGTGGCCAATTCAATACTTCCAATATCTTGGTAATATGATCACAGGGCATTTTGGCCTATCCTTTACGTATTATCCTGTACCTGTTGCGACGGTAATCGCCACCAGTTTACCTTGGACGATCGGTGCAGTGGGATTTGCGACGCTGCTCTCGGTGATTGTGGGTTCTTTTGGTGGAATTCTGATCGCTTGGCGACGCGGTGGAATGCTCGATCGCACCCTTCCAATCGCCACGATGTTTTTTCAAGCGATTCCCTATAACTGGAGTGCCTTTATGTTGCTTTTCGTTTTCGGGTTTACGTTGAATTGGTTTCCGATGTACCACAGTTATGGAACGAATCAGACACCAGGTTTTAATTGGCCATTTCTTTCTAGCGTTTTACGGCACGGCGTTCTCCCTGTCGCCACGATTTTTATCAGTGGCGTCAGCGGCTGGATTATCGGAATGCGCAACAACATGATCAACACGCTCGGCGAAGACTACGTTGTCTTTGCAGAAGCGAAAGGAGTCTCTGCGCGGCGTTTGATGTTTTCGTACGCGGCGCGAAACGCATTGCTCCCTCAGGTGACGGGTTTGGCGATTGCGCTCAGTTCGATTGTCGGCGGCTCGATTCTCATGGAGCAGGTTTTTTCGTACCCCGGTATCGGCTTTCAACTCAACACGGCAGTATCCAATGAAGATTATCCGCTGATTCAAGGCATGTTTCTCATCATCGCGCTGTGCGTTTTGATCGCGAACTTTATCGTCGACATGGTCTATGCGAGGCTTGATCCACGCGTGCGCACAGGGGGTGCATCGTCGTGATCGCGGAAGCTACACTGCCTAAATCACAGCCGCCTGCCGTGGTTAAAAAGAAACGATGGAGGAATTTGCGCGCCTTTGTTCGCAATCCGCGCGCGATTGCGGGCATGAGCATTCTCGGGATCTTTGTCTTTATCGCCGTATTTGCTCCGTGGATTGCTCGCTACAATCCACAAGCCACGGAATTTCTGCCGTCGCAGGGACCGAGCGCAGCGCACTGGTTCGGCACGACCAACACGGGTCAGGATCTTTTTTCACAGTTTGTGTGGGGGACGCAAACGACACTCTTGGTCGGGTTTGGCGGAGGGACCATTCAATTGATTCTAGGTCTCACCATCGGCATGTATGGCGGCTATAAGGGCGGCGTTATTGATGCGATCTTAAACGTCCTATCGAACATTTTCCTCGTGTTGCCCGCATTGGCGCTGCTTATCGTTATTGAATCCTACATTCGTAACACGACACCGCTTATCAACGGACTAATCATCGGGCTTACCGGGTGGGCGTGGGGCGCGCGCGTCTTTCGAGCGCAGACGATGTCTTTGGTGGGTCGCGACTTTGTGGTCGCCGCGAAGCTCTCTGGTCAGTCTGATTGGCGAATCATGTTTACCGAAATTCTCCCTAACATGTACTCAATTGCCGCATCCAGCTTTATGTACTCGTGTCTCGGTGCCATTCTCGCCGAGGCGGGACTCGCCTATCTCGGGCTTGAAAACCTGAATTCTAACAGTTGGGGAACGATTCTCTACTGGGCGTTTAACGGTGACGCAATGTTAACCGGCGCCTGGTACTGGTTTGTGCCGCCAGGTCTCGCGATTGCGCTTGTTGGCATGAGCTTTGCCTTGATGAATTTTGCAATGGATCAGATCACGAATCCGCGACTCAACGTGGCGAAGCGAAGGGGGAGCCAACGTGACAGAGCGTAAACCTGTCCTCGAAATCGAGCATCTCTCTGTTGCGTATGACTCACCGCGCGGCCCCGTCCAGGCAGTTAACGACGTTTCGCTCGCGATCTATGAAGAGGAGATCGTCGGGCTGGTCGGGGAATCAGGTTCTGGGAAATCGACCATGGCGTACGCGATCATGCGGTTATTAAAAGGTGTGGCGTATGTTACAGGCGGAAGCATCAAAATCAACGGTAAAGATGTTTACGGTTTATCCAAGCAGGAGTTACGGGCGTTTCGCTGGGCTGAGATGGCAATGGTGTTTCAAAGTGCGATGAGCGCGCTCAATCCAGTGATGACCGTCGAACAGCAGATTGCAGATACGATCCGCAGTCATCAGAAAAATGCGTCGTCTGCGGAGATTCGCAAGCGCGCGGAAGAGCTTCTCGACCTTGTGCGCATTGATCGCAAGCATCTCAAAAGCTATCCGCATCAACTCTCGGGTGGGATGAAACAGCGTGTCGTTATCGCGATTGCGATTTGTCTCAAGCCGTCGCTTGTGATCATGGATGAGCCGACGACTGCGCTCGACGTGGTGGTGCAGCGCTCGATTCTGGATCAGATTCAGGAGATTCAACGCGAGGTAAAGTTCGCCATTCTCTTCATCAGCCATGATTTCAGTCTCGTCTCCGAACTCGCTTCACGCGTGGCAATCATGTACGCGGGGCGCGTGGTTGAGTTGGCGGGCAGTCGCCGACTCCGCGTCGCCGGTGAGCATCACCCGTATACAGAGGGCTTGTTACGGGCGATTCCGCGTTTGACGGCGGATGATGTTGTGATTGAGGGAATTCCCGGCAATCCGCCGAATCTCGTGGAACTCCCGAGTGGATGTGCGTTTCATCCGCGCTGCGCACACGCGACAGAGCGCTGTGCCGTGGAGGAACCGCGGCTGCAAAAGACGGGACAGGCGGAAATTGCGTGCCACTTGTTCCAGGGTCGGGAGGTTCCCCAACATGTCTGATGATCCACTTTTACGTGTAGATGAGCTTGTCGTGCGTTTTCCCATAAAGGCAAACGGTCAGAAAACGTTTATCCGCCCGGTTGATCGGGTGTCATTTTTCATACGCGAGGGTGAGGTTCTCGCGTTGGTTGGTGAGTCGGGAAGCGGAAAAACGACAATTGGGAAAGCCATGATGCGCATTCTTGAACCGACGAGCGGCTCGATTCTTTTTGATCAAAAAGAAGTAGGGCATGTGCGGGGGAGGAAACTGATCGATTATCGCACGAGTGTTCAAATGATCTTTCAGGACCCGTTTGGTTCACTGAATCCTGTGCGAACGATCGAGCAACACCTTCAGTTTCCGCTGCAAAAGCATCAGCAGTTGCGTGGGCAGGCGCTTGATGAGCGAATCACCAGCTTGCTTGAGCAGGTGGGATTGACTCCTGTCGCGGAAACGCGGATCAAGTACCCGCACGAGTTATCCGGAGGCCAACGCCAGCGTGTCGCGATTGCGCGCGCTCTCGCGGTGGGTCCGCGCTTTCTCGTGGCGGACGAACCCATTTCGATGCTGGATGTATCCATTCGCGCGGGTATCCTGCGACTTATGAATGAGTTGAAGGAGCAGTATCGGCTGGCATTTCTCTATATTACTCATGATCTTGCGTCTGCGCGTTACTTTGGGGATCGCATTATGGTAATGTATGGCGGTAAAATTATGGAGAGTGCTGATTCGCGTGAATTGTTGCGCAGACCGCTCCATCCCTACACGCAACTGCTGCTTGCGGCGACTCCTGGTCACGAAGAGAAGCAGGCATTGCCGGAAACGAGCAATCTGCCTCCGAATTTGGCGGAGTCGCGCAAAGGCTGTCCGTTTGCTTCGCGGTGTCCGCATGTCACGGCACAGTGTGAGCAAGAAGAACCGAAGCTTGAAGAGATTACTGATTCACACGCTGTCGCCTGTCATCTTGTGTCAACGTGACGTGTGTTTGAGGATGATGTGTAGGAAGGAGGAAGCCATTCTATGCCTTCCATTCGGGATGTGGCAGAAAGAGCCGGTGTATCGATTACAGCGGTTTCGCGTGCACTGAATGACTACCCAGACATTAATGCGGATACAAAGGCGCGCATTCTGCGCGTTGTGGAAGAGATGCGCTATTATCCAAAAGCGTCTGCCCGCAGTTTGGTTATGAATAAATCGAACATCATTGGCGTGTATTATCCAACCCGTGACGGGATTGGATTTCAACAGCCGTTTATCGGGACGATGCTCGATATCTTTAAAGATGAGATTGGGAAACTGGGCTATGACTTGATGATCCTTGGCAATTCGACAGCTCCTTTTGATAGTTTCAGCCTGTTTGAACGGGTGAAACATCGAGAGGTTGATGGCGTTGTTCTGCTGGGGAAAACAGATGAGACGATTAAACAGCTGGCTGAGTCAAATGTTCCTCTGGTAGGCATTGATCATTTTGTTACAGGGCCACGCTGTGGCTCCGTGACCTCGGAGAATCGACGCGCCGTGCATGACGCAGTGGAGCGGCTTGTGCGGGGGGGATACCAGAGGATTGCATTTGCTCACGGGCCGCTTGATTTGCCTGTCGCGGTGGAACGATTGCAAGGGTTTTACAGTGGGATGGCGGCGATGGGGCGTGCGGTGGAGCGTGCATGGGTTGTAGACGGGTCTTTCTCACTCGAAGGTGGGGTCGCATCTGCTAAGGCGCTTCTCGCATGCGCCTCGATGCCGGACGTTGTTCTTTGTGCGGCGGATATTACTGCGATCGGGATCATGCAGGAGTTTTTTCGATCAGGCATCTCGATTCCAGATGATGTGAGCTTGGTCGGATTTGACGACATAGCGGCAGCGAGTTATGTCTATCCTCCGTTGACGACAATTCGCCAAGATGTAAATGGGCTTGGAAAACGCGCTGCACAAATGATGGTGGATTTGATTGAGGGTGGAAGCGATGCATTTCCGATGCACTATGTATTGCCAACCGAGTTTATCGTACGCAATAGCACAAGGAACATGTGATGTGCCGGTGCGATGCAAGTTGTGCGATTTAATAGATACGGAATGGGGGATTGTCCTTGGGAATTACGCTTTGGGATGACATGATGAAGGTGAATTTTCCAAAGGATTTTGTGTGGGGGGTCGCATCGTCTTCCTATCAGATTGAAGGTGGGGTTAACAAGGATGGTCGCGGTTCGACGATCTGGGACGACTTTTGCGCGATGCCAGGCGTGATTGCGGATGGTTCTGACGGAGCGGTTGCGTGTGATCACTACCATCGCTATCGCGAAGATTTTGCGTTGATGCAATCGATGGGGATTAAGCATTATCGTTTCTCGCTTGCGTGGTCGCGCTTGTACCCGGACGGGGACGGTGAGTTGAACCAGGCAGGACTGACTTTTTACACGAGACTTTTGGATGCGCTGGACGAGTACGGCATCGAACCGATGGTGACACTTTACCACTGGGATTTGCCTTCGGCGCTACAGGCGCGGGGTGGGTGGGCCAATCGGGAGACTGCCTATGCGTTTGCGCGTTATGCAAAAGCGGTCTTCGCGTTTTTTGGACATCGCGTGCGAAGGTTCATCACCCACAATGAGCCGTGGTGCACCGCGTATCTCGGTCACGGGATTGGCATTCACGCGCCCGGAATTCGCAACCACGCGCAAATGCTCGATGTTGCGCACCATCTGATGCTCTCCCACGGACTCGCTGTGCAGGCA
Source organism: Ferroacidibacillus organovorans (assembly GCF_001642725.1). GTDB lineage: Bacteria > Bacillota > Bacilli > Alicyclobacillales > SLC66 > Ferroacidibacillus > Ferroacidibacillus organovorans. Next base: position 26,680 of record NZ_LSUQ01000005.1, read on the forward strand.
TATCGAGCGGCGGGCTTTGCAGGGGAGATCGGTATTACACTCAATCTAAACCAAGTATATCCTGAAACAGAACGCGCGGAGGACATTTTGGCGGCCGAGCGAATCGGTGTCTTTCACAACGGTTGGTTTCTCGATCCCATTCTTAAGGGAAGCTATTCGAGTTTGTTTGGTGAGGTCTTTGGGAAGATGCCTGCTGCAATACAAGAAGGCGATCTTGAAGTGATTGCACAGCCGATCGATTTCTTGGGGATTAACTATTACTCCTATAGCGTAGTGGCGCATGATGAGAACAGCGCGCACGCCAAAACGCGCAATGTCACACCTCACGATCGCGTGACCGACATGGATTGGCCCATTCTGGGTCAGGGATTGCGTGATTTATTGATTGATTTGCATCAAACGTACGGAAAGGTGCCGCTCTATATCACGGAGAATGGCTGTGCGCAGATCGATCGTCTTGAAGGGGATCGCGTTCATGACATTTCGCGAATCAACTATTTGAGCGAACATTTTGCGGCGCTCAGCGATGCACTTCTTCAGGGTGTTCCGCTGCTTGGCTATTACGCATGGACGTTTATGGATAATTTTGAGTGGGGTTACGGATACACGAAAACGTTTGGTCTTGTGTATGTCGATTGGGCGACACAGACCAGAATTCCCAAAGACAGCGCATTTTGGTACGCTGAGTTGCTTCGCTCGTTCGACCATTAGCCTGTGTCGCCGAGGTAGCGGAATGATTTGCTTTCTCTTTGAAGGGGATGTATAATCATGAAGTTACTTGGAGCTGTGGTGTAGTGGCCTAACATGCCTGCCTGTCACGCAGGAGATCGCGGGTTCGAATCCCGTCAGCTCCGCCATAGTGCGGTGATTGCGTTCTTCGGCGCGATCGCCGCATTATTTTATGTTCTGGAGGTGACCGCGTGTATCACATTCTGGTCGTTGAAGACGAAGAAGCGATTTCAGATATTCTCCAGTTTCATCTTGAAAAGGCTGGGTATCAAGTGATTACGGCAGCCGATGGAGAAGAGGCCCTTCGCGTGGCGCGCGAACAGTCGATGGATCTCGTACTCCTCGATGTGATGCTCCCGAAAAAAGACGGCTACGAGGTTTGCAAAGAGATACGCCAGTTTTCACAAGTTCCGGTCATCATGTTGACAGCGAGGGACTCCGAAGTGGATAAAGTATTGGGGCTCGAGCTTGGCGCGGATGATTATGTGACGAAGCCTTTTAGTTCACGCGAATTGATGGCGCGTGTCAAAGCGAACTTGCGTAGAACAGCGCAACCTGACGAGAGTTCGGTTTTGACGCAGCGCGAGCATATCGTCCACGGCGATTTGCGCATTGATATGAATCTCATTCAAGTGTTTCGCGACGGCGTGGAGATTCCACTGACGCATCGCGAATTTGAGCTATTGTTATTTCTCGTCAGGCACCCAGGTGTCGTGTTTAGCCGAACGCAATTGCTTCAGGATGTTTGGGGGTATGACTATCTCGGGGATGAGCGAACCGTCGATGTGACCGTTCGCCGCATGCGTGAGAAATTGGAGCTCGATCCAAGCAATCCAGTCTATCTTCTCACGCGACGCGGGACAGGCTATTTCTTTCGTAAGCCATGATGCGACGCAGGCTTGTGATGCAAAATGAGACCGCCAAGCCTGCCGTGCGCCGTTTCCCATTTTTTTCAAGCGTGCGCTGGAAATTGCTCGTCGTGTATCTGCTTTTGATTCTTTTTGCCATGCAGTTGATTGGCGCCTATTTTGTGCAGTCGCTGCACCACTATTTTGTGGATGCGTTTGAACGTTCGATTTCTCAAGAAGCTACCTTTTTATCGAGCACACTCCAACCTACGCTCGGCGCAAATCGGCCGCTTGGTTTCTACAGTCGCGACCTCGTACACGCGATTGCCCACATCTCAAATGCCACCATCTATGTTCTCGACAAGGATGGCAATGTTCTGGCGACGTCTGGCAATCCGTATCTGGTTGGACTCAAACGCGTGGACCCTGAAGTGACCAGCGCGTTGCTTGGCTTACAGGATACGCAAATTGCGCTCGATCCATCCACATCGCAACGGCAACTCTACTTTTCTCAACCCCTCCACTTTCACGGTCAGATCGTCGGCGCTGTCGAATTTGTCGCACCGATGCAATCGGTTGATCATTCCATCTCGATTATCACGTTGCTGTTTGCCACAGGCACTCTACTCGCTTTGGCGCTCACTGCGTTTTTGGCGGTGATCATTGCGCAAACGATCACGGGCCCTATCTCGGCGATCACGCAACGCACGCGTGAATTGGCGGCAGGAAATTTTGACTCAACAGTGCAAGTTCGCTCCAATGATGAAATTGGTGAACTCGCATCGACGTTTAATATGTTGACGCGCAGGCTACAGCAGTCGATCGCCAATACCGAGCAGGAAAAGGGACGTTTGCAAGCCGTGATGTCGAACATGAGTGAAGGCGTGATTGCCGTTGATCGAAAGTTTCGGGTGCTGTTACTGAACCCTGCAGCAGGCAGGCTTTTGGGACGGGCTCCTGAACAATTGGTGGGAGAATTTATCACGTCTCACCTCGATGTGGACGGTGATCGCACGGAACCGATGATTATCGATTTATTGGGACGTTTTGTGGAGGTTTCGCTGACAGCGCTTCAGCGAAGGTCAAGCCGCACGGAATCGGTAGAGATGCGAGAAGACTTTGGCGGTTATCTGATCGTGCTTCGCGACGTCACGGCGGAGACGCGTCTAGAAGAGTCCCGCAAGCGGTTTGTCGCTGACGTTTCCCACGAACTCCGCACGCCGATTACGTCGCTGAAGAGTTATTTGGAGGCGTTATTAGAAGGAGCGCGCGAAGACCCTGTGACCGAGGATAAATTTCTTCGCGTAATGGAAAGAGAGACGGATCGCATGGCCCGGTTGATACGGGATCTGCTCCAACTCTCGCGCTTTGACAGTGGTTACGAAGCACTCCACTGTGAGCCTGTTCCTGTAGAAGTATTGCTCCATCGCGTGACAGAGCGCTTCTCGCTACTCGCGTTTCAGTCAAATATTCAATTCATCACGAAGTTGAGCGACACGGGTGTGTGGATTCAGATTGATCGCGATCGCATTGAACAGGCGATCGACAACATCATTTCTAATGCGCTGAAGTACACGCCATCAGGAGGCAAGATCACAGTTGATGCGCGCATGGATGAGTCGAAAGAGTGGGTAATGCTCACCATCTCAGACACAGGGTCGGGAATCGATCCGCGAGAGTTGCCACACATTTTTGAGCGGTTTTATCGCGTCGATCTCTCGCGGGCGCGCCAGTTGGGCGGAAGTGGATTGGGACTGTCGATTGCAAAAGAAATCATCGAGGCGCATGGAGGAACGATTCGTGCAACAAGTGCACGGAATGAAGGAACAGCCTTTGTGATTGGACTTCCGGTTTGTGAAGGGGAGATCGAGGATGAGCATGCGTAAGCGATTCAACGTCTCTCCTGCACGCCGCTTCTGGCACTTTATCTCGACACCTCTTTTAATCCTTGCGGTTCTCGCGAGCATCCTCTTTACATTTCTCATATGGTTTGGTTCACCGATTCCTGTTCAGAGTGCGCGCAACGGTTTTTACACAAGCCCGAAACTGGGGGCGCCAAGCACCTTGACGCGTTTGTTTTTGCCCCACCAAGTGTGGCTTTGGACGGGCCATCAGCAATTGTATTCGTATCCTGTACAAAGCAGTTTTGTGTCAAAACTTTTGTCTGCGTTGCACGGCGCAACTACAGTTACCGTCACACCAGCGAAAACGGCAAAAGCGCGCGGGGGGGAGAGTTATCTTGAACTTGATTACGCCACGTATGGTGAGGTAGGCTCCCCGATTCAGGAATTGTTTCCTTCTTTGACGCAGGCGCTGTCTGTTCGAAATGTGTACATAAAGCCAGGCGCCAAGCGTGACACGGTGAATCTCGTCGTGGTTGACCAGCAAGGCGCTGTATTTAATATGCGCGCGTCAGGGGTTCGACTAAACGGCCTATCGCTTACAGAACCGGACGCATCCGCTGTCCCTTACGCCCAGATTCCGATCAATGGGCGAGAGCTTCGCCTTCCTTACACCAATTCGGTCATGCCGATTGAAATCTGGTCACTCAAACAGCAGGATATTAGCGGGGTCATCGATTCCTACTTTGCAGACCCTAGCGCCGTGATTCCGATCGTCGACAGTATTCATAAAACGCTTTACACCGATGGACTGCGTGCAGTGTGGTTATCGTCGGCAAGTTTTGGACCCACAATCGCATATCGCAATCCGCAAACGGGGAATGTGATACCTCGTACAGGGCACTCGCCGCTCGACACCGCCGTTCAGTTTATCAATGACCACGGTGGCTTCCTCAGCAATCAAACATCTCAGGGAATTTCCGCCATCAAACGCTCGCCGGACATGACGGAGATCATCTTTTCACTCTCGGAAGACGGGTTTCCTGTGTTTGGTCAGTTTGGATCTATGCAGTGCATCGTAAACAATGGGTGGGTGGTGACATTTCGGCGCGCACTCGTTGAGCCTTCCATCCTTGAGGAAACACAACCGCTGCACATTCTTTCTGGCGTTCAACTCATTAGCCGCCTCAGTCCGCGTGAACTCAACAAGATTCGCAGCATCAAACTCGGGTATGGAACGACGCTTTTTAGTTCAGCTGCGATAGAGTTTTTCCCTGTGTACCAGATTACATTTACATCTGGAACAATTTATGTCAAAGCGACAGATGGACAGGTCTTTCACGGAACGGGGATGACTTCATGGACTTCGGTCGAGTAAAAGCCATTCTCACGGTCGTCTTTCTTCTCCTCAATGCTTTTCTCATCCCGCAATGGCTGTATCAACAAATGGACGTGGGAGTGTATGCACAGCAATATGCCGATCAACTCGCGAGCATTCGCGCAGATCTCGCGCAACACAACGTTCAGCTACACGCGGTGGTTCCTTTGACGGATCCGCAGATGTCACAGTTGCGCGTGATTCCTGATCACACCAGTGTTTCTGTGCTCGCTCAGTCGATTTTTGGGGTTCATGATCACATTCGAACGCTAAAGAGCGGAGTGATATCGGGAACAGGAGGAAAGCTGCAAATGATGAGCGCCGGACTTTTTCGCGTAACGTTTAAGCCGCCTCAGGGGATTGAACAGGGTTTTCTAAAAGGGGATTTGGCGAAACGCGTCAAAAGTATTATTGACAAACACGGCTACAATACGGGAGATTACCAGTTGCTTCGCGTTGAGGGCGGAAAGGTGCAACATAATCTGCTTTTTGCGCAGATGTTTGGAGGCTATCCTGATTTCTCGAATTTGTTGAGAGCGCAGGTGGATCGCACTGCGTTGACAGATTACCTACAATCCATGGTAGATGTCCAGCAAACGTATCCGCCACGTACGGTGATGAGTGCGCTCAGTGCACTTTTGTCGATGGTCTCGTACATGGACAAGATGAATTATCACGAGGATAATAGCATTATCGACATGCGTCTGGGATATGTGAGTTTTATTACGTCGAATCAAGGGTATGTTTTGGCGCCTGTTTGGCGCATTGCCACGTTGAAACAGGTATTTTATGTTCACGCGTTTTCGGGTGAAGTCGGGGTGGGAAACATTTCATGAGATGTAGTGTATTGGCGAGTGGAAGTACTGGAAATGCTATTTATGTTGAAACAGATCATACGAGAATTCTCTTGGATGCGGGAATTGGCTTGCGCCAATTACAGCAAGCCTTTGCAGCGATCGAGGTTGACCCGGCAACGCTTGATGCGATTTTGGTCACGCATGAACACTCCGATCACATCAAGGGGTTGGCAGCGCTACTTCGGAAATACGATACGCCGATTTATACATCTGACGGAACATGGGCTCACATTGCTCGCCTGTTTTCGGAAAAGCAGGAGGTGAAGCCGCGCAGCATCAAGGCGGGGATACCCTTTTCACTCGGAGAATTTGTGATTGAACCATTTGCACTGCCTCACGACGCGGAAGAACCTCTGGGGTTTTGTGTGTATGCACAAGGAGAAAAATTGGTTCTGGCCACGGATCTTGGCTATGCGAGTGAACGGATATGCACGGTCGCGCGTGGCGCGCACACCCTCATTCTCGAATCGAACCACGATATCGATATGCTGCGAACGGGCACCTATCCGTGGCATCTAAAGCGACGAATCCTCGGCGATAAGGGGCATCTCTCTAATGCGGCCGCTGGGGAATGCCTGCTTGACATTGTCACGGAGGATACACAGACGGTCTATTTAGCGCATCTCAGTCAAGAAAACAATCGTCCTGAAATCGCGAAAGAAACGGTTGCGACGATGCTCTCGCGCGACGTCTCGCGCACGGAGGCGATTGTGCTGCGCTCGACGAGTCCGACTGCACCAACCGCGCTGGCACCTGTGTGCGTTGCGCGATGAGGCGTTCGCTACATGGGGTGTGGGCGATCGCTTGTTTGTATGTGCGTGACTTTTTATAATTTATGGAGCGAAACGGCTGTAAAGGAGGTTAAGCCATGGGCTATTACGATGACGGTGAGTTTCGCAGTGAGCGGAGGGCGCGGTCTGGCGCTGGAAAGTGGGTTGCAGTTGTAGTCGTTTCGGCGTTGATCGGGTCGGGATCGACGCTTGCGGTGGGCGACTATCTCCTCAACAATTCGGGTGCGCTGGCTGCTGCGACCGATGCTAATTTACAACCGGTCTCAGCGCGTGCGGCTCAGACGATCTCGGTCAATGTAAATGATGGAATTGTCACCGCTGTACGCAAAGTCACGCCCGCGGTCGTCGGTGTGATCAACATGCAATATGCGCCGAATGCGGCGGGAACTGCAAATGTTCTTCAAGAGGCGGGTGTTGGTTCGGGCGTCATTTTTGACCTGCACGGATACATTGTCACCAACAATCACGTTGTTGAAGGCGCGACGAAGGTCGAAGTGGTGTTACACGACGGGCGGCACGTCTATGCGACGGTCGTCGGTACGGATCCATATACAGATCTCGCGGTTTTAAAGATTCCCGGGAGTGATATCAAGCCGCGCAATGTCGCTGTTTTTGGCAACTCGGCGCTGCTTGAGCCAGGGGATCCTGCCATTGCGATCGGGAATCCGGCTGGACTTGATTTTAGTGACAGTGTGACAGTTGGCGTGATTAGCGCGACGCAGCGCACGATGCCTGTTCAGGATGAGGCGACAGGTCAGGTGATTGGCGAGGAGACGGTGCTGCAGACGGATGCGGCGATCAACCCGGGTAATTCTGGCGGTCCTCTTTGTAACATTGATGGGCAGATCATTGGGATTAACAGTTCAAAGATTGTCGCCAAGGGATTTGAGGGGATGGGCTTCTCTATCCCGATCAATGAGGTGCGAACGATTGCGACGGAGATTGTTCAGACGGGGCATGCATCCCACCCGGCGCTCGGCATCGAAGGAGAGTCACTCGCTGCCGTGCCGCAAGAGTATCAGCCGAATGTTCCTGTGAATTATGGGGTTTGGGTATACAAGGTTGACAGCAACTCGGCGAAGGCTTCTGGCATTGAGCACGGCGACGTCATCGTTGGGATCAATCAGTATAAAATTACTGGGTTCTCTGATTTGCGCGCAGTCCTTTGGGATCACTTCAAAGCGGGGGATAAGGTTCAGGTTACGTATTATCGCGGTCAGCAAAAGTATACCTCACCGCTTGTGTTAGGCCAACTGCCACCATATCAGCCACCAACGGCGTCAAGCAGTATTGGCGGGGGATCGTTTGTGATCCCCAATCCATTCTCAGGTGGCGGCGGGAGTGGAAGCGGCAGCGGCAGTGGATTCTCGTTCCCGTAAAGCACTCTCCTGGATTGCACCTCAAGCCTTGAATTCAATGTGGGCATGATGGGATGGAGAGGGGATCACTCGCATGCAGATCGTGATCGTGGCTGTCGGTAAGGTGAAAGAGCGTTACTGGCGGGATGCCGAGGCTGAGTATCGAAAGCGTTTGTCCCCTTACGCGACGGTTCAAGTCGTCGAGGTTGCGGACGAGGCGGATGGAAAAGACATGAATCGGGTGCTTGACGAGGAAGGTGCACGGATTCTCTCACAACTGCGCGAACGCGACTATGTGGTCGCGCTCGCCATTGACGGTGAAGTGGTTACGTCGCCTCAACTGGCGGCTCGATTGGAGCGTATGAGCGCGCGCGGATCGGGTCGCTATGTGTTTATCATTGGTGGATCCAATGGTCTCTCCCCCGCTGTGTTGCAGCGGTCGGATTGGCATTTGAGTTTCTCGGCGTTAACGTTTCCTCACCAGATGATGCGGACGATGCTGCTGGAGCAGATCTATCGCGCGTTTCGAATTAAGCAGGGTGCGTCGTACCACAAGTGATTCACGGCGCCCGCAGTTAGGTTCAAGCGTTCGTAGCTTCTACGTCAGCCAGAAACTCCCTTAAGACGCGCGCGAATTCCTCTGGTTCCTCCTGGATGGTCATGTGTGCACTGTGTTCAAAAACGTGAAAACGCGCTCCGGCTACCAAGCTGGCGTAATAGGCTGTGGTCTCAGGTGTGGCTTCGTCATACCTTCCACATGTGAAAAGACTCGGTAGCGTCAACTCGCCCATGCGCCCTGTCACGTCGAAGGTTTTCAATGTCCCTGTCACCGTAAACTCAGACGCGCCCCACATCGTTTCATAGACTTGGTGATTGGTGACGGCAAATGCGTCAAGAATCTTTTGCGGCCACGGGTCGAGCCGACAAACGTGGCGTCGATAAAACAGCATCATTGCTTCTTGATACGCTTCTGTGTCGGTTGATCCGTCACGCTCGCAGCGTTCGATCACATCCTGAACACGTTGAGGAAATGCCTTTAGGTATGCGCGTTGATCGCGTTCCCACATCGGTGCGCTGAGTGCTGGACTCGAAAAGGTGACGCTGTGAACACCCACCGGTTTTGTGGGCATCGCGAGTGTGCTTTCGCTGTGCTCGCGATCCGCTTTGCCATCGACCAAGCTGCCACTTGCAAAGCCCAGGAGATACGCTGCTGCGAGCATGGTGCCCCACGAGTGGCCGAGAAGATGCACCTCATCGAGGCCGAGCGCTGACCTTACTTGTCCGAGTTCTTCAACGAAGCGCTCCACCTTCCAAAGGGAGGGATCGGTCGGACGGTCCGACTTGCCACTCCCCAGCTGATCATAGTGAATGACGGCGCGGCTATCGCCTAATGTTTGAATGATGTCTGACTCCATGGTCGAGCTTCCAGGACCGCCGTGCATTACGAGCAATGGGATTTTATTGCCGTCCCCAGTTTTTCGGTACCACACATTACCGCCTGTCACTGGAATGAATCCCTCGGTAATTTTTGTCATGAATTGAGCTCCTTTATTCGGTCAATTTCGGAAGGGTTAGAAGAATCGAGGACATCGTGAAACTCACACACGGAAGCCGCACGGAGTAAATCGGTTGATGCGCCTCATACACTGCGCAAAGGTGAAGTTGGCCATTTGTGTACTCATACTGCTCAACGGTTCCGTTCAATGAATCGACCAGCCAGTATTCTGGCACTTGATAGGCTTCGTAGGTCTTCCATTTCTCTTTGCGGTCTCGCTCAAAACTGCCTGGCGACAAGACTTCCACAATCAAATCGGGTACTCCAAAAATTCCCTTTACGTGAACGATTCCCATTCGCTCCCGGTGCACCATGACCAAGTCGGGTTGGCGCACGTCACGGCTTGAAAAGACCACGTCAACAGGACTCAGCACGATAAGATACTCTGCTTCGCATGTTTTTAATAATACATCCCTCATCGCAGAAACCACGAGTTGATGAAGTACGGAGGGGGTGGGGCTCATCACATCAAGCTGTTGCCCAACGAGCTCGTACCGAAATCCGTCATCTGGCAATCCTGCGTATTCTTCATATGTCATAGGTTGATCATGAGCGCGTGAATTCTTCTGATCCTTCAATAGGAATTCCTCCGACACACATCACGATATACTTATGCTAACAAAATTGGGATTGCAGTAAAACGGCTTTTTTGTATGACTTGCCTCATGGATGAGACTATTTCGTGCCGCACAGCACTCCCCTTTGACTTCTGTAGCTCATAAAGACTTCATTACTTTCAGTTGAATGCTAGAACTCTATATCGATGACCCATCTCCAACAATACCATACTACACGCGTCCCACTTTACTTACGACAAATGTTAGCTGTTCATGGCAATGCGCATGGGCAGATTGCGATGTGAATCGGGTTACGCCATGCTTCAGTTCGTCGTGATAGAATGCGGTAAGAACGGATGATCCGATCATCCGTTATCTCGAGGATATCGATCAAGAAAAGGATTTTCGAGAGGGTCAGGGGACAAATGAAACGTGGAATCATGTTGCTTGTCACTGCCACCATTCTTTGGGGTGGCAATTACATCTGTGGGCGCTATTTGGCGCCTGCACTGCCGTCAAACTTGCTGAATACGGTTCGCTGGGCAATTTCCAGCCTGCTCCTTTTTGGCATGTTGTCCATGAATCACAAAAAGCTTCCGCTCTTCTCGCAGTGGAAAAAATTTGCCCTGCTCGGTTTTGTGGGGATTTTTGCGTTCTCTACGCTCACTTATCTGGGATTGCGCAGCATCAGCGCCGCACAGGCGGGAATGATTTCGGCGGGGATTCCGATTGCCATTCTTCTATTTACGCCGCTCATTCTAAAAGAGCGTGTCAAAGCTAAGGCGTGGCTGGGGGCGCTTCTTTCCATCATGGGGGTGGTGATCTTAATCCAAGGCGAGCACGCGGCAAACGGTCAATCGTCGATTGTCGGAGAGACGGAGATTGTCTTCTCCTGCATCGCGTGGGGGATCTATACGGTACTTGGGAAACGTTTTGGAAAGACGATGGATCCGCTGACCATGACCGCAGGCGCCGCCGTTTATGGAACGCTTTTCAGCGCACTGAGTTGCATCGGCACGGTGCGTCTGAACATGATTCACATGACGCCTTTGGCATGGCTCTCTGTCCTCTATGTGAGCACGTTTGCATCCGTGGGGGCATACCTCGCGTGGAACACGGGAGTGAAGATCGTGGGCGCAGGTCGCGCAGCGCCGTATATCAATTTGTTACCGGTTTGGACCGTAATTTTTGGCATTCTGTTGCTCCGCGAAACGGTGTCGATTCTGTCGATCGGCGGCGGCGTTGTCACCATTTTCGGTGCGGTTCTCGCCAGTCTGTAGGGTCTTGAACAACAAAATTAAAAGATCTTGCGCTATAATGTAAAGTGTTGGGAACGGAAGAAGGATGGTGAACGGATCGTGAAAAATGTAAGTCCTTATGTCATTGTCGAAGACGTGGCATCGTCGGTTGAATATTACCAAAAGATTTTTGGTGGAGATGTAAAAATCCTGAATAAACAAGACGGTGTCGTCATGCATGCGGAACTGCATCTGGGCGATAGTCTGATTCATTTTTCGGCAACGTATGGCCGACAACCTGTGAGTGAGAATGTGAAACTGATTGTGCAATGCGAGAGTGAAGAAGAGATTCGAAATACATACGAAACGCTAAAGGCAGACGGAGAAGTCACGGTCGAGTTGCAGGATACGTTCTTTGGCGCGCTACACGGACAAGTGGTGGATCGCCGCAACCGAATTTGCTTTATTCTTAACTATTTTAAACGGTAAGGAGAGAATCTTCTCTTGGGAAAAAACTACGTTCAAGAATTTCAAGATTTGCTGCAGAAAATTTCTGATTACGACAGCGCCATCGCGTTGCTTTCTTGGGATTCACGCACGAAGCTTCCGAAAAAAGGGGTCGAAGGCCGCGCACAAGTTCTCTCGACACTCGCGGGAGAGCGGTTTCGTTTGCTGCTCGGGGCACCGATGCAAAGTCTTATGGAAACGCTTGCGGCGCGCGCGTCGTCGCTTGACGAGGTGACGCGCCGTTCTTTTTTGCGCACGCAAAAGCAGCTTGAGCGGATCGAGCGCATCCCGCTCGCTCGATTAGAGGCATTTGCCCGATTGACCTCAAAGGCTGAGGCGGTGTGGGTGGATGCGCGCGAAGCAAATGATTTTGCGTCGTTTGCCCCTTATTTGACAGAGATCGTCGAGATGAAGCGTGAGTTTATCCAGTATCGGGACTGGAAAGGCCAGGCGTATGACGCACTGCTCGATGAGTATGAACCTGATTTGACGATGGCGACTGTCGACCCGCTTTTTGCCAAACTGCGCGAGGAGACGCTGCGCTTACTTGATAAGATTCGCGAAGCAAAGCAGCCGGACACATCGATTCTTGAGCGCTTCTATGATCCGCAAAAACAGCGCGTATTTAGCCTGGCTATTCTTGAAAAGATCGGGTATGACCTACAGGCGGGACGCCTCGATGAGACAGCGCATCCGTTTCAAACGACGATTTCATTGGGCGATGCGCGCGTGACCACGCGTTATCTGCCGTATTTCTTCAATGCGGCGATTTTCGGCACGATTCACGAAGGAGGCCACGCGCTCTACGAGCAAGGGGTTGACCCTGCGCTCTTTGGAACGCCGCTTTTTGGTGGAACATCGATGGGCATTCACGAGTCGCAATCGCGGTTTTGGGAGAACATTCTCGGGCGCAGTATGCCATTTTGGGAGCGTTTTTACGGAGATTTACAAGTGGTGTTTCCAGATGCGCTGGGGGACACGTCACGGGATGCGTTTTACGCGGCAATCAACGCAGTTAAGCCTAGTCTGATCCGTGTCGAGGCGGACGAACTGACCTACAATCTGCATATCATGGTGCGCTATGAGATCGAGAAAGCGCTGATTTCCGGTGACGCGCGCGTCACCGATCTGCCTGAACTGTGGCGTTCGCGAATGAAGGAGTACGTAGGGGTTGTACCAGATACGGATGCGGACGGCGTTTTGCAGGATGTGCACTGGTCAGGCGGCGACTTCGGCTATTTCCCATCGTACGCGCTCGGGAATCTCTACAGTGCTCAGTTCGCAGAGAAACTTGAGGAGGAAATGCCCAATCTGTGGGATGATGTACGGCGGGGCGAGCTAATGCCCATACGGGAGTGGTTCCGCGAGCGTATTCATCGCTTTGGTGGAATGCGCGAGCCGAGTGAACTCGTGCTGGAAATCACAGGTCAGCCATTGCAAGCGGACGCGCTGATTCGCTATTTTGAGAAGAAGTACGTGCCACTCTACGGCTTGTCGTAAACCGACTGCGCGCGGGAGTGCTACAATCTCGCACTTGTCCATATACTCCCATGAGAATGATGGACAGGGGTGCGTGGCTGTGCCTTCAAGTCGTGCAATGGTTAAAGGTGCGGCCATCCTCACGTTGGCTGCGATTCTCTCTAAAGTGATGGGCTCGATTTATACGGTATTTTTGCAGAATGTCATCGGTGATAGCGGGATGGGCCTCTATCAGATGGCTTATCCCATCTATGCGACGTTGCTCATCATCTCGACGGCTGGGTTTCCCGTCGCGGTGTCCAAGTTTGTGAGTGAGCATGCGGCATTTGGGGACGTAGAATCGGCGCGCCGCGTCTATCGCGTCTCCTCTGTACTACTCGGTGTGCTGGGCATGGTCACGGCCGTCGGGCTCTACCTTTTTGCCGCGCAGTTTGCGCGCATCTCCGGTGATCCGCGCTCGGTGTACGCGATTCGCGCAATTGCCCCGGCGCTCTTTATCGTGCCGATGGTGAGCAGCCTGCGCGGATACTTCCAGGGCTGGCAGCAAATGAAACCGACGGCGATCTCGCAATTGATTGAACAGTTGATCCGCGTCACAACCATTCTCTGCGGCGCGTACATTGCGATTCGTCTTGGCATGGGCAACCCGATTGCGGCGGCTGTGGCTGCGTTTGGGGCGGTGACAGGCGGCCTCGCTGCGTGGGGCGTTCTCGCAGGATACGCCCTGAGGGCGCGCAAGCATGGACGTATGGAACGTGCGAGCGGCGCTCACCAAGGCAGCGCAGGCAAGGGAGCGTCACACCGCGATCACGCGCCGCGTGAAGGACGAAGAAGCACGCGTTCGCTTGTGTGGCAATTGATCTACTATGCGGTGCCTGTTAGTTTGGGCGCGCTGGTTATTCCGATCATCAGCAACGTTGACGCGCTGACGGTGACGAATCTGCTGAAGCATCAAGGCTTCACCCAGGAGGCGGCGACGCGCGCCTTTGGGCTGCTGTCGGGGCGCGCTTTCAAACTGGCGATGCTCCCGGCAACGCTTGCGAGCTCCGTTGGCGCGGCGCTGCTTCCCTCCGTCTCGGAGGCGCACACGCTGCGCAATGCGGACGGAATCGCAGAGCGCGTGCAAACTGGGCTGCGCATGACGGCGCTCTTCTCGATCCCTGCGGCCGTTGGCTTGACTGTGCTGGCGCGCCCGATTGATATCATGCTGTTTCGCAACGCAGCCGGGTATCACAGCATCCAGATTTTGGCGATTGCCACGGTGTTTAGTACGCTTCAGATTGCACTGGCGGCAAGTTTGCAGGGGATTGGCCGCGTCTTTATTCCGTTTCACAGCCTCCTGCTCGGAACAGCGGTCAAAATAGGGTTGAACCTGCTGTTGGTTCCGCGCTATGGCATTGACGGAGCGGCGATGGCGACGGCTGTCAGCTATGGATTGGCCGCACTCTATAACCTTATGGCGCTGCGCCGCATCGTCTCGCTCGGCTCCTCAGCGCGCGACTGGCTCTTGCGCCCCCTTGTGGCATCTGGCATTATGGGGGCATTCACGTTTGCGGTCTATCGCCAATGGGAGAGAATCCACGTGATCTTGTCGACGCGGCTTGATGCGACAGTAGTCACGATGCTCGGGGTAGGCATTGGCATCGTCGTCTACCTCATCGCGCTGCTCGTCTCAGGCGGGCTCACAGATCGTGAACTCTCGGCGGTTCCAAAGGTAGGGAGGCCACTCGCTCGCACGTTTAAGCGAATAGGTATCCTCTGATTAAGAAAGGGTGGATGCTTGTGGGCCGCCTTACGGTCATTGGGTTAGGTGCGGGAGCGCTCGATGCGCTCCCGCTTGGCGCGTATCGGAGGTTGCTTTCCTCAAGCGCGGTGTATTTGCGAACGGATCGCCATCCTGTTGTCGACGACTTGCGAAAAGAGGGTGTCTTGTTTCAGAGCTTTGACGCCATCTATGACCAAGCGGACGATTTCGATGAGGTGTATACGCGGATTGTCGAAGAACTTCTCGCCGCCACCGCGAAGTATGGCGATGTACTCTACGCCGTTCCGGGTCACCCGGCGGTCGCGGAAAAAACGGTGCGCCTGTTGCGCGAACGCATCCCGAGCGCGGGTCATGAGTTGGTATTCGGGCCAGGGCAGAGTTTTCTTGACGATCTGTTTCTGCGTATCGACGTGGATCCAGTCGAGGGCGTGCTCCTGCTTGACGCGACAGACCTCGCGGCACATCAGCTCAACCCGCGGCAGCACACCGTTCTTCTCCAGATGTATAATCCGATGATCGCGAATGAGGTCAAGATCGCGCTCGCAGAAATTTACGGGGACGAATACGAAGTGCTTCTTGCGCAATCGGTTGGCGTAGCAGGGCAAGAGCGCGTACAACGCGTGCCTGTCTACCAACTGGATCGCCTGGAGACGATCGATCACCTTACGACGCTGTACGTTCCACCAAGTGCTGACGCGCATCTCTTGCGCCGCCAATTTCACGAGTTGCGCGCGATCGTCTCCCGCTTGCGCGGTCCAGACGGGTGCCCATGGGACCAAGAGCAGACGCATCTCTCGCTGCGGCGATACGCGATCGAAGAGGCGTATGAAGTGGTGCATGCCATTGAGCAAGAGGATACGGATGCGCTCGTGGACGAGCTTGGCGACCTTCTCTTGCAAGTGGCGCTACACGCAGAGATAGGCGCCGAAGACGGGGAATTCACCATGGATGATATCATCGGCCATTTGAGCGAGAAATTGATTCGTCGGCATCCTCACGTTTTTACGGAGCAGGCAGTGCTCACGTCAGACGAGGTCATCTCAAACTGGCAAACGATTAAAGCGGAGGAGCGGCGCAGGAAAGGGACAGAGCACGCGACGTTTATGGATCGCGTCAGTCGAGCGCTTCCTCCTTTTGCGCAGAGTGTCAAACTGCAGAGGCGCGCGGCAGAAGTCGGATTCGATTTCACAGACGTAGTGCAAATCTACGCCAAAGTGGACGAGGAGTTGCGCGAGTTTGCAGATGCTATCGGGATCGACGAACGCGAAGATGAGTTTGGCGACGTTCTCTTCTCACTGCTTAATTTGGCACGCTTTTATGAGATTGATCCAGAATCTGCCCTGAAACGTGCAAATTTGAAGTTTCGCGCGCGATTTGACCACATGGAACGGGTTGCGAGTGAAAAAAACCTTGAAATTCACGGGTTGAGTCTTGATCTTTTAGAGAAACTTTGGCAAAATGCGAAAGAAAACATGAGAAAAGCAGGAAATACGTTAACTGACAACGAATAGTCAGTTTTGGAGATTCTCCCATATCGGAAGGGGTACAGGCCCATGAACAAAATTGATCTCGTCAATAAGATTTCCGAGAAAAGCGGTCTCAAGAAAAAAGATGTCGAACTGACGGTCAACACACTGCTCGATTCGATCTCAGAAGCCTTGGCAGCTGGCGACAAAGTTCAACTGATCGGGTTTGGCACGTTTGAAACGCGTAAGCGCAAGGCGCGCAGCGGTCGCAATCCTCAGACAGGTGAGTCAATCGAGATCCCAGAGTCGTCCATCCCCGCCTTTAAACCAGGCAACAAGCTGCGGGAATTCACCAAAGCGTGAGGCTGGATAAGTACCTCAAAGTCTCTCGTTTGATCAAGCGTCGCACCCTCGCCAAAGAGGTGTGCGACAGCGGCCGCGTGAATGTGGGCGGCCGCGTGGCGAAAGCGGGGACAGAGGTTGCTGTGGGCGATGTGATCGAGTTGCGCTTTGGCTCGCGCACGATGGCGGTGCGCGTGGAGAAAATCGCGGAGAATGCGCGAAAAGAAGTGGCGCACGAGATGTATACGGTGCTCTCCGACAATCGATTGCCCGATGACCTTGAGAATGAAGAGGACGACTAAGTGAGCTCGTCCTCTTTTTCGCCTTCCTCGCGGTTCTAACCTTCCGCGATTCGCCATAGAGTAGTACCGAAACAGCGCGACATCTGAGCGGTGTCGCAAAGGTTCGGGGGGATGTGCTGTGGCGGATGAGCGAACGCGTCGGGAGTTTGACAAGCACCAGGTACTCAGTGTCAATCGCCAATACACCGAAGTGACAGGCGTGCAAAATATCGAGTCATTCGACACGAAAGAGTTTGTGCTCCAGACGAGCAGTGGAATGTTATCCATTCGCGGTGAAAACTTACACATCAAAGCGCTGAGTCTGGAAACGGGACTCGTCAGTATTGAGGGCGTCGTCTTTGACTTGACGTACCTCGATGACGGATACCATGGTGCGGAAAAGGGCAAAAAACTGTTATCACGATTGTTTCGCTGATTCGCGATGGATATCACGGTTCAATACGCGACAGCGACACTGATGACGATGACGGGCGCACTCCTGGGAGTGATTCACGACGTGTACCGCACGGCCCAGCGCGAGTGGAGATTTTTGCGGAGGTTCTCTGCACTTTTTGATCTCTCTTTCTGGCTTTTTGGCATCATCTTTGTTTTCACTCTGTTGCTGGGCGTCAACCACGGTGAGGTGCGTATCGTTATTTTTGCGCTCTTGCTCGTGGGGTACGCGCTCTACCATTTTATTGCAAGACCGCTCGTCATCGCGAGCACAGCGTTTATTCTGCGTCTTATCTATCGCGCAATTCTGTGGATTGGACAAGCGATCTATGCGACGATCATTCGACCGATTCTCACGGTGTTGCGAGGTGTGCGCCTGCTTGCGCGATCGATTGACCGCGGATTAGGGGCGGTGGAACCGCTTGTTTTATGGCCCGTTGTCACTTCGGCCAGAGGGCTAAAACACTTTGGAACTCGTCTGGCTCTGTTTGGGCTAAAAAAAATGCGGCCAAGCATCGTTACCGTGAAGGAAAAGTGGGATACTGTGCAGAAAAGAATTACAAAATGGATTCATCCTTTGAAAGACAAAGGCAATCAGGATGCGCCGGAAGATCAAGAGGAGTAAAGGAAGATAGAATGAAACAGCCCTCAAACGTGGTGCAAATCGCATCAGGATCACGTCTGCGCAGTCGCTTTAAACTGAGGTACTTGGTGGTTGCTACGTTTCTCGTTTGGGGAGGATACGTCTACTTCTTTGTGCAGCGACCGCTGCTTTTGCAACAGGCGTTCGCCAAGCAACAGGTGATCAGTCAGTTGCAAAACGCAAGAATTCTTGCGGATTCGCTGTCTCGCCAAGTCAAGAATCTCTCTACAGATTCGTATATCGCCCAGTTGGCTGAACAGAAATACAATCTCATTCAACCAGGCGAGATTCTTTTTACTACGGGAAATGCAAATAACAGCCCGAAGTAAGTCTACAAATTCTTGACACCTTTTTTCAAGCATGAGTATAATCTGTAGTGATGAAGTGATGATCAGAGGGGGACCTATCTCTTTTATGGCAATTGAAGTGGGCAACAAACTTGAAGGAAAAGTCACGGGTATCACCCATTTTGGGGCTTTTGTGTTATTGCCAGGAGGAGAGACGGGCCTCGTACACATCTCTGAGATTGCTGACTCCTATGTGCGAGACATAAACGAACACCTGAAGGTAAACGACCCAGTTACGGTGAAAGTGATTAATCTCGATAATAATAAAATAGGTCTATCGATCCGCCAGGCGCAAGATCGCCCACCGGTTGCGGCACGCCCTCCGAGACGTCCACACGGTGGTGGCGGTGGCGGCATGAACCGACAGACGTTTGAAGACAAAATGAGCCGATTCATGAGAGATAGTGAAGATCGCTTACAGGCACTGCGGCGCAGTGACTCGAAGCGTGGTGGGCGCGGCGGTCGTCGCGGTTAGTTTGTGATAGAAAACGCAGCAAGCAGAAGGACTGGCTTGCTGCGTTTTCTTTTTAAACATCCCTCTTAAGGGGTGGATTCAACGGAGTGAGTGTTTCTTCGATATTTGTAGTACACGCGATTCAGCATAATCACCGACCGCTTATCTCCATCTCGAAATGCGCGCGTTAACTGGTTTTTAAGCCATGTCGGCATAAAAGACAGCTCCTTGTTCAGGGATGCTACACTATACGCCCAACACCTCGTTTTGGTCCGAAAGTTTTAGAACCGTGACTTTAGCGCGTTTCAATAACTCTAATGCATACGCGTCGACTCGATACGCTTCCCCATAGATGACACTTGTGATTCCTGATTGAATGATTTGTTTGGTGCACTGAAGGCACGGGAAATGCGTCACATACATCGTAGCGCCTTCTGTGCTGACGCCGAATTTGGCGCATTGCAAAATCGCATTGCTTTCTGCGTGAATGGTGCGTATGCAGTGATCATCAACCACGTTGCATCCGACATCCTCGCAATGTTCATCGCCCGACACACTACCGTTGTAACCTGAGGCGATCGTTCGTCGATCTCTGACAAGGACTGCGCCCACTTGTCGGCGCGGGCACGTCGCGCGTGTCGAAACCATCGCGGCAACTTCCATAAAATAGTGATCCCAGGGTTTGCGCACGTCCGTGGTTCCCCTTTGTTTTTGCCTCATTATGGGGTTTTCTCACGGCGTGCGCAACCCGCGTCGCGACGTAAAAACTTTGTCGTAAAATTTGCTGGTTTTTCATACAAATTGTGACAACCTTCGTACTGCGGCGTGAGTAGAATAAAAACTATTCTATGCGCGGGTGGTGCAATTCATGAATCCAAATCGGATGTCGATAAAAACAAAACGTCGCGGCACGCATATTCATCTCGTACGCGCCTCGTCACAGTCTGAAGCTGCACCGGAACCGGCCGTAAAAAAACAACAGTCGCCGCGCGCGAAGCAGGTGTCGATGAATGTGTGGCAGCGGCTGCTATTGATGTTAGGTGTGCTTGTCGTCGGTGTTTTGTTTGGACGAGCCGTCATCGTTGGATCGCTCACGCCGTTCCCTGTCGCCGCGTTTGCAGTCGCCCTACAGATGCGCCGAGGCACGGCGTTATGGCTTGCGACAGGTCTGCTCATCGGCAGTGTTACGCATATGTCCGCAGGAACTCAGCCGCTCATGCTCGCGAGCATGCTGATCTCTTTTGCCATCATCCAACGCGTGATGAAAATGACAAAGTCGTTTGACGCATCTTCGCTTCCGTTTATCGCGGCAGCCGTGGATTTTGGGTTTCGCATTGGTTTCTCCGCACCGCTTAATGGGCTTAACACCTATACGGTTGCTTTTTCAATGGTCGACGCGCTGCTCTGTGGACTGTTGGCTTATATGTTCATGCAGTTGCCGCAAACCATTCAGTGGAATCGCTCTACCGAGCGCACACTGGGCATGGAAGAGTGGGTCGGAATTCTGATCATTCTCGCGTCGTGTTTGACAGGTCTGCACGGGATTGCCATCGGTAGGGTCCATCTTGAGCCGCTGGTAGCAGGTTTCCTCGTCCTCTCGCTCGCCTCCGTGGGGGGCGCCGGGATCGGCGCTGCGTCCGGCGTCATCTGCGGGCTGATCATTGCGCTTGGCGGTGGACAGAGTGGCGCAGATGTGGCCTATCTCGGATTTGCGGGACTCCTGGCTGGCGTATTTCGCGATACTTCACGCTACGTGATGGGCATCGGCTATTGGATCGCCTCCTCGGCGCTCGCCGTCGATTTGCTCGGCATGCGCGGCGCAGAGGGGGCGATGTTTGCGGCGGCAGGGGCGACACTCCTCTTCCTATTGACGCCAAAGCGTATGCTCCACCAGTTGGCGCGCTACGTTCCTGGGACGACGCACTTTCACAACCGCCAGCTTGATCAGGCGCGGCGCATCAAAGACCTGATGACATCGCGGATGGATGAGATTGCTCACGTCTTTCAGGACCTTTCCTCTACGTTTCACGAGACCTCCAGTGAACCCCCAGGACTCGATCCTGAGAACGTCACGCTGCGCACGATTGATACGGTTCATTTTGATCTTTGCTCGCACTGTCGCCGCCAGCGCGATTGCTTTGAACTAAAGTGGCCAGAAACGCACAAGGCGATGGCGCAAACGCTCGCGGGTATCGCAACCAATCCGCGCATGACGGTCGCCGAGATGCCCGACGTGATGGCGCGGATGTGCATCAAGAACGATCAGTTGCTAACGACCATGAAACAGGCGCGTCACATGACGGCGCTGGAACACGCTGTGCAGGTTCGCATCGCCGACGCGCGAAGCCTTGTCGCATCTCAACTCGACGGCGTCGCCTCCATGATGAAAGGGTTCTCTCAGCAGTTGCAACGCGAAAATGGAGATAGTGTGCGCCAAGAGAAACAAATCATCGACGCGCTCTCTTCGATTGGTTATCAGGTGCAGGGGATCGAGATCATGTCGCTAGAAGAAGGGCAGGTAGAGATTCAAATCTTGGAGCAACACCCGACGGGACATGATGAATGCGCAAAATTGGTGGCGCCGCTTCTCTCTGACCTGCTGCGCGAGACAATTGCCGTGCGCAAAACGGAGGCGTCACGCGATGGCTCCTATCAGGTGGTCACGCTAGGATCCGCACGCAAATATGACGTGATCGCGGGGTGCGCGAGCGCGTCAAAAAACGGCGCACTACACAGCGGCGACTCCTATACGACGGTGGATCTCGGAACAGGGCGCTTTGCGATTGCGCTGAGCGATGGAATGGGCAACGGTGAACGCGCCCACAGGGAATCGAATGCAGCGGTGCGCATGGTGCAGCAATTGCTGCGGGCCGGGTTTGATGAGACGACAGCCGTCAAGACGGTCAACTCGGCGCTCGCACTCCGCTCACAGGAGGAAATCTACGCCACGCTCGACCTTGCCATCATCGATCTCTACACCTTGCAAACGGAATTTCTCAAAGTGGGTTCCGTGGCGACGTTTGTGAAGCAAGGGCGAGCGGTGCGTTCACTCACTGGAAATAGCGTGCCAATTGGCATTTTGAACGAGATTGACGTGCAGACCATCACCGTTCGTCTCGCCGAGGGGAGTTTCTTGACGTTCATGTCAGACGGGGTGCTGGACGCTGTGTCTCACATGAAAGACCCGGAGGAGTGGGTGCGCTTCCAGCTTGAGCGACTGGACTACAGCGACCCACAGGTGATCGCCGATCTCCTGCTCGAATCGGCGGTGCGCGCCGCGGGCGGTGTCATTCGCGATGACATGACAGTGGTTTGCGCACGCATTGGCCCGCATCGCCCGCAGTGGGCGACGATACCAATTCCGGAGGTTCCAAAGCTCAGAAATCCGCGGAGAAAGCGTGTTCCTACGCACCCTGCCAACGCTGAACGCCTCGTAAAGCTTTGAGAGGATGAAATGGCCCGCCTGGGGGCAAACTAGGAAGTAAAACATTGATGGAGTGGAAGCCAATGCGTGAAGAACCAGGAATTCGCCAAATCCTTTTGATTACAGACGGGTGCTCCAATGTGGGAACGGATCCCGTCTATGTCGCACAGTGCGCGCGGGCGCGTGGAATGACGACAAGTGTCATCGGAATTTTGGACGAGGGATCGCTCGGCGAGCAGGGCAGGCGCGAGGCGCAAAACATCGCGGAGGCGGGTGGGGGCATCTGCCGCTTGGTACAGGCGCATGACCTATCGCAGACGATGCAGATGGTGACGCGACAAACGATGCAACTGACACTCCATCACGTCGTAAACGCTGAACTTCGGCAATTGGTCGGGGAAACGTCAGACGGACTCCCGCCTGAAACGCGGACGAAAGTGGCGCGATTTGTTGAAACGATGACCGATGAGATTGAGTTGACCATCGCGCTTGTGCTTGATGCGTCAGCCAGTATGCAGAGCAAGATGGCGGCGGTTCGCGAATCCGTTCGGGATTTGGAGTTCGGGCTATCCGCCAGGCGCGGCGCGTACGAACTGATCGTCGTGACCTATCCAGGCGCCCGCGGTGAGGCTGTCGATCTTGTCAGACAGCGCGATTTTGCAGGTGGTCTGGCAGACTATATTGGCAGCTTGAGGCCATCCGGGAACACGCCGACGGGACCGGCGCTGGAGGCTGCGATGAGTGAATTGCTGCGCGATCGCAGGATGGATGCACTCAATGATGGACGATCTGGAGATGTGAGGAACCATGTCGTATAAAATTGCAGACGCCACAGACATCCCTAGCCTTGCAGAAGGAACCGTGTTGACGGGGCGCTTCTCAAAACGTGCGTATCGCGTGGAGCATCTGATTGGAATCGGTGCAAACGGCGCGGTCTATCTCGTGACGGATGATGAGGCAAAGCGCTATGCGCTAAAGGTGAGCGCACAGGCTTCAGCGCTGGCCGTCGAGTGCGACCGGCTACGCACAATGGCGAGTATTTCTCGGGATCTAAACGTCTCTCCAGATGTGGTGGCGCTTGACGACGTCTATTTTGCGAATGCGTTCTGGCCCGTTCTCGTGATGACCTACATCGACGGTGTGGCGCTTGACGAGTGGATGAAAACGAGGGAGAATCTACAGCAGTTTCCGATGGTGCTTGAACAGTTGGTGACGATGCTCACGCGACTGCACGACGCAGGCTTCGCGTACTGTGATGTCAAACCAGCAAATTTTCTGATCGAAAAGACGTCTAGGCGCTTGACGATGATCGATTTTGGCGGTGTTACGGTCATCGGGCAGGCTGTCAAGGAATTCACGGAACCGTTTGACCGCGCGTGGTGGGGATTCGGTTCACGCAAAGCGGATGTTCACTACGACTTGTTTGCCGTGTGCATGTTGGCGCTGCACCTTCTTCGGCCCATTCCAAAGCATGATCTAAAGCGTCTTGCCACCGCTCACCCTCGCGAGCGGCGCGCCTATGTCACGAACCAAATGAGCGTGCCAGGGCCACACCTCGAGTTGCTTGACCGACTCTCTCGCGTACTCACAGACGCCTGCCCGAGTCGAGACGTTCTCCTCATGATTCAGGCTTACCTTCGCTCCATCCAGAGTGCGACGCCCTCCTATGCGCATGCCGGTTCTGTGCGATCCGCACGGCGGCGCTGGGATTCCACTGACTATGGTCTCCTGGCGGCGGTCATCGTGTTTGCTTCGAGTCTTGTCGGCATCCTCGTTGTGAGTCGCTAAACGCTACCCCGTCGCGCGCGAGTCGTGTACAATTCAGGTAATCTGATGTGCGGGACGCAATTTGCCGCGCAAGCGGAAAATCGAGCGGAGTGATGGCGTTTGGATGAACACGCACTTCTCGATCTATTGATTCAGGCCGCTCGTCTGCTGCTTTCGAATGGGGGCGAGACGTCACGCGTTGAAACGATGATCGATCATCTGGCACGCGGTGCAGGTCTTTCGGATGATCAAGTGCAAAGCTTTGTGACACCAACCGGAATCTTCATATCGCTGACAACGGAAAACGGGACGACGACGCGCTTGTACCGCATGCGTGAGCCCGGACAGATGGATCTTGGTCGTGTGACTGCGATCAATGATCTCTCACGTCGCTTTGCGTCAGGCTCATGCACGCTTGACGATGCGATCGGCTCGCTGAAGCGAATCGAGGCGGCGCCACCGCGTTATTCGCGCGTTTTACAACTGCTTGCCGCGATGATCTCAAGTGGCAGCTTTGCGGTTGTGCTCGGCGGTACGCTGATCGACTTTGTCGTGGCGGCGGTCGCAGGATTGACGGCACAATCGACGGTCTCTTGGCTCAACCGCTTTGTTCCGCGCTTTTTTGGCGTACTCCTCGCCGCGCTGATTGCCACTCTTCTCGCGGAGGGTCTTGGTGTTCTTATTCACTCGACCTCACAGGGCGCGATCACGATTGGCGCGATTCTGCCGCTGCTGCCTGGACTCGCAATTACCAATGCCATTCGCGACCTGCTCGCAGGCGATTTGCTTGCAGGGGTGGCGCGTGGCGCGGAGGGACTGTTTACGGCGGTTGCGCTCGCGGTTGCAGTCACGCTTTCCATTGGGGTGTTCGCACATGTTTTATAACGATTTCACATGGTTTATTTTTTTTCTATCATGATCATTGCGGTGGAGGGTCATTCGTGATTGCGAGTCTGTTTAGCATCTTGGCGACGATTGCGGTCGGCGTTTTGTATCAGATCCCGCCTAAATCGATCCTGCCGATCGGCTTTTTGGGACTCATTGCGCACCTGCTCTATATCGGTGCGCTTGATCACGGACTAAACATTGTCGTCGCGGCTTTTTTGGCCAGCGTCTGCGTAAGCTTAATCAGTGAAGGGTTTGCGCGTCAATTTCGAATGCCTGTCACCGTTTTTGCGGTACCGGGTGTCGTGAGTCTCGTTCCCGGATCGAGCGCCTATATGGCCATGAGGGACTTTGTGATTCACGAGAATGTCACGGGGATCTCGATGCTTTTGGAAGCGGCATTTATTGCGGGCGCGATCGCTTCAGGTCTTGTGATGGCAGGCGTTGTGGCGCGCGCCGCGTGGGGGTGGCGCATTGGATCCCGTCACTGATGCGCTTGCGCAATTCATCCACCTTCATCCGAACGCTCGCATTCTGTTTGCGGTAAGCGGCGGGCGCGATTCGATGGTGATGCTGCACGCCGCGATCGCATGCCGTGAAAACCTTGAATTGGAGATCCACGTCGGGCACGTCCATCACGGTTTGCGCGAAGAGACGGCAGATCGCGATGCATCGTTTGTGAGAGCATGGTGCGAAAACGCGGGAATTCCGTTTCATTTTTGCCAGGTTGACGCGCCAGAGCGCATGACGCGAACGGGCGAAGGAGCGGAAGAAGCGGCGCGAGCGCTTCGCTACGATGCGCTACTTGGGATGTGCGCGGTGTATGAACTTCACATGATCGCAACCGCGCACCACGCGCAGGATCAGACGGAGACAATCCTCCATCACGTCTTTCGTGGGACGGGCATGCGCGGCATGCGCGGTATGAAGCGTGTTTCGGCGCGCGGGGCGCATCTGATCGTACGGCCGCTGCTTCACGTACGGCCAGATGCGTTGGCGGCATACCAACGCGCGTGGTCAGTGCCTTTTGTCCATGATGAGACGAACGATTCTCATGAATATCGGAGAAATCGTATTCGGCACACGATCCTCCCGCTGTTGCGCGCGGAGTTTGGCGACCATCTCGATGAAACGGTAGGACGAATGGCCGAAGTTGTGCGTGAAGAAGATGACGTCTTACAGCAAATGGCACAGTCGATCGCGCGCCAGTGCGTGGTGCCTTCTGATGAAGTTGTTACGATCGTGAAACAAACGCTTTTAAGTCATCACGTCGCTTTACAACGGCGAGTGGTTAAACTAGTATTAGAACGTTTACTGCCGTTTGAATCGTGGGAATATCGTGATGTCGAACGAATTCGCGAGCTTGCGGCAGGCGGTGAAGTGGGACGACAAGAATTGTCGCGCGAGTGGCATTTATCGGCGACAAGCCGCTTGGTGCGACTGGAGCGGCGCGTGGACGTCTCGCACTGTGAGTTTGCACCGCAACATCTTGCGCAGGGCACTCGCTTGCGTTTTTCTTGGTTTCGCCTCGCGGTTTCACCCGGGGCAAACGCGTCGAAAAATGTGTGGCATATGCGGTTTGCAGCGCTTGGTGAGTTGATGCTCCGTCCTTGGCAATCTGGAGATCGGATTCAGGTGCACGCATCGCGTGAGCGACTCGTGTCGGATTTGTTCAATACATATCGCGTGCCTGCGTCACTGCGCCGACTTTACCCCGTCTTCGTGTATCGCGGGCGCATTCTTTGGGTTCCGGGACTCACCGATCCGCCTGAAGGTGGATTGCAAAAATTGGGCGAAATGGTGTACACCATTTCTGTGCACCCTATCTTTTCACACAATTCGACAGAACGAATGTAGGCATTGTGTGCAGGACACCATGGCGTGAAGGAGTCAAGATGTTGCATCCAGATATAGAATCGATTCTCTGTTCGAGAGAACAAATTGACCATCGCGTTCAGGAGATGGCAAAGGAAATTTCATCCATCCAAACAGAACAGCCGCTCATCGTCGTCGGCGTTCTCAAAGGCGCATTTTTGTTTATGGCAGACCTTGTACGGAACCTGACGCTGCCACTTGAGATGGATTTTATCGCCACATCGAGCTATGGCGCATCCACCAAATCGTCTGGCGTCGTCCAAATTTTAAAGGATCTTGAGCGACCCGTGGAGGGACGTGATGTCCTGCTGGTGGAGGACATCGTCGATAGTGGGTTGACCCTCAGTTATCTGCGGGATTCCCTCTTGCGGCGCGGCGCCAACTCGGTGCGCATTGCGTCCGCGTTTGACAAACCGAGCGGACGAACCGTTAAAATATCGCCAGATTTTGCGGGATTCACCGTTCCCGGACACTTTTTGGTCGGTTATGGGTTAGACTATGCGGAGCGTTATCGCGAACTGCCGTATGTCGGCGTGTTAAAACCCTCAGTTTATGCGGGCGCGCAAGATTGATTGCTTCACGCGTAAAAACTCGGGAACGCTTGAGGCTCGTGCCATTTTCTTCCGCGTTGTGTTACAATATCTGAGCCTTGACCGAGAGGAGGTAGGGAATGAGACGTTTCTATCAGAGTGCGATTTTTTATCTACTCATTCTACTTATCATCATTGGTGTGCTCCAGTTTCTGGTGCCTGGATCGAGTTCGAGCCAGCCGCTTTCATGGAGTCAATTTAGAACCGCCATGCAAAACCATGAGATTCAATCGCTTCAGGTCACGGCGGATGGGACAACGCTTCAACTTCAGGGCCAGTTTGTGAATAAAACGCAATTCACCTCTCGGGCACTCTATTCAGAAGCGCTTGTGAACCAGTTGAGCAGCTTGCCTGCGGATGTGACGATTTATCCCCAACCCAAGGAATCGTCATGGCTAACGTTCTTGAGCACGATTGTTCCGTTTCTCTTGTTTTTTGTGTTGTTCTTTTTCCTTTTCAATCAGGGACAAGGCGGCGGCAATCGCGTCATGAATTTTGGCAAGAGCCGAGCGCGTCTCTACACGGAAGAAAAGAAACGCGTCACGTTTGAAGATGTAGCGGGCGCAGATGAAGAAAAAACAGAGCTTGTCGAAGTTGTGGAATTTCTAAAAGACCCGCGACGTTTCTCTGCCGTTGGTGCGCGCATCCCGAAAGGCGTACTGCTCGTCGGACCGCCTGGCACAGGTAAGACGCTGCTTGCGCGAGCGGTGGCAGGCGAGGCGGGTGTGCCGTTCTTTAGCATAAGCGGTTCCGACTTCGTCGAGATGTTTGTCGGTGTCGGTGCATCGCGCGTGCGTGATTTGTTTGAACAGGCGAAAAAGAATTCGCCGTGCATCATTTTTATCGATGAGATTGACGCGGTAGGACGGCAGCGCGGCGCAGGGCTCGGCGGTGGACATGATGAGCGTGAGCAGACCTTGAACCAATTGCTCGTCGAGATGGACGGGTTTGGCGCGAATGAAGGAATCATCATCGTCGCCGCCACCAATCGTCCAGACATTCTCGATCCAGCGCTCTTGCGGCCAGGACGCTTTGACCGACAGATCACCGTCGATCGACCGGACGTGCGCGGACGCGAGCAGATTCTTAAAGTTCACTCGCGAAACAAGCCGATTTCAAAAGATATCAACCTTGAAGTGATCGCCAAACGGACGCCCGGCTTTACAGGTGCAGACCTCGAGAATGTGCTCAACGAAGCGGCACTGCTCACAGCCCGCCGAAACAAGCCGGTGATCGAGATGAATGAGCTTGATGATGCGATTGACCGCGTGATCGCTGGCCCGGAAAAGCGCAGCAAGGTGATCAGCGACCGCGAGAAGCGCCTCGTGGCGTTCCACGAAGGTGGGCATGCAGTGTGTGGCTACTACCTGAAGACTGGGAATATCGTTCACAAGGTGACGATCATTCCGCGCGGAATGGCAGGAGGCTATACCGTAAGTTTGCCGAAAGAAGAGCGCAGTTACATGACGCGTGAAGACATTATGGAGCGCGTGATCGAACTCCTGGGTGGACGTGTCGCTGAAGAGATTGTACTTGGCGAAATCAGCACGGGCGCTTCCAACGACCTTGAACGCATTACCGATATTGTTCGCCGGATGATCATGGAGTTTGGCATGAGTACCCGCTTGGGACCCATGCAGTTCGGACATCGCCAAGGACAGGTATTTCTCGGACGTGATATCGGGTCAGAGCAGAACTACAGTGACGCGATTGCGTACGAAATTGACAAGGAGATGCGCTCCGTCATTGACGAGTGCTATGAACGGACGCGCGCGCTGCTCACAGAACATCGCGACAAATTGGATCTGGTCGCCACGACCCTGCTTGAGATCGAAACGCTTGACGGTGAACAGATTCGCCAGTTGATGGAGTATGGGCGGCTCGTTGAACAGGATGACGGTCCGAAGGTGACCATCAATGGGCGGAACGCCTTTGGTGACGGTCCAACTCCCACGTTGACCTGATGGCTAGAACAGAGTAAGAATGCCGGGTGCCTCTTGAGGCACCCGGTTCGCTATGGGTGAGCGTTTAAATCTAGAATCAAAAATTGGGGTGAGCGCACTGTTACTTGTGATTGATGTTGGGAATACAAACATTGTTGTAGGCGTCTATCGCGAGGAGGTGCTGGAACACCATTGGCGCCTGCGCACATTGCGCGATGAGACAGAGGATGAAATTGGATTACATATCAAATCGCTTTTGGCGGACGGCGGATTGCGTTTGGACGACATTGACGATGTGATCATCTCATCCGTCGTACCGCCGCTTATGCCTGCGTTTGAGCGAATGTGTCAGCGTTATTTTGGTCAACCTCCCATGATTGTGTCGGCCGATCTCGTACCGTCTCTACCCATACTGTATGATACACCGCGCGATGTTGGCGCGGACCGCCTGGTTGACGCTGTCGCGGCGATCGAGGAGTACGGCTATCCGCTCATCATTGTGGACCTTGGAACAGCAAACACGTTTAGTGTCATCGATGAAAAAGGTCAGTATCTCGGTGGAGTCATCATGCCGGGCATACAAATCTCGACAGAGGCGCTGTTTCAACGCGCAGCTAAACTGCCGCGCATCGAACTGGTGAAACCACCTTCCGTGATCGGGCAGAATACGGTGCACGCCATGCAATCCGGCATGATTTTCGGGAGCATCGGACAAGTGGACGGAATCATCAAACGCATCCGCGAAGAATTGCCTCTTCCTTATCGCGTCGTGGCGACAGGCGGTATTTCTGAGCTTGTCTGTTCAGAGTCAGAATGGATTGACGTTGTGGATCCATTGCTCACGCTAAAGGGCCTTCGTCATATTTGGAAAATGAATTCTGGTAATAATCGCGAGGGAGAGAAATGATGACGGACGATTATGTGGCGACAGGAACAACGCGTAGCGGTCATATTGTCGGCTATGCGGCGCGCAGTACAAGTCTTGTGCGAACGCTTCAAGTGCGACACAACACTTGGCCTGTTGCGTCGGCGGCGCTTGGGCGCGTTGCGACGATGGGCGCGATCATGACGGTGGGGCTCAAGCGAGACGACCACCAGGTGACGATTCAGGTGCGCGGGGATGGACCATTGGGCAATATCCTCGTCGTTGCAACGGGGCGCGGCGACGTTCGCGGGATGGTGGACGAACCGCGCGTTGAATTAGAACTGAACGCCTTTGGCAAATTGAATGTCGGGATGGCAGTCGGTCGCGAGGGTTCGCTCTATGTGACAAAGGATCTCGGATTAAAAGAGCCTTATCGTGGATCAGTCCCACTTGTATCTGGCGAGATTGGTGAAGATTTTACGTATTACTATGCTGTGTCTGAGCAAACCCCTTCTGCGGTATCGGTGGGCGTACTCGTCGACCGCGATTATACGGTGATCTCAGCGGGCGGCATTTTAGTACAAGCCTTGCCGGACGCGGAAGAAGATGAACTGCGCGCGCTCGAAGACGCGATGGCGCGTATGCCGAATGTGAGCAGTCTCATTCGCGATGGCGCAACGCCGGAAGACCTCTTGAAGATGGCGTGCGGATCAGATTTGCAGGTGCTTGATCAAAAACCGATTCAATTTCAGTGTACGTGTAGCAAAGAGCGATTGAGTCGCGTGCTTCTTTCGCTTGGACGAGAAGAGCTCAAGAAGTTGGCGGTTGAGCAAGATTCGACTGAACTGGTCTGCCACTTCTGTGTGACTGCGTATCATTTTTCACGAGAAGAAATTGTGTCGCTGCACGAACTTGCGAAATACTGATCGGTAAAGTCGGATTGACGCGCCCCTGTCTGCATTGTACAGTTAGAAAGAACGTTAAAAGTGACTTTGATTGCGCATGGTTGCGCAAATATCAAAGGTGTGGAGGGAACGCATTGTGAATACGGAGGATCGCGTCACATCCCTAATTGGTAAGACACCCGCAGTAAAGTTGCGCACACTCGTACCCGCAGAGGCGGCAGATGTGTATGTGAAACTCGAATGGTTTAATCCGGGGGGAAGTGTGAAAGACCGGATTGCTCTCGCGATGGTGGAAGATGCAGAACGTTCAGGGAAACTGCGCGCAGGGGATACGATCGTTGAACCGACGAGCGGCAATACAGGGATTGGTTTGGCCATGGTGGCGGCGGCCAAAGGGTACAAGGCGATTCTTGTCATGCCGGACACGATGAGCGTGGAGCGTCGCAGCCTGCTTCGCGCATATGGGGCGGAAGTGGTTTTGACACCAGGCGCGCAAGGGATGCGCGGAGCGATTGCGAAAGCGGAAGAGATTGCGGCAACGGATTCGGAAAAATTCTTTATCCCTCAGCAGTTCGACAATCCTGCCAACTCCCGCGTTCATGAAGAGACGACGGGTCCTGAGATCGTCGAACAAATGGGCGGACAGTTGGATGCGTTTATCGCAGGTGTCGGCACAGGCGGCACAGTGACTGGCGTGGGGCGCGTGTTGAAACGTGAAATTCCAAACTGTAAAATCATTGCGGTTGAACCGACAGACTCCCCCGTGCTTTCTGGAGGGAATCCAGGGCCTCATAAAATTCAGGGGATTGGAGCGGGTTTCATTCCGTCCATTCTTGATGTAAAATTACTCGACCGCGTGATTCAGGTACGCAATGAAGACGCGTTTGAAATGGC
This sequence comes from Ferroacidibacillus organovorans, assembly GCF_001642725.1. GTDB lineage: Bacteria > Bacillota > Bacilli > Alicyclobacillales > SLC66 > Ferroacidibacillus > Ferroacidibacillus organovorans. The sequence continues at coordinate 58,717 of NZ_LSUQ01000005.1, forward strand.
GCGCGCTGCGGCGAAGCAAGAGGGCATTCTCGTTGGAATCAGTACAGGGGCGGCGATTTTTGCTTCGATCCAAGTCGCCAAAGAACTGGGGCGAGGAAAACGCGTTTTAACCGTTTCGCCTTCGAACGGCGAACGATATCTGAGTACGGCATTATTTCAATTTGACTGAGTAAGGAGGGGAGACGTTGAAACTTACCATGCGACCGCGTGAGCGACGCTCGATCCTTACGTCTCTGGGACAGCGTACGCTTGTCATGGGGATTCTCAACGTCACTCCTGATTCATTCTCGGACGGGGGGCACTATATCGATCCCGCTCGCGCGATTGAGCATGCGCTCGATATGGTGGCGCTGGGCGCAGATTTGATCGATCTAGGGGCAGAGTCGACGCGTCCTGGCCATGCGCCTCTCAGCGCTGATGAAGAGTGGCGGCGGATCGAGACGATTCTCGAACCGTTGCGTGAAGCGATTGATGTACCGATTTCGATTGATACGTATAAAGGTGAAGTGGCAAGCAAGGCGCTTGCCGCCGGGATTGATCTGGTGAATGACGTCTGGGGCGGGAAACGCGACGAAGGAACGCTTCTCGCGGCCGCAGCGTACGACGCGCCGCTGATCTTGATGCATAATTCAACGGATGAACCGGAATTGCGAGGGGACGTCGTGGAGATCGTTTGTGAGGCATTGCAGACGCTTGTTGATCAGGCGATCCAGGCGGGCGTTTCGCGGGATAAGATCATCCTTGATCCGGGGATCGGATTTGGGAAGACGATGCAGCAAAATTTGCGTCTGATCAATGAGACGAATGCGATCAAGCGATTGGGGTATCCTGTTTTAGTTGGCACGTCTCGCAAATCGGTGATCGGCCATGTGTTGAATTTGCCCGTTCAAGAACGTGTCGAAGGAACAGCGGCTACGGTTGCACTGGCGATTGCGCGTGGTGCCGATATCGTTCGCGTGCATGATGTGGGAGCGATGGCGCGCGTTGTGCGTATGACGGATGCGATGGTGCGGGCATAATGTATCGCGACTATCTGGTCTCGCTTGGTTCAAACGTGGGGAAGAGGGAAGATCATTTAACACAGGCGGTCAAACACCTCTCGCATATGCCAGGAACGCGTGTGCGAGAGGTTTCCAGCGTGTATGAAACAAATCCGATGGAACTTCTGGATCAACCTCAGTTTCTCAACGCAGTGGTTCGCTTGGAATCATCGGCCAATCCATATGCCATGTTGCAGTCACTCTTGGAAATTGAACAGGCGATGGGGCGCGTTCGCACTGTGCGCTATGGGCCGCGCGTGATTGATTTGGACATTTTGCTGTGTGGGGAAACGGTGATTGTCGACCCACCAGAACTGATGATCCCCCATGAACACCTGGTCAAGCGTGCGTTTGTCCTGGTGCCGCTCGAAGAACTCGTCCCCGAGGCGGTGCATCCGCTAACGGGTCAAACCATTCACGCCCTGTGTTCGACTGTGGACGGACGCGACGGTGTGCGACGGGCTTGTGCGCTGGGATTTTGGGGTTGATACAGAAGTGAGGATCGGGATACAGAGGGCGCGCGATTCGCCTTTCTGCCGATTCGTTTTTTCTTTTAAGGAGATGGTTTGAATGTCTGCACTTGAATCGCTTCGTAAGCCGCTTCAAATTGGCAACGTGACGCTCGATAATCCGGTGATCTTGGCGCCGATGGCAGGGGTTTGTAATCCGCCGTTTCGCAATCTGGCAAAGCGACTGGGCGCGGGGATGGTTTGTGCAGAGATGGTCAGTGACAAGGCGCTTGTGCACAAAAATGAACGCACACAGCATATGTTGACCATCGTGCCGGATGAACATCCTGTCAGTTTGCAATTGGTTGGGTATGATATCGAAACGATGGTCATGGCGGCGGAGATGGTCGGTAGCGCGACTAACGCGGATATCATTGATATCAATATGGGCTGCCCTGTATTAAAAATCTACAAAAACGGATCGGGTGCCGCACTCGCGAGGGATCCGAATTATGCGGCAAAGATCGTGGAGGCTGTCGTCAAACGCGTCAATAAGCCGGTTACCGTCAAGTTTCGCAAAGGGTGGGACGATGAGCATGTGAATGCGGTCGAAGTGGCTAAAGCGGTTGAAGCGGCGGGCGCCCGAGCGGTCACTGTCCACGGTCGAACGGCGCGTCAACTCTATTCCGGGAGAGCGGATTGGTCGATCATTCGCGAGGTGAAGGAAGCTGTATCGATTCCGGTCGTTGGCAATGGGGATGTGGATTCACCGGATGTTGCGCTGCAAATGCTTCAAGAGACAGGCTGCGATGCGGTGATGGTGGGTAGGGCTGCGCTTGGTTATCCGTGGATCTTTCGGGAGATCGCACACTTTCTCGAGACGGGGGATAAGCTTGCTCCCCCCGGTGTGCAGGAGCGAATTGCCGTGGCGATTGAGCATCTTCACTTGCTTGTTGAGGATAAAGGGGAACACACGGGTGTGCGCGAGATGAGAAAACACGCCGGTTGGTACGTCAAGGGAATCCCTGGTGCCACTGCTTTGCGTGATCGCGTCAACCTCCAGGAAACGATGGCAGGCATGGAGGAAACGTTGTTGGAGATTCTCGACACATCTCGCGTGATCGCGTGACGGTGAGAGGATGGATGAGTGAGTCGAAATTTAACCAGGATTGCATTGCAAGCGATAGATCCTAGACATGAGGGAGAGCGCGCATGCGTAGGATGAAAAGGAACCCATTCTGGCGTGTGATGCTGAGTTTGAGTGAAATAGGCCATTATCATCTCGTAAAATGGGGCATTGAACATTCATTGACACTCCACAGTCCATACCCTATAATTACCGCAGATTCTGAGTGAGAGTGTTTGTGACGCTTTGGCAGATGGAGCAGCGTTTATGGCTCATGGGTGCGATGAATTCATTTTATAGGGATTGTTGTGTGGCAGAGGTGCAAAGGAGCGAAACACATGTCTGAAAAAGAAGTCCTTGTAACACCGGCTGGATTGAAAAAACTAGAAGATGAACTGGAACAACTAAAGTCAGTCAAACGACGCGAAGTTGCGGAACGAATTAAAGTTGCGATCAGCTATGGGGATATCAGCGAGAACTCAGAGTACGAGGACGCGAAGAATGAGCAGGCCTTCGTTGAAGGGCGTATCATTACGCTGGAAAAGATGTTGCGCAATGCGCGCATTATCCATGACGAAGAGATCGACACGGGCGTTGTGAGCATCGGATCGACGGTAACGCTTCGGGATATTGAGTATAAAGAAGATGTTGAGTATCACATCGTTGGATCGGCAGAGTCTGACCCGGCAGAAAACAAGATCTCCAATGAGAGTCCAGTTGGGCGGGCGCTCCTTGGAAAATCGGTCGGGTCGACGGTTGAAGTCACCGTACCCGCGGGAACCATTCAGTACGAGGTTCTCGATATTCGGAAGTGACCGTGAGGACGCCGATTCGTCGGCGTCTCTTTTTCGATGAATTGATTGGAACATTTTGACATTGTCTATCGATGAATGAAAGGCGGACGTTGGTTTTGGAAACACACTCAGGGGATACTCATGGACAAGCCGATGCGATAGACTGCGAATCGAACAACCGCAGTGAGCGTGAAGTGCGTCTCGAAAAGCTTTCAACATGGCGACAACTTGGCATCGATCCGTTTGGTCACAAATTTGATGTGACACATCACGCGCGAGATGTACAGCAGATCGGTGATGAACAGACGCGCGAAACACTTGAACAGGAGCGGATTCGCGTACACGTTGCAGGACGGATCACCGCGCGGCGCGGTCACGGAAAAGCACAGTTTGTCCGACTCTTGGATCAGGAAGGACAGATGCAGATCTATGCGCGCGTCGATACACTCGGCGTCGATGGGTATGCGCGCTTTGAAATGCTTGACATCGGAGATATCCTCGGTGTCTCTGGCTACCTGTTTAAGACGCAGCGGGGTGAGACGACGATCCATGTGGAATCCTTTGAACTGCTGAGTAAGGCTGTTCGTCCGCTTCCTGAGAAATGGCATGGGTTGAAGGATGTGGAGACACGTTATCGCAGACGTTACGTCGATTTGATTGTCAATCCAGAGGTGCGCAATACCTTTATCAGCCGCAGCAAGATTATTCAGTCGATGCGTAAACATTTGGAGGCGCAGGGGTTCCTCGAAGTCGAGACGCCTACTCTTCACGCAATTGCCGGAGGCGCCGCTGCGCGACCATTTCACACGCATCACAATGCGCTGGAGATGCCTCTTGTCATGCGAATTGCACTGGAGCTTCACTTGAAGCGACTGATCGTAGGCGGATTGAACCGCGTGTTTGAGATTGGCCGCGTCTATCGGAATGAGGGTGTGTCGACAAGGCATAATCCGGAGTTTACGATGATGGAGCTATACGCGGCGTATATGGATTATGAGGATATGATGCGGCTCACGGAGCGTTTGATTGAGCAGATCGCGCTTGACGTTTGCCAGACGACGGAGATCACGTATGCGGAGCGGCCCATTTCTCTTAAGACGCCGTGGAAGCGCGCGCATATGGTGGATCTGATCGCAAAGACGTGCGATGTAAACTTTTTTGCGATTACGGAACTGGAAGAGGCGCGCGAACTGGCCCGAATGCACGGTGTCTCGTACGGGGAAAATGATCGGATTGGGCATATCATTAACGCCTTTTTTGAGCAGAAGGTTGAAGAGACACTTTTACAACCGACATTTGTTTATGGGCACCCTGTGGAAATCTCGCCACTCGCGAAAAAAAATGAAAAGGATCCGCGGTTCACGGACCGCTTTGAATTGTTCATTTCTGCGCGTGAGTATGCAAATGCGTTTTCTGAACTGAACGACCCGATCGATCAAAGGGAGCGCTTTGAGGCGCAGTTGCAGGAGCGCGAGCAGGGAAATGACGAGGCACATGAGATGGATGAGGACTACATCACAGCATTGGAGTATGGCATGCCACCGACGGGGGGGCTCGGGATTGGCATTGATCGACTGGTGATGCTTTTGACCGATCAGCCTTCGATTCGCGATGTGTTGCTCTTTCCTCTGATGAAGCAGCAGGACGAAACTTCAAAGCGCTAGAGGTGTCACATGACGTTATCGAGGATTGGGCATCGCAGAGAAATGAAAAAGGGGCGAGAAAAGCTCCCGTCACTTGCGCAGTTTTTTCGAACCTCAGAGGGTAAACCGATCGGCAGCTTGCGTTCGCGCCACTCGACTCAATACGTGCTCTCTTCGCAGGAAGTTCCAGTCAGTGGACTCGCGTTTACGTATTGGCTTACTGCCGTTTGGCAGAGGCAGTTAGGCAAGCGTGTGGAACACGGATTTCCGTTTCGCACGGTAGGTGAACTTCCGATGGACCTCGATCCACAAGGATTGTCTCTGGTGGAGCTTCCCGGTCTTCGCACACAGTACCGACGTACGCTTGATGCGTATCGTCGCACCTATGAAAGTGTGGGTGTGTCAGGATTGAAACGGCGTTCTGGCGCACGCCGCGCAGATGATCACAAGGATGTGCTCGACGCGTATCTGGCGATTCATTTTGGGGATCGACTGGCTCGTCGCTACGATTACATTCGCGGTTTGAAACGTCCGATCTTAGAAGACTGTGCAGCGTTTGCCTGGTACGGCGCGGTTTCTGTAGAGGGAATTGCGCGAGAAGAAGTGGCGCGCGGCGATTTGCTAGAGCGGATTAAGCAGGATATCACGCGCCTTGCAGGAGAATACGTTGCGGATGTAAAGGATGTGCGTGAACTTGCTGTCCATCACGCCATCCCTTTTGGCGCGGCTCTCGGACAGCCAGGGGCGGCTGTGGATGCTGTGATGGATGGGCGAATGCTAGAAGTGAAGACAGCGCGTCATCTCGCGGTGGAGGGGGCGTGTGATCAACTTTTTTCCTATTATCTACTCGAGCAACTTGAGCGCGATGATCGCTCCGTGGAAACGCTCTCCTTCTATTTGGCGCGCCACGGTTGCTACGTGACAGCAAGTGTAGCGGAGATTCGCGAATCGTTTCCAGTGGATGCATTTTTTAGACTTCTGCTGGAAGCGGAACGTGCACATGTTGATCGGGTGCTCGAGCAATCCTTCACTGCCTTCTGTGAGCATCAGCGGGTGGCTGCCGGCGTGCGCGCCTGGGAGAAGGAAGATGAGATTGTCAGCATTGGGAGGCGCTATGAGCGGGCGGGACGAATCGGGGTCACGGAGATTGCAGCCGTGCGTGCTGTGCCGGATGTTCTGAATGTATCGTTTGAGCAGGGGGACGATCGAGTGCTGGCGGGACGCATTCGCCAAATTGCGGAGGCGGATCGTCTCGAAGCGCAGTGGGAGATTGCGTATGAGATGCGCCGAGAAACGTATCTTCGCCAGTCTGCACAGTTGGCATTGCTCGAAGAAAAGGCACACGAGCGTGGAGTGTAAATTACATATTGCAACTTTCGGCGTTCTCTGATAAAATTTATTTCTATTCAATTCTTGCCTTTCTGGATTGGCTACGTTATAATACTTTTTGTTGCGCGGAAGTGGCTCAGGGGTAGAGCATCGCCTTGCCAAGGCGAGGGTCGCGGGTTCGAATCCCGTCTTCCGCTCCATTGATGGGCCTATAGCTCAGTTGGTTAGAGCGGCCGGCTCATAACCGGTTGGTCCCAGGTTCGAGTCCTGGTGGGCCCACCAGGAAATTGTGTGCCCGTAGCTCAGCTGGATAGAGTACTTGACTACGAATCAAGGGGTCGGGAGTTCGAATCTCTCCGGGCACGCCATATTTATGTGCGGGTGTAGTTCAATGGTAGAACTTCAGCCTTCCAAGCTGATAGCACGGGTTCGATTCCCGTCACCCGCTCCAAACGAAAGAAATAGGCCGTCTTAGACTAAAAGAGATCTAAGGCGGCTTTTTGCTGTACGGGGGTGATACTGTGACTTCTGATGAGCAGCAAGTTGTAGAACAGGTCGTTCGTCAATTGGTTGATACATTCCCGATAGAACGAATCGTATGATTTGGTTCCCGTGCACGGGGCGATGCGGATATTGATAACGATTATGACTTTCTGATAATCATGGACACCGACGTTAAACCTTCAAGGCGTGCATTAATGGTTCGCCAAAAAGAACTTGTCACTGGAGTGCCAATGGATTTTATGGTGCGTACACCTGATGAATGGCAGCGTGGGTTTCCCTTGAAAAAGGAGATTGTTGCCGAAGGGAAGATCATCTATTGCCCTAACCGGGGGGCTTTTTTGCTTGCCTACGCGACAACAGCCCCCACGCTGGGTAGATTGCGCATAATTATTTGTGCTTGACGTTATATGATTGAAAAAATAAAGGCGCGAGAGAAATCATCGTTCTCGCGCCGCACACAGCTCTAGTCTATACCATGTGATGCCGCAGCTACTTGTTGCGCTCGTCCTGAGTCGCTGTCGCTTCCCCAACGCGTTCTCCGACTTTGTTGCCCAAAGCTCCGCCTGCTACGGCGCCAGCAATTGTGCCTAACGGTCCAAGGACGGATCCTACTGCAGCTCCGGTCGCAACACCGCCTACTGTACCTACGGCTTCACCAGTCCTATGGGAACCTTTTCGATTTCGCTCGTTGTTTTCGGTCACCATCTCACCCCCTGTTATGATTTAGATGCAAGCATAGGATTCCCAACCGACTCGCGGTTATCCTTTCTTATTCATTCGGCCAGATCTCCCCGATCTCCATGTTTAGCACCTTTGCAATCTTCCTCGCGTGATCTAAAGTGGGTGAACGCTTTTGCTGCACGATCTCATTCACTGTCCCTTGAGTCGATCGAGAAGATTGATAGCATCGCAAAAGTGGATAGCTCGTCCAGGACGGTGCTGGTCGCTCCTCTGCGCTGGAATCCCAACCTACAACAAACTTAGAAATCGTGGAGCACGGTAAGCTGCTCATTGCAGCAGCATCGGGTGAACCTCTTGATGTATCTCCGCTGCAGCTTCTGCTTTTCGGGCGTTCTGTCGAAGGCTGGCATAGCGGTACTGGTAAAGACTCGGAGGATACATTAAACTTAAGTGTGTTAACTGGTGTCCACCCACGCATTGAAACCTTCCATCTCGAACAAGTGAACGAAGCATACGAAGATAGGATGTCAGGACAGGCTAGGTTTCGAGTCGTCTTGAAAATGTCGTAACCCAGATGCAGATCTCGTTTCCCCGAGTGAGTTTTCTGCTCGGGGAAACTGGATTCAGATCGCAAAGACATCGGGGGATGAGGATATCCGTTATCAATACCTCATTGATTTGTTGATTCAATTTTTCCAATGAAATGGGGAGGAAATCACCATGGTTGAAAATAAGGTTGTCGTTATCACGGGAGCCAGTAGCGGTATTGGACAGGCTACGGCAGCGCGTCTGGCACAAGGTGGAGCGAAGGTTGTTTTATCCGCACGAAGAGCGGAACGCTTGGCAGAGACGGTGCACAAAATTACACAAGCTGGTGGGATGGCCAGCTATTTTAGTGCAGATGTTACATCGATGGAGGACGTTCAAGCTTTGGCGGAGTTTGCCTTGAAGACGTACGGAACAATTGATGTCTGGGTAAATAATGCGGGGCTCATGCCTCTCTCGTTTTTAAATAAACGTAAGATTGACGAGTGGGATCAAATGGTAGACGTAAATATTAAAGGCGTTCTTTATGGTATTGCAGCTGCAATACCCATCATGGAGAGGCATCAAAGTGGCCATATCATCAATGTCTCTTCTGTCGCAGGCCATCGAGTTGGGATGGCAGGGGCAGTATACAGTGGAACGAAGTTTGCAGTTCGAGCCATTACAGAGGGTCTCCGTATGGAGTTGTCACCAACCTCTAATATTCGCGCGACCATTATCTCGCCCGGATTGGTAGAAACGGAGTTGCTGACGACGATTACCGATGAAGATGCGTTATCTGCATTGAAGTCTCGAGGTGCGGCACAGGCATTGCAATCAGGTGACATTGCAAACGCAATCTTCTATGCGATTGACCAACCGGAACGGGTGTCCGTCAATGAAATTCTCGTTCGACCGACCACTCAACCGTCGTAATTGCTTTGTTTCCCAAAACCGACCATCACAATTGAGGGCAGGGAAAGACAAATTCAAATCTGAGGTGACGAAATGAGTTTGCATGGGAAAATTGCATTAATAACAGGAGCAGGAAAAGGGATTGGCAAAGCCATCGCTGTGAAACTTGCGTCTGAAGGTGTTCATCTTGGACTCCTTGCAAGGACACGTACAGATATTGAGTCCTTAGCAAATACGCTTCAGAAGTCATATGACGTTCGTGTTAGTGTGGCTACTGCTGACGTGTCGAATCGCACAGAGGTGGAATCAGCTATTGAAGTATTGAGCAAGGATTTGGGGCCGATTGACATTCTCATAAACAACGCTGGGACTGCGAAGTTTGGTTCCGTTGCTGAAATGAATCCGGATGATTGGGAACACATCGTCAAAGTAAACTTGTTTGGGACCTACTATGTGACACGTACTGTACTGCCGGACATGATGAGGCGGAATACAGGAAATATTATCAATGTCAGTTCTACGGCGGGTCAGCGAGGAAACGCAACAACATCAGCATATTCCGCATCCAAATTCGGCGTTATCGGATTTACAGAATCACTGATGCAGGAAGCGCGTAAATCCAATATTCGTGTGACGGCACTGACCCCGAGTACCGTGAATACAGAACTTGCTTCGAACATTGGACTGAAGGTTGGCGATGAAGACCGCATGATGCAACCAGAGGATGTGGCGGATCTTGTGCTTTCCATCTTGAAACTTCCACAACGGGTGTTCGTCAATCAAGCTGGAATTTGGACTACGAATCCACAGTGATTCCTTGGTTTCGCGTGCTTCTAGTGTATCTGATTGGTGGCGGAAATCCACCCTGGGTTAGACGGCGCTCTTCCTATCGAAGGGGCAGGCGAAGGTATCCTCGGCTATAAAAAATAAAAAAGGCACTCCTCGAAAGAGGAGTGCAAGGATCTAGAGGGGGTAATCATCAACGAGATTTAGCTTAGCAGTGAATGCTTGAAAGTACCTTTAACCTATTATTTTGTGCGATCAAATAGAATACGGCGTTTTTCATCTGAATATTATTCATAATATTCAACCTAAACGGAGGAACGCCATGCTGACAAACCATTTTCGCCATTGGCCTAACCGGGTTCCGTTCAAGCTCACAGTCCCCGAGACAACGCTTTATGACAATCTCGCGGTGTCAGCCCGACGCTATCCAAACAAAGCGGCCATTCATTACTATGGCGCGACCCTCACGTATCGGCAACTGAAAGAGCAGGTTGACCATCTGGCTGGTTACTTGCGACACGTGTGCCAAGTCAGAAGAGAGGATCGCGTGGTTCTTTACATGCAGAATTCACCGCAGTATGTCATCGCATTTCATGCGATTCTGCGCGCGGGCGGGGTTGTCGTGCCTGTGAATCCGATGAACCTTACAGACGAATTGGCCTTTTACTTCGAAGACAGCCGCGCGTCCACCGCTGTTGTTGGACAAGAATTATACCCTCGCATCGCGCCACTTCACAACGCAGGAGATTTAGCTTATGTGATTTGTGTGGCCTATTCAGATGTTCTTCCCGCTTCATCTGCGTACGAGTTACCGGAGGAGGTAAAGGCGGACGCTCAGCGCGAATTCACGGCATCCGTTGCACTGTGGAGACAAGTGCTTGAACAAAAGTTGGATCCCGGGCCAGAGATCGGGGCAGCAGATGATCTCGCGGTGCTTCCTTACACATCAGGAACCACTGGACGTCCCAAAGGATGCATGCATACGCATCGCACGGTGCAGGCCAACGTGTTGGGTGCAGCTCATTGGTTTGGCGCAACGGCAGACGGTGTCATCTTGACGACACTGCCGCTGTTTCACGTAACTGGGATGGTTCACAGCATGCTCCTATCCGTTTATACGGGTGCGACCATGGTGATCATGACACGCTGGAATCGAGAAGTGGCGGCGCAGCTTATCGAGCGCTTAGGGTGTACACACTGGACCAACATCGCAACGATGGTCATTGACTTTTTAGGGAATCAGAACCTGGATCAATTCAACCTGTCCTCTCTTGCGGTCATCGGCGGAGGCGGCGCTACGCTCCCTGAAGCCGTCGGTGAACAACTGCTCAAACGCACTGGGCTTCGCTATGTGGAAGGGTATGGTCTGTCCGAGACGATTTCGCAAACCCACTTTAATCCACCTGACCGTCCGAAGATGCAGTGTATGGGCGTACCGTCGTTTGCGGTCGATGCGCGTGTGATCGACCCTGAGACAATGCGTGAGTGTGGGCCTCATGAAGAAGGAGAAGTCATCGTTTGCGGGCCGCAGGTTTTCCTCGGTTATTGGCAGCGCCCGGACGAGAATCAAAAGGCCTTTATAGAATGGGATGGGAAGCGGTTTTTTTGCACAGGCGATATCGCAAGGTATGACGATGAAGGTTACTTTTTTATGGTAGATCGCGTGAAACGAATGATCAATGCCTCTGGGTTTAAAGTGTGGCCGACAGAAGTGGAGGCACTTCTCTACGGGCATTCGGCGATTGAACAGGCTTGTGTGATCGGCATTCCTGACGAGCGAAGGGGAGAGACCGTAAAAGCGTTCGTTGTTCTAAAGCGGGATTCAAGTTCTTCCGTTACAGCAGAAAGCATCATGGAATGGGCAAAGGATCATATGGCCGTGTACAAATGTCCAAGGGTCATCGAGTTTGTCGAACGATTGCCTGTATCGGGCAGCGGCAAGGTTTTGTGGAGAGTGCTTCAGGAGCAAGAGCAAGCAAAGCGATGAAAAGCCTAGGAGAATGGGTGAGCGCTGTGGCGAAGATTCAAACCTAGACAGGTGCGATCCGGTTAAACGCCGCACGGCTATCAACCGGATCATTTTTTCACATTTGGACTTTTGTGTCGATCCGGCGTTGCAACGCGACGGAACCGATAAGAAATAAGAGCGTCCACCCCAGCAGGACAAGGATGTCCGACGCTTGGATCGATTGGCCTGCGAGGATACGCCACGCGGGATGGGCATAATGGTAGGTAGGCGTCCATTTTGCGATGGTTTGCATGACGCTTGGCAACGCCTGAATGGGTGTCCACAGCCCGCCTAGCATGGAGGCCACCAAGTACATCAGTGTTCCAAGCGGTTGCGCCGCGTTGCCGGTCAGTCCGATGAATACGCCGAGCGCGGCAAACGGCAGGGAACCGATCCAGAGCCACAGCGTAATCGTAAGCCACTCGCCGCCAGAGAGCGAGACGTTCTGAGAGAAGTGCGCGACGAGAAAGATGCAGAGAATGATAAGAAGAGAGAGTGTCAATTGCGTCAAGATTTTCGCGATCGCGTATCCAAAAGATGAGAGCGGAGTCGTTCGCAAATAGCGGACCCAGCCGCTCTGCCGTTCTGCGGCTAAGCGTACGCCGAGCGTATTGATCGAAGAGCCGACGACGCCAAACGATGCCATGGAGACCATAAAGTAGTGACTCCAAAATGTCCCCGCAATTCGCAGCGCGCCACCCTGTTGATTGATAAAGACGAAATAGAAGATGACAGGCATTCCGAGTGTGAGGAGAAAAAAGCGGCGATCACGCAATGTGCGTATGAGCTCGTATTTCCAGTAGGTCAAGGTTGCTCTCACTGCGATTCGCCCCCTTCCGCGGTCAAGCGCACAAACGCGTCTTCCAAGCCCCCACCGTGCACCTGAATATCCCGGATATCCCACGCCTCGAGGATGAGTGTTTTTAGCAACGCGTCCGAATTCTGCGTGCGCACGGTCACCTGCCGACCCACCGTCTGCACGTCCGTCACATCAGGAAGCATCCTGAGTCGCTCGAAATCGATGTCCGGACCCGCGACAAAGGAGACGGTGCGTCCGCCGAATTGCATCTTGATCGACTCAGGCGGTGCGTCCGCAATCACAGCGCCATTCTGCATGACGACGATGCGGTCAGCGAGCATGTCAGCCTCTTGCAGATCGTGCGTGGTCAGCATCAATGTTTTGCCTGCGCGTAAAAATGAGCGTACCTCATCCCAGAACGTCCTGCGGGATGCCACATCCATGCCGACCGTCGGCTCATCAAGAAAGAGTACGTCTGGGTCGCCAGCTAAGGCAAGCGCGAACTGAAGTCGCCTCATCTTGCCGCCAGAGAGCTTTTGCGCCATCGTTTTTTGATCTTCTGTGAGCCCGCTCACCTGCAGCAGGCGATCTGTCGGCAGTGGCTTTGGATAGAATCCGCGAAACATATCGATCGTCTCGCGCACGCTGAGGCGCGGTGGGACACTGACTTCCTGTAGCATCACACCGATACGCTCGTGGGACGTCGCGCTTTTGGGATCACCGCTAAACAGGCATACACGACCTGATGTGGGCTTTGTCAAACCGAGCATCATCGCGATGCTTGTTGTTTTTCCGGCGCCGTTTGGCCCGAGCAGCGCTACAGAATGTCCGCGCTCCATCGCAAAGCTCATCGAATGAACGGCGCGCTTCTTACCAAACACTTTTGATACGTTTTCCATCTCGATGACCGTCGACACGCACATTCACTCCCGCGTTCTCAGACTTCCATTATGGTACAAGTGTAGCGTGCGCGCATGGATCGCGCATCCATCTGCAGCGTGAAGAGGGTCCTCTATCTGCAGATAGAGGACCCTCGCTGCGGGAGTATTAGCAGGGCTATCAGCGGACGAGTCCGCAGCGCAGGGCGTAAACGACCGCCTGTGTTCGATCTTCTACATTCATTTTTTGCAGGATGCGGTGCACATGCGTTTTGACCGTCCCCTCGGAGATATAAAGCGTTGTGGCGATCTCTACGTTTCGTTTCCCGTAGGCCATCTGCTGCAAGACGTCGACCTCGCGCTCGGTCAAAGGCTCGGTAAGCGTCTCCTGCTGCGAATACACGGGTAGATTAACATCGTCCTTCCGTACAGATTCAGGCACAACGTCCTGCGCGGTATCGTGGAAAGATTGCCGAGAATGGGCCACCGCTTGCGAGATCATCTTCGCCGCAAAACAGGTGCGATATACGGCCTGACCGCTGTGTACTGCGCGAATCGCGTCAAACAGGTCGCTCGTACTCGCGTCTTTGAGGAGATAGCCGACGGCGCCAGCCCGAATGCCTTCAAAAACGTACGCTTCATCGTCAAATGTGGTGAGCAGAATGATCTTGATTGCAGGGGCGCTGTGCAGGATCGAGCGCGTGGCTTCGATTCCGGTCGCATTTGGCATCCGAATGTCCATCAAGATCACGTCGGGGCGCGTTTTTGCGGAGAGTGTGGCCGCCTCCTGCCCATCACACGCTTGCGCGACCACCTGGAAATCGGGTTGCGTGCTAAGGATATAGACAAATCCTTGGCGAATCAGCGCCTGGTCATCGGCGACAAGGATATGGATCGGACGGGTCGTCATAGCGATCTCCTTTCAAGCCAAGGGGATGGAGGGGGAGCGTTGCCTCAATGATCATGCCGTGCGGCTCATTTGCGCGAATGATAAGCGTACCACCCGCCTCTCGACTGCGTTCGCGCATCTGGGAGATGCCGTAACCGACGGGTGGATCGGCGTGCCGTGTGAAGATTCCGTCATCGACAACGCGCAGCGTTACTTGTTCATCTGCTTCTTCAACGCATACGGTCAATGTGGAGGTCTTTGCGTGTCGAACCGCATTCGTGAGCGCCTCTTGCAGGATGCGGTACAACGTTACACTGACCGAGTTTGGCCATTCAACCTGTTTTGCGTCTGCGTGGAAGGTACTGGGGATGCCAGCGCGCGCTTCTGTCTGATGAACCAATCCGCGCAGCGCAGAGAGTCCTAGCTTTGTCTCATCCTTCGACCACGCAATCACTGCGCTCCGCACATCAGACATGGATTCGCGCGCGACACTCAGAAGTTCGGGAATCCGCGTTTTTGCGCCGTGCGGATCATCAGGCAGCATGAGATCGATTGCCTGAAGCGAGACGATCAGTGAGGTGAGCTGGTGACCGACACCGTCGTGAATGTCACGCGCGATGTGCGCCCGCTCTGCGAGTGCGGCGGACTGCATCGCTTCGGCGGTTGCCGCTTGAAGCTCGTCGTGCGCGCGCTGCAGTTGTTGATGTGCCACTTCAAGCTCGGCGAGTCGGCGACGATCAAGTGTCCGCGCTTCGCGGCGCACGCGTCCGGCGTAGACACCAGCGTACGTCCCGATGAGCGGAAAGAGTACCTGCGGAGCGCTTTGCAGATCACGGCCAAGGCTGATGATACTCGCGGCGATCAGGCTGAGCAGAACTTGAATGGATTGGCGGCGAGAGAGGCGCGGAATGGCTGCGACGGAGCCGGCCGGGATAATGAGCAGGTTTGAAAGAATCGGTTGCAGATGAAACAGGTTGACGGCGACAAGGCAGTAGACGGCTGAACCGTAGAGAAAGCCTAGGATGACGGGCATTGGTTTATAGCGTAGGGGGAGCCAAAGGAAAATTGCCCAGAGGATGATGTACGTATAGACCCACGGTCGCGCCGTAAGGGAACCCCAGTATTGAAGCCCGTAAATGGCGAAGATGATCAACATCGTTAGGGTGAGGCGCCTGAAGCGGCGTAGTTCGCTATTCGAAGGGGTAGGATGGCTCAAGGGCTCCGTCTCCCGGTCTTAGATCGTCTCGTGTCGTCGTCATCGTACGCGATCGGAAAAGGAGTTGCAAGGGGAGCGGTTTGTTGTCGCCCTGCGCAAAAGGGAGGCTTCCTAAAGGAGCCTCCGAGAAGCGCGTTTTTCTTGTCTCGCGTCATGCGTGGCGAAGGGTCGGAAATGCGCGATGAAGGGGGGGCGATCAGCGGAATCCGAGCACAGGGTGTGGCACGTAAGGCTCTTCCATGCGCGCAATCTCATCTGCTGTGAGTACGACGGAGAGCGCGGCGACTGCATCGTCCAGATGGTGCATTTTGGTCGCTCCGACGATCGGCGCGCTGACCGCTGACGTTTGCAGTACCCAGGCGAGCGCGACTTGCGCGCGGGGAATCTCCCGCTTTGCGGCGACTTCGGCGACGCGCTCGACGACCTTTTTGTCGGCGTCAGCCGTGTCCGCATAGAGTGTCTTCCCAAACTCGTCAGTCTCTGAGCGCGCACTTTTTTCATCCCAGTCACGGGTGAGACGTCCACGCGCGAGCGGACTCCAGGGAATCACGCCGATGGATTCACTCTCGCAGAGCGGGAGCATCTCGCGCTCCTCTTCGCGGTAAAGCAGATTCACATAGTTTTGCATCGAGGCAAAGCGCGTCCAACCGTGTTTCTCAGACGTATGTAAGGCTTTGAGAAACTGCCACGCATACATGCTGGAGGCGCCGATATAGCGCGCTTTTCCCGCTTTGACTACATCGTGAAGCGCCTCCAGCGTCTCTTCGATCGGCGTTTGGTAATCCCAGCGGTGGATTTGATAGAGGTCGACATAATCGGTACCCAAGCGTGTTAAACTCTGATCGATCTCGCTCATGATCGCTTTGCGGGAAAGTCCCGCGCCATTCGGTCCCACGTGCATGCGCCCGTGCACTTTCGTCGCGATCACCACTTCGTCGCGTGTTGCAAAATCGCGGAGGGCGCGTCCAACAATCTCTTCGCTGGTGCCATCAGAGTAAACGTTTGCCGTATCGAAAAAGTTGATGCCGAGTTCTAAGGCGCGTTTGATAAAAGGGCGACTCTGCACTTCGTCGAGCACCCAGCGATGGTTGCCGCGTTCAGGGACGCCGTAACTCATGCAACCGAGGCAGATGCGGGAAACCTCAAGTCCTGTACGGCCAAGTTTCGTATACTCCACGTCGTGACGCCTTCTTTCCTTTGGTCTCCTCTCATTTTAACGCTTTCTCCAAAATGCGGATAGGCGTTTTAGAGACATGGTGCTATGATGAGAGTGATACGTTTTAAGGGGGAGTTTCATGCAGAGCCCGATGGCGAAACGCATTCCACATGTACATACATTGCATGACGATCAACGCGTCGATGATTACTACTGGTTGCGGGAAAAGACGAACTCTGAGGTACTTGAATATCTTGAGGAAGAAAACCGCTATTATGACGAAAAGATGAAACCGCTTCAATCGCTGAAAGACCGCATTTTTGAAGCGATGAAAGCGCGTGTCCCAGAGGTAGAGATGCAAGTTCCGGTGCAAAATGGGGACTACTTTTATTATGCGCGTCAGGAGAAGGCGCTGCAGTATCCGATCTATGCGCGAAAGTGCGCGAAAAATCGCGATGAACTGCGTGATGCGCGCGAGGAGATCGTGCTCGATCTGAATGAGCTGGCGCGCGCTGGCGGCTATCTGAGTGTGACCGTTCAGCGCATCAGCCCGGATCAACAAAAACTTGCCTATCTTGAGAATCGGGATGGTACGGATCAGTACACGGCGTATGTCAAAGACTTGGCGACAGGGGAACTCCTCTCGGATCAGATTCCGAACGTGTTTATCGCGGGGAGTCTTGAGTGGGATGGTACGGGGCGCTATCTGTTTTATGTCACAGTTGATGAAACGCAGCGTCCGTATCGGCTTTATCGGCACGAGCTAGGGAGCACGCAAGAAGATGAGCTGATCTACGAAGAGCGCGACACGGCGTTTACGATCGATGTGTATAAAGCTCGATCGGGAAGATTTCTCTTCCTGCAATGTTCGACAAAGGCCACGAGCGAAGTTCATTTTTTAGAGGCGGACAGGCCACGCGAATCCTTCCAATGCTTTGAAGCGCGCAGAGACGGCATTCTATATGAACTGGAACATTGGCGTGATGACTTTTTGCTTCTCACAAATGAGAATGCGGCGAACTTTACGGTGTTTACATGTTCGATCCGTGGTGACGACCCCGCGCGAAAAAAAGAATTGGTTCCGTATGACGCGGCGCGCTATCTTCAGGCGCTGCATCCGTTTGCGGATCACTTGTTGCTTGAAGGGCGAGCGGGCGGATCGACGCAGATCTGGCGCTATGAGGATCGGCGGTTGGAGCCGCTCACTTGGGATGAGTCGGTGTACACGGTGAACGTTGGCAGAAATCCGGAGTATCGGGCCAGCGAAGTGTTGATTGAGTATCAATCCTTTTTGACACCGCGCACGACGATCGCGCTCAGGCTGAGTGATGGTCAAAAGACGGTACTGCAAGAGAGTCCGGTGGCGGGCGAGTATGTACGCGACGCCTATCGCCAAGAGCGACGATTTGCGATCGCTGAAGATGGGACGCGCGTGCCTTATCTTTTGGTGTATCATCGCGACGCCATGACGAAAGGACCAGCCCCGCTCCTTCTGTATGCGTACGGGAGTTACGGCATCAACATGGACGCCCATTTTGATCCGCAGCACATTCCGCTCCTTGACGCGGGATTGGTCATGGCGATTGCGCAGATCCGCGGTGGATCGGAGATGGGGCGCACATGGTATGAGGATGGGAAACTGTTTCGCAAGCGCAACACCTTTACGGACTACATTGCGGTCGCGAAGGATTTGCTTGCGCGCAACGACACGAGTAAAAAGCTGCTTGCCGCGCGTGGGGGAAGCGCAGGCGGTCTCTTGATGGGGGCTGTTGCGAACCTCGCGCCGGAGCTTTTTCAAGTCGTCATCGCAGATGTTCCGTTTGTGGACGTTGTCACGACGATGCTTGATACGTCGATTCCGCTGACGAGTCTTGAGTGGGATGAGTGGGGAAACCCACAGGATGCAGCGTACTATGCGTATATGAAGTCGTACAGTCCGTATGATCAGGTGGAGGCAAAAGCGTATCCAAACATGCTCGTCACAACCGGGTTAAACGATCCGCGCGTCGGCTACTTTGAACCGGCGAAGTGGGTGGCGCGCCTGCGTGCGACGAAGACGGATGATCACACACTGCTACTCAAAACGCATATGGGGGCGGGCCATTTTGGTTCCTCCGGGCGATTCAGCCATATGGAAGAGATGGCGGAGCGGTACGCATTTTTATTTCACCATCTCGGGCTATCGTTTGCTTGATGGGTGTGCAGGGGCGGATGTTGATGGAGCCGTCCCTGCACAATCAGAAACCAAAAATCTCGAAAACCTGAATTGGGTTGCACAATTTGTATTTTCTATGCATAATATTTCGGTACACGTAATAGATTGCTGGGATTTTAGCAGTGCTATTAAATCGCACTATACTTCCATAAATCAGGGATCTATTAAGAATTGGAGTGAATGCAGTGACATCTCGCACAACCGACGTAACCGACGCGCATAGGCAAACGCACAATTCGTTTTCGCTCTCCTACTTTCGTCAACCGCTCGCCGTCTATGCCGTCGCGTTCGCGTGCGTCATCGCGTTTATGGGGCTAGGGCTGGTCGATCCGATTCTTCCGGCGATTTCGAAGCAACTGCACGCGACACCGAGTCAGGTCGAGCTTCTTTTTAGCAGCTACAATCTTGTCACAGGGCTTGCGATGATCATCACAGGCGCGGTTTCTTCGCGTATCGGCTTTAAGTCCACCCTCTTAACCGGACTTTTAATCATCGTCATCTTCTCCGCACTGGGTGGGAGTGCGCACTCGATTGCGCAGATCGTCTGGTTTCGCGCAGGCTGGGGGCTTGGCAATGCGCTCTTTATCGCGACAGCGCTCGCCGTCATCGTAGGCGTGGCGAACGGTGGCACGGCAGGGGCGATTATCCTGTATGAGGCGGCGCTTGGCCTTGGCATCTCGGTCGGGCCGCTGCTTGGCGGCGAACTTGGAAGCATTTCCTGGCGCGGACCCTTTTATGGCGTTGCGACACTCATGGCGCTCGCCTTCATTCTCGTTTCGGTGCTACTGAAAAAAGTCCCACGCTCTGCGCGCCGGTCAAGCGTCACGGAGCCATTTCGCGCGCTGCGCCACAAGGGACTCTTGACGATGGGGATTACCGCGTTTCTCTACAATTTTGGTTTCTTCACGCTGCTCGCGTATACCCCGTTTGTCTTAAACATGGATGCGCACCATCTGGGGTACGTGTTTTTCGGGTGGGGCGTGATGCTCGCGATCACGTCCGTGTTCGTCGCGCCGAGCCTGCGTGTTCGCTTTGGAACGCGCACGACACTCTACGGAGTGCTCGGATTGATCGCGCTCGATCTTTTCGTCATGGGAATCGGATTAGCCTCCATCCCACTCCTTGTGACGTGCGTCATTGTGGCGGGCGCGTTTCTCGGAATAAACAACACCGTCATCACCACCGCAGTGATGGACGTTTCGCCTTTTGAACGGCCGATTGCGTCAGCGGCATACAGTTTTGTGCGTTTCATGGGAGGGGCGATTGCGCCGTGGCTTTCCGGCAAGCTGGCCGTCTGGTTCAATCCGCACGTTCCTTTCTATGTCGGCGCGTTTGGTGTCTTCCTTGCGATTGTCACACTGGTTATCGGTCGCAGACATCTCGCCAACGTGTAATCATGCGTGGGCTTCTTGCCGTTTTGTGGTAGGCTAGTGACGAACGAAACGTGGCAGTGCAGTCCATCCAAAGATGAAGTGGGGGCGCAATACAATGGATGATCTCATCCGTAAATATGCCGAACTCGCCGTGCGTGTCGGCGTCAATGTACAACCTGGACAACCGCTGGTCATCGGCTTTGGCCTGCGTCAGGTTCTTCCCGAACATATCGCGTTTGCGCGTCAACTCACAGAGGCGGCCTACGCGGCGGGGAGTTCGTATGTCCATGTGGAGTGGGGTGATGAGGCGTGGAGCCGTGAGACGCTTAAGCACGGCTCACTCGCACTGCTTGATCAACGCGCCGCGTGGCATGCGCAGTGGATTGAGAAGCTCGCGGCAGAACAGGCGGCGTTCATCGCGATCTCGGCGACGGACCCGAGCTTGTACGACGGAATCGCGAGTGATCGTGTCCATCAATACAACTCGGCGGTGGCGAATGAACTGCGCGCGTTCAATCAAAAGCGCACAAATGACGAATACGCGTGGACGATCCTTGCGGCACCGACGCAGGCATGGGCAAACTGGGTCGAGCGTCACCTCCCAGAGCGTGAGCGCGTCGCGGCGCTGTGGGATGACATTCTCTTTTGCACGCGCGCAACGGCTGACGATCCGGTCGCGGAATGGAAGGCGCATCTTCACGCTCTGTCCGCGCGAAGCGCGTGGTTAAACGAGTTAAATATCACGAAATTTCACTACCGTTCGGCAGGAACCGATCTTGAAATCGCCATGCCAAACGGATACTATTTCACGGCAGCGCAGCACAAGACGCCGTCTGGCGTTCCGTTCACAGCGAATATCCCGACCGAAGAGGTCTACTCCGTGCCAAAGCGCACGGGTGTAAACGGCTACGTGACGAGCACAATGCCGCTCAATCATCAGGGGAGCCTCATCGAAGGCATCTTTTTGCGCTTCGTGAATGGACGCATCGTGGAGTATCGCGCCAGTAAAGGGCAGGATGCGCTGGCAAAGATCGTCGAGTCGGACGAAGGCAGCCACTACCTCGGCGAGATTGCGCTTGTGCCGAAATCTTCGCCGATCGCCAAACGCGGGCGGCTGTTTTACAATACACTGTTTGACGAAAACGCGTCGTGTCACCTTGCGATCGGCGAATCGTATCCACTGATCGAGGGTGGCCATTTACTCTCAAGAAGCGAGTGGGCGGCAAACGATCTGAATGAGAGCGTCAAGCATGTCGACTTTATGATCGGGTCGAATGATTTGAGCATTGACGGTGTGGATCGCGAAGGACGCGTCATCCCAATCTTTCGCGATGGTACCTGGGCGAATGAACTGCGTTAAACGCAGTTGAAGCAAGCCCTCCTTGACTCGAGTGAAAAACCCAGCGGCGTATCCTGAACGTGGGATGCGCGTTGGGTTTTGCGGTAAGGGGTCGAATCCCCCTTAAAAATCATCTATACTATCGGTATAGCTTGTGAGAAAATCCAGCATGGCGAGAGGTGCGTACATCGTTCGTGGATCACACATCGAATTTGACCGAAGTGAAGTTAACCGTTACAAAAGAAGATTTTCATAAACAAAATGGCCATCGGAGCACGGCGATCTGGTTGACGGGGTTGTCAGGGGCAGGCAAATCGACCATCGCAACGGCGCTTGAGACAGAGCTATTTCGTCGCGGTATTCATACGTATCTATTAGACGGAGATAATGTGCGACTGGGGTTAAATCGAGACTTGGGTTTCTCAGAAGAAGATCGTCGCGAGAACATTCGACGTGTCGCCGAAGTATCGAAACTGTTTGTCGAGGCAGGGACGGTAGTGATCGTTGCGTTCATCTCACCGTATCGCAACGACCGGGATGAGGCGCGCGCGCGGTTTGAAGAAGGTGAGTTTCTTGAAGTGTTTGTCGACTGCCCAATTGATGTGTGTGAAGAGCGAGATCCTAAAGGTCTGTATAAAAAGGCCAAGGCGGGAACCATTCCGCAGTTTACGGGAATTTCTTCTCCTTATGAGCCGCCACTCCAACCGGAATTTCACTTGAGAACGGACTTGCACTCCCCCGAAGCGTGTGTCGCGTTGTTGGTCGAGGGGTTGCTTGAGCGCATCACGCCCCGCGCGTAGCAAAAGGGTCTCCGCGTGACGATCAAAAAAGTGGATCGCATCGCTGTCGCGCGATGGTGGCGTGCGATCCCAACCTAGGAGCTTCATGATGACAGCCAATCTGGATTATGAGACCGTCAAGTCAGTCCTTCGCTCGGAAAATCAGTTTATTCTCGTGACCCATCGTCGAGGAGATGCGGATTCGGCGAGCGCATTCGCGCTTGCTGAAGCGCTTCAGATCATGGGGAAGCGCGTGGGGGTTCTCCATGATGTGCCAGGCTATCTTGAATGGCTCTTTGCACCGTATCGCGTGCAATCGCTGGATCGGACTCAACCGATCTGCTTTGTCGCACTCGATACGGGAAACTATGCGCGCCTTGCGCTGCCAGAAGAGATTCGCGCTAAGATAGAACAAATGATTCGCGAGGCAGGGCGAGAAGACAAGGTGGAACGAGGCGCACTCCACGCGCTGCTTCCGTTTGATCTTGTCATTGATCACCACGCGTCCAATCCGGGGTACGGCCGCTGTAACTGGATTGATCCAACAGCGAGCAGCACGTCTGAGTTGTTGACGATGCTCCTGCTCGATCTGGAACAAGAGACGAACCATACGCTCTTCACTGAAGCGATCTGTCAGAGTCTATTTGCGGGAATTGTATCTGATACGCAGTGGTTTTTGCGCGACACGACTGCGCGCACGTACGAGATGGCAGGCGTGCTTGAACAGCGCGCGACACTCGACAAAGCGGATATCGCCGCGAATCTCTTGCAGCGTTCCCCTGCCTACGTGGAACTCGGCACCGTGCTTCGCAAAAACATGCGCGTGACAGGCGCTGTCGCGTGGTCATTTCTAGATTACGCCTCGATTCGCACGCTCGGCGCAGATGCAGAAGAAGCTGCGTTGCTGATTGAAGAGTTGGAGAAGATCCCATGTAAGATCGCCGTGCTCTTTGTCGAAGAGACCGTTGGCACGATTCGCGTTCGCCTGCGCGGCAAAGGAATACCTATTCTTGAACTGGCAAAACGTCACGGAGGCGGTGGACATTTGCGACGGGCCGGCGTAATGCTGAAAAATCGTCAAGAGGTCGCCCGCTTCATTGAAGACGCAGTAAAGGAGTCGAATCGCACGTGATTCCAAATTTTTTGATCGTCGGTGCCGCCAAATCAGGAACGAGTTCCCTTGATCGCTACTTGGCGCAACACCCTGAGGTATACATCCCAACGAAAAAAGAAGCGCATTTTTATTCCATCCAAGATTTCCCGAAAAGGTTTACGGGGCCTGGCGATGAAGGCATGAATGAAGAGACGATTCGCAATCGCGCTGATTACGAGGCGCTGTTTAAAGCGCGCACGGATGAACCTGCGGTGGGTGAGTCGTCCGTTTTTTATCTCTACTATAAAGGAACGGCTGCACGAATCTATGCGGATAATCCAGACATGAAGATCATCATGGTGCTGCGCGAGCCTGTTGCGCGAGCGTACTCAGCATATATGCATTTGATTCGCGATGCGCGTGAGACGCTTACATTTGAGGAGAGTCTTGCCGCTGAAGAAGAGCGAAAGAAAAATGGGTTTGAGCCGATGTGGCTGTATCGAGATCTCGGCCGCTACAGCGAACAGGTTGAGCGCTATGTGGACGTGTTTGGCGCAGAGCGAGTTCACGTCATGCTTTTTGATGAGTTTACAAAACGGAGCGAGCACTTCGTACGCGGTGCGTTCCGTTTCTTAGGTGTCGATGAGCAAGCAACGGTTGACACGCAACTCCATCACAATGAGTCGGGTGTGCCGCGGTCACGCGCCGCGTTTGACTTTATATCAAAGCCGCACCCTCTCAAAGAGTTGGTCAAGCCATTCATTCCATCGAGTGTTCGCGAGCGGTTAGGAAATCGTGCGAAATCCATGTTGCTCGAACGCACCTCCATGCTGCCGGAGACGCGTAGAGAACTGGCTGCGTACTTCGCACCAGATCTCGTGAAACTTGAGAAGATTCTTCATCGCGATCTCTCTCACTGGAAGAAATCGTAGCGTAGAGACGGCCAATTGGAGCGGTGGAGGGTAAACGTGAAACGAGTCCTGATGGTTTCTTATTTTGCGCCTCCGACCCTAAACGCGGAAGCGATCCTCGTCTGGAAAACGCTGCGCGTGTTGTCGCAGCTTCACCGGATTACACTTGTCACAAACGCGCCGCAGTGTAAGCAGGGGGACCCTGATATGCGCATACCACCGGGTGTGGACGTGCGTGCGCATGGCGGTGTGACATTCCGCTCGGCGTTTGCAAACAAAGTGGCAGAGCGGTTGACGGGAAAACTCGACGATGAAAATCTGCTGTGGGCGCTGCGCGTCCCCCAGGTTA
Source organism: Ferroacidibacillus organovorans (assembly GCF_001642725.1). Lineage (GTDB taxonomy): Bacteria > Bacillota > Bacilli > Alicyclobacillales > SLC66 > Ferroacidibacillus > Ferroacidibacillus organovorans. The sequence continues at coordinate 83,514 of NZ_LSUQ01000005.1, forward strand.
AAAAAGGCGATTTTGACGTACTCTACAGTCGCTCGCATCCAGGTGCAAGCCACATTCTGGCGGCCTCGCTCTGGAAGCGCACGCAGTTGCCGTGGATCGCTCAGTTCAGTGATCCGTGGTCGGCGAATCCCTACCATTCCCACCACACCATCATTCGGAAGCTGCGCGACCAGGAGCACGAACGATTTGTCATCGCGCATGCGGATCAACTCATCTTTCCGACCGTTGAAATCCAGGAAATCTACGAAAAGGCGTATCCTTTGCAAGCGATCAACGCCCGGTCGGTGGTCTTGCCCCATCACGTCTCAGAAGAGCTCTACAGCGTGAGAAATGCGAGCGTTCCGACGGAAGCCGGCAAGATGCTCCTGTCCTATTTTGGCGATTTCTATGGCTTGCGCTCACCCGCGCCGCTGTTTGACGCGTTGCGGCACATTCACGCGCGAAACCCGGACAAGCTTGCGCGTGTCGAGATTGGCCTTTTTGGAAACCTCGAGAAAAAGTTTGTCCCTCTTCTGGAGCAGGTGCCCGTCCGCATTCATCGCGGCCGCTATACGTATCTTGAGAGCCTGTCTGCAATGAGAAAGAGCCACGGTCTGTTGCTGATTGATGCGCCAAACGACACAGGAGTAAACCCGTTTCTCGCCTCAAAGTTGATCGACTACATTGGCGCTAAACGACCGATTCTTGGCGTCACCGAGGAACGCGGCACGGCGGCAAATTTCTTGCGTCAGGGTGGGCAGTATGTCGCGGCGCCCCGCGCGGTGGACAAAATTGCGTACGGGCTGGAACAATTGATCGATTCAGCAAAGGTGACAGCAAGAATGGAGCGTCTGGCCGCAGCGTTTACATCAGAGAGGATCGTGGGTGAACTCGCGCAATGGTTGGACAAGCAATAGACAGCGCGACGATGCGCCTGGCGAAAACCTCCAGGCGCATCGTTTTGTGCAGGATAGCATGCTCGATTCAGGAGATGCGTTGGGCTTTTGTGATGCGGTTTTTCCGGTAGAATTGCCGAGCGGACGCCCACAGATTGCCAGTCATCCAGATGCCGACGAGCAGCGTTGGCAAGCCGTAGATGAGTGTGTAAGGTTTGTCGCTTGTGATGCCGCTGTATACAAGTGATGTTCCGTAAACGCCGGCGATCAGTGACAAGAGCCAAATGAACCACAACCGAATACCCATGTTCATATCAACTTCCCCCTCATTGGTTTACCCTCACGCATTCCCATTTCGAGACTGATAGCAGTTGGGCAATTCGCCCGCGAGCACGCCGCCCTTTTTCCCGCGAAACTCTTGACTGCACGAATCTCTGAGCGGGCAATTTGCACACGCATTTTGTTTTGACAGACCGCGATACCAGTCACGCCAGATCAACCGATGAACTGGGAGCACTTTCGGGAGCTTATTAAGCCCCGGAACCCAAGGTACAAGCACTAAGAGCGTAAAGAGAATGCCAATGGTGTAGGCGGCCATCTCATCGCCAGATGCGGACGTTGAGTACGGTGGAATCTGATACAAGAAGGTGTACGGTGTCAGCCACCATGGGCCGGGAAGCGCTGTCTCATCGTGATTGATGCCCCACTGATTGCCCTGCATATTGATCGTGTTGGCAATGTTGTGCAGGGTTGTACCTTGCAGGAACAACAGGTCGCCGCTTACGTCATAGCGGTAGACGCCGCCGTTCGTTTGGCGGTCGAGCGCACCTGAGAGAAGCCCAGATTTGGCGAGTTGCAACTCAGAATTCATCATGAGTGCCACGGGGCCATAATTGCCGAATGGCGTGACGACGGCACCTTTAGAAACGGTCGCTTTATTGAGTGCATTGCTGTAATTTGTATCCCACTTTTGTTGCTGTGCGTAGGATGCGTTCTGATACTGTTGCAGCGCTTGGCTCAGTTTGTTGTTGGAAGAAGCTGTTGCCAGCATCTGCAGGGGTGCCATGATGTCGTTTTGTGCGGTATTCCAGTGATAGGGGGTCCCCCACCAGGTCTGAGGCGAGAAGCCCATGATCGATTGAATGGATTGCGCCTGACCGTGCCAACCGTGATTGTAAGGAGGGCCATAGCTTGCAATGGAACCTGTACCTGACAGATCGCCGATGGCCGTCTGCTCGATGATTAAGGGAGAACCTAGTGCAATCTGTTGATTTGTGACGGCCGGGCGATACGGCGCGCCGAAGATGGCAGAAGCGCCAACAATCAGGACACCGATGATCCCGAGGCTGATGACACCCTCCTTGACCATGTCAAAGTCGCGTTGTGGAAAGCGCAAGGTGTCGCGTGTGAATCGATCTTTTTTCATGCGTGCTCATCTCGCTTCTTTGCAGAAATCGAATAGGGTGGAACCACACCTTTGCTTCGCACGGCTAAGAGATGGATGCTGACGAGCCCGATAAGAATGGCAGGAAACACCGCGATGTGGAGGCCATAGACCTGCCCGTTGTTTAAGATGTTGAGAAATCCGTCGAGCCCTGCACCGTTAAACGCGTCCTTACTTTGAACCTGATTCCATTGTGAGAAAAAATCGCCCCTTGAGAGATACCCGGTGAACGCTTCAATAACCGATACGGCGAAGGAGAGCGCGCCAACAACCCATGTGAGCGCGCGACCTTCGCGCCAGGATCCCATAAAGAACTGTCCAACGAGGTGCATCGTAGTAAAGAAGAAGAATGCCTGAACGCTCCAGTAGTGAACGCTTCGCAGAAACTCGCCGAGGCTTGAGGTCTGGTACCAGAGTGGACCTTTAGCCGACATGATGATTCCGCTTGCGATGCAAAAGACAAGACTGCTGAGTGTGAAGACGCCGAAGCTGTAGACGAGAGAGTTCACGTAGACGGGTTGTTCAGACGGCAACAAGTTATCCCAGGTAAGCTTTTCCGTTGCGGATTTGCGAAGTGATTTTGTCCAGTTCACGAACGATCACCGCGTTTCCCGTGTGGATACGTAAAGAGTGCGAAACTCGCAAACACGATGAGCCAGATGACACCGACATAGATGTTCGGCCATGCATTCGATGTGTTAATCACCGTCAACCGCCTGCCTTTCTCTTATGGCTCTAGCATACGATCTGCGGCGAAAGGTGTTGAGACCCGATCGAGTGTTCTTTTCCGCGAATTGGAGCTATTTGTGCATAGTCGGAATGGACCAGGGGAAACGACATTCTACCATTGACATGCTAGAATCTCAGGACTAGCATGAGGGTACATCATCCTCCATCGCGAATGCCCCAAAAATTTCCCGTGCTTGATTGGCGAACGCATTCGTCTTTGGATGACATGGAGGTGAGTCAAGTCACGCTATCGATTATTGTTCCGACTTATAATGAGTTAGATAATCCAAAACGCTTAATAAATGAAATAATGCGTTATCTTCCTGATGGAACGTTTGAAGTGATCTTTGTCGATGACAGTTCAGATGAGCGATCGATCGAGTGGCTTAATGCTTTGTGTAAAACGTATCCTTTCGTGCGTCTGTTTCATCGCGTGCAGGAGCGCGGTCTCGGCAGTGCGGTCGTGCGCGGATTGGAACTTGCTTGCGGTGAATGGATCGCAGTGATGGATGCCGATCTGCAGCATCCGGCGAGTGTGCTCCCCGAGATGATGCGTGCGCTTTCAGCCGGATATGACGTGGTTATCCCGAGCCGCTTTGTCCCTGGAGGAAGTGACGGAGGGCTCTCGCTCCCGCGCAAGTGGATTTCTTTTACGGCGCGGTTGATCGGTCGTTTGGCGCTCAAGCGGCTGCGCAAGGTGTCCGATCCGACGAGTGGCTTTTTTATGATGAAGCGCGCCGTGATCGAAGGTGTTGCGCTGCGCCCCGTCGGGTGGAAGATTCTCATCGAAATTCTCGCGCGAGGGTCATACACGCGCATCCTAGAGATTCCGTACACGTTTGAGGCGCGCGCGTTTTGTGAGTCGAAAATGTCGCTCTACGAGCAGTGGAACTATCTCCGTCATCTCGGGCGCTTGATTCTTGACAGCCCTGAGGAAAGAAGAGTCTACCTCTTTGCGCTCGTTGGCGCATCAGGCGTTTTTGTCAATGAACTGTTCTATGACGTGCTGATTCATCTCCAAGTAGCGCTTTGGATAGCAGGCATGCTATCTGGCTTTATCGCGATGGTAACCAATTTTGTTCTCAATGATCGATTAACGTGGGTGGACGCGCGCGCGGGACAAGCGCATCGTCGTTTTCTCAAATATGTGATCACATCCTTGATTGGCATCGCGATCAGCACCGTAGTGCTCTCCTTTCTTGCGTATGGGGAGCGGGTGAACTCGCTCTATGCTAACGGGGCGGGAATCGCCGTCGCGACGGTCTGGAACTTCTACATCAACAATTTTTGGACGTGGAGAAAAAAGCATCGCGTTGTCGATATCGTCATTTCTTCGGTAGGCACGAGTACAGAGATTCGTTAGGGGGATAGGTCGTGCAACTGATTCTTTTATCTGGTGGTTCAGGAAAGCGTTTGTGGCCGCTCTCCAATGACGTCCGCTCAAAGCAATTTCTGCGCGTGTTAGAGGGGCATGATCAGAATCTCGTGTCGATGGTTGAACGCGTTTGGGGGCAACTCTCTGCGCTTAGGATGGACGGTTCGACCTATTTGTGCGCATCAAAGCTGCAGAAGGATCTGATCCACGCTCAACTGGGGGATGTCAGCGTCATCGTTGAACCGATGCGCATGGATACATTTCCGGCGATTGCCCTCGCGACAACCTATTTGGCGGATCAGGTTGAGGAAGATGACATCCTCGTCGTGGCGCCTGTGGATCAGTTTGTTGAAACGGGTTATTTTGAGCACTTAAAACGTCTTCCAGAGGTGCTCGTCGCATCTGGCTCGGAGATGGCCTTACTCGGTGTCAAGCCAACGCATCCATCGACACAATATGGGTACATATGTGTGGAACAGGAACGTGCGGCGGGATCATCCTATGCGCGTGTATCGTCGTTTCGCGAAAAACCGGAGCGAGCGCGTGCACTGGAGTGGATCGAACAGGGTGCGCTGTGGAATTGCGGGGTATTCTGCTTTCGTAAATCGTATCTGATGCGCTTGCTTTCGGAGCGCGGTCTTCCGATTCACTATCGCGAGATGGTTGCGACGTTTCACGAAATGCCAAAGCGCAGCTTTGATTATGAAGTGGTCGAACAGACGGAAAAAATTGTCGTCGTACCGTACGATGGCGCATGGAAAGATCTTGGGACATGGGAGACGCTTGCGCCGGAGATGCGCTCTTCCTTTCTTGGAATTGGTGTGGCGGACGATTGCGAAAACTCCCATGTTGTCAACGAGCTCTCCATTCCGATTGTCGCAAAAGGGTTAAAGAATTTGATGGTTGTGGCGAGTCCAGATGGGATCCTGGTGGCCGCGAAAGACCAGAGTGGTGGGATCAAAGATCTCGTTGCCCCTTATTGCATCCGTCCCATGTTTGAGGAGCGGCGATGGGGATCTTACAAAGTGCTGGATTATCAGAAACTCCCTGACGGGAATGAGGTTTTAACAAAACAGGTCACGCTGCGCGCCGGCGCGAATATTAGTTACCATCGACACCATCTCCGAGAAGAGGTGTGGACGATGGTAGCTGGGGATGCTGTTCTAGCGCTGGACGGTAGAATGGTCAGCATTACGGCGGGGGATGTCTTTCGCGTTTGTCGCGGTCAGTGGCATGGCATCATGGCGAAGACGCAGGTTATTTTTGTCGAAGTGCAACGCGGGGAGACAATCACGGAAGAGGATTGTGACCGTCGCTTTATGGAGTGGGAGCATGTCATTGAACACTGTGAAGTTCTCGAACGGTAGACGGTGTGGAGGACGGATGGGCATGTCTTTGCGAATTTCGCCTGAATTGGAACAGGTTGCCCCTTGACGTTTTCTCTTAGACTGGTATTCTGTTCTGCGGACCTTATGTCTATGCAGGAACAGAAAAGAGGCATGCCATGAGTGCGAATTATGATGTGATCATCGTGGGAGCAGGTCCTGCAGGGCTGTACGCCGCGTATGAATTTACGAGAAAAGCGCCGCACGCGAAGGTGCTCCTGATCGATAAAGGCGTCGAAGCGAAGTATCGGCATTGTCCAATCATGGAATTGAAGATTGATAAGTGTCCGCCTGCGAACAAAATCAAAACGTATGCGAGTTGCTGGCCTGCGTGTGGTGTGATCAACGGCGCCGGTGGCGCTGGGAGCTTCAGCGACGGGAAGTTCAATATCACCTCAGAGTTTGGCGGGTATCTGACGGAGTATCTCTCGTCGTCAACCGTTCTGGAACTGATTCGCTATGTCGATGCGATCAATCTGGGGCACGGCGCGCCCGGTGCGATTACCGACCCTACAACGCCCGCAGTGGCGATGATCGAGCGACGAGCGGTTGCGGCGGGCTTGAAGCTCTTGCGCGCGCAGGTTCGGCACATCGGCACTGACAACAATCTGCGTCTGATGAACGAGATTTTTGCGTATTTGGAAAAGCATATCGAGATGCGCTTTCGCTCGTTTGTAGAAGATATTTTGGTAGATGAAAATCACATAAAAGGGGTTGTGCTTCGCGACGGAACGGAGTTGCGTGCGCCAAACGTCTTGCTGGCGCCAGGGAGAGATGGCTCCACCTGGCTCTCCGAATTATTGCGTCGTCACCATGTCAAAATGACGAACAATCAGGTCGACATCGGGGTTCGCGTCGAGACGACCAACGTCGTGATGCAAGAAATCAATGAACACCTCTATGAGGGCAAGTTTATCTATCACTCCCCGTCGACAGGACTGCGCGTTCGCACTTTTTGCAGCAATCCGTCTGGACATGTGGTCGTTGAGAATCACACAGGAATTATGGCAGCCAACGGGCATGCATATAAGGAACCATCGATGGGTTCGTCCAATACAAACTTTGCGCTGCTTGTGAGCCATCGGTTTACAGAACCGTTCAATCGTCCGAATGAGTTTGCGCGGCAAATCTGCACGCACGCAAATGAATTGTCGGATGGCTCGATCATTGTGCAGCGCTATGGCGATCTCCTGAAAGGACGACGCAGCACGCGTGAGCGATTGGCGGAGGGGTTTGTCGAGCCGACGTTAAAAGAAGCGGTACCAGGCGACCTCGGTCTTGTTCTCCCTTATAAAACGATGCTTGCTTTACACGAGATGATCAGGGCGCTTGACCACGTCACGCCGGGGATTGCTCAAGAGCACACACTCTTTTACGGGGTAGAGGCAAAATTCTATGCGGCGCGCGCAGAGGTAAATGCGCATCTGCAAACGAAGATTGAGGGACTGTACTGCGCGGGGGACGGGCCTGGACTAACGCGCGGCATTGCGCAGGCGGCGAGTAGCGGCGTGTATGTCGCGCGCCACATCACCGCTTCGCTCTGAAGCTGCCGAACAGCATGCTGACGTGCTAGCACAAGCGTGCGACCTTGCGCGAAGTGCTTGTCACTTTTTCTTTCCGCCGTGAAACACCAAGCGGACGTGATCAAGGCCGTGACGCTGAAATTCTTGTTCATACTGTTCCTTGCGACGCCAAAGACGCATCTCTTGCTCCTTGGTGATTTCCTCACCCGATGCTGACTGTACAAGCGTGTCGCGATACGCCAAATGGTGAGATAATACATCCCAGAAGGTCTCCTCGTCGTATGCGTCAATGATTGGGGTGAGCGCTTCTTCGAGCAAGGGAGTCGGGTGGTGGCCGCCGCATCCGTCACAGTATTGCACAAGATCTTCTGCGCCGTATTCGGGCGCCGCGGCATAGAGCGCGTCTGCTGTCTCAAGCAGGTCTTTATACATTTCTCCACCTTCTGGCGCGCCGTTTACGACCCACTCGCCAAGAAAGACGAGCGACAACATCTTTTTGTATTGTTCTTCACTGATTTCCAGCTTCATTGGACACCTCGTTTGTAAGAAGAAAGGATTGACATGCGAAAATGAAAGAATTGAAATCGATTGAAGCGTTTCACGACATGGTTCAATCGGGTAAAACCGTGATTGAATTTTACGCGGATTGGTGCACAGACTGCAAGCGTATCGAGCCTAACCTTGACACATGGGCTGATCAGTTTGCGGGGCAATTCGCGATGGCGCGCATCAACTGTGAAGAGGTGCCGGAGATCGCTGAGCAGTTTGAGGTCGTTGGTATTCCATCTTTTCTCGCCTTTGATCACGCAAAGCTCGTCAATCGCTTGTACAGCCGCGACGCAAAATCAAAGCAACAAGTGGAATCTTATTTGCAATCCGCATTTGACGTGTAACGGCCGGAGGCTATGTCCACGCCGCGCCTTTCATCGTAACGTACACGGTGTAGAGCGGGTGTGACACATGAAGTGTGGCGTGAGGATCCACGCTTCATGTGTCACACCCGCTCTCCTTTTGAACGCTCATCATTAGATATAGCCGCGTGAAAAGCCGATGACGACGAGAACAAGCATGATGAGAATGTAAACTCGCAGCCCCCAAAATACGCTGCTCACCCACCCTTTTACCTGTGCGCGCTCGAGCGGCGGAAGTTGCTCCAGATCGTTTTCTGGATAAAATGTCTCAAATGTTTTTTCACGCATGGTACATACCTCCCGATTGCGATTTGGATTTTAGAAGAGTTTTGGCATGACGACCGATAGTCCGTACACAGCGTTCAATCCAACCAAAAGTGCCACAATCACGACGGCCGAAACGTTTTGCCACTTGCGGTTGACGTGAGCCCCCATAATGTGTCGATCGTTCAGCAGGAGCACTAAGAAGAGCAGCGCGGCTGGCATAAAGATCGACGCGATCACCTGCACTGTCAGGTTGAGAAAACCGAGCGGCGCATTCGGAATCAAAACGATGCTTGCGGCAAGAACTGCGCTGAGGATGCCCGGCAAATAAAACTTCCACGCGCGCCGCGCCGGCATGTTGATGCTTTTTGGCCAGTGAAACGCTTCGCCCATCGCCCACGATGTGCTTGCCGTCAGCGCGATCATCGAGATGGTGCCCGCTTCGACCATTCCCAGTGCAAAGAGGGTTTCTCCCGTATTCCCCAAACGCTGTCCGATCACAGTGAGAATTTGTTGGATGCTCAGATTGGAAGCACCGTTCATTCCGTGGACAACCGTTCCTGTCAGGATTACGAGCGCGAGTGCAACGGCGACCATGGCGACGGTTCCTACTGCAGTATCCATCTGGCCGTGGCGGATATCCTTCACGGTCAATCCCTTGTCGACGACCGCTGACTGTTGGAAAAACAGCATCCACGGAGCAATCGTCGTTCCGAAGTTTGCGAGGATGATAAAAACGAACGCCGGCGTGAAGCCGCCAGGAACCTGCCAGTGGGCAAACGCGTCGGCGACCACCGACCAGTGTGGGTGCGCCATGAACGCCAGTGGAATAAAAATGAGGTTGCCTGCCGCGATCCAGAGCGAGACGCGCTCCCAAGTGTAGTAGCGCAGTACAAGCAGCACCACGGCGTCAAGCGAAATGGCAAGCAGGGCGCTCAGCCAGTGCGGTACGCCAAACACGGAGAGTCCGAGCGTAATGCCGATAAATTCAGTAATCAGCGTGAGAATGTTGGCAAGGACAAGATCGACGAGTGAGAACCAACCCCAGAAAGCGCCGTAGCGTCCCCAGATCAGTTCAGCGTGACCGCGGCGTGTCACTGCGCCGAGGCGAACGGTCATCTCTTGCACGATGTACGCGATGATGCCTGACAGAATGAGTGCGGGGATGAAGAATCCGATGCCGTAGGTTGCGCCGGTTTGGGAATAGGTGATCACACCGCCGGCGTCGTTGTCTGCGATCATCACGAGGACGCCGGGGCCAATCAAGACGTAACCAAGTAAAATTCTTGAGAGCCATCCACGTTTTTGGCGGAGTGTGTCAATTCGAGCTTGGTCTTTCGCGCGGATCGCTGCATCTTCGGAGTCAATGGAACGTACGTAAACAGCTTGTTGTTGGATCATGGCAGAGATCCTCCTTTCTGGGTTAACGGGCATGGCAAAACGATGCAAAGCATTGTTGCTGAATTTGAAGCTGATTTTGTAAATCGCCTATACTAGGACCGCTTTCCATGCCCATCACCTCCCAGAAAGAGTGTTCCCTACGGATACTCAAAGAAAATCCCCCTGTAGAATGAACAGGGGGATTTTCTTACACGGGAATATACCGCGCATCCCCCTTGTTGAGCTTTAGCACTATGCGTCGTAGAGTTTTCACTCAGCCACATTAAGTAAAGCCTTAGTCCGGCAATACCTGTTCAACCCATTGGCGTCTCTCGACGTTTCCGGGCAGTGGCGTGTTTCCGCATAGAAGCCTCGCCTAACGAGGATTCGACTCTCAATTGTAGCGTATCGAATGTATTGTGGTTCGTAAACTCTTTGTATTCATACCATGCATAAACGCACTCGTCAATCCTTTTTTGCCCTACTGCGTGTTAAGGAATTGTGAATATAGAGATGCGTGACGCTTTCACGAAGAAGTTCGCGGATAAGGCTTCGTTTCATAGATGCGCAGCGTGATAAAACTCGCGAGCGCACCGAGTAGGCTGATGAGAGAGATCGCGACAAATCCTCCGCGGAGCCCGCTTGTGCGGCTGATGAGCCCGACGAGAACAGGTCCGCCGAACATGCCAATCGAGTAGACAGCTTGAAAGAAGCCCATCGCCGTTGCGCGGAGATCTTCGCGTACGTGGCGGATGGATAGCCCCATCAATTGAGGCATGCAGATGCCCTGGCCAAGTCCGTTAAACGCTTGTGTGATAAACAGCCAAATCATGGAGGTCGAATACGGAATTGCAAGCGTTGCGACTGCCGAGAGAAGAAATCCAAACGTCACGAGTTTGCGCGGCCCAAAGCGCTGCATAAACGGGCGGCTGCTCAGATAGCCGGCGAGCGCGTTTGGAAGCGTTGACAGCACCGTGAGCTCGCCGAGTTGGGCGTGGGTTGCATGTAGGTGAGCCGCCTTTATGGGCGTAAACCCAAACAGGGTGGTAAACGTGACGGCCTGTGCCAGCGCAGCGAGCAACGATGCGCGTAGCGTGCGTGGATCGGCGGCCATGCGCAAGAGGGAAGGGGGCTTTTCCGTCGCGCGTTTTGGCGTTTCTTGAAGCCAGAGCGCGATGAAGAGTCCGATGACCCCGCCGCACGCGGCGATGACAAAAACGAAATGGATGCCGAATTGACCTGCGAGAATGCCGCCGAGCAGCATCGCGATCATTTGTCCTAGGCTCGCGTAATAGCTGAGCAGACTCATGGCGCGCGGCGCCTCGTCGGACGAGAAGAAGCGTGCGAACATGACAGTGTATGCGACCCACGCGCCAGCTGCCACACCGGCAAGGCTGCGCCAGAGCAGGGCGAGTGCGGGTGCTGGAAAGAGGGCGAAACCAGCGCTTGACAGTGTGCCAACGAGCAAACCGGCGATGACGTATGGTTTGCGGCGACCCGTTCGATCGGCGGCGATGCCAATCGGAATGCGCACGATCATCTGGGTGAGGCCATAGCTGCCGAGCACGAGGCCGACCGCCGTGAGACTGAGGCCCATCTGATTTAAGTAGGGTGGAAAAATGGGGACATAGGTATAGACGCTGAACCAGTAGAACATGGTGACAATCGGGAGCAGAATCGGGTTGAGGCGCTGCATGGTTCGCTCCTCTCGGTTAGGCATTGCGATTCACCCATCGTACACAATATCTTCGAAATGAGAAAGGCTCATGGTATGATCTAACGAGATTATTTGAACATTCATTAAAGGGGTTGTCGCAATGGAAAAATTAGAACTGAACCTCTTTAAACTGCTCAGTCTCTCAGGGCCGTGTGGGTTTGAACATGAAGTGGCGCGCGCGATTTATGAACACGCAACGTTGTTTGCGGACGAGTGTCGCATCGATGGGCTAGGCAACGTGTGGGTGGGTGTCAGGGGCGCAAAGGATGGCCCGACACTGCTCGTCGCTGCACACATGGATGAAGTAGGGTTCATGGTCAAGACGATTGATGCGAATGGATTTTTGCGACTTGAACAGTTGGGCGGGCACGATCCGCGTACGGTGCTCGGCCAGGATGTGGTCGTGCTGACCGAACATGGACAAGTTCCTGGCGTTGTCGGGACGTTGTCTGTCCATTTTTTGCGCTATGACGATCCAGCGCGGGCGCCTAAGTTTCACGAGCTTTATGTGGATTGCGGCGCGACATCGCGCGAGCACGCGCACGCGATGGGAATTCGCGTCGGTCAGGCGGTGGCGTATGAACCGTCTGTGAGGCGCATTGGGGAGACGCGCATCGCCTCTAAATCCCTTGACGATCGCGCCGGGTGCGCGGTCTTGCTCACAGCGCTTGAAACGATTGACCGCGCGCAACTGCACGGCACGGTGTGGGGGTTGTTCTCCGTGCAAGAAGAGGTAGGGCTGCGCGGCGCCAAAGCGGCGGCGGCGGCGCTTCGCGCAGATGTGGCGCTCGCTGTCGACACGACGGCCGTTTCGGATACGCCCTATCCACACGCGCCAGTGGATCACGGTCTCGCGTTAGGGCAGGGTGCCGCGATTAAAGCGATGGATTTCAGTCTCATCGGAAGCCTGAGCGTTCGCCGTTTGCTCGAGCGGGTTGCGCGGGAGCGCGCGATTCCTGTGCAGACTGAAGTGTTTGCGGGCATTGGAACCGACGCGGGCGCACTTCACATGGAGGGCGGGGCGGTTCCCTCTGGCGTCATCTCCATCCCGTCGCGTTACACGCATTCTCCGATTGAGATGATCGATTTGAACGATCTGAACGGATGTTATCGATTGTTGCGCGGATTCATGGAAACCATGAGTTCGGTTGAGGAATTTTCGTTTTTGCATACGTGAGTCGGGATGTGCAGAGAGGAAGTGTGCCGATGTGCGAACAGACAGGGGACGAGCTTCGCGGCATCGCGCGGCGCATCGCACAAGCGGGTGGACGGATGTATCGCGTTGGCGGCGGGGTGCGCGACGCGTACCTCGGATTGCCTGCAAAAGACGAGGATTTCTGCATCGTCGGATTCGATGATGAGCTGATTTCGCGCGTGCTTCCGGAAGCGTTTGCGGTGGGCAAATCGTTTCCCGTCTATCGGCTGCGCAGCGGCGGCAGGGTCTATGAATTGGCATTAGCGCGACGCGAGCGTAAAGCGGGAAGCGGGCATCGCGGCTTTGCCGTAGAGTTCGGGCAAGAAGTGACACTGACGGAAGATCTGGTGCGCCGGGATCTCACGGTGAATGCGATGGCAATCGATGTGTTGACGGATGAACACTACGATCCGTATGGTGGACTCGACGATCTCAAGCGGCGCGTTTTGCGCGCTGTATCGGATGCGTTTGCTGAGGATCCACTACGTGTATACCGCACGGCGCGCTTTGCGGCGCAACTTTCTTTTTCTGTTGAGCCGCGCACGAGCGCGATGATGCAGAGGCTCACGGGTGAGCTTGAGACGCTGAGTGTCGAGCGGGTGTTTGACGAGTTTCGTAAGGCCTTGCGCACAGCTCAGCCGCTGCGGTTTTTTCAGGCGCTGCGCGACGCGTCTGCGCTATTCCCGCACTTCGGGGCGTTTGGCGAGGAAGAGACGTTTCAGCGCCTCAAAAATCTGTTGGCGGCGGACGCGACCGCGACGAAGGCGCTTCAAGAACCGCTTTCTGACGAGGCGATCTTTGCGATGGTCTTGCTGAGCCTCGCACGTGACGAGGATGCGCACGCCTTCTGCCAACGAATGCGTGTGCCAGAATTGTGGAAGACCGCAGCCACCCTTTTACGGCAACCACTTTTTGAAGAGAATCTCTCTTTGCATCAGCGCGCGGAGCGTGTAGTGCAACGCATTCGCAAGCTTGAGCGATGTGGCCTGACGATACGCGAATACGCGCACATCCGCGCAGTCGCCGAAGGAATCGCGCAAGGATGGACGGCGTATGCGTGGCTACTCGATGTGGCAGAAGGGTTGCGCGCGATTCGCGGGGAGGATGTCATGCGTGAAAACCCGGCGCTTTCAGGCCCGGCCGTGGGCAGGGGGATTGGGCAGCGGCGGGTAGCCTACGCAATGAACGTTATGGGAATACGCTATGGGCGCGACGGATCAGTCGACGTTTTATGAACGCTTACGGAGATGGACGAATGCACCGTTCCTTTTTAAAGCTTTCTTCAAGTCGGGGTTTGTTCATACTTCGATTCGCCCTTTTTCGCTATGATAGGTGTATCGTAGAATTGAGGGATGGCATCTATGGTTAATGTTTCACTCTATCGCATTGTTGCCATCGTCTGGATGTCCGTGTCGTTCTTTCTCCAAATCTGGTGGTTTCAGAAGCGCCATCGACAACCGTGGTCTGCAGAGACGTCCGCTCATTTCGAGAGATTGATCGTCAAACAGGCGGCGACGTACCGGGAGACCGCGATTCGCTTGCAGGGGTTGCTGATTAAATTCGGACAGTTTTTGAGTACGCGAGCAGACCTGCTCCCAGACGTATTTCTGCGTGAATTGTCCACACTTGTCGACCAAGTTCCGACGGTGCCGTGGGAACAGGTTCGCCCGCTGCTTGACGCGGCGTGGGGTGGAGCCTACGGGGAAGTTCTTGAACGCATCAGCGCGGCGCCTGTCGCATCCGCTTCGATTGGCGTGGTGTATAAAGGCTATCTGCACAGCGGTGAAGCGGTTGCCGTGAAGGTTCGGCGTCCGGGGATTGAACGGATCATTCGCGCGGATTTTCAGGCGTTGCGCATCGTGACGTTTCTGACGAAACGGTTTACAAAGCTCGGCAAAATGGCCGATTTGCCCGCGCTTTATCAGCAAGTGGTCAGCATTATCGGCGATGAGATGGATTTTCAGAAAGAGCTTGCAAATGGGGAGTATTTTGCGACGCGCTTTCACGATTTTGAAGGCATCGAGATCCCCACGTATTATGCGCGATACTCGACGCGCTCCGTGCTTGTCATGTCTTGGATGGAGTCGGCAAGGGTGACGGACCTCGTTTTTATCGAGGAGCACGGGCTCGATCGGCACGTCATTGCTGAGCGGCTCGTTCGCAGCTTTGCCATCCAGTTGTTTCAGGGTGGACGTTTCCACGCCGATCCGCACCCTGGTAACATTTTGCTGCGCGAAGACGGCACAATCGTTCTGATTGATTTTGGCATGATCGGAACCATTCGCGATGAGGACGCGCGCGCCATTCGCGTGTTTGTCGAGGCGTTGATTTTTGGAAACGCGGATCAGATTGTCGAATCCCTCGAACGCTTGCGTTTTTTATTGCCGCATGCAGATAAGGCGGCGCTGCGCGATGTGGTGATGACGCTGTTTCGCGCGTATACTTCAAAAAACACACCGCTATTTGATGACGTTGCATTTGAACGGGTTTTAATCGATGTACAGAATACAATCAAAAAGCAACCGATCCAACTGCCGAGCGAGTTTGCCTTTTTGGGGCGCACACTCTCGACGCTGGTAGGCGTCTTGCACATTCTTGATCCTGGCATCGACCTGGTGGCAGTTGCGCGACCGGTGGTGACGGATTGGCTGAATGCGCAAGGCGACGCGAAGAAGGAGCAGGAAGACGGCCTGAATTGGCTGAAGATGGTTCGCGATTGGGCGTCTCCACTCGTGCAACTGCCGGTGCTCTTGACCGATTCGCTGCGCGCAGTTGAACGGAATCGCGAAGCAGACAGGCGTCAGCACTATGAGCGCTTGACACAGCAGGCGTATTTGCGCAATCACCTCTTTTCCTTCATCGTGTTTGCTTTGACTGGTGTCGGCGCCTACCTCGCGTGGGATTTGAAGCAGTGGAGCCTTTTTGACGGCACTGGATTGATTTGCGTGATCTCACTTGTGATCATGTGGCAGATTCGACGAAAGCATCACCGCTTTTTACAGCGACTGAGAAAGGGGATTTGATGATGTCTGACAAACGGGAAAAAGTAATGCGGGAAGCGGATGGATCGTGCGGTCCTTTTGATTTTCGGGTAGAAGGGTTTGAAGATGGGTATCGTCTCACGTTTCACGGTGATCGCGAGCGCATTCGAGACGGTCGCCGCGTGTCGGGCGCATTTCTCAACTTTTTGCAGCAAGCTGATCGTGTAGGGCTGCGCCTGCCGTTTCCGTTTCGCATGTTGTTGCGATTTTGGAAGAGATACAACCGACGTCCTCACGATGACGATTGAGCGCGCAATGCGTAGAATAGCATGAATTTCGTGTGCCACGCCACGCCATCACGCGTTAGGAGGATGACATGACCAAACTCTTTTTTGCGTCGGACATCGACGGAACGCTTCTGACGACAGACGGACGCTTGACGGAACGCACCTTGAAAATCCTTTCGCAAACGCGCGAAAGGGGTCACTATGTCACACTGGCGACTGGACGTTCTCTTCAAGCGACATTGCCGATTGCAAAGCAGGTTGGGGTCAATGCACACGTGATCACGCTAAACGGCGCACAGGTGGTCGACGGGACAGGTCGCACCGTCATGCAGCAGGCACTCTTTGAAGAGCCGCTAAAAGAACTGTGTGCACTGTTAGAGGCGCGGCGCTACCCGTACTGCCTGATGACGGCCGACTGGTTTGTGGTGAGTGAAAAGGCGCTCTCAGCGCATTCGAATCCTGCCTTCGCAAAGCGCAAAGACGTGACATCTCGCCCTGTTCTCGCGAATTTTTTATTGGATGCGCCACAGCCCGTGCTGAAATTGTCGCTGCGCTGTCCTGATCAGGCAGCGTTTGATTCCCTTCTTCAAATGCTTGTGGAGACGGATGCGTATGAAATTAGTTGTGGTGAACTGTTTTCCATCAATCTCACAGCAAAAGGGGTTACCAAATGGACGGGAATTGAGTATGTCATCAAGGAACTCTCCGTTGCGCCAAGCCATGTGGTTGCTTTCGGAAATGGCGACAATGATCTTGAGATGTTACGCCGCGCTGGGCGAGGATACGCGGTGGCGAATGCAGAAGAGCGTGTTTTGCGCGCATATGATTGCTTTATCGGCACGAATGATGAGGATGGGGTGGCCATAGAGATGGAGCGGATTGTCGAAAACCTATCGGGGCAAACCGCGTGAAAATGGACAAAAATGTTCCGAAAACCGTAGCGTTTTGTTTTGGGAAAGATTAGCATAGGAAGGTGAACAATAAAGGAGGGGTTTTAATGGCCGTGCGGGATCGTGAGTTGATTGAAGAGGCCTTCAAGTGGTCGATTGAAGCGATGTACGAATCGGATGAGGCATGGGAGAAGGAGTACCAGGCGCTGCGGGCGCTTTTGCAAGATGACCCATTTGTCGACTTTCGCGCCCATTTGGCTGACGGCGCAGAGCGCGTAAGCGAGTTTTTGAAAATCAATCTTGAAGTGACTGAACGGCTACAGCGGTTGCACGTGTATGCACACATGAAATCGGATCAGGACACACGGGTCGCGTCTGCGCAATCGATGAATAGCCGCGCGTCCACCTTGTTCGCGCACTACGGCGAGCGCGTGAGTTTCTTCATTCCTGAGATGCTCGCTCTTTCGGAGGAGACGTGGGCGACGTACCTCGCGGATGAGCGCCTCGCGGAAGAACGGCATGCACTCGATGATCTGCTCAGACAAAAGGCGCACACACGATCCGCCGAGACGGAAGGGGTTCTCGCGAGTCTTTCGGATGCGCTCTCAGGACCGGGGCAAGCGTTTCGGCAATTCTCAAATGCAGATTTTGATTTTGGGTCGTTTGAAGTGGATGGCGCCGTCTATCCCGTTTCCGAAGGTAGTTATGGTGTGTATGTGCGCAATAAGGATCGTCGGGTGCGCTATGAGGCGTACGCGAAACTGTTCGATACATACATGGCGCATAAAAACGGAATTGCGACACTCTATGCGGCGAATGTGAAACGGAACGTTACGATGGCCAATGTGCGCGACTTCGCGTCGGCAAGGCATGCTTCGCTCCATCGCAATAACATTCCGGTCAGTGTGTACGATTCGCTGCTTGAAGGGGTTCATCACGGGCTTCCTCATCTTCATCGCTACACTGATTTGCGCGCGCGCGTCCTTGGACTCGAGAAGATGGCGCACTACGACCGCACGGTGTCTCTCGCCGAGGCGGATCTCAGCGGGTACGATTATGAGAAAGGTTATGAGATGATTCTCACAGGCCTGGCGCCGCTTGGCGCCGCGTATCAGGAGATTCTTCAACGCGCCAGAGCGGAGCGCTGGGTGGATGTTTATGAGAACAAGGGAAAACGTAGCGGCGCTTACTCGACAGGATTTTACGGCACGCGACCCTATATTCTCATGAATTATCAGGATGACTACAACAGCGTCTCGACGCTCGCGCATGAACTCGGTCACAGTGTCCATACGTACCTCTCTTCGCGCCATCAGTTGCCGCAGTACAGTGACTACTCGATTTTTCTCGCCGAGATTGCGAGCACGGTCAATGAGACGCTGCTCGTTAATCACCTCTTGCGTGAATCGACTGACCCGCAAGTGAAAGCGGCGCTGCTTGACCAACAGATTGAGACGATCATGGGGACGATCTTTCGGCAGACGCAGTTTGCGGAGTACGAACTAAAGGCACATCAGGCAGTGGAATCTGGTGAGGCGTTGACGCATGAGTCGCTGTCAAAGATCTTTGGCGAACTGGCACAACAGTACTATGGACCGCGCTATGACTTGGATGAGCGTGCGGCGTATGAGTGGGCGCGGATTCCTCATTTCTACAATGAGTTTTACGTGTTCCAATACGCGACGGGTCTGAGCGCGGCGCTCGTCTTCGCGGATCGCATTCTCAAAGGGGAGCCAGGAGCGGTTGACGCGTATCTTGGCTTCTTAAAGAGTGGATCGAGCGCGTATCCGCTTGATGTGTTAAAAAGGGCTGGGCTTGATATGACCGATCCGTCCATCGTGCAACGCGCCATGGAAATTTTCGGTGGGCTTGTCGGGGAACTCGAGAATGCGCTTGAAGCGTCAAAGGTTCTCTGATTCAAGGAATTCATGGACGGCGCGCAAGAGCATCTTTGGAGATTTGCGCACCTCGCGCAGACGCATGGCAAACGCGATATAGGTTGGGCCTTCTGGGCTCAGAATAAATTCAAGCGTGTCAGGTCGCAGGGTTTGGGAGAATCGATCCCAAGCCTTTTCGGCGCTTTCACTCGCAATCGAGATCGTGTCGCGCAATTCCGGGAACGGAGAGTCGTGTTGCTGCAAAAGATCATAGATAGAGACGGAGAGTGCCTCGGCGAGTCGATAGACATAATCGATCGAAGGGCTCTTGCGGCCACCTTTTTCAAGTTGTGAGATATGGCTCAGAGAGACTCCGCTGCGCAGCGAAAGGTCGGCCAGCGTGTATCCGTGTTTATGCCGCAACGCTTTGAGGCGGCTTCCGTCAAATTGCACCGTCGATTTGATGACATTTCCTCCTTTTCGGGGGATCTTTCGCTATTATACAAATGTGTAATGATGAAGTGCAACTGCATGAAAAAGCGAGGGGCGCACAAGCGCATCCCTCGCATCTCGTTCTGTCTTTGATTCGGGTTTGTCAGTAGGCCCGCCCAAACCACACCGTGTGGGTTGCCGGCTTTTGACAATGCACGCATGTCTTTTGATGAACGGGCGGATCAAAAGGTATGTTGCGGCTTGTCGCTCCGGTTTGCTCTTTGACGGCGGCCTCACAAGCTTCGTCACCACACCATCCTGCCAAGGCGAATCCGCGCGCCTCGCGCACGCGCTCTTGCAACGCCTCCATCGTTTCGACAGGACTGCTGTGTTCCTCGCGAAACGCGCGCGCGCGATCAAACAGGGAGCGCTGAATCACATCGAGCAGTTCGCGCACGCGTTCCACCAGTTCCTGAACAGGGACGAGTATCTTTTCGCCAGTATCGCGGCGCACCACAACGACTTGGTCGGCGGCGAGATCGCGCGGCCCGAGTTCAATGCGCAGCGGGATGCCGCGCATCTCATACTCGTTAAACTTCCAGCCAGGACTCACGTCCTCACGGTCATCGATGCCTACGCGGTAACCGACCTGGCGAAGCGTCGCGACAAGCTCGTGCGCGGCAGGCACAACGTGTTCACGCATTTTCGCAGGTCCAATCGGTATTACCATCATCTGCGTTGGTGCGATGCGCGGAGGTAACTGCAGCCCGCGGTCGTCGCCGTGCACCATGATCAGCGCGCCAAGAATGCGGGTGCTCATGCCCCACGATGTGGTGTACGCCAGTTTTCGCTCGTTATCTTTGTCGAGGAATTCAATTTTGAAACTGCTTGCAAAGTTTTGACCAAGATTGTGTGACGTACCTGCTTGAATCGCTTTTCCGTCGCGCATCATCGCTTCGATCGAATAGGTGGCAACGGCGCCGGGAAATTTTTCTGACGGTGTCTTTTGCCCGCGGATAACAGGCACGCTCAAGACTTCCTCCATAAACTCGGTGTAGACGTCGAGCATCCGGAGGGTTTCTTCCTGTGCCTCTTGCGCTGTCGCGTGAGCGGTGTGCCCCTCTTGCCACAGAAACTCGCTTGTCCGTATGAAAGGCAGTGTGCGCTTTTCCCAGCGCACGACGTTCGCCCACTGGTTGAGAAGGAGTGGGAGATCGCGATAGGACTGAATCCACTGGCTGTACATGTGTCCGATGATCGTTTCGGATGTAGGGCGAACGGCGAGCCGCTCTTCCAGTTTGTCATCGCCCACCTGAGTGACCCACGGCAGTTCAGGATTGAATCCCTCGATGTGTTCCTTCTCTTTCTCAAAAAAACTTTCTGGGATAAACAGGGGAAAATACGCGTTGCGATGACCCGTCGCCTTAAAACGCTGATCGAGTTCTCGCTGACAGGCTTCCCACAGTTCAAAGCCGTCTGGTCGAAATACGATACATCCACGCACAGGCGAATAATCCATCAACTGCGCTTTCGTGATGACTTCGATATACCATTTGGAGAAATCCTCCCCTTGTGGCGTGATTTCTTTTACAAATTCCTTTTCCTTAGCCATCGTGTCCTCCTGATCGCTGTCCTACAATAAAGCGGTTTCCAAACAGTATATCAGATTCTGGTTATTTCGCAGAGCAATCCGTCCATTGACGAGGCTCGAGACGAAAGAGCGCGGCGGGCTGTTGCAACGCGTGTTCAAGCTGTATTCGCAAAGGAATGGCGCAGATTACTGCTTGTTCGGAGATTTGTTCGGCGGCCATCTGCAAAAGGGCGCGAATGGCATATGGATTGGCCGCGCTGACGATGCAGTAATACGTGTCCACATGCTCTGCGAGTTGCGTGAAAAGGGCTGTCTTGACCGTCCGATGGAACCCTTTTTGGCGAATGCGTTGGGTCAGGTAGGTACCGAGTAGCACGCTGCGATCCCTTCGCTCGTAAAAGCTCACACTGACGAGTGCAATGCAGTGGTCATCGTCGTCGACGTAAGCGTACGCCCCAGGCAGATCATCGACGGTGTTCGCGAGAAGACTCACGCCGTAGTCAAGCGCTGCGAATTCATCGCAAAATGGCCATTCATAGCGTCGAACAGAGTCAGGAATGACCCCCCCATAAAAATCGACGCATTGTTGATAGAGCGCGCGCGCGTCATGCAGTTGAAAGGGACGCAGGTGACGTGAAATGGCGTGTGATTTCTTAGTGATTTTTATCAATCCCCGATTGTATAATTGAATTATGCAATTGTATAATCTGGGTGGAGTACAAGAAGAATGCAATCCACAGTGAATTGGGGTTGTGCCGTTCAGGAGGTGTCCCTTGAAAAGCGGGCTAGGCGCACGAATGAAGGAACGACGAAAACAGATTGGCATGTCTGTCCAGGAGTTGGCGCTTCGCTCCCGCGTCTCTGTGAGCTACATCTACGCCATTGAAGCGGGGTCTCGTGGGTCGCATATCGATAAATTGACGCGAATTGCCCAGGCGCTTGACATGACCATCGATGAATTGTGGACGGATTCCTCTTCGTGATGAGTCCGCACACCTCCTTCTTATGCTGCACGTTTCCCAACGTCCCGCATCCATTGCCATCCCGAAAGGGATGAGGGTACAATAGGATCGGGAGGGCTTCCCATGCAAACAGATGTGTACATGACAACGTTAAAAGATCGCGGGTATCGCTTGACGGGTAAACGTCGAGAGATCCTCGATTTTTTGTTGCGAAACAATCGCTATGTGACGGCGCGCGAATTGATTGACCATCTTCGCGAATCGTACCCGACACTCAGTCTTGAAACGGTCTATCGCAATCTAAAGACGTTGCGCGACGAAGGCATCATTGAAGAATCCCGTTTTGATGAGTTGGAAGCGCACTACCGAATGGCTTGCCAAAATGGCCATCACCATCATTATATCTGTGTCATGTGCGGAAAAACCATCATGCTCGATCACTGCCCGATGCCAGCGGTCGGATGTGCGCCCTCAGGGTTCACCGTCTTGCAACACCGCTTTGAGGTGTTGGGCTACTGTTCTGACTGTCAGTCGACGTCTGAATCGTCCAAAGAGAAGAGAGACTGAACAGAAGGGGGATGGGTGTGATGCAACTCGACCGCATACGGGATCGTTCGACGGATCAACTCTTTGAGGCGATCCTTCTCTTAGAAAACCTGGACGAGTGTTATCGCTTTTTTGAAGACATCTGCACAATCGGCGAGGTGCAATCACTCGCACAGCGGCTTGAGGTTGCCCGCATGTTGCGGGGTGGGCTTACGTACAGTCACATTGAGGCGGAGACGGGCGCGAGCACCGCGACGATTAGCCGCGTCAAACGATGTCTACACTATGGATCAGACGGATATCATTTGGTGCTCGATCGCATGAAAGAGTAGACGGTTTCGTGCGTGACACGGAGGAAGATATGGATTCATGGGAAAGACTGCTAAAGCTCGACCCGGATCGCGCACACACGGAGGCGATGCTCGATCAAGCGTGCAAGGCGCCCGTTGATGCGCTGATCCTTGGCGGGACATGGGGCGTGACGACGCGAAACGCCACAGATCTCGCGCTTGCACTTCGCGCGCGAAAGGTGCGAAGGCCAATCTGGCAAGAGGTGTCGTCAGACAATGGCATTGCGTTTGGGGTGGACGGGTACCTGTTCCCGATCGTTTTAAACGCACTCGACATCGACGTTTTCGCGCGAAGCTATGTGAAGGCGTTACGCTTGTATCGCTCCGTCATCCCGTGGGACAAATGTGAATCGATTGGGTACGTGGTGATGAATGAGGCGTGCGCTGTGGCGAGGCGTGCGCGAGCGGAGATACCGAGAGATCTTGAGGATGTTCTCGCGTACGCTGCATATGGGACGAGACTTTGTGGAATGAAAGCGCTTTACCTTGAATACAGCGGGACGCTCGGCGATGTGCGCGTGCTACAGAGTGTGAAGCGCGCGTTTCCGCATATCCATCTCGTCTATGGCGGCGGAATCGAAACCTTAGAGCAAATGGAGATCATGAAGCGCTTTGCAGATACGGTGGTCGTTGGCAATGTACTCTATGAGAAAGGGCTTACTCGATTTTTGAAGGCAACCTGCACAACGTGATTTGTGCGTAAATTCAGGCCATCGCGTGAAACCTTGAGAGCGCTCTACCGTCTATAGGATGAATGCTTGAAACGTTCGGCCGTATTGCAGGCTGAATGTGTGAGTCTAGTGATTCTATAAGCGGATCAAAGGGGAGATCACGTGTGGCAAAACGCAATTGGATGGTTGGCGGGGCGATTACGGTGGCACTCTTGGTGGGTGGCGTCACGAGCCCACTGGTGCTCGGGGCGCACGCAATGGGAATGGGCAATACGCCTTCGAGTACGACAACGACTGCGACGCAGACGCCGAATACAATTACGGTGACAGGCATCGCCGGTGTGTACTCCACAGACAATGTTGCCACAGTGAATATGAGTATGAACATCAATGATCAAACGGTGCTTGCGGTCACCCGCGACGAGGCGCATATCGCGGGGCAGTTGACGCAGGAATTCCGTCACTTGGGCATTCCACAAGGGGATATCTCGACACTGTTTCAAGGGATCAATAACAATGGAAATATGTCGAATGAATCAGGGAATTTGAATGTCAACGTGACGGTTGCATCGGCGAGTCTCCTTCCCAAAGTGATGAACTGTCTGTCGACGCTTACAGAAGGATACGTGAGCAACGTGTATTCCAATGTTCAATACGCACCGATGAATCTCCCGACGATTCGCACGCAGCTCTTTGCCAAGGCGCTGGCTGACGCGAAGAGTCAGGCGCAGACACTGGCGAGTGACGTTGGCGCAACGGTCGGATCTGTCGTTAGCGTGACGTCTCCGGCGCCTGTCAATACAAATGTTATGAACGGTCCCGCACTGCCGAATCAATCGCTCGGCGGTATCAGCACGACGTATGGCTATGGCGGAAATTCGCAAAACTATGTCAGCTCGCAAGTCACGGTGACGTACCAGTTGATTCAGGGTTAAATGGTGCATATGATACCATGAAAAATCGAGTGGCCGTTCGCGCGCCTTCTCGGCTTTTTCATGGAATTGGGAAAGCGGCGTACGCAATTAGAGGGACATTTGTCGCTTGCGAAACCCGACGATTGCGATTGCAAAACAGGCAATGGATGCGCCAGCGAGGCCGCTTGCGATAGCAGAAAAGTCTCCGCTTCCATGGATGAGATTTTGCGCGTTAAAGGCGGCGAAGATTGTGACGTGATTTAGCCACGAAAACATATGGCTCAGTTTGGCAACCGTGTTTAGCAGATAGAAGGCGAGCGTGAGGATCACTGACGCACGGAGTGCGGTTCGTTCGTCTTTGGCGAGACACGAAAAAATGAAGCTGTAGCCGCCAATCACGAGAAACAAGAGTGCGCCAACGACGTTCAGTTCGATAAAATGAAGCGGATTCAGGTGTGTGTCGTGAAGAAATAAGTGAACACCGAGCAGTCCTCCGAGGGTAGAGAGCGCTCCGATGAACAGGATCCCGAGTCCCAAAAGCGCAGCCTGTGTTCGTGCAATGTTTCCGCGTGCGACAGGCGTCGCCAACAGATACGCAAGAGAACCGTTGTCGACCATGTGTGCGACGAGTTTAGTGGCGGTGACGACTGTGAAGATCGCCATGATGATGATATAGATGAGACCATAAAACTCCCCCGCCAAAAAGTCGCTCACATTTGTAACCCCGGATTGATAGCCGACGAGATTGACCCAGCCTTGAGGCAAACTTTTTAAAAGCGTGTTCAGCGCAGCGGATTTCGCGATCGAAGGGTAGATCCAGATGAAGATCAACTCGTAAAAAACGATCCCACACCCGTAACCCAGCACGGTTCTTAGATTGGATTTGAGCATCAAGTCCTTGCGCGATCCAGGTGACGGCGGAAATGACATGCTCCATCGTCAGTCCCGCTTGGGGCGAAGGCATTTGATTCACCTCGAATAGAACTGAATGACCTTCATTCGGAAGAGTGACCGCATGGTCACGATTGGCGTATTCTTCGCTCCAACGGGTGTCAAGTGTTGTGAATTCTTTTGTGCGCGCAAAGAGTAATGGAGTCTATAATAAGGCAAATGGGATAGGTTGTTTTAGGCTTTGGAAAATTGCGAAACTCGGTAAGGTGGTGGAGGAAGTGGCATTTGAAAGGCCCACACGTTGGGGTGAAATCCCGGTTAAGCATCTGTTTCAAAAGCACGCGAAGAAATCTTCAAAGCTCGCCGTGCTGTTTCCGGGCAGAGAGTATCCGCAATCTGCTCCGCTCATGTGGTATGCAGCAAAATCTGCTTTCTCTGCCGGTTATGATGTGCTTGGCATCGAGTATGGGTATCAGGCGAATCGCACGGATTTACGAATGGATGATCTTGATGTGTTGGTTTCGGAGGCGATTGACGCAATGGATCAAGTGATGCCAGATTCATATCGTGAGGTTACATTTATAGGGAAGAGTTTGGGGACGATGGTGCAAGCAAGTGTTGCTCAGAAGATTTCCTTTTCCGTGGGGAGTCATGTGTTTCTAACTCCGTTAAAACCTGTGATTCCGTTTATTCAAGAGACGCAACGTTCGCTTGTCATTGTGGGGGATTGCGATCCCCTGTTTGAAGCAACGGATATCCCCCACATTGCGAATCGCTCCAACGTGGACGTATCCGTCATTGCAGGTGCGAATCACGCGTTAGAAACGGAGGATGTCAGCGAATCGATTCGAATTTTGGGTCAGACGGCTACCTTATGCGAGGATTTTTTAAGAAACGCGAAGGATGGGAACGGGGGATGAGGGTTGGCAGAATCGGTGTGGAAACGTCGCTTAAAAGAAACCTATGACCACTATGCGAAGGAACGAGACCAAGTCGTCAAAGACGATTGGAAACTCGCGGAGCGCAACATGTTCCTTTCGCGTTTGCAGCGTGAGAATAGGGCGAAACTGCTAGAGATTGGCGCGGGGACGGGGCGCGACAGCATGTTTTTTGAAGAAAATGGATTGTTGGTCACAGCGACTGATCTGTCAGGCGAAATGGTTTTGCTCTGCCGTGAGAAAGGACTTTCGGCAGAGCAGATGGACGCGAGTGACCTGCAGTTTCCGGATGGGCACTTTGACGGGGTGTGGACGATCAATTGTCTGCTGCACGTGCCAAAGAGGGATTTGCCGGGTGTGCTGGCGGAAGTGCGGCGAGTTCTCAAACCGGGTGGACTCTTTTATTTTGGCGTGTATGGCGGGATGGATTTTGAGGGCGTCTGGGAGGCGGACCGCTATGATCCAAAACGCTTCTTCTCATTTCATACGGATGCGGCCATCCAGGAAACGGTCCGCCGCTTCTTTACGTTAGAATCGTTCAGGACGATCGACTATGGGAACGAAATCTTGCATTTTCAAGCGATGGTTTTAAGGCGTTGATAGAAAATGGTGGGTGAAACCGTGTATTCTGTTGGTTCGAGGTGAAAAGAGGGGAATGGGATCATGTTTAGCTACAGCGTCAATGCGGACACGCAAATGAGGTTGTTGGAAATCCGAGATGCGGATCCGCTCTTTGCCCTGTTAGACCAGTCGCGCAGTTATCTACGGGAATGGCTGCCTTTTGTGGACGGGACGCGCGCCGTCGAGGACACAAAAGATTTCATCCAGGGTGGGTTGCAACAATACGCATCCAACAACGGTGGTGAACTGGGAATATGGTATCGCGGCGAACTCGCGGGGGTCCTCGGTCTCCACTACATCCATGGGTCGAATCGACTGACGAGTATCGGGTATTGGATGGGTGAGAGGTTTCAAGGCAAAGGCATCATGACAAACGCTTGCCGTGCGCTTATTGACATCCTTTTCAAGGAGTACGGATTGAACCGTGTTGAAATACGGGTCGCTCCTCAAAACCTGAAGAGCAGGGCCATTCCTGAGCGGTTGGGATTTCAAAATGAAGGATGCAGACGGCAAGCCGAATGGTTGTATGACCATTATGTTGATCACGTGATCTACGGCATGCTTGCGCAGGATTGGAAGGCTTGAACGGATGGGTCGCATCATTTTGCCACATCGCTGCAACGCCGCATTTATGGAATGTGAAATGAGGAAATGAGCATCGAATCGTTAACCCCCGCACCATCAGCACCATCAATGCACAACGACGCAGCGCGCCACACCTCGGGGCTGTTCAGCCCGCTACGCCAATCCCGCAATTTTACAGCGTTGTGGCTCGGCCAATCGCTGTCTCAGTTTGGCGACTCAGTATTATGGGTCACGTTGCCATTGGCGGTGTTTCACACGTCGAATTCTACGGTACAACTCGGGATCATCATGGGTCTTTTTATGCTGCCGCAAGTTGTGCTGCTGCCGTTTACCGGAATTCTTGCAGACCGGATCTCTCGAATCAAGGCCATGATGGTCACGGACGTCGTGCGCTTGCTGCTTGTTGTTGTGCTCGCGATGCTCTATGTGGCGCGACTGATGGACACGCGCATCTTAGGCGTCTTTGTGCTGATGTATGGAGCGATGGAAGCGGTCTTTAATCCGGCTTATTCGGGCGCGCGTCAGCAGGTGTTCACGCCGGAGATCCGCAGTGCGGCCATCTCGCTCACGCAGATCACTATACAGAGCGCGCGCCTTCTCGGCCCTGCGCTCGGCGGAGCACTTGTTGGCCTGGCAACGCCTGCCGCCGGTTTCTTGCTTGACGCATTGATGTTGCTCGCGTCGGTCGTCAGTCTGCTCTTTTTGCGCATCCCTCCTCCGCAGAAAGATGCGGCGTCGCTACAAGGGACAGGGATGCGCGGCTACTTTCATGAACTGCTCGGTGGCTACCATGAACTCCGGAAGCATCCGTGGCTGTGGATCACGATTGTGGCGTTCGCCTTTTTAAGCATTGCGAGCGCGGGGCTGGCCACCATCCTCGTGCCGTGGCTTGTCAAAGTCCATCTGCATCTTTCAGATTTCACCTATGGTCTCGTGAGCAGCGCCTCGGGCGTCGGCGCCATCGCCGCGGCGTTCGTCTATAGCCGCAAAAGACAGTGGGGGCATCGGGCGTACCTTGCGTACGGCGGCTTGGCCGCCAACGCATTGGCGCTGTTTGGACTTACGTTCGCGCATACAACGTGGATGCTCATGGCAATCATGGCCGTGGCGAGTGCGGGTTCCATGATGTTTGGCGTGGTGTGGGAGGGAAGCATGCAAGAGTTGGTAGCCCCTGAGGCGTACGGACGCGCTGCAAGCCTTGATTATTTCGGCTCGTGGGTGCTTCTGCCCGTCGGCAATGTCCTGATCGGGTGGCTCGCCTCGCGCGTGGGCGGGATTCACACCGTCTGGGCTGCGTCTCTTTTTATGGTGATGATCACGGTCATCACCATGTCCGTACCGGCCGTCCGTCGATTCAATTAGAATTTCCCGCTCATTTGACGCCCCACTTTTTAAGGTGGTATAGTAGTCAACGTCGACGGAATGTAGCTCAGGTTGGTAGAGCGCACGGTTCGGGACCGTGAGGCCGCAGGTTCGAATCCTGTCATTCCGACCATTGTGCATGGCCCGCTCAGTAAACAGCTTCTTTGTTTACAGAAGCGGGCTTCTTCTTATTTTTAAGCGTGTGGAGAGATGAACGGTGAACGAACACATAGAGCATGAAACCGCACAAGTCGGCGTCATTATGGGGAGCGCGTCCGATTTTGAGACGATGAATCATGCTATTCAGATTCTAAAATCGTTTGGCGTCGCGTATGAAACGGAGATCGTATCGGCGCATCGCACGCCAGACAAGCTGTTCTCCTACGCAAAGACGGCGCGCGAGCGCGGGCTGCGCGTGATTATCGCCGGCGCGGGTGGCGCGGCGCATCTTCCTGGAATGACTGCCGCCATGACGACGCTTCCAGTTATCGGAGTGCCTGTGCAGTCAAAGGCACTTCAGGGACTCGACAGTCTGCTCTCCATCGTTCAGATGCCGGGCGGCATCCCCGTGGCGACGGTTGCGATCGGGGCAGCGGGCGCGAAGAACGCGGGCCTGCTTGCCGTGTCGATCCTCGCGTTGCAAGAGGTCGAACTCGCGATAAAGCTTGAAGCATACCGCGAAACCCAGCGCGACGCGGTGCTTGCGACGTCACTGCCAGAGGGAGGCGTGGAGTCGTGAAAAAGAGTGAGAAGCCGTTTGTTCTTGGTCTGCTTGGCGACGGGCAGCTCGCGCAAATGACTGCGCTTGCCGCGCGCTCGCTCGGCATGAAAACGCACGTTTTTGCATCGAGTCGCGAAAACCCAGCCGCGTTCGTGGCGGACGAGGTGACACTCGGCGATCTCGCGGATGAGGCAGCGCTCGTGTCGTTCGCAAAAAGCGTGGATGCGCTCACCTATGACACAGAGAATCTACCTTATGAGGCCATTTGCAAAGCGGCCGCGCAGACACCCGCCTTTCCCGACCCAAACATCCTGCACATTGCGCAGCATCGCATCCGCGAGCGCACCTTTTTGGCTACGTTAGGCATCCCCATCCCGGATGTCGCGGTCATCACCTCTGAAGCGGAATGTGAGCACGCGACGCGTGTGTTCACATTCCCAGCCGTGCTAAAAACGGCCGCGTTTGGATATGACGGCAAAGGGCAGCGCGTCGTGCGCGAGGCGAGCGAATTGCGCGACGCGTGGCGCGACCTCGGCGATCAGCCTTGCGTGCTTGAAGCGTTTGTCACTTTTGAGCGCGAGATGTCGGTGATCGTCGCCCGCGCGCAAACAGGTGAGATGCAGACCTTTGGCGTGATAGACAACGAGCATCGCAATCACATCCTGCACGCCTCTGTTTCTCCATCGTCACTATCCGCGACGATGCAGCAGGAGGCGCTGCGCATCGCGCAAACGATCGCGGTTTCGCTCAACCTTGTGGGATTGCTCGCCGTCGAGATGTTCGCCACAGAGGATGGGCGCGTTCTCGTGAATGAGCTCGCGCCGCGTCCCCACAACTCAGGGCACGTTACCCAATGCGCGAATGCGCTCAGCCAATTTCACAAGCTGTGCCTCGCTGTGAGTGGACAGGCACTCGGCGCGATTGACGCGCGCCCTGGCGTGATGGTCAATCTGCTCGGTGATCTCTTTCCCGATGGGGTCGAACCGATTTTCCGGCGAGTAGGGTTCGTCGAACCGCCGCTCGCAGCGACGCCTGGCACTGCGGTGACCGCTTACTTTTATGGAAAGCAAGAGGCGCGTCCGGGGCGCAAAATGGGTCATTTGATCGCCGTCGCCGACACAGTCGCCGACGCATACGAGATGGCGGAGCGCGCATATCAAGTGTACGTTCACGCAGCGGCTGTGGCAGGCGGGTCCCGCGTATGACCGATGAAGAGGCGCGCGTGATTCTGCGCGAAACACTCACCGACGATGTGATGCGCGAAGAGCGCTTGCGCGTGATGCGCGCGGTTCGTAACCAGGCGACAACGATGCTAGGGGCGCTCGGCATGCCCCAGCTTCTCGCCGAAGATCGACTCTCTGAGCAGCTTGCGCGCTACGAGACGGCGCATCACATTCCAGGGGATCATCTGTGGCAGGCGATGCAGTTTTTCTTTCGCGTGGCGCGTGAAGGCGGCGACGAGCAAGACCAAACGCTGATTGCGCACTATGCGGCGATTGTGCGCCAAACGCTGTTCACACCCGCGTATCGCCGCGCGCCGCAGATTCCCGATCCATTCTGGGAGACGCCGCTCGGACTGGCCATGCGTTTTGTGGAGCAGGGCGTGACAGCCTGTGCAGACGCGCTGCAAAAACTCGCGAAAGAAGGTGAATCATCATCATGAGCGCGATGCAACCGGAATCGTTTGATATCCTGGAGGGGTTGAATCCGCAACAGGTACAGGCGGTCATCCACAAGAACGGCCCGCTGCTTATCGTGGCAGGCGCCGGGAGTGGCAAGACAAGCGTTCTCACGCGCCGCGTCGCCTATCTGATCGAGCACGAGGAGGTTCTCCCGTGGAGCATCCTCGCCATCACGTTTACCAACAAGGCGGCGCGCGAGATGAAGTCGCGAATGGACAGGCTTGTCGGGCTTCGCGCGAATGACATCTGGGTGTCGACCTTTCACGCGATGTGCGTGCGCATACTGCGCCGGGAGATTGAGAAGTTGGGGTACACGTCGTCTTTTACGATTCTCGACGCGACCGATCAACTTTCTGCGGTCAGGCGGTGTTGTCAGGAACTCAACATCGACACCAAGAAGTTTGAACCGCGCAGTCTGCTCGCGGCGATGAGCAGCTACAAAAATGCGCGCATCTCGCCAGGGGCCGCGACGGTAAAGGCTGTCACGCTTTTTGAGCAGATGGCGGCAAGAGTTTACACGCTCTATCAGCGGCGCCTTAAAGAGCAGAATGCACTTGATTTTGACGATTTGATCGAAAAAACCGTGGAACTTTTTACCGAACACGACGATGTGCTCGCGTTTTATCAGCGCAAGTTTCAATATATTTTGGTGGATGAATATCAAGATACAAACCGCAGTCAATATGAACTGGTTACGCTCCTTGCCAAACGCCATCGCAACCTGTGTGTCGTCGGCGACGCGGATCAGTCGATCTACGCGTGGCGCGGCGCAGATATTTCAAACATTCTTTCGTTTGAGAAGGATTATCCTGACGCAGTCGTGGTCAAACTTGAACAGAACTATCGCTCCACACAGTCCATCCTCGATGCGGCGAACGCCGTGATCAAAAACAACCGCAACCGTCCGGAGAAGCGTTTGTGGACGGCGAATGAAGGCGGTTCGCGGGTGCGGGTGCACATGGCGATGGATGAACGCGAAGAGGCGCGCTACCTCGTCGAAGAAGCGCAGCGCCTGCACGATGAGCGAGACGTCCCTTATTCCGAGATGGCGGTGCTTTATCGCACGAATGCGCAGTCGCGCGTCGTCGAGGAATTGTGCCTGCAGGCGGGCATTCCGTACCGGGTCGTTGGCGGCACGCGATTCTATGAGCGAAAAGAGATCAAAGACGTGGTCGCGTACCTTCGCTTGATTGCCAATCCGCGGGATGACATCGCGTTTTCACGCATCATCAACGAACCGCGGCGTGGCATTGGGGAGGGGACGCTCAGCAAGCTGATGGCTTATGCGGCGCTTTCTAATGTGTCACTGATCGACGCGATCCACGCGGGGGAAGCGACGGGGCTCAGTCTGCGCTTTCGCGAGGCGCTCGCGGGTTTTGCGCAGATGATCGAGACGCTGCACACGATGTCTCAGTACCTCAGTGTGACGGAGTTGGCGGAGGAACTCTATGCGATGAGCGGGTATCGCAGGGTACTCTTGGAGGACAAGACGATCGAAAGCCAGGCGCGCGTCGAAAACCTGGACGAGTTTCTCTCGCTGACTCAGGAGTTTGACATGACCCATGAGACTGGATCGCTCGTCGATTTTCTCACGGAGAATGCGCTTGAAACCGACTTGGATCGTGCGCGCAGCGATGAGGATGCGGGTGTCACCCTGATGACCTTGCACAGCGCGAAGGGGCTCGAGTTTTCGGTCGTCTTTCTCATTGGCATGGAAGAAGGCATCTTCCCGCACAGTCGCGCGGTCGACGATGAGGGTGAGATGGCCGAGGAGCGCCGGCTCTGCTATGTGGGCATCACGCGCGCAAAGCAGGAACTGACGCTGTCGTGCGCCTATTCGCGGATGCTTTTCGGGCAGACGCGCGCGAACATGCCGTCGCGGTTTTTAAAAGAGATTCCTCAGGAACTCGTCGAGCCGATTGGTTATACGCGCCGCGCGGTTGCCGCGCCAGAACGGATGCGTCGCGAGGCGAGTCCAGGTACGTCGGCGCGAAGCCATGTTCCCCAAGGGTTTGGCGGTGATGTAGCGGCGAACTGGCAAGTAGGTGATTGTGTAGAACACCGCAAGTGGGGTAACGGCATCGTGACGCACCTCTCAGGCTCCGGGGATGACATCGAGATCACGGTGACCTTTGACCCGCCCATCGGGTCGCGGAAATTGATGGTGCGGTTTGCACCGATCACGAAGGTGGAGGGATAGGGAATGGGCGAAGTTGCGAAGCGCGCAGCCGAATTGCGTGAACTTTTGCAGCACTACGATTACCACTACCACGTCCTCGACGCGCCGCTCATCTCTGATCTCGAATACGATCAACTCTTGCGTGAATTAAACGGAATCGAGCAGACGCATCCTGAATTGGTGACGCCCGATTCACCCACAAGGCGCGTTGGCGGCATGTTGCTCGAAGGGTTTGAGAAGGTGGCACACCGCATCGCGCTGCGCTCGCTTTCCAATGTGTTTAATGAGCAAGAGTTGCTTGCGTTTGACGAGCGAATCCAGGTGTTTGCGAGTGATTTCAAAGGGTATGTGTGTGAACTTAAGATTGACGGGCTAGCGACAGCGCTGCGCTATGACGCAGGTGTCATGACGCAGGGTGCCACGCGTGGGGACGGCGTTGTCGGTGAGGACATCACGGTAAATCTGCGTACTATCAAGGCGATTCCGCTGCGCCTTCGGCAAGACGTGAGCATCGAAGTGCGCGGTGAGTCCTACCTCCCGCGCGCAGCGTTTGAACGAATCAATGCAGAGCGACGCGACCGCGGTGAGCCGCTTTTTGCGAATCCACGAAACGTGGCGGCCGGGTCGCTCCGTCAACTGGATCCAGCGATTGTTGCCGCGCGCAAACTCTCCTTTTTTGCGTATACGCTGGCAACGCCCGCGGGGCTTGCGACAACACAGGCAGAGGCACTGCGTGCGATGGGCGAGCTTGGACTCCCGATCAATCCACACTGGCGGCATTGTTTTCACATCAAGGACGTGATCGAGTACATCGCGTGGGCGCAAGCGGCGCGCGCGACGCTCGCGTATGACATCGACGGTGTCGTCATCAAGGTGAATGATTTTGCGGTACAAGAGGCGCTCGGGTTTACGGCGAAGAGTCCGCGTTTTGCGGTCGCCTACAAGTTCGCGGCGGAGCAGGCAGAGTCGCGCGTGCTAAACATTGAACTGAGCGTCGGACGCACGGGCGCGGTGACACCGACGGCGATCATTGAACCTGTCTTTTTGGCGGGGTCCACGGTGAGTCGGGCGACGCTCCACAACGAGGATATGATTCGGGAAAAGGATGTGCGCATCGGCGACCTGGTTATCGTGCAAAAAGCGGGCGATATCATTCCCGAGATCGTACGCAGTCTGCCGGAGGCGCGAACAGGCGACGAAGAGGTTTTCCGCATGCCGACATACTGTCCGTCGTGTGGCGAAACGCTTGCTCGCGCCGATGGTGAGGTGGTGCTCCGCTGCGTCAATGAAGACTGCCCCGCAAAGCAGATCGAGGCGCTGATTCACTTTGTATCGCGAAGCGCAATGAACATTGATGGCATCGGGGAACAGTGGATTGAGACGTTGTTTGAAAAGGGATTGCTCACAGACATTCCGAGCCTCTATCGCCTGAAAAGAGAATCGCTTCTGACGCTCGAACGCATGGGTGAAAAACTGGCAGATCGGATGCTGCGCAGCATCGAAGAGAGCAAGCGACAGCCTTTGGAACGCCTGCTTTTTGGACTCGGCATTCGTCACGTCGGCGAAAAAGCGGCGCAAGTGATCGCAGAGACGTTTGGCGCGATGGACGCTTTTCTTGAGGCGGACACAGATCAGCTTCAGGCGATCCCGGACGTTGGACCGAAGGTTGCGCAATCGATCGTAGCGTACACAAAAAAACCGCAGCATCGCGCGCTGATCGAGGAACTGCGCGAACTGGGAC